>NZ_JAQGJV010000056.1 GCF_028290435.1 Devosia sp. | reverse complement strand
TACGAGATCGACCTCTTCAAGACGCTGATCGCATCGACCATGCAGGCCACGGGCTTCAACGGCGACCCGGCGACGCCGAGCCTGCGCGTCATTGCGGATCATCTGCGCGCGATGAGTTTCCTCATCGCCGAAGGCGTGCTGCCTTCAAGCGAGGGGCGCGGTTATGTGCTGCGTCGCATCATGCGCCGCGCCATGCGCCATGCCACTTTGTTAGGTGTCGAAGAGCCGGTGATTCATCGCATCGTGCCGACGCTCGTGCGCGAGATGGGGCAAGCCTATCCCGAACTGGTCCGCGGCGAGGGCATGATCGAGGAGACTATTCGCCTCGAAGAAAACCGTTTCCTCAAGACACTGAGCCGCGGCCTGCAACTGCTCGATGACGCGACCGCTACCCTGGGGCAGGGCGACATGCTGGAGGGCGTCACCGCCTTCAAGCTCTACGACACCTATGGTTTTCCGCTCGACCTGACGCAGGATGCGCTGCGCATGCGCGGCATTAATGTCGATCTGACGGGCTTTGAAGACGCCATGGCGCGCCAGCGCGCCGAGGCGCGCAAGAGCTGGTCCGGCTCTGGTGAAGCCGGCGAGGAGAAGGTCTGGTTTGCCGTCGCGGACAAGGTCGGTCCGACCGAATTCCTCGGCTATGAAACCGAAGTTGCGGAGGGCGTCGTCACCGCCCTCGTGCGCAACGGCGCGATGGTCGAGACGCTTGCGGCCGGCGAGGATGGCTTTGTCGTGCTCAACCAGACGCCCTTCTATGGCGAGAGTGGCGGGCAGGTCGGCGATACCGGGACGATTTCGGGCGAAGGCGTTGCCGCCGACGTCACCGATACGGTCAAGAACCATGGCGTTTTTGGCCATAAGGTTACGGTCCGGCAGGGCACGCTAGCACTGGGTGCGCCGCTTGGCCTGGTGGTCGATCACGGCCGCCGTTCGGCTATTCGTGCCAATCACTCAGCCACCCACCTGCTGCACGAGGCATTGCGCATCGTTCTGGGTGATCACGTCGCTCAAAAGGGCTCGATGGTCTCGGCCGATCGGCTGCGCTTCGACTTCGTACATACCAAGCCGATCAGTCCGCAGGAAATGGCGCAGATCGAGGATATCGCCAACGATATCGTCTTGCAGAACTCACGCGTGGAAACGCGGTTGATGGGCGTCGAGGAAGCCAAGCAATCGGGCGCGCGCGCGCTGTTCGGCGAAAAGTATGGCGACGAGGTCCGCGTGGTCTCGATGGGCGATCCAACCGGCAACGCAGTGGGCTGGTCCGTCGAACTGTGCGGCGGCACGCATGTCGGCCGGACCGGCGATATCGGACTGATTTCAGTGCTCGTGGAATCCGGCGTGGCGGCCGGCGTGCGTCGCATCGAGGCGCTGACCGCGCGCGGGGCACGTCATCACGCCCGCACCAATACCAATCTGGTCGCCAGCGTGGCTGATGTGTTGCACACTCAGCCAGTGGAGGTGCTCAATCGCATCGCCGCTTTGCAGGATCAGCTCAAGAAGTCCGAACGCGCTCTGACGGATGCTCGCCAGAAGCTGGCAATGGGCGGCGGGGCGGATAGCCCGTCCGCCGAAACCGAGACGATCAATGGCGTTAACTTCGTCGGTCGTATCGTCGATGGCCTGCAGCCCAAGGATTTGCGCGGCCTGGTCGACCAGACCAAGAAGCAGGTTGGCTCGGGCGTCGTCGTGGTGATCGGCCTGACCGAAGACGGCAAGGCCGGGCTGGCCGTGGGCGTGACCGAAGACTTGGTCGGCAAGGTATCGGCGGTGGACTTGGTGCGGGCCGGCTCTGCCGCGCTGGGTGGACAAGGCGGCGGCGGTCGACCTGACATGGCCCAGGCCGGTGGCCCTGATGGCAGCAAGGCCAATGAAGCCATGGCGGCAATCCGGTCGGCGCTTTAGGCCTGGTCTAGAGATTTTGAAGCCCGCATCCTCACCGGTGCGGGCTTTGGCGTAACTAGAGTCCGCTGCGGTAGAAGAAGACGCGCGGCTTCCAACGGATTTTGGTCTTGGTGCTCAGCACGTTCATCAGGCCGGCGCCGAGGACGACGAAGAGACCTCCGATCGCCAGGGCGTCGGGATATTCGTGGTAGAAGGCGGCGCCGAGGACAATGCCCCAGATCAGCTGGCTATATTGCACCGGTGCGAGCAGGTTGGCTGGCGTGACCTTGGTGGCGGCGATGAGCAGCAGCCCACCGCAGCCGCCGAAGGCGCCGCAGAGCGCCAGGAGGCCGAACTGTTCCCAACTTGGCCAGACGAAGGTATGCAGCATCATCGTGCCGTTAAAAATGACGGAATAAACCACGAGGACGCCGACCAGGGTGACGCGTTTCTCGGTGGGCGCGATGTGGCGCAGGATGACCGTGGTCACCGCGCCGACCAGGGTGCTGGCAAAGGCGGCGAGATGGCCGAGGCCCAATTCGCGGAAGCCCGGCCGCACCACCAAAAGCACCCCGACGAAGCCAACCAGCAGCAGAACCCAGCGCAGCGGCGTCACGTGCTCCTTAAGGATCAGCACCGAGAGCAGGGTGACGAAAATCGGCGTGGTGAAGGCAATGGCATAGGTTTCGGCGAAATGAATGTGGGTAAAGGCGTACATGATGAGCGCGGTGCCGCAGATCGCGGTCAGGCAGCGCAATTGCACCAGCCAGGGGTGCTTCATCTTGAACATTTCGCGCCAGCGCTCGTGGCGGTTCGTGAGCGCGAGCGGAATGATCGAGAAACTGGTGGTGAAGAAGGCGATTTCGAAGACGGTGAAACCGGGACCGATGGCCTTGATCAGCGCATCGCCCATAGAGAAACTGGCATAGGCCACAAAAGCAAGAATGACGCCAATCGGCATCGAATAGTCCGGATACAGGAGGGACGCGGGGATTAGCGTTACCATACAAGATTGCAGCGACGGCGTCGAGGACGAAGCTGTTGGTGGCGTTAGATTTCCGGTCCCTGAACTTCGGCGATGTCGGTTGGCGATGTGCCCTGGCGGGCGCGATATTCGGCATAGCGGCCGGCAATGCGGGCGCGGGCGCCGTCAAGCAGGACATTGACCAGGCCCGACAGGGTGACGACCGCCATGCCCACATAGGCCAGTGCGTCTGGATGTTCAGAATAGAAGTATGAGCCTAGCCCTATGGCCCAGAGGATTTGGATATACTGGATTGGCGCGACCTGGTTGGCGGGTGCATTGCGGGTAGCGGCGATCAGCAGGATATGGCCCATGCCGACAAGGCTGCCACTGAGGGCCAGCAGGGCGAATTGGACCAGGCTGGGCATGACGAAGCCGGGCAGCATCAGCACGCCGGTGGCGACGATAAGATAAAGCGCGGGCAGGGCGATGAGGCTGACGCGCTTTTCGTCGCCGGCGACGACGCGCAGGACTGTGGTGGTGGTGGCGCCGAACACGGCGCAGGCCAGGGCCGCCATGTGGCCGAGTTCGAGTTCGCGAAAGCCGGGGCGCACCACCAGCATCACGCCGCAAAAGCCGATGAGCAACATGGCCCACCGGGTGAGGCCGACGCTTTCCTTCAGCAAGACCACCGAAAACACGGTGATGAACAGCGGCATCATGAAGACCAGCGAGTAGGTTTCGGCGAAGGGGATGTGGACGAAGGCATAGGTCACCAACAGCGAGGACATGACGCCGCTGAACGAGCGCAAGTGCACCAGAGCGGGCCGGGTCAACTGGAAGGCGTCGCGCCAGCGTTCGGCCTTTGGTTTGGCGAACAGGGCCGGCAGCAGGGAGAACAGGGCGACGAAAAAGCCGATCTCGAAGACGCTGATTGTGGTGCCGAAGCCTTTGATGATGGCATCACCGCCCGAATAGATCGAATAGGCGCCGATAGCGAACAGAACCCCGACGGGCATAACGACACCGATGGCTGGAGAGAGCAGGCGAGGATTTCAGCCTAGTCGGCACGGCCATTGCCGTCGACTGGAAAACGGGGCGTGCGCTCATTAGCGCGCGGCCGACTGGATTGCGTGCGGGATACAGCCAGTAGTGCTAGGCTTACTGGCGATCCACTGGATGGCGGGTGAGAGCAATGCTGGAAACGGACAAGGTGTTCGCGGGCTCAATTCCGGAAAATTACGACCGCTATATGGTGCCGTTGATTTTCGAGCCGTTCGCTGCCGATATTTCGCGACGAGCGGCGTCGTTGTCGCCGAGCGCCGTTTTGGAGACGGCCGCAGGCACGGGTGTCGTCACCCGCGTATTGGCGCCAAAATTGTCCCTGAACGCGCGCTATGTGGTCACCGACTTTAACCAGCCGATGCTCGACTACGCCGCATCGCGACAAGCTGCCAACAGTCGCATCGAATGGCGTCAGGCGGATGCCTTGGCGCTGCCGTTTGAGGATAGGACATTCGATCTGGTTTGCTGTCAGTTCGGCGCAATGTTTTTTCCCGACCGCTTATCTGCGTACCGCGAGGCAAGGCGCGTCCTGAAGCCCCGAGGACATTTTTTGTTCAACGTTTGGGATCGTATCGAGGAGAATGCGTTTGCGGATGATGTGACGAATGCTCTCGCAGAGTTTTTCCCGAACGATCCGCCGCGCTTTTTGGCGCGCACGCCGCATGGCTATCACGATACGGCACTGATCCGTCGCGAGTTGGAAGACGCGGGGTTTGCCCAAGTGGCGATTGAGACGAGGGCCGAACAAAGCCAGGCGTCATCGCCGCGCATTCCGGCCATTGCCTTTTGCCAGGGAACTGTTCTGCGTACCGAAATCGAGGCCAGAGACCCAGGCAAACTGGACGCTGCAACCGACTACGCAGCGGCGGCGATCGCACGCAGACATGGCGACGGCGCGGTTGCCGCCAAAATTCAGGCACACGTCATCGTGGCGACGGCCTAGGGGTGGCGTTCCGGTGTTCGCGACGTCATAATCGCGGCGTCGATCAAATTTCGTAAATGTCTGATAGTTTCGGTGCAGTCTGAACGATGTGTTCAGTTTGGCGTCAGCCGGCGCATGCTGTGTATTGCGTGATGTACTACAGTCTTCGTACAGACAAGCGAACGGAGGGGCTTCGCTCATGCGGTTACTTCACAAAATTCTGGTTGGCGCGGTCGCAATCTTGGGACTGGCGATGCCTGCCATGGCCGCCGAGCGGGCGATCATCGTGCTCGATGCGTCCGGCTCGATGTGGGCGCAGATTGATGGCAAAGCGCGCATCACCATCGCGCGGGAGACGCTGGACTCAGTGCTGTCCACCATCTCACCCGATGTCGAGCTGGGATTAATGGCCTATGGCCATCGCAAAAAGGGCGATTGTGGCGATATTCAAATGCTGGTCGAGCCGGCGGCGGGAACTGCCGACGCGATCAAGGCGGCAGTGGCCGATATCAATCCCAAGGGCATGACGCCGCTGTCGGATGCGGTGCGGCTGGCGGCCGAAGATTTGAAATATACCGAGGAGAAATCCACGGTGATCCTGATCACCGATGGATTGGAGACCTGCGAGGTCGATCCCTGCGCGCTGGGAACTGAGCTGGAGCAGAAGGGCGTCGATTTTACCGTCCACGTGCTGGGGTTTGGCCTGTCGGATGACGAGGGCAAGCAGGTTGCGTGCCTCGCGGAAAACACCGGCGGCAAGTACCTGTCGGCGCAGGATGGCGCCTCGCTGGTGCAGGCGCTGACGGAGACTGTGGCCGAGGTGGCGCAGCCCGCGCCCGAACCTGCGCCAGAGCCGAAGCCGGCGGTTGCCGACTATAATTTCAAGCCAAGCGCCTCGCTGGCAGAGGGCGGGCCCGACATCGTCGATGACGCGGCCGACCTGGTCTGGACCTGGTACAAGGTGGCGGCCGATGGCGGCCAGGGCGAGTATGTCGGTATGGACTACTATTCGACCTTCAAGGGTACGCTGGAGCCCGGCGACTACATCATCACCGCGACCATGGGCTATGCGATCGCCAGCCAGAATGTGACCATCAAGGCCGGCGCAGTGGCCGAGCCGCATTTCGTGCTCGACGCTGCGGTGCTCAAGGTGCATCCGCGCCCCAGCGAAGGCGCCGATGTTGATAGCGACGCCACGGTCAATGTGGTGTGGCCCAAGGACCAGACGACGTTTTATGGCGAAGTCGATACCGTGGTGCCGGCCGGGGACATCACGCTCAATGTCAGCATCGGGGCGGCCAAGGTGGTGGACAGCTTCACCGCAGCGGCCGGCGAGACGGTGGACAAGGACATCGTGGTTGGCTCCGGCATTGCCCAGTTCCAGTCGGAATATGTGGAAGGCCAGCCTGTCGAGGACGACATCTATCTCGAAGTGCTCGAAGCCAAGGCGGCCCTCGACGGAACGCGCAAATCTGTGACTTACGGCTATGGCGGCGACCAGACCTTCGATCTGGCGCAGGGCGACTATGTGGTGACCTATACGCTCGACGGCACCAAGGGCGAAATCCCGTTCAGCGTCAAAACCGCCGAGAAGACCGACGTGACCATTGTGCTCGATGCCGGCGTGCTGGCGGTGACGACGCCGGCTGACAATTATGTCGAACTGCTCAGCGCCACCAAGGACATCAAGGGCAATCGCCAGAGCTTTTCCTATGGCTACGGCCCCAGCTATGAGACGACGCTGAAGGCCGGCGACTATGTGATCCTGAGCCGCGATGCAGCGGGGGTGGATTTCGAGACGCCGGTGACAATTGTTGCCGGACAGCGCAACGAGATCACGCTGACAGCGCCGGCAGTGCCTACGGGCAAGAAGAAGTAGCGGTCAGTTTTTGCGAGATCGAAGGGCGCTCCCAAGGGGGCGCCCTTTTTGTGTGGCGTCAGTCTTCGATCGTGATGTCGCCGCCGCTGGAGCGGTCCAGGGCTTGGTCGGCAGGATTGCCGCCTACGGTGACATCGGCCCCGGTCGAGGCCTCGGCCTTAATGCTGGCGCTGGCAAATACGGAGACATCGCCGCCGCTGGAGGCGTCGATAGTTGCGCTGGCGCATTGCAGATCGGCGGCCTTGAGGTCTGCGCCGGTCGATGTCTGGGCGGTGAGGCTGGTGCAGGTGCCAGCCAGACTGACATCCGAACCGCTGGAGGCATCGACGCGAACGGCACCGAGCGCTGAGCCAGTGATGGCGAGGTCAGCGCCGCCCGATGCGTTGATATCCAGATCGCCCTTGGCGCCGGTGACATCGACATCGGCGGCGGAACTGGCGCTGACGCCGGTCAGGGTGGGCAGGGTGATGGCCAGCGTGAGATTATTGGCGCCGAGCAATTGGCCGACGACACCTCCGTTGAAGATGAAATCGAGAAAGTTCTGATCGACGCTGGCGCTCAGCGTGTCGCCGTCAAGGGTGACTTCAAGCTTGTCGAGCAGGTCTTTGTTGGCGGATTCGGCGTGGATGGAAAATGCGTCTCCGAGCGTGACCGTGGCATTGATGCCGGTATTGATTTCGACCTTGGTAAACCCCTTCAAATCGAAATCGCGGCTCTCAGCCATGGCGCCGCCGGCCATGGCCAAGGCGAACGAACCGGCAAGTGCAAATCGTAAAATTTGGCGCAAACTGGCCTCCCTCGAAGCTGGCCCGGTCCTGGACCAGAGCCGGATATCGGAGGCGAATTGCCCGGCCACAAGGGCCCGAGCGGAATGAATTCACGCTGGCGTGATGAGGTGCGTGCCTCAGATGGCGCGGACGCGATTGTTGCGCGGGCTGTGTTCGAGTTCGACGAGGCCGAGGACTTCGAGCACCGGCGAGACGTAGTTGGCGAAGCGGCCGCGCAGGCCCTTCTTGATGCCATACCAGCCACCGACCGGGTTATCGGCAGCGCGAGCCCAGGCTTCGACCGTGCCCTCCTTGGCAGGCTTCTGCTCGTCGGCATTGCCCAGTTCCATCCAGCCGCCATGGGCCTTGAGCATGGCGTGATAGTCTTCGATGGCGCGCAGATGGTAGCGCAGCTCGGTGCCGCCGGCGATGCAGACCAAAGCCGGTGGCGTCGCGTCGGGGGCGCGATAGAGCACGATATCGGAGGTGCCTGGCGGCGTCTTGAGAAGCCAGGGGTCGTCTTTGGTGCCGGTGCCTTGAGCCATGTCTGCCTCCTGCTGCGAGGACTCACCCTAGCGACATCAGCGACAAACAAAAAGGGCGGCGCAATGCGCCGCCCAAATAGTCCGAAAGCGAAAAGCTTACGCCATGGCCTTCTGCAGGTTTTGGTCGATCGCGTCGAGGAAGCCGATGGTCGAGAGCCAAGGCTGATCGGGGCCGACGAGTAGGGACAGGTCCTTGGTCATCTTGCCTTCTTCGATGGTGTCGACGGTGACCTTTTCCAGCGTCAGCGCGAACTTGCGGAGCGCTTCGTTGTCATCGAGCTTGGCGCGGTGGGCGAGGCCTCGCGTCCAGGCGAAGATCGAGGCGGTCGAATTGGTCGAGGTTTCCTTGCCGGCCTGGTGCTGGCGATAGTGACGGGTCACGGTGCCGTGGGCCGCTTCGGCCTCGACGATCTTGCCATCCGGCGTCGCCAGAACCGAGGTCATCAGGCCGAGCGAGCCAAAGCCCTGGGCGACGATATCGGACTGCACGTCGCCGTCGTAGTTCTTGCAGGCCCAGACATAGCCGCCGCTCCACTTGAGGGCGGAGGCGACCATGTCGTCGATCAGACGGTGCTCGTACCAGATCTTCTTGGCTTCGTATTTTTCCTTGAACTCGGCCTCGTAGATCTCCTGGAAGATGTCCTTGAAGCGGCCATCGTAGGTCTTGAGGATGGTGTTCTTGGTGGAGAGATAGCAGGGCACGCCGCGATCGAGCGCGTAGTTGAAGGACGAATAGGCGAAGTCGCGGATCGAGGCATCGAGGTTGTACATCGCCATGGCGATACCGGCGCCGGGGGCCTGGAACACTTCGTGCTCGATGACCTTGCCATCTTCGCCGGTGAACTTGATGGTCAGGGTGCCCTTGCCGGGGAAGGTGAAATCGGTGGCGCGATACTGATCGCCGAAGGCATGGCGGCCGATGATGATCGGCTGGGTCCAGCCGGGGACTAGGCGCGGCACGTTGGTGCAGATGATGGGCTCGCGGAAAATCACGCCGCCCAGGATGTTGCGGATGGTGCCGTTCGGCGACTTCCACATTTTCTTGAGCTTGAATTCCTCAACGCGCTGCTCATCGGGGGTGATGGTGGCGCATTTAATGCCGACGCCGTATTTCTGGATGGCGTGGGCGCTGTCGATGGTGATCTGGTCGTTGGTGGCGTCGCGGCTTTCGATCGACAGGTCATAATATTCGATCGGCAGATCGAGATAGGGGTGGATCAGCTTGTCCTTGATCGCCTGCCAGATGATGCGGGTCATCTCATCGCCGTCGAGATCGACGATCGGATTGGCGACCTTGATTTTGCTCATTCAATAGCTCCCTGAAATCCTGCAAAAGGCCCCTCGGCCCGCTTCGCGCCCGTATAGCATCGCTGTGGGAAAGCGCAAAGGCTAGGTCGGCATGGGGGCTTGCCGTTCTGGCGTTCAACTTGACGCCGTGTATATGCACGACTATATGGCGACCATGCAGGATGATTTTTCGCGATGTCTGTTGTTGAACACGCGCATGGCCGCACGGGCCGTGACGCGGCGCTATGATCGCGAACTGCGTCCATTTGGTGTCACGGCGGCTCAGTTCACGATTCTGAGCTCAATGTCGACCCGACCGGCGCAATCGGTCACCGACCTGGCCAAGTCGATCGCCATGGATAGAACAACCTTATCGCGCAATTTGGATCTGTTGGAGCGCAAACGGCTGATCGCCGGGCGTGACGCGGAGAAGGGCAATGGACGGCTGGTCAGCCTGAGTGAAGAGGGCGCCGCGCTGGTGCCCAAGCTTTTGCCGGTCTGGCGTGGACTGCAAAGCGAGATGAACGCATTGCTTGGCGGTGACGCGATGAACGCGTTGATTGCCGGACTGCAGAGACTTCCCCAAATCTGATTACCGCAAGAGCGGTCGATCGCAATCCTTTCCCATGTTCAGGAGAACCATATGCTGAAGCCCGATCCGAATGATCCCATCGTTGTCACCGGCATGGGGGTTGTCAGCCCGCTGGGCGTCGGCGTGGCGACCAACTGGACGCGGCTGATCGCCGGCAAGAGCGGGATCGTGCACAACGACCGCTTCGATACCACTGACTATACCGCGCGTATCGCCGGGCTGGTGCCGACCAAGGACAAGGACCCGGAGGGCTTTGATCCGCTGGTGGCGGTCGATCCCAAGGACGTCAAGAAGATGGACCTGTTCATCCAGTATGGACTGGTCGCGGCGGCCGAGGCGATCGCTCAATCGGGCTGGGCGCCTGAAACCGACGAAGATCGCCGCGCGACAGCGACGATCATCGGCTCGGGCGTGGGTGGCTCGCCGGTGATGGCCAAGGCGGCGCAGTTGATCGCCGAGCGCGGGCCACGGCGACTGTCGCCGTTCACGGTGCCGTCGTTCCTGGCCAATCTGGCGGCGGGCTGGGTTTCGATCAAATACGGCTTCAAGGGCCCGCTGGGCGCGCCGGTGACGGCGTGTGCGGCTTCGGCCCAGGCGATCGGCGATGGCATGCGCCTGATCATGACCGGGGAGGCCGATGTGGCTATCGTCGGTGGTGCCGAGGGCTCCGTCGATCCGATCTCCATCGGTGGGTTCGGGGCGTTGCGCGCGCTGTCGTCGGCGCATAACGACGATCCGACCAAGGCTTCGCGTCCATTCGACGCCAAGCGTGATGGCTTCGTGCTGTCCGAAGGCTCGGCGATTCTGGTGATCGAAAAGCTCAGCCACGCCAAGGCGCGTGGCGCGACGCCGCTGGCCGTGCTGTCGGGCTATGGCACATCGGCGGATGCCTATCACCTGACGTCCGGTTCGCCCGATGGCGAGGGCGCGATGACCGCGATGCGCAATGCGCTCAAGATGGGCGGGCTGACGCCGGCAGATATCGACTATGTCAACGCGCACTCCACCTCCACTGAAGTGGGCGACTCCGCGGAAATCGCCGGGATTGGCACGGTATTCGAAGGGCGGGGCAAGGACCTTGCGGTCAGCGCCACCAAATCGGCGACTGGGCATCTGCTCGGCGCTGCCGGCGCTTTGGCCGCGATCTTTTCGATCGAGGCGATCCGCCACGGCATGGTTCCCGCCACCCTCAACCTTGACGAACCCGACGAGGACGCCAACCGCTTCGATCTGGTGCCGCATACCGCCAAGGCCAAGGATGTGCGCCACGTGCTGGTCAACGCCTTCGGCTTCGGCGGCGTCAATGCCGCGCTGGTGTTCAGCCGCGCCGGCTAATCCTTCGGCCCTTGCAATTGCGCGGCGCACTGGCAAAAGTGCGTCGCGACACTTGGGGGCTCGCATGACGCTTTATCCGGACTATCCGGTGCTGACGGAACGGCTGCGGTTGCGGCCTTTCACGCGCGGCGACGTCGAGGCAGTATACGCTTACCGCCGCCGCGAAGATGTCGCCCGCTACCTGTTCGACGTGGCGCTGAGCCGCGAGGAATGCGCCATGGCGGTGCAGCAGCGTATCGGGCAGGTGGCGCTGGAAGCCAATGACGACAAGATCATCTTGGCGGTCGACGAGCGGGCCACCGGCCAGCTCATTGGCGAGGTTTCGCTGATCTGGCGCAGTGTCGAGGCGCGGCAATGCGAGCTTGGCTGGATTTTTAACCCGGAACAGCACGGCAAGGGCTTTGCCACCGAGGCGGCGCGCGCCTTGCTGGACCTGGCTTTTGGCCCCGGCGATATGCACCGGGCGATGGCGCGCTGCGACGCCCGCAACCTGGCATCGTCGCGCCTGATGGAACGGCTGGGCATGCGGCGGGAGGCGCATTTCCGCGAGCACTCTATCGTGAAGGGCGAGTGGGACGAGGAGTTCATCTACGCCATCCTGCGCCGTGAATGGCAGGCACGGCCTGATATGGCGGGCGATCGCTAGGGTCTGGTAACGATTTCGTTCTCGCCGCTTAGCAAGTTATTCCCAATCGCAGCAGGAACTTCCGCAGCCGAGGTCGCGTTCTCGACTTGGGCTTACGACGACGTGCGGGAGGATCGTGCCAACATGACCAATTCCATTCTACCGGTGCAAACGGATCGATTGATCCTGCGGACGTTCGAACGCGGAGATATCGAAGGTGTAGCCGCGTATCACGCCCTGCCGACAGTGCAGCGCTATGTATTCAGCCGGACGCGCGACAGCTCTGAGGTTGCCGCGGCACTCAACATTATGCGCGGGCATGTCAGCCTGCAGCGGCCGGGCGATACCCTGACGCTGGCCATGGTGCGCAAGGGCGACCAGCAGATCATCGGGCACGTGTCGCTGCATTGGTCCGACGCGACGGCGGGGCAGGGCGAAGTCCGCTTCGTCATCAACCCCAGCTATTCTGGGCAAGGCTATGCCAATGAGGCGATTTCGGCGCTGCTCGACCTGGCGTTCGATCATTATCGCATTCATCGCATTTTCACCCGCTGCGACGGCCGCAACCACCATTCGATCAAGCTGCTGCAGCAGATGGGCATGCGGCTTGAGGCCCATTATCGCGAACACGCGCTGTTCCAGGGCGAATGGGACGAGGAGCTGCATTTCGCCATCCTCGATCGTGAATGGCAGCGGTCGACGAAGGTCAAGGACTTGCCGCCGCGCCACCGGGTCGCCTAGCCATCCATTTGCGTTGGCATCGGCAAATGCGCTATGTGCGCCTCTATCCGCAGGATGAGGCGACATGGCTGGCACAGATTCATCGATCGAGATCGTTCTAGCGCCAGGCCCGGCGGTGATTTTGTGCGAGCCGCAGCTTGGTGTGAATATCGGTACCACTGCCCGGGCCATGGCCAATTTCGGACTGTGGGATTTGCGGCTGGTGCGCCCGCGCGATGGCTGGCCCAATGAAGAAGCTATCAACGCCGCGTCCCGCGCCGACCATGTGCTGGAGCGGGTACGGGTGTTCGAGACACTGGAAGCAGCGATCGGCGACTTGACGCTGGTTTATGCCACCACGGCGCGCTCGCGAGATTTGCAGAAGACGGTGTTCGGCCCAGAAGAAGCGGCGACGCGGCTGGCGGCGCATATTGGCGCCGGCCATGGCGCCGGGCTGCTGTTTGGGCGCGAGCGTTGGGGCCTGCTGAACGAGGAAGTGGCGCTGGCCGACGCGATCGTGACGCTGCCGGTTGAGCCCGCTTTTGCTTCGCTCAATATCGCCCAGGCGGTGCTGCTGATGGCCTATGAGTGGCGGCGGCATAGCGCTGCGGGCAGCGCCCTGCCGTTCGGCGACACGATGGCCGAGACAGCGCCGCGCGAGGAACTGGTTGGGTTGTTCGGGCATCTGGAGGATACCCTGGACCGCTCGGGATTTTTCACCGCGCCGGACAAGCGGCCGACAGTGGTCAACAATCTGCGCACCATGCTGGCGCGGGGGCAGTTCACCAGCCAGGAAATCCGCACGCTGCGCGGGGTGATTTCATCCATCGACCGCAAGCATGAGCGGCCCAATCCCAACCGACAGAAGCCGCAGGGTGACAAAACCTAGGAATCGGGGCGGGGTAGACGCATTTGGGCGGTTCCACCTTTGACTGCGACAAAAGGCCGTGCGATGGGCTTGTGCCATGAGCACGCTCGCCCCCCAAGACAAAAGCAGACAAGCTTTTTCCTATATCGGCTTCCGGTTTTTCTGGCTGACCACGCTGCTGGTCAGCTTCGCCGTGCAGATCATGTCGGTGTCGATCGGCTACCAGATTTACACGGTAACGCGCGAGCCGCTGCTTTTGGGGTTGGTGGGCCTATGTCTGTTTCTGCCGGCGCTGGTGCTGATCCTGGTGACGGGCCTCGTCGCCGACCGGTTCAATCGTCGCCGCATCATGGCAATTTGCCTCTGCGTCGAGCTTGTCTGCGCGATCAGTTTCCTGCTGTTCTCTAACGCCCAGGCCCATGAAATCGCGCCACTGTTTGCGATTCTGGTGGTGCTGGGCACCGCACGCGCGTTTTGGGGACCGGCGGCGCAGTCGTTGGCGCCCAACCTGGTGCCGTCCGAGGCGCTGTCCAATGCCATAACGGTCAATGCCTCGGCATGGCAGTTTGCTTCGATCGCCGGCCCAGCGCTGGGCGGGGTGCTGTACAGCTTCGGCCCCGTGGTCGCTTTTGGCACCGGGTCAGTCTTGCTCGCCTGCGCGATCGTCAGCGTGATGCTGATTCCCCAGCCGCCGAAGCGCGAGTCGCATCAGGCGACCAGCGTTGAAACCCTATTGGGCGGGTTCAAATATATCTTTGCCAACAAGGTGGTTCTGGGCGCCATTTCGCTCGACATGTTTGCCGTGCTGATGGGCGGCGCGGTGGCCATGCTGCCGATCTACGCCACCGACATCCTGCATGGCGGCTCTATTGCCAACGGCTTGCTGCGGGCAGCGCCCGGTCTTGGGGCGATCGTGATGGCGCTATACCTGACCAAGTTTCCAATCCGCAACTTTGCCGGGCGGATTTTGTTCGTTTTCGTGGCGCTGTTTGGGGCGTTCACGATGGTGTTCGGATTCTCGACATCGTTGTGGGTCTCGATCCCGGCGCTGGCCCTGGTGGGCGCATCGGACATGGTGAGCGTGACGATTCGCGAGACCATCATGCAGTTGTGGACGCCCGAAGAGGTGCGTGGGCGCGTCAACGCGGTCAATTCGGTGTTCATCGGGGCATCCAACGAATTGGGCGAGTTCCGGGCGGGAACGGTGGCGCATTTCATCGGGCCGGTCGGGGCAGTGGTGATCGGTGGCTTCGGCGCCATGGCGGTAGCCGGCATCTGGAGCCAGATTTTCCCCGGCCTGCGCGAGCAGCGGACGCTTGACCGCAAAATGGTGGACGATGGCATCGTCGAGCCAATCGCCGAAGCCTGACCGGCTTGACTTCGACCCATGTCGCTTATATGACGCCGCTACCTATCCGGGCCTCATGGCCCCTAGGCGCACCCGGGATCTCCTGAATATTTGGGATCTGTCGGTCATCCGGTTTCCGGATGGCAGAGGAGGGCGCGATCCATTCGACTTTTGAAAAGGATACGCGATGTCGAAGCGCAGTTCAGTAAAGCATAAAATCGATCGTCGTCTTGGCGAGAACATCTGGGGCCGTCCGAAGAGCCCGCTCAATGCCCGTGCCTATGGCCCCGGCCAGCATGGTCAGCGCCGCAAGGGCAAGCTGAGCGACTACGGTCTGCAGCTCCGCGCCAAGCAGAAGCTTAAGGGCTATTACGGCTCGATCACCGAAAAGGCGTTCAAGCGCCTGTATTCCGAAGCTGCCCGCGTTAAGGGCGACACCGGCGAGAACCTGATCGGCCTGCTCGAGAGCCGCCTGGACGCGATCATCTATCGCGCCAAGTTCGTGGTCACCGTGTTCGCTGCCCGTCAGTTCGTCAGCCACGGCCATGTTCTGGTCAACGGCAAGCGCGTCAACATCCCGTCCTATCAGGTTCAGGTTGGCGACAAGGTCGAAGTGCGCGATCGCTCCAAGCAGCTGACAGTGCTGCTCGAAGCCGTGCAGCTGGCCGAGCGCGATGTGCCGGAATATGTCGAAGTCGACCACAACAAGATGACCGCGACCTTCGTGCGTGTTCCCGCCCTGTCGGACGTGCCATACCCGGTCCAGATGGAACCGAACCTGGTCGTCGAATTCTACTCGCGTTAAAAACCCGCCCGGAGCTTCTGCTCCGGCGGCCATCTGGCGCGGTCTTCTGTGCTTCCGGTGCTCACGTACCAAACGTACGTTCCGCTCCGGTTCTCGAAGACCACACCAGCTGACTCACCGGAACGAAGCTCCATACGGGTTTTCGATCGATCTCGGAATTGGAAAGGGCCGCTCCTCGGAGCGGCCCTTTTTTTGTGCGGATTAGGTGGCGCCCCTTAGACAACTACCCTTGACCTGCCCATCCCCGATCAGAGCGCGGGGCTGGGTGGGGTTGGATCGACGAAAATACCGCGCGAGTCCAGAAAGCGGGGATCGTCATAGTCGTTGGCGAAAATCTTGGTCTCGGGCGGGATCTGTTTTTCAAAGCCGCGCAGGCGCTGATAGATCGAGATCAGGTTGATGATGGTGGTCCACGAATTCATCAGGAAGCTGAACGAGTCAGCCACCTGACCGAAGGCCGAGAGGATTTGCTGGAACAAACCGAAGGTGAGCGCGCCCGCGATCACCGTTGGGCCCATGGCCAAGTAGGGGAAGAACTGCGAGGAATTGATGAATGCATAGCGGGCGACGTTGAAGTAGGTGTAGTGGAAATAGATGCGGAAATAATTGCGCTGAACGTTTCGAAAGAGCTCGCGCACCGTGACAGGATCGGCCCGATCGCCATTGTCTTCGCCATAGACCAATTCCTTGCGGAAGGCCGCCTCTACGCGCTGGTTGGCAAAGTTTAGGCCTGGTAAGCGGATGCCAACAACGGCAAACAACACCGTTCCAAAGATCGCCTGAAACAGCGCCAGCCACACCAGGCTGCCCTGCACCGCGCCAAATATCGGAATATCGATGATGTGGGTCGATAGATTCCACAGGATGGGCAGGAAAACGATCAACGTCATGAACGAGGAAATGATGTTGAGCCCTAGACCCTCCACGATTGACGAAAAATTCTGAGTGTCCTCCTGCACGCGCTGGGCGGCGCCTTCGATGGTGCGCACCTGTGGCCAGTTGGCCATGTAGTAAAACGTCATCGCCCGGCGCCAGCGCAGCAGATAGTGCGCATTGAGGAAGGCGTTGATGACAAGGACGAGAACGTTGGCGGCGAAGACGATAGCCACCGTCGCGATTTGTCCAAAGTACTGATCGAGCGTCACTGTGCCTTTCTTTGCCGGATCGAGTGCCGTTTGGATGAGGTCATAGAAAGAGCCGTACCAATCGTTCAGCCAGGCGCTGACTTGGACGTTGAAATAAACCACCTCAATAATGGTGACCGTGCCTACGACGCTCCACCAATACCAGCGGCGGTTGTCGTTGAAAAAGAACCACGGCACGCAGAACAAGTATCCGGCGACGATCACGTATTGGTAGAGCCAGACCTTGTCGCTGTCGAAGAATGGGGCTGGATTGGCTTCGGTGACTGGAATGCTCAGCCAGGGACCAAGGCTAAGATAGGGCTCGATGGCACTCCCGAGAGTGAACCAGATCAGCATCGTCAGCGCGATCCACAGCGCAGCTGACGTGAAGAATATCTTTGGCGCGGGAAAGAACGAACGGAACACCGGGCAAACTCCTGGGTGTCGATTAACTGCTGTCATCTAGCGGACACAAATCGGCATAAGCAAGAA
Organism: Devosia sp.; assembly: GCF_028290435.1. Lineage (GTDB taxonomy): Bacteria > Pseudomonadota > Alphaproteobacteria > Rhizobiales > Devosiaceae > Devosia. The sequence goes on along the minus strand of NZ_JAQGJV010000056.1, from coordinate 16,285 downwards.
CGGCGGAATGAATTCGCCGTAAGGTTCGGGCGCGCTTGCTCTTTCCCTTGGGCGGGGGAGGCGGTATCAGCAACGAGGCGCGATGCGGAGAGTTTCGACCATGAGCGATATGGACTTGGCCGAGCGGCCCCTCGATGAAACCGAAGGCGGGGCGCATCCGATCTATGCGGGGGCGCCGCGATCGGTGGAGTTCAACAAGCTGCGCAAGCGGCTGATCCGCAATACACGCGAGGCGATCGAGAAGTTCGCCATGGCGCGGGCGGGCGAGAAGTGGCTGGTCGCTTTATCGGGCGGCAAGGACAGCTACGGGCTGCTGGCGCTGCTGCTGGACCTCAAATGGCGCGGACTGCTGCCGGTCGAGCTTTTGGCGTGCAACCTGGATCAGGGGCAGCCGAATTTCCCCAAGCATATCCTGCCGGAGTTTTTGACCGGGCTGGGGATCGAGCACAGGATCGAATATCGGGATACCTATTCCATCGTGACGGACAAGCTGCCGGCGGGGGCGACGTATTGTTCGCTGTGCTCGCGGCTGCGGCGGGGCAATCTCTACCGCATCGCACGGGAAGAGGGCTGTTCGGCGCTGGTGCTGGGGCATCATCGCGACGATAGCCTCGAAACCTTCTTCATGAACCTGTTCCATGGCGGCAAGCTCGCCGCGATGCCGCCACGGCTGCTGAACGACGAGGGCACTGTCGAAGTGCTGCGGCCGCTGATCTATTGCGCCGAGGACGACCTGCAGAAGTTCTCGGACGCGATGGCGTTTCCGATCATCCCCTGCGATCTGTGCGGTAGTCAGGATGGGCTCGAGCGCAATGCGATGAAGGCCATGCTGGGCGATATCGAAAAGCGGATGCCCGGTCGCAAGGATGTCATGATCCGCGCGTTAGGGAACGTCAATGCCAGCCATTTGCTGGACCCAAAGCTGTTCGATTTTGCCGGACTGCTCGACCGGAGGACGACTGAGTGAGCGTGGATATATTGAAGCTGGCCGAACTGTTACGCGAAACGGCTTACGCGGAGATTCTGCCGCGGTTCCGGCGGCTGGATGCCGGCATGGTGCGCCAGAAGACCGAAGCCATTGACCTCGTGACCGAGGCGGACACCGAGGCCGAGCGGGTCATCACGGCGGCGATCAACCGGCTATGGCCGGAGGCAATGGTGGTGGGCGAGGAGGCGGTGTCCGCCGACGCATCCGTGCTGGATCGCTCGGTGGGAGCGGACCTCGCTATTTTTCTCGATCCGGTGGACGGGACTGCCAATTTCGCCGCCGGAGTGCCGCTGTTCGCGGTGATGGCTGGCGTGGTGGTCAAGGGCGAGACCGTCGCGGGGATCATTTACGATCCGATGGGCGACGACTGGGTTCTGGCTGAGAAGGGCAGCGGCGCATGGTTGCGGCGGCCGGATGGCTCGACGGTGCGGCAGACTTTTGCTTCCCCGGTGCCGCTGGCGCAGATGACGGGCACGGCATCGCCGTTCTACCTGCCGGTCGAGCAACGTGTGGGCGTGCTGGCCAATCTGGCCAAAGTGCGGGTGGCATCGAGCTTTCGCTGCGCCGGGCATGAATACCGCATGGCGGCGGGCGGACATTTGAGCTTTTGTTTTTTCAACAAGCTGATGCCGTGGGACCATGTTCCTGGAGCGCTGATCTGTGCCGAGGCCGGTGCGCATGTGGCGCGGCTGGATGGGCAGGGGTATCGGGCCGAGCATCGTGGCGGCGGATTGTTGGTGGCGAGCGACCGGGAGAGCTGGGAGATGCTGCGGCGCGAGGTGTTTACGGTTTAGGGGCCGAACCGCGGGCGATAGCTGCCGCCGCAGCTTCCAGCGCGCCGGGGCCATGTGGTATCCCCAGCGCCTGCATGCCGGCTTCCATGGTGGCGAGAACGCCAAGGGTCATGTGGGCATTGACGTGGCCCATATGGGCGACGCGGAGGAAATCGGCATAGGCGGGCTCGGCAGGCAGGGCCATTCCCAGCCCAATACCGAGGGTGACGCCGGCTTCGGTTTCGAGCCACTTACGCAGAGCGCCGGCGCCGCCATTGGCGATGCGGGCGGCGGTGACGGAGCGGCCGCGCGCGTTGGGATCGCTCATGTTGAGGCTGATGCCGCCTGCTGCGCCCCAGGCGACGAAGGCCGCCCAGACGGCGCTGGCAAGGGTTTCGTGGCGGCGCCAGACATTAGGCAGACCCTCTTCGTCGAGCAGCATGGTGAGGGATTCGCGCAGGCCGTAGAGGTGGTGCGTCGGGGCGGTGCCGCCGAAAAATTGCCAGAACTCGGTGCCGGTGCCGCGCGGCTTCCAGTCCCAATAGGGGCTGACGAGATCGGCGGTTCTGGAGACCTCCAGCGCCCTGTCGGAGAACCAGAGGAAGCCGAGGCCGGGTGGCAGCATGAGCCCCTTCTGGCTGGCGCCGACGATCACGTCGATCCCCCATTCGTCCATGCGCAACTCGTCGCAGGCGAGTGAGGCGACGGCATCGACCGCGAGAAGGGCCGGGTGGCCGACCGAGTCGATGGCGGCGCGGATGGCGGGAAGGTCGTTGCGGGCGGTCGAGGCGGTATCGACATGGGTGACGAGGACGGCGCGGATGGTGTGGTCCGTGTCGGCCGCAAGCGCTTCGGCGATGCGAGTAGGGTCCGCGACAGAGCTCTTGCCGAAATCGATCATCTGGACGTCGATGCCCATGCGGGTTGCGTGCTCGGCCCAGCCGTGGCCGAAACGGCCGGTGGCGGCGACCAGGGCGCGATCACCTCGGGAAAACATGTTGGCATTGGCGGCTTCCCAGGCGCCGTGGCCGTTGGCGATATAGATGGCGACATGCTGGGTGGTGAGGGCGACGCGCCTGAGATCGGCAATGATGCCATGGGTGATCTCGACAATTTCGCCCTCGTAGATATTGGGCGCGGCGCGGTGCATGGCGGACAGGACACGGTCTGGAGCGACTGAGGGGCCGGGAATGGCTAGGTAGGTGCGCCCCGATACATAGGCCATGTCGTCGTCTCCGTCGGTGATTCCGTAGCTGCATCAAGCTGTAGCGTGTTCGGGCGATGGGTGAAATTGGCATCGATCGGGGAGACTTGCGTAACGCATAAGTCTGTGCTTATGTGTGGATATGAGCGAAGCAGAGATTTTCAAAGTGCTGGCCGATCCGACGCGACGGGCGGTGTTGGAGCGACTGGCCGGTAGCGAGATGACGGCGACGGAACTGCGCGAGGGCTTTGCCATTTCGCAGCCGGCGATGAGCCAGCATTTGGCAGTGTTGCGCGGGGCCGGGCTGGTCAGCGAGCGACGCGCGGGGCGGTTTGCGCATTACCGGGTGGAGCCGGAGGGCATGGCGCCGCTGCATGCGTGGCTGGCGCGATATCGGGCATTCTGGCCGGAGCGGATCGATGCGCTCAAGGATTTGCTCAAGGAGATGGACCAATGACGGACGAGGACGCGCTGGTGTTCGAATGCGCGCTGGACGCGCCGCTCGAGAAGGTTTGGCGGGCGCTGAGCATTCCGGAATATCTGGAGCGATGGTTGAAGCCGACGTCGGAGAAGATCGATCTGGCGGTGGTGAATTCGGAAGAGAACAAGTCGCTGACGTATCGATGGCGCGAAAGCGGGCAGGGCGCCATCGTGGGGGCCGAGGAAAGCGTGGTGACGTTCGAGATCACGCCGATGACCGATGGCGGGACATGGTTCCGGCTGACGCATGCGCCGATGGCGCTGCCGGTGGCGGCGAACAGCAATAGCAGCGCGATGATGATGGCGGCTTAGCGAGATACTGCCGCAAACAGCGTGCTTCCCCCGGACTGGATTCGGGGGTCTCTATCAGCACGGTGCGAGCGGCGAGTGGCCCGCGGGTCAAGCCCGCGGGAAGGGCGGTGGGGATGGGCCATAGAGGTCATCTCGCCACCTTGATGAATTTCAACTCAACTTCTGAACGGAGATCGCCGATGCGCGACATGATGCAACTCGTCCCTATGGTGGTGGAACAATCCAGCCGGGGGGAACGCTCGTTCGATATTTACTCGCGGCTGTTGCGGGAGCGGATCATTTTCGTCAATGGCGAAATCGAGGACAATATGGCCTCGCTGGTCTGCGCGCAGCTGCTGTTCCTCGAGGCCGAAAATCCCGCCAAGGAGATCAGCCTCTATATCAACTCCCCCGGCGGCGTCGTGACCTCCGCTTTGGCGATGTACGACACGATGCAGTTCATCAAGGCGCCGGTGGGCACACTGTGCATGGGCATGGCGATGTCGGCAGGCTCGTTCCTGCTGATGGGCGGGGCTGCGGGAAGCCGGGTCTGTCTGCCCAATGCCAGCATCATGCTGCACCAACCCAGCGGCGGCTACCAAGGCAAGGTCACCGACATCATGATCCATGCGCAGGAGAGCGAGCGGCTGAAACGGCGCATGCACATGCTGTATGCCAAGCATTGCGGGCGGACCTACGAGGAGGTCGAGGCGGCGCTGGAGCGCGATAACTTCATGACGCCGCAAGAGGCCAAAACCTGGGGGCTGGTCGATCACGTCTATGCGGATAGAGCTGAGGTCGAGGCGGCTGGCCGCCCCGACTGAGCTTAGTGCGCCGCGTGCTGGCTCATGTCGGTGTGGGCATATTCGGTGCCCACGCCGAACAGCTTGCCGTTTTCGGCGACCAGCACACAGATCAACGTCAACACACCCATGGTAAAATAGCCGGCGGCGACGGGCACGACGGTGCCGTTGAACTGCTGGCCGATGAAGCTGCCGATCAGGGCGCCGCCGACGGTCTGGATAAAGCCGAACACCGATGAGGCAGTGCCGGCAACGGCACCGAGTGGCTCCATGGAGAGCGAGTTCATGTTGGACGCGGCCCAGCCGAAGGCGAACATAATGATGGCCAGCAGCGGGAAGAACAGCCAGAGCGGCATGAAGCCGGCGATGGAGAGGCCCAACCAGATGGCGGCGACGCCCGTATAGACCAACACGGCGAAATGCGAGAGCCGGCGCATGCCGAGGCGGCTGACGATGCGCGAATTGGTGAAGGACGACACCGACATCAGCGCGGCCATCGCGGCGAAGGCGACCGGGAAATAGACGCCGAGGCCATAGATATCGACATAGACCTGCTGGGCCGAGCTGATGAAGCCGAACAGGGCGGCGAACAGGAACATGCCGGCCAAGCCATAGGAGAAGGCGACGCGGTTGGTGCAGACGATGCGGAAGCCGTCGGCGACGGCCTTGAAGGTCAGCGGGCGGCGATTGCCAAGGGCCAGCGTTTCGGGCAGGCGCAAAAAGCCCCAGAGTCCGAAAATGGTGGCGAGGCCAGCCATGAACAGGAAGATGTACTGCCACGGCCCGGTCAGCAGCAGGAGCTGGCCGATGCCTGGCGCGACGATCGGGATTGCCATGAACACCATGAAGGTCAGCGACATGACTTCGGCCATGGCCCGGCCCGAATACATGTCGCGCACGATCGAGGTGGCAATGACGCGGGTGCCGGCGGCGCCGACGCCCTGGGTGAAGCGCAAGGCCAGCAGGATGGCGAAGCTTGGCGCGAAGGCTGCGGCGAAGGCGGCAGCGACATAGACTGCGATGCCGATGAACAGCGGCGCACGGCGGCCGAAACGATCCGATAGCGGGCCGAAAGCGAGCTGGGCAATGCCCATGCCAAGCATATAGGCGGTGATGACGAACTGGCGCTCGTTCTCGCTGGAGATGCCGAGGGCTTCGCCCATATAGGGCAAGGCGGGCAGCATGACGTCGATGGCGAGGGCATTGAGCGCCATGAGCGCAGCCATTAAGGCAATGAATTCGGGGCGGGAGAGAACCCGCGTCAAGTGGCTGGACATGAATGAAACTCGGAAAAGGGCGCGGGGGAAGGCGCCAATAATTAGGATGCTAGCTTGAACTGGGCGAACTGCTTTGGCAACCCTGAGCATCGGCAAAAGCCGATGGATCATGGCAGCGTTGCGAAAATGAGTCAGCCTTTAGTCGTAAGTGCCTGGTTAGGCTGGCAATGGTGTGATGGCGAAGGCTTTGGCGCCGCGCTCGTGGATGGGCAGGTGGATGGCGGCGGAGCCGAGGCCGAGCAGAATGCCCAAATACCAGACCAGGCTATAGGAGCCAGTGAGGTCATATACATAGCCGCCCAGCCAGACACCGGTGAAGGAGCCGAGCTGGTGGGAGAAAAACGCCACGCCATAGAGCATGCCCATGTAGCGCGGGCCGAAGAACAGGCTGACGAGGCCGGCGGTGAGCGGGACGGTCGAGAGCCAGAGCAGGCCCATGGCCGCGGCGAAGGCGTAGGCGGTGAACTCGCTGACCGGGATCAGCAGGAACGCGGCGATGGCGACAGCACGCAGGAAATAGATCGAGGCGAGCAGCATCTGCTTGGGCAGGCGGCTGCCGAGATAGCCGGCGAGGAGGGAGCCCACAATGTTGAACAGCCCGATAACCGCGATCGCCCAGGAGCCGACTTCGGGCGACAGGCCGCACTGCACCAGATAGGCCGGCATGTGGACGTTGATGAAGGCGAGATGGAAGCCGCAGACGAAGAAGCCGATGACCAGCAGGCGATAGGAGCCGTGGCCCCAAGCCTTGGACAGGGCCTCCATGAAGGGCAGGTCGGCCTGGCCGGGCGTGTTTTCGGTGCGGCCGCGCAGCACGAAGGACAGCGGGATGATAAGCAATAGCAGCATGCCGAGATACACCAGCGCGGTCTGCCAGCCGAAGGCATTGATGAAGCCCTGGCTGATCGGGGCGAAGGCGAACTGGCCGAACGACGAGGCAGCGGTGGCGATGCCGAAGATCATCGGGCGCTTTTCGGCGGGCACGGAGCGGCCGAAGGCGGCCATGACGACGCTGAACGAGCAGATGGCGATGCCGGTGCCGGTGATGATGCCAGCGGTGAGGATGAGGAGGCTGGCACTGGGCGAGAAGGCGGTGAGGATGACGCCGCTGGCATAGATCAATGCGCCCAGTGCAATGGTGCGGCCGGTGCCGACGCGATCGGCGAAACTACCGGCGAAGGGCTGGGCGATGCCCCAGGCCAGATTCTGGATGGCCATGGCCATGGCGTAACCCTCGCGCGTCAGGCCGAGATCGGCCGTCATCGGTAGGGTGAAGAGGCCGAAACTGGTGCGGATACCGTTGCCGATGGCGGCGATGGCGCAGCCGGCGATAATCAGCAGGAGCAGCGGCACTGCGGGGCGAAGCGTGATGGTGGGCATGGCGGCATCCAGATTGGACCCGTTACCTACCCCTGCGGCGGCGTGTCGCAAAGCGCATTTACCGAATGGGTTCTATCAAGGCCGGTGATGAGGGTTGACGCTTGCGTCAATCGCGAGGACAAGACCGCTTGCTTCAGGAGCCAGACTTTGATCCGCCACATCGTGTTTTTCACCGCCAAGACCTCGGACAATCTCGACGCGATCTGCGAGGGGCTGATGCTGCTCGGCACCATTCCGCATTCGCGCCATTTCGAGGTGACACGCAATTCCAAGGTGGACCAGATCTCCAACGAGATCGACGTGGTGGTCTATGCCGAGTTCGAGGATGCGGCGGCGCTAGCAGCGTACAAGGCGCATCCGACTTATGCCGAGGCCACGGAGCGGGTGCGTCCATTGCGCGAATGGCGGTTTTCGGCGGACGTACCGGCGAAATGAAAACGCCGGGCACTGGCCCGGCGCGTTCGCCGCAACTTCGTGACAATCAGGCGGTCTGCTTGACCGGGATGCCGGCGGCTTCGAGGTGGCTCTGCAGTTCGCCGGCCTGGAACATCTCGCGTACGATATCAGCGCCGCCGACAAACTCGCCCTTGACGTAGAGCTGGGGAATGGTCGGCCAGTTGGTATAGGCCTTGATGCCGTCGCGCAGTTCGGCGCTTTCCAGCACATTGGCGCTGCCATATTCGAGGCCGAGATAGTTCAGGATCTGCACGACCTGGCCCGAAAAGCCGCACTGCGGAAAGTCCGGCGAGCCCTTCATGAACAGGAACACGTCGTTGCTCTTCACCTTCTCGTCGATGAACGCGTTGATATCGGTCATGGGTCGCTGCCTTTCTGGGGTCCGGGGAGGGCCGGGAAACTGTTGGCCCATAAATAGGACTTCAAAGCGGCGCTGTCGAGGGCTTCATCGGCAATTACCGATGCTGTGATCATGGGGTCTGGTAGCAGCGCGTACCCTTGCCGGGTTCGACCGATGCGGTGGTAAACGCGTAGAAGCGCTCCTCGCCGATGATGGCGCCCATGCCCCCCGCGGTGAGTTCATCGTAGCGCGGGCAGGTCTGCGGCGTCGCGGGGCCTGCGGGCGCATAATAGTGAATGCCAAACTCGGAGATTTCCACGTCCTGGGCATCCGCTTTCAGGATCGGGCCGGACGGCTCCAGGTTGTAGACTTCGAGGAAATATTGCGGGCCGGTGGATTCGGCGAGCACCAGCAGGTCATCGGAGATGGCCTGGAAATAGAGCTGGTTGCCGTCCTCGGCGATGAACTCGCGGGTGAAGGGCGCGTCCATGCTGCACGGATTGGTCTGGTCCGGCCCAGTGAAGTCACCGACGCGGTAGCTGGTGCCGCCGTCGGCCGCGGGAATGCCGATGACGTAGTGCAGGCCGTTGTCGTGGCACTCGAGCGTATGGTCCGGCGCAGCCTCCTGCGCGAAAGCGGCGGTAGCGCAAAGGGCGAGCAGGGTGGCGATGATGATGGGGCGGATCATTTTAGCTCCGGGCCAGTGACGGTGAAGATGCCGTGTTTTGGCGGAGCGGGGATGAACTGCGGGTGAATTAGGTGCTTAAAGCGCCAAGCGTTCGGCGATCCAGGGGTGGCTTGTGAAGTCATCGATGGTGTCGAATTGTACGGCGTCCCAGCCGGCGGCGCGGGCGCCGATGATGACCTTTGGCGTGTCGTCGAAGAACAGCGGCGGCTCGGACTGGGGGCCAATGCGGGCCATGATGAAATCGAAATAGGCAGGCGCTGGCTTTAGCGCGCCAATGCGGGCGGAATAGAAAATGTCTTCGAACAGCTCGCTCATGCCCAATTGCTGCCAGAGCCAGAGGGCGCGCATATGCTCCTGGTTGGTGGCGACGTAGAGCGTCAAGTCATCACGTTGCTTGAGCTGTTTGACCAGCGCCAGCAGCGGGTGATTGAGCTTGGTGTCGTGGGTCATCCAATAGTGGGCGAACACCATGGGTGAGCCCTTGAAGCCCATCGAGGGCAAGCGGCGCTCCAGCGCCTCGATCAGCGATATCTCGCCGATGATCACCCTCTTGATGAAAATGTCATAGATGAACTCGTCGCGGAAGCGCTGGGGATCGACGCCGAGATCGGCGAGCAGGGTTTCATCCCAGCGCTGCTGCAGGTCAGGGCGAGCGTGATAGCCGTGCACCAGCACGCCATCGACATCGAGGAATACGGCGCGGGTCATTTGCGCCGTTCCGGCATTGCGCCAAGTCCGGCAAGCACTTCGGGCGGAATCTTGAGTTCTTGAATCACGTCGGTGTGGCGGCGGAAGCCGACCAGTTCGCGCTGCACGAAATATTGCCAGACCTGTTGGCGGGCTTCGGCAAGGCGTTGATCGCGGTCGGTGGTGGCGGCAGCCAAAGCCGCAATGGCGTCGATGACGTGGCGTTCGGCGGCGCCGAGCGAGGAGGCGCGCTCGGCGAGAATTTCGTGATCGAGCGCAGTGGTGCCGGCTTCGGGCCGCACCATGCGGATCAGATCGAGCGATTCGCGCAGCGATGACGCCATGTTATTCAGGGGCACTCGTCTGCAGGGCGAGAGCGTGGAGCGCGCCGCCCATGTCGCCTTGCAGGGCGGCGTAGACGAGCTGGTGCTGCTGCACGCGGGTTTTGCCGCGGAACTGCTCGGAAATCACGGTGGCGGCCCAGTGATCGCCATCGCCGGCCAAGTCACGGATTTCAATGGACGCATCGGGCAAGGCCGTTTTGATGCGGCGTTCGATCTCGGCGGATTCCATGGGCATGGCGGGCACTCCTGGGCAGTTGGCGGCTCAGGCCGCGTCAGAATGATATGGCACGTGCGCAGGGAGGCTTCAATACGAGGCGGCGCCTGAGCCTAGGGCGCGGGTGCTGCCGGTGCCGTGGGCTCCGGCGCGACCTCGGCGCCGACGCAACATTCCGCATCCGCCTTGGTGGAGAAATTTGCGATGATGAAACTGGCGATGGGGCGGGCTTTTTCGGCTACCTCGGTGGCGAACAGGCAATCGAGAACATAGCCGCGACCGCCATCGACGGTTTCGGTGTGCATGATGGTCAGCGGCACGCCCATGGGCGAATTGGTGCTCTGGCCTTCATAAATGAGGGCGGGGCCGCTTTGATAGGCGGTGGTACCCTTGCTGGCTACTGTGAAGCCGGGAAAGCTTTCGGTCCACGTGGCGGCGACCTTGGCGTCGTCAAAATCTGCCAGGGCGCTGTCGGGGGTCCAGTTGGTGTCGGCGACGGCCGGCACGATTGTGACACTGCATTGCAGCGGCGCATCGGGATGGTTGATGGTCAGCGGATCGGCGGCGCCGCCCGTGGCCGTCATGACGGCAGGATAGATCAGCGTATAAGGCTGATCGGGCAGGATGGAGCGGGTAACCGTGACATCGGATTGCGCATAAGCCCCGACGGGCAGGAGAGCGGCCGCGGCCAGAAGGCAGGGGGCCAGGGCCCAGCGGTTGTTCATCACGGCTCTCCAAAATCATCGCACAATACAAGCGCCAGAAGACGCCAAAGAGCGGCGATCATAAGGCGATGCTGGGATTTGAACAGCGCGTAAAGTTTACCACAAGCGCCTTATCAGGCGGTGGGGCCGGTCCAAAGCGGAAGCCCGGAATTTTTCGCGAAGTCCGGGTCCGAGGCAAAGACCGGATATCCACGGTCCACCATGGCCTTGAGCACAGCTCGGTCGGGCTGGACATGACCGCGTGGTACGGCAACGTCCTTGGCGAAATGCCAGCCTGGGGTGAATGAGAAACCCGACATGACAACCGGGTTGGCGCCGAGCTTCACCGCCAGCAAGGCCGCGAAGATACCATTGGAAATGCCCGCGCTGAGGCCAACGTGGGAGAGGCCGGTCATCTCCATGATAACGGCGCCGCGGACATGGCGGTCTAGCTCGGTGACGCTATCGGCGCGATAGTCATGGATGGCGAGTTGAGCGGTGGCGCCTTTGTCCTCGCTGCTGCCCATGATGGCGACCGCATGGGCGGTTTGCCTGCCGCGCAATGCGGCCCAGAGGGCGTCGTGAATCTCGGTGGGCACAAAGACGTTACCGCGAAAGAAAATATTGTCGCGGAGGATGGAGAGGTCGGGCCGGGGTAAGCCAAACTGCTCTGCAGTGACTTGCGAGGCGTTGACGCTGATCACGAACCAGTTGTCGTTGAGCCCCTTGGGCGGGTGCGGGTTGGGCGCGCTTCCAACCACGACGGCGGGGCCAGTTATGGTCGGCAGGTCGCTCAATGCGCGCAGATAGGTTTTTCTGAACAGGCTCAGATGCAAGCGCGCGCGCAGGCGGGACGCGAAACTCGCGGAGAAACGCGCCCAGGAGGTCATTCGCCCGCCATATAGGTGGGGAACCAGCCTTCGTGGGCGGCTTTGAGGGCCGCAACAGGAATGGCGCGGGCGTCGCCGAGGACGAGGTCGGTGCCGCCAGTGGAGCCGATCCAGGGGGCGTGGATGCGCAGGGATTTGGCCTCGTCCCAGAGCGCGGTGATTTCCTCGCCCTGCGGGTCGAGGTTGATGGTGACGAGGTAGCGGCCCTGATCTTCGCCGAAGAATTGCGGGATCGGGTCGGCGGTGGTGATGTCGGTGACCGTGGCGCCAATGCCCGAGGCGATGGCCATTTCGGCCAGGCCCACCGCGAGGCCGCCGTCGGAGAGGTCGTGGACGGCGGTGGCAATGCCTAAGCGTATGAGTTTGCGGACGAAATCGCCGGTGCGGCGCTCGTGGGCGAGATCGACCGGGGGCGGTGGGCCGTCCTTGCGGTCGAACAGGTCGCGCATGTAGATCGACTGGGCGAGGTGGCTACCGCGATTGGCGGGCGAGCCGACGAGGAGGATGACCTGGCCTTCGGCAGCGAAGGCAATGCGGGCCATTTGCGACCAATCAGGCAAGAGGCCGACGCCGCCAATGGTGGGGGTGGGCAGGATGCCCTTGCCGTTGGTTTCGTTGTAGAGCGACACGTTGCCGGAGACGATGGGGAAGTCGAGCGCGATGCAGGCTTCGCCGATGCCTTTGATGGCGCCGACCAATTGTCCCATGATTTCAGGACGTTCGGGGTTGCCGAAGTTGAGGTTGTCGGTGGCGGCGAGAGGGTCGGCGCCGGTGGCGGTGAGGTTGCGCCAGGCTTCGGCAACGGCCTGCTTGCCACCTTCATAGGGGTCGGCTTCACAATAGCGCGGGTTGACGTCGGAGGTGAAGGCGAGGGCCTTGGTGGGGTGGCCGTCGACGCGGATGACGCCAGCATCGCCGCCGGGGCGCTGCAGGGAATTGCCCTGAATCAGGGTGTCGTACTGCTCGTAGACCCAGCGGCGCGAGCCGATCTGGTGGCCGCCCATGAGGGCGAGTAAGGCATCGGCGACATCCATCTGCGGGACGTCGTTTTCAGCCAGCATGCTGGACTTCTTGCTCTCGACCCAGGGGCGGTCATATTCGGGGGCTTCGTCGCCCAAATCCTTGATCGGGAGGTTGGCAACTTCATCGCCGTGCCAGAGGACACGGAAGCGCAAATCGTCGGTGGTTTTACCGACGGTGGCGAAATCGAGCTCCCATTTGACGAAGACGGCGCGGGCCTCGGCTTCCTTTTCGGGATGCAGCACCATGAGCATGCGCTCCTGGCTTTCGCTCAGCATCATCTCATAGGGCGTCATGGCGGTTTCGCGGACCGGGACCATGTCGAGATTGAGTTCGATGCCGAGATCGCCCTTGGCGCCCATTTCAACGGCGGAGCAGGTCAGGCCCGCGGCACCCATGTCCTGGATGGCGATGACGGCGCCGGTGGCCATCAGTTCCAGACACGCTTCGAGCAGTCGCTTTTCGGTGAAGGGGTCGCCGACCTGGACGGTGGGACGCTTTTCGTCGATGTCGTCGCCGAATTCGGCTGAGGCCATGGTGGCGCCGCCGACGCCATCGCGGCCGGTCTTGGCGCCAAGATAGACGACGGGCAGGCCGACGCCCTTGGCCTCGGACAGAAAAATCTTGTCGGTATCGACCAGGCCCGCCGCGAAGGCGTTGACCAGGATATTCCCATTATAGCGGGCGTCGAATTCGACTTCGCCGCCGACGGTGGGCACGCCGAAGGCATTGGCATAGCCACCGATGCCGGCGACGACGCCCGAGACGAGGTGGCGGGTCTTTTCATGATCGGGCGCGCCGAAGCGCAGGGCGTTCATGGCGGCGACGGGACGGGCGCCCATGGTGAAGACGTCGCGCAGAATGCCGCCCATGCCGGTGCCGGCACCCTGGTAGGGCTCGATGAAGCTGGGGTGGTTGTGCGATTCCATCTTGAAGACCACGGCCTGGCCATCGCCGATATCGACCACGCCGGCATTTTCGCCGGGGCCCTGGATGACGCGAGGGCCGGTCGTCGGCAGGGTCTTGAGCCACTTTTTCGAGGATTTGTAGGAGCAGTGCTCGTTCCACATCGCCGAGAAAATGCCGAGCTCGGTATAGGTCGGCGTGCGGCCGATCAGATCGAGGATCTTCTGGTATTCATCCGGCTTGAGGCCGTGATCGGCAACGAGTTGGGGGGTAATGACGATGTCGTTGGGAAGGGTCATGCGGGCACTGTCCGGGAGAAGCGGGCAAGGAGGTGGTCGGCGGCGATGACGACGGCCATGAGTGCGGCCAGAACGACCGTCATGTAGGCGGAATTGAGCAGGACGGCGCCGTAGCCGATCTTGTGCACCGCCAGGATGGGGTAGGGGTATTCGGTGACCCAGGCGCCGCGGGCCAGGATGTAGACCAGGTAGGCCAGCGTCGGCACCAGCATCAGGGGCAGGTTGGCCCATTTTAGAGCGCCATGCGGCTGGGCGATGACCCACCACAGCAGGTACAGGATCGGCGCCAGATAATGCAGCATGTTGTCCGCGGTCAGCGCCTGGCCTTCGAGCACGGCCAGATGGCGCAGCACGAAATAGACGTAGAGCATGACCAGCGCGATATTGGCGGCCATCAGCCCGCGGGTGATCGGGTGGCGGAACAGCTCAAGCCAGCGCCAGGTGGTGACGACGGAGAGATAGACCAGCACCAGAACGATGTTGGTGAGGATGGTGTAGAAGGCGAGGAACGTGCCGAGCGAGCCGGGAATATCCTTGCCCGCTGCGGCATAGGCCGGCATGGACAGGGAAAACTGCAGCCCCAGCCCACCAATGCCGACCGCGAGGCCGACCCATGGCAATAGAATGCGGGGGTTTCTCGCGGGGCGACGGACCATGTCAGGCGACCTGTTGCAGCAGGCCCGAGAACAGGGCGCGACCATCGGTGCCGCCATGGGCGGATTCGATCAGGTTTTCCGGATGCGGCATCAGGCCGAGGACGTTCTTGCGGTCGTTGAGAATGCCGGCAATGTCGTTGATCGAGCCGTTGGGATTGGTGCCTTCGGCATAGCGGAAGGCGACCTGGCCATTGCCTTCGAGGCGGGCGATGGTTTCGCTATCGGCGAAATAGTTGCCGTCGTGGTGGGCGACGGGGCAGCGGATGACCTGGCCCTGGGCGTAGCCGCGGGTGAAATCGGTCGCCGCATTGGTGACTTCGAGCTTGACCTCGCGGCAGACGAATTTGAGGCTCATATTGCGCATCAGCGCACCGGGGAGCAGGCCGGCTTCGATGAGGATCTGGAAGCCATTGCAGACGCCGAGGACCTTGACCCCGGCATCGGCGCGGGTGCGGATTTTGTCCATGATCGGCGAGCGGGCGGCGATGGCGCCGCAGCGCAGATAATCGCCGTAAGAGAAGCCGCCGGGGATGACGATGAGGTCGACATCGGGCAGGTCGGCGTCCTGGTGCCAGACGACGGCGGGGGCAGTGCCGGAAATCTTGGTCAGCGCCGCGATCATGTCGCGGTCGCGATTGAGGCCCGGAAAGACGATGACTGCGGATTTCATCGGCTGATCCTCGCATGTGGGGAGTTGCGAGGGTCTTGTCGTGAGTCTTTGCCAAAAAGGCAAGGGGCTTATGGCCGCTTTGCCTGCGTCAGATGAAGCGTTCGGTGGAGCCGTTGAGGCGCGAACTGCCGCCGGCGGGGTTGCTGGCGGCGCTGGGGCGCAGGGCGCGGGCGTAATAGGGCTCAGGTTCGGCGCGGCGCGAGTTGCGGCGTCGAGTCGGTTCGCCATCGCGGTCGCCGTATTCGTTGGAGCCGGGTTCGGAGGCGCAGCAGGTCCAGACCAGGACCCAGAGCCCGCCGAAGGGGACGAAATTGAGCAGATACCACCAGCCGGACTTGCCGATATCGTGCAGGCGGCGGACGGTTACAGTGATGCCGGGTATGATGTGGAACAGACTCAGAAAAATCATGAGCGGGCTGAGATTGTCTTCAGCGGGGAGCAGCCCAGTGCTGCGGTATTCGTAGTAGATGGCCCCACCCACGATGATGAGCGTGACCAGTTGATACAGCCAGTATTGGGCGCGGCCGGTCCTGCCGGAGAATTCGAAGTAGCGCAGCAGCGCGTCCAGGTATGAGCGCATCTGTTACTCGGCCGGCGCGGTGGCGGTGGTCGCGCGCGGCTGACGGGCGCCCGGGGTGCCGGGGATGTGAGCCCAGGCGGGGCGTTCGAAGAGGAATTTGCCCCAACCGGTACGTTCGACGATCCAATAGAGGATCAGCGGGGAAATCACCGAGGCGGCCATGACGATGATGCTGATGGTGCTGACATCACTGACGATGCCCAGCTTGAGCAGGATGGTGCGCACGATGCCCATGGGCAGCACGAAGACCAGATAAATGATGAGCGACTTGGAGCCGAGCCAGCCCAGCCAGTTCATGGCGGGGAGCTTGGTCAGGAGGACCGCGAGCACGCAGAGCGCGACAGTACCGGTGATGGCTAGCGCCAGATGCACGCCGGGCAGGGCGGCGAGGCCCATGGTGACGTGGCCGGGAGCGACTTCGAAGCCGGGCGAGAACACCAAAGCGGCTTCGACAACAGCCCAGACCACCAGCGCGCCGATGGCGGGCAGCACGTTAGCAGAGGCCAAATCGGCGATTTTGAAAATCTGCGGCGCGAAGGCATAGCCGGCATAGAAGTAGACGAAATAGGCGGCGAACTGATCGACGACGTAGCTGCCGGTATGGACCGCGGACATTTGCAGGATGGCGCCGACGG
>NZ_JAQGJV010000065.1 GCF_028290435.1 Devosia sp. | reverse complement strand
ATGGCTGCGGGTTCGCGACGAACGGCCGTGGGGAGTTTGGTGGGAGGGGAATGCGGTCGCGCGATCCCTGGGCCAGCGCGACGTTCGTCTCCTGAAATAATGGAGACCACGTTCGGCGGCCAGAAACCCCATCGCATGCGGCGAGGCGCTGTCTCGCTACTACAAATTACCATGAGGCACGTCTCGCCGCATGCCGCAGTCTTCCTCAACCGCACGGCAGTCCCGCGCGGCGCTTCAACACGTCCGAAACGAGCAAATCATTTCCCGGCGTTCGCGAACTGCGCACAGTATCAGCCGTGTGTCTTATTGCGCGCACCGATCGCACGCCCTATCTTCCAGCCTGTCGGCGACAAATCGTCGGCAATACGTTCTCAGGGCGGGGTGCAATTCCCCACTGGCGGTAACGGGGAGACCCGAAGCCCGCGAGCGCCCCACGGGTGGAAGCCGTTTGAAATTCGCTGTGGCGAGTCAAATGGCGGTGTTTTCGAGAACCGGAGCGGAGCGTACATCGGTACGTGAGCAACGGAAGCGTAGAAAACGCCGTCAGTTGGCCGACACAGTAGAATTGCAAATGGGTTCCAAGTGGGGGTCAGCAGATCCGGTGTGATTCCGGGGCCAACGGTATAGTCCGGATGATAGAGAACGGGTCTGGATCCAGCCTTGGGCGCTGGCGGGAAACCGTCGCCGCACCGCCGCTTTGTCTTTTCCCGTAACCCTGAGGAAGCTGGTTACGGAAAGGACTATCATGAACCAGGTTTCCTCCTCCCCGAATGGCGCCGTGCTTGGCGCCGCCTTCGTTATTATCTCCAGCCTCGCCTTTGCCGGCACCAATATCCTGCAGTCCGTGCTGCCGACCCCCACCGAATACGGCGGTTTCGGCATGGCATCGACCGGCATGGCCTTTTGGCAATACCTGATCGCCACCGTGTTCGCCCTGCCGCTGATCATGCGCATCGGCATCGGCAAGCTGCGCACGAGGCACCCCGCGATCCACGAAATTCGTGCCTTCGTTTCCGCCCTTGGCGTCCACGTCTTCGTCTATGGCTTCGCCTCGGGCGTACCCGTCTGGCAGATGGTGACGCTGCTGGCCACCGGCCCGCTGTTTATCATTGCCGGCTCCACCCTGTTCCTGGGCGAGCGCGTCACCGTCACCCGCCTGATCGCCGCGTTCGTCGCCTTTGCCGGAGCACTGATCGTTTCGGGTATCGGCTCCGAAGGCTTCTCTCTGACCACGCTAGTGCCCATCGTGGCCGCGGCGTTGTGGGCAACCACTGACGTGCTGACCAAGTATCTCTCGCGCGAAGAAAGCCCCGAGACGCTGACGATTTCGCTGCTGGTGCTGGTGACGCCCAATCACCTGCTGATCCTGCTGGTCGCGACCCTGGCCGCCTGGCTGGTGCCAAGCCTGGTTCCACAGGGCCTCGCCACCGGCTTCCCGTTCCAGCTCCCGAGCGGTCTGGGTCTTGGCTTGGTCGTCCTGCTCGGCTTCCTGACGGCAGCCGCCCAGTACCTGCTGAGCCTCGCCTACAAGGTGGCGGACGCCACCTATCTGCAGCCCTTCGGCGACCTCAAGGTGCCGCTGACCGCCCTGCTCGGCTGGGTGCTGCTCGGCCAGGTGCCGACGCCGTGGTTCTGGCTCGGCGCCGCCCTGATCATCGCCGCCTCTGCCTATATCTTCCATCAGGAAGCGCAGAAGGATCGGCCCAGCCGGACCGCGCAGACCGCCTAAAGGCTGACCCAACCCTTGTCATGGTGCGATTGCGCCATGGCATGGACTGTGCGTTCGATCACGAGGCCCGCGTCAAAGTCGATGATGCGGGCCGGCTTGCCTTCGATGGTATTGAGCAGTTCATGGCATTCGATGATCTTGAGGTCGTTGAAGCCCAGCCCATGCCCCGGCGCCGGAATGAACCGGTCATAGGGCGCGTGATGGGGCGCGCTGAGAATAGTGCGGAATCCTTGCTCCGTCGGCCGATCGCTGACCGTATAGAGCTGCAACTCGTTCATCCGCTCCTGATCGTAGACGATCGTCCCCTTGGAGCCGAAAATTTGCAGCGCGATCCGCCCCTTGCGGCCCCAGGCCGAGCGATCCAGCGCCATGACGCCAGATATCCCCGTCCCGATTTCAAAGAGTATGCTGGCGATATCGAATGTCTCTACTGCCCTGCGGCTCCCAGATTGAGTCGGGCGATCCTGGTAGGGTTTTGAAAGGTTAGCGAAAACCCGGGAAACCGGACCAAACAGTTTAAGCAGAAGACTAAGGGGGTGAACGCCGAAATCGTCCAGCGCGCCATACCCGGAACTGGCCTCGCTCTTCCAGTAGAACAGCGCCTCCGGGTCGGCCATGAAGTCCTCGTCCATCTCCAGGCGGACATGGTTGACGGTGCCGATGGCACCTTCCGCCAGCAGCGTTTCGATATGTCGGATCAACGGGTTCTGGATGTAATTGTAGCCGAGCACTGCCATTTTCCCGGACTTTTTGGCGGCCGCAGCCATCCGTTCGGCATCGGCCAGCGCCACCGCCATCGGCTTTTCGCACCAGACGTGCTTGCCCGCTTCCAGTGCCGCAATCGCCATTTCGGCGTGGAAGGCATTGGGAGTGGTGACCGAGACCACATCGACCTCGGGATCGGCGATCAGGTCGCGCCAATTGCCAGTCGCCTTGGCGAAGCCGAACTCCGCGGCCTTCTTGTTCGCGATATCCCCATTCACTTCGGCAAGGTGTACAAGACGTGGCGTGGGCCCGTCTCCGAACACCGCATGCACGCTAGTCCACGCCAGAGCATGGCATTTTCCCATATAGCCGGTGCCGATCAGGCCGATGCCCAAAGTCGATTTCATTCCATCCTCCCGCAGTTATGAAACACTTATGCCGCTTATTCCAAAAACGGAATATGCTTTCTGCTGGGCTCTTGATTGAATGGCTGGATTGAGGATTATGACAGTATCGCTTCCTTACGGCAGGCCCGACATGACCGAAACCGTCGCTAAAGTGAGCCCGCCACAGGATTTCGATGCGCTGCGCAGCGTCATCCTGGAGCGCAAGGGCGAGTTGCCGAAGCGGCTGACCCAGGTGGCCGCCTATGCGCTGGATCATCCCGACGAAATCGCCTTCGGCACCGCCGCCAGCATTGCCATTTCCGCCAATGTGCAGCCGTCGACGCTGGTGCGGTTCGCGCAGCATTTCGGCTTCGAGGGCTTCTCGGGCCTGCAATTGCTGTTCCGGGCGCGGCTACGCGAACGCACCTCATCCTATGAGGACCGGCTGCGCACGCTGGAGCAAGATGGTCAGGCTCTGGCGGAAAGTACCAATATTTTCAATGGCTTCACGGCAGCAGCGCACCGATCGATCGATACCTTGACGGCTGCCGTCGATCCCGCAGCGTTCGAGCGTGCGGTAGATATCCTGGCTGCTGCCGAGACCATCTACCTGATCGCCAAGCGCCGCTCCTACCCCATCAGCAGCTACATGGCCTATGCCTTTGGCAAGCTGAAGGTGCGCTGCCAGCTAGTAGGCACAGCCGCCGGGATCGATGACGATCTGCTGGCCATGGCCGGTCCGCGCGACGCTGCCTTCGCCATCAGCTTTTCACCCTATGCGTCAGAAAGCGCGGTGCAGGCGCGTAACATGGCGGCGCGCGGGATCAACGTGGTTTCGCTCACCGATTCGGCGTTTTCGCCATTGGCGGAATGCTCCAAGGAATGGTTCGAGGTGGTGGAGGCCGATCACGCTGGTTTCCGCTCGCTTTCGGCCAGCATGGCCTTTGCCATGGCGTTGACGGTGAGCATTGCCGAAAAACGGCGTCGCGGCTGATGAACACCCCTAAATGGAATGCCACATATCCATTTGGAATGTACATTCTATGTTGACGAATTTCCAGAACTGATGTTTCATAATCAGAGGTGCGAAAACCCAGCATGCTGGATTTCTTGCTAAAGCACCGGCGCCAATCGGGAGGACTTGAATGACGAACGCGCAGCCCAGCAACGGGACGAAATTGCTCGACGTCATCACCATCGGCCGTTCCTCGGTCGATCTCTATGGCCAGCAGATCGGCACACGGCTGGAAGATGTCGGTAGCTTCGCCAAATCCGTCGGTGGCTGCCCGGCCAATATTGCCATCGGCACGGCCAGGTTGGGTCTGAAATCGGCGCTGATCACCCGCGTTGGCAATGAGCAGATGGGCCGCTTCATTCGCGAGCAGCTGGGGCGGGAAGGCGTCAACACCGCCGGCATAGCGACCGACAAGGAGCGGCTGACGGCGTTGGTCCTGCTGTCCGTCGAAGCCGAAGGCGTTTCCCCGATGATCTTCTATCGCACCGATTGCGCCGACATGGCGCTGTCGGAGGACGATATCGAGGAGGCGCACATCGCCTCGGCCAGGGCCATCGTGGTGACAGGCACGCATTTCTCGCGCCCCAATAGTGAGGCGGCACAGAAGAAGGCCATTCGCATCGCCAAGGCGCATGGCGGCAAGATTGTCTTCGATATCGACTATCGCCCCAATCTGTGGGGACTGGGAGGCCATGAGGCAGGGTTTGAGCGCTATGTCGCGTCGGACTATGTGTCGCTGAAGTACAAGTCAGTGCTGCCCGACTGCGACCTCGTTGTTGGCACCGAGGAAGAGGTGCTGATCGCTTCGGGCGAGGCCAACCTGCTGGCGGCACTCAAGACCATTCGCTCACTGACCGCAGCGACGATCGTGCTCAAGCGCGGCGCCATGGGTTGCATCATTTATGACGGCGCCATCCCCGACGATCTGGAAGACGGCATTGTCGGCGCGGGTTTCCCCATTGAGGTCTATAACGTATTGGGCGCCGGCGACGCTTTCATGTCAGGTCTCCTGCGCGGCTGGCTTAAGGGCGAGGACCTCAAGACATCAGCGACCTGGGCCAATGCCTGCGGCGCTTTCGCAGTGTCGCGCCTGATGTGTTCGCCGGAATATCCAAGCTGGACGGAACTCGCGAGCTTCCTCGCCAAAGGCAGCCCAAAGCGCGCCCTGCGCAACGATGACAATCTCAACCACATCCATTGGGCCACCACCCGCCGCCGGCAGTGGCCGACACTCATGGCGCTGGCCATCGATCATCGCAGTCAGCTCGAAGACATGCCGGGCGCCAAGGAAGACTCCATTGCCGCGTTCAAGGTGCTGGCCGTGGAGGCCGCGGCCCGGGTCGCCAATGGCAGGCCCGGTTTTGGCATGCTGCTCGACGACAAGCACGGCCGCAAGGCGCTGTTCGCGGCCGAGGCCAAGGGCTTCTGGCTGGCCCGCCCGGTCGAACTCCCCGGCTCGCGCCCGCTGCGTTTCGAATTCACCCAAGACCTTGGTGGGCGCCTGCTCGATTGGCCAGTCGAGCATTGCCTCAAAGTGCTGTGCTTCTTCCACCCGGACGATCCCGCAGCGCTCAAGGCCGAGCAGATCGACAAGTTGCAGGCGGCCCATGATGCCGCGCGTAAAATTGGCCGCGATATCCTGATCGAAATCATCGCCAGCAAGCATGGCGAGCTTAAGTCCGACACCACGGCGCGCGCGCTGACCGAACTGTACGACGCCGGCCTGCGGCCCGACTGGTGGAAGCTTGAGCCGCAGGCCGACCGGGCAGCTTGGGCCGCGGTGGATGCGGTGATAGAAGCGCGTGACCCGTTTTGCCGGGGCGTGGTTCTGCTGGGGCTGGAAGCACCACAGGAGGTGCTGGAAGCGGGGTTCGCGGCGGCGCGTTCGTCGCGAACGGTCAGGGGATTTGCCGTGGGCCGAACGATTTTTGCCGAGGCGGCCAAGAAGTGGCTGGTTGGCACGATCAGCGACGAAGAAGCGGTTGCGGATATGGCGGCGCGGTTCGGCGCGCTGGTGCGGATTTGGGAGCGGCTGGGGGAAGAGCAGGCGGCTTAGCCGGCTGATAGGAGCGCCCTCACCCGGCCTCCGCTGCGCTCGGCCACCCTCGCCCCGACGGGGAGAGGAATCTTGATGGTGCAGCGCATTTCTTTTCTTCTCCCCATCGGGGAGAAGGTGGCGCGAAGCGCCGGATGAGGGTGTCTGTTGGACACCGACAAGACATTGAGGAACACCGGCAATGAGCCAGAACACGATCCGACTAACGATGGCGCAGGCCGTGGCCCGCTTTCTGACCATGCAGAAGACCGTGATCGACGGCGAGACCGTGCCGATCTTCGGCGGCGTGTTCGCGATCTTCGGACACGGCAATGTGGCGGGTGTTGGCGAGGCGCTTTACGGCATCAAGGATACGCTGCCCACCTATCGTGCCCAGAACGAGCAGGGCATGGCCCATGCCGCAATAGCCTTCGCCAAGGCCAGTTTCCGTCGCCGTTTCATGGCTTGCACGACTTCGATCGGGCCGGGCGCGTTGAACATGGTGACGGCGGCGGCACTGGCGCATGTGAACCGGCTACCGGTATTGCTGCTGCCCGGCGATGTGTTCGCCAATCGGCTGCCCGACCCGGTGCTGCAGCAGATGGAAGATTTTGGCGACGGCACGGCGACGGTCAATGACTGCTTCAAGCCGGTCAGCCGGTATTTCGATCGGATTACCCGGCCGGAGCAGATTATCCCTGCCCTGCGCCGCGCAATGCAGGTGCTGACCGACCCCGCGGAATGCGGGCCGGTGACGCTGTCGCTGTGCCAGGATGTGCAGGCGGAGGCCTACGATTATCCCGAGAGCTTTTTTGCCGAGAAGGTTTGGGGCGTTCGTCGCATCATGCCGGACGCCGATGAGTTCGCTGACGCCGCCACGGCGCTGCTGCATGCCAAAAAGCCGGTGATCATCGCCGGCGGCGGCGTGTTGTACTCGGAGGCTTCGTCGGCGCTGCGCAATTTTGCGGAGCGCTATGGTGTGCCTGTGCTGGAAACCCAGGCCGGCAAATCGAGCCTGCCGCATGATCATCCGCTCAATATGGGCTCGGTCGGTGTAACCGGGACTTCGGCGTCCAATGACTTGGCAGAGCAGGCAGACGTCGTTCTCGCCATCGGCACGCGGCTGCAGGATTTCACCACGGGCTCGTGGGCGCTGTTCAAGAATGACGATCTCAAGATCATTGGCCTCAATGTGCAGCCCTTCGATGCGCAGAAGCATCGCGCCCTGCCCTTGGTAGCGGACGCGCGTGCGGGCCTTGAGGCACTCAACTCGGCGCTGACCGGCTGGCAGGCCGATCCGGCCTGGACTGATACTGCCAGAGCCGGCAAGGACAAGTGGCTCACTGCAGCCGACCGGGCGACCGCCACCACCAATGCCGAATTGCCCTCCGATGCGCAGGTCATCGGCGCGGTGCAGCGGGCGCGCGAGAGTGCGACGCTGGTTTGCGCCGCTGGCGGCCTGCCGGGGGAATTGCACAAGCTGTGGAAGGCGCATGGGCCCGGCAGCTACCATATGGAATATGGTTTTTCGACTATGGGCTACGAGATTGCCGGCGGGCTCGGCGTCAAGCTGGCACGCCCCGAAGACGACGTGGTCGTCATGGTGGGCGATGGCAGCTACATGATGCTGAACTCGGAAATTGCCTCCTCGATCATGCTGGGGGCCAAGCTGACTATCGTGGTGCTCGACAATGCGGGCTATGGCTGCATCAACCGGCTGCAAATGGCGACTGGCGGAGCCAACTTCAACAATCTGTTGAAGGACACCCACCATGTCACTCTGCCGGGAATCGATTTTGCCGCGCATGCTGCGTCGATGGGGGCGGTTTCGCGCAAGGTTGGCTCGATCGGGGAGCTGGAAACGGCGTTGCAGGAGACCGAGGGGACGGACCGGACGACGGTGATCGTGATCGATACCGATCCGCTGATTACCACCGACGAAGGTGGGCATTGGTGGGATGTGGCGGTGCCGGAGGTGAGCGATCGGCCGCAGGTGAATGCGGCGCGGGAGGCTTATGTGACGGCGCTGAAGGGGCAGCGGGTGGGATAAATCGGAATACCCCCACTAACCTCCCCCTGGTAGGGGGAGGAACGGCGCGGTGGTTTCCCAAGATTTGTAGCAGCCCCAGTTCTGTTCCTCCCCCAACCAGGGGGAGGTTAGGAGGGGGTTCGGTTTAGCGTTGAGCATCTGGAGCATAAATTGAAAGCCAAACTCGGCATGTCGCCCATCGCGTGGTGGAACGACGATCTGGTGGAACTGAGCGATGACGTGTCGCTGGAAGAATGCCTACGGCAGTCGCGGTCGGCAGGGTTCACCGGCATGGAAAAGGGCCGTCGGTTTCCCGAGGATCCCGAGGTCATGCTGCCCATTTTGCGGGCGGCCGATGTGACCCTTTGTGGTGGCTGGTTTTCCGGCACGCTGGTCGATGAAGACCTGGCATCCAACAAGACGCGTATTGCGCCGATGATCGAACTGTTCAAGGCAGTCGATGCGCCCTGCATCGTCTATGGCGAAGTCGGCCGTTCGGTCCAAGGCGATCGCTCCAAGCCACTG
The DNA here is from genome assembly GCF_028290435.1 of Devosia sp. Taxonomy (GTDB): domain Bacteria; phylum Pseudomonadota; class Alphaproteobacteria; order Rhizobiales; family Devosiaceae; genus Devosia. The sequence continues at coordinate 10,415 of NZ_JAQGJV010000065.1, read as the reverse complement.
GCCACCAAGCCGAAGCTGAGCGTCGACGACATGAAGGCCTATGCCTACAAGGTCACCGAATTTGGCGAGTGGTGCGCTGCGCAGGGCATGCCGCTGAGCTACCACCATCATATGGCGGCCGTGGTCGAGACCGAGCCCGAACTCGATGCTTTCATGAAGTATTCTGGCGCGGGCATTCCGCTGCTGCTCGACGCGGGCCACCTGGCGTTTGCCGGCGGCGACGTGTTGCGGGCCATCGACAATCATCACCAGCGCATCAGCCACGTGCATGTCAAAGACGTGCGCATGGATGTGATCAACGGGCTGGACCGCACCAGGCAATCATTCCTCGATGCGGTGGCGCTAGGCGCATTCACCGTGCCGGGCGATGGGTCGCTGGATTTCGGCGCCATCGTGCAGAAATTCGCCGATTATGGCTATGAAGGGTGGTTCGTGGTCGAAGCAGAGCAGGATCCGGTCGCAAATCCGCCGCTGCGCATGGCGCAGGTCGGCCACGCCGAGCTTATGCGCGTGATGACGGCGGCGGGATATACTGTTGAGACGCAGGGCTTCCCAAAGGGGTGAGTTTTGGCGTCCCGATGTGCTAGACCATCGCCCAATGGTTCTGGAGAATGGCCGTGCTGCTGAAGCCTAATGACGTAAGCTGGTTTCGCCCCGTCTGGCGGCGCTACGCCGTAACCGCGTTTCTGGCGGTGTGGTGCGCGTGGGAATGGATCTGGAACCGGGAGCCGTTCTGGGGCGTGCTCGTCGGCGCGGCGCTGCTGTTCTCGATCTACAGCTTCTTTATAACCTTTCCCAAGGAAGAGCCGAACGATGGCAACGACACCCAACCTCCGAGTCCGCCCCAAGGGTAAGACCGGCAAGGTCCACTCGATAACGCCGAATAGCGCGCGCTGGACCTATGTGGGTTTTGCCCTGCACAAGCTTGGCACCGGCGAGGCCGTGGGCGCGGAAACCGGCAGCGATGAAGTGTGCCTGGTGCTGGTCAGCGGCAAGGCGAAAATTACGGTCGACGGCAAGGATTTGGGTGAACTCGGGGAGCGCATGACGCCATTCGAGGGCGAGCCCTATGCGGTCTATGTGCCGGCGGGGAGCAACTGGGCGGCGGCGGCCACGACCGAGCTGGAGCTGGCGGTGTGTTCGGCGCCGGGTCAGCGCGGGACCTATCTGGCGCGGGTCATTGCGCCGGGCACCAATCCGCAGATCGTGCGGGGCAAGGGCGCCAATGTGCGTCATGTCACCAATATCCTGCCGGAAACCGATCCGGCCCATTCGCTGCTGGTGGTCGAGGTGATCACGCCGGGCGGCAATACGTCGTCCTATCCGCCGCACAAGCACGATACCGACAACCTGCCGGAAGAAAGCTTTCTGGAGGAGACGTATTTCCACCGGCTCAACCCACCGCAGGGCTTTGCCATGCAGCGGGTTTATACCGATGACCGAAGCCTCGACGAAGCCCTGGTGATCGAGGACGGCGACGTGACGCTGGTGCCCAAGGGGTATCACCCGGTGGCGACGACGGCGGGGTATGATTTGTATTATCTCAACGTCATGGCCGGGCCGGTGCGGACGTGGAAATTCCACAATGCGGTCGAGCATGAGTGGCTGTTGAAGTAGGGGCCCGCCCCTACTCAAGCTCTCCCCACCCACCGCCCTTCCCGCGGACTTGATCCGCGGATCTCTCCACGCTTGCGCCGTGTTCACAGCGGCCCCCGGATCAAGTCTGGGGAAAGGAGGTGGTGGGGTGAGATGAGCTAAGGATCTGCCCCTAACGGCCCTGGAAGGTGCTCTTGTCCGCCAGCACGCCGGTGACTTCGCTCACCTTCACCGCGCGCTTCTCGGCCACAGATTTCAGCGCCGCATCGGCCAATGCCAGCGCGATCAGGCCGTCGAGACCGCTCGGGTGAGCCGGAGATTTTGATTCAACGGCATCGACGAAGGCGCTGATTTCGTTGGCATAGGCTTCGGTGTAGCGGGTCATGAAGAAGTCGTGCAAAGGCGGGCGGGTGTAGCCGGAAGCATTGGCGACTTCGATGGAGACCGGGCGCTGGTTTTCGGCCGAGACGGCGCCCTTGGAGCCGTGGACCTCGATGCGCTGGTCGTAGCCATAGGTGGCGCGACGCGAGTTGGAGATGGTGGCGTGCTTGCCGGTGGCGGTGGTGAGGATGACGCTGACGCTGTCATAATCGCCGGCGGCGCCGATGGCTTTGTCGACCAGGTTGGAGGCGTAGGCAGTGACGGTGTCGATCTCTTCGCCGAGCAGGAAGCGGGCCATGTCGAAATCATGGATGGTCATGTCGCGGAAGATGCCGCCGGAACGATTGATGTAGTCGACTGGGGGAGCGCCGGGGTCGCGCGAGGTGATCTGGACCATTTCCACGGCGCCGATTTCGCCTTTGTCGATGACCGATTTGACGGCCATGAAATGGGGATCGAAGCGGCGGTTGAACCCGACCATGAGGGTGCCGCCGGCAGCGTCTACGACCTTGAGGCAGGCCTTGACGCGCTCGACGTCGAGATCGATCGGCTTCTCGCAGAAGATGGCCTTGCCGGCCTTGGTGAACTGCTCGATCAGGTCGGCATGGGTATCGGTGGGCGTGCAGATGACGACGGCGTCGATATCGGTCGCGGTCAGGATCTGGTTGATGGTGCGGATTTCGCAGCCATACTGGGTCGACAGGTCGCTGGCGGCCTTTTCCATGGCATCGGCAACGGCGACGAGGCGCGCATTGGGATTGGCCGAAATGGCCTTGGCGTGGACTTTGCCGATGCGGCCGGCACCGAGAAGGCCGAAGCGAACAGTCATGGGGAGACTCCGAAGGTGAGCGCAGAAGCGCATGGTGGAATTCTAGTAAACCACGACGTCATTCCCGCGAAAGCGGGAACCCACTCTTTGACGCAAAGAACGATGGGTTCCCGCTTGCGCGGGAATGACGTTGTGATGGTGATTGGCTCAACGCAAGGCAGCTAGACTTTCTTGCGTTTGCGCTGGCGATATTGGTCGGCGACCACCGCGGCGACGATGATCATGCCTTTGATGATTTCCTGATAGTAGGCGTCGACGCGGAGGAACGTGAAGCCCGAGGTCATGGTGCCCAGGATAATGGTACCGATGACGGTGCCGGTGATACGCCCCTGCCCGCCGGCCAGCGAAGTGCCGCCGATGACGGCCGCGGCGATGGCGTCGAGTTCGTACATGACGCCCATGCCGGCCTGTGCGGTCTGGGCGCGGGCGGCGGTGACAAGGCCGGCGAGGCCCGCCAGCATGCCGGAGATGGCGTAGACCTTGACCAGGTGGCGCTCGATATTGATGCCGGAGACGCGGGCAGCCTGGGGGTTGGCGCCGATGGCATAGGTGAACTTGCCGTAGCGGGTGTAGCGCAGGCCGATGTGGAAGATGGCGGCGACGCCGAGGAAGATGATGACCGGCCAGATGCCCGAGCCGATGAAGTTGAACTCGGGGGTGAGGCCGGAGACCGGCTGGCCCTTGGTGTACCATTTGGCGACGCCACGGGCCGACACCATCATGCCGAGGGTGGCGATGAAAGGCGGAATCTTGGTGTAGGAAATCAGGGACCCGTTGACCACGCCGGCGAGGCTGCCGATGGCGAGCCCAATGACCAATGGAATGATGACCGGCAGGCCGACCAGCGCTGGATAGACCGGGCGGGCCCAATCGGCGGACTGCGCGAAACTGGCGGCGATCATGGCGGTCATGCCGACAACGGAGCCGGAACTCAGGTCAATGCCGCCGGTAATGATGACCTGGGTAACGCCGACGGCGATGATGCCGACGACCGAGACCTGCAGGATCATGATGGTCAAGCGTTGCTGGTTCATCAGGAAGGATTGCTTGATGAAAATCCAGCCGAGGATTTCGAACACCAGCGCAATGCCGATGAGGACCGCCAGGATGGACAGCTCGGTCGGGAGTTTTCTGGATCGGGTGCGCGGCGTCGCGATTGCGTCTGAGGTGGTGGTCATGATGGGGTCCTCGCGGGTTGGCGCAGGCTCGATAGGAAGAAAGGCCCCCTCCCCCGGATCGCGTTGCGATCCGACCTTTCCCCGGAGGGGCAAGGTGAGCAAGAGGCTGTCACTTTGTGCGTCGTGCTCATCGTGCCGCCAAATCCATGATCTTGACCTGGTCGGCTTCCGACCGGTCTAAAAATCCAGTGGCGCGGCCGTGGTGCATGACCATGATGCGGTCGGACATGCCGAGCACTTCGGGGAGTTCGGAGGAGATCATCACCACCGCAACGCCCTGATGGGCGAGCTGGGTGACCAGCTTGTGGATTTCGGCCTTGGCGCCGACATCGATGCCGCGGGTGGGCTCATCGAGAATGAGGATTTTGGGATTGGTCAGCAGCCAGCGCCCGATCAGCACTTTTTGCTGATTGCCGCCGGAGAGGTTTTCGACGCGTTCGGCCAGGTTGGGCGTCTTGACACGCAGCTTCTGGGCCATGTCCTCGCAGGTGCGCGAGAGTTCGCCCTGGGCGACGAAGCCGAAGCGGGTATATTTGTCCTGCAGCACAGCCAGTTGCATGTTTTCCTGGATGTCGAGCGCCAGCAGGCACCCGGTTTCCTTGCGGTCCTCAGTGATGAAGGCCATGCCGTGCTGGATGGCGATGGTCGGGGTGGCGATGTTGACCACCTCGCCATTGATGGAGATCGTGCCCGACGAGGCCGGCGTCACGCCGAAAATGGTCTCGGCGACGTTGGAGCGGCCGGAGCCGACGAGGCCGGCAATGCCGAGGATTTCGCCGGCGCGCACATCGAAGGAGATGTCGTCGAAAACGCCCTTGAGCGACAGGTTCTTGACCGAGAGAACCACGTTGCCGATGGCCACCTCTTCCTTGGGGAACATCTGGGTGATTTCGCGGCCAACCATCTCGCGGATGATCTGGTCGCGGGTGACGTCGGCGGCCGCGTGAGTACCGATATAGCGGCCATCGCGGAACACTGAGACTTCGTCGGCGATCTCGAAGAGCTCGCTCATCTTGTGAGTGATGTAGACGATGCCTTTGCCCTGGGCGCGCAGGTCGCGGATGATGGCGAACAGGTGCGCCACCTCGGTCTCGGTCAGCGCCGAGGTCGGCTCGTCCATGATGAGCACATCGCTCTCATAGGACACGGCCTTGGCGATTTCGACCATCTGCCGGCTGGCCACCGAGAGGTAGCTGACCTGAATTTCGGGATCGATATCGATATTGAGGCGGGCGAACAGCTCGGCCGTGCGGCGATTGAGTTCGCGGTGATCGACGAAGCCGAAGCGGGTCAACGGCTCGCGCCGGATCCAGATGTTTTCGGCCACGGTCATGAAGGGCATCAGGTTGAGTTCCTGATGGATCATGGCGATGCCGTTTTCCAGCGCATCGAGCGGCGACTTGAGGCGGATATCATTGCCGCGCAGCTGCACAGTGCCGCTGTCGGGCGTGTAGATGCCGGCGATGATTTTCATCAACGTCGATTTGCCGGCGCCGTTTTCGCCCATCAGCGCGTGAACGGTGCCGCGCTTGAGCTGGAGCGACACGTCATCGAGCGCCACGACGCCGGGGAATTCCTTGCGGGCGTGCGATATTTCCAGAAGAAATTCGGATTGGGGCGTCGCCCCGCTTTCGCGGACGGCACGCATTGTCTGCGGACTGACCATCGCTGCCTCCCCTGCCCGGTTTCCAGGCTATTTGATGGGAGGATGCGCCGTTTACGCGGCGCATCCAAGGGTGATTTGAGGCTTAGTTCTTTGCGGCGTAGTCAGCGACATTGGCCGAGGTGACCAGCTCGAACGGCACGTAGACCTTGGTCTCGACCGTTTCGCCCTTGGCAAGCGCGAGCGCGGCATCAAGCGCACCCTTGCCCTGGCCAGCGGCGTTCTGGAATACGGTGGCGTCGAGATCGCCGGCCTGTAGGGCGGCCAGAGCGTCCTGGGTGGCATCGACGCCGGCCACGATCACGTCCTTCATGTCGACGCCGCCGGCCTTGAGGGCCTGGATAGCGCCGATGGCCATTTCGTCATTGTTGGCGATGACAGCATCGAACTTGAGGCCGGCCGACATCCAGTTGGTCATCAGATCGGCGCCCTGCTGGCGGGACCAGTTGGCGGTCTGCTCTTCGGCGATCTTCATGAAGGAGCATTCCGGCGTGGCGATCACGTCATGCACGTCCTGGGTGCGCTGGCGGGCGGCCTGGTTGGACAGTTCGCCCATCATGACGACGATATTGGCTTCCTTCTTGCCCGCTTCGGTCAGCAGACGGCAGACTTCCTTGGTCTCCAGCGTGCCGGAATCCACTTCGTTGGAGGCGACGAAAGCCTGCTTGGCCGGGAGAGTATCGAGGTTGACCGGCTGGCGATTGACGTAAACCAGCGGGATGCCAGCGTCCGAAGCCAAGGTCGACATGGCGGCGGTCGCGTCGGTATCGACGGCATTGACGATGATGGCATCGACGCCCGAGGCGATGAAGTTCTGAATCTGGCTCATCTGCTTGGAGACGTCGCCCTGGGCGTCTTCGACCTGCAACTCGACGCCGTCGAGGGTCTTGGAATAATCCTGCATGCCATTACGCAGCACGGTCAGGAAGTTGTCGTCGAACGCTGCCATCGAGACGCCGACGGTCGCAGCCATTGCCGAACCGCTCATCAAGCTGGCGATGACGGTAGCCAATACGAGCTTCTTCATGTTTTCTCCTCCACAGAGAGGGCGTCCGGTTGCGCCCCTGTTTTCCGGAATTTCCCAGTTTTTGCGGGAATTCTTATTGGGTCAGGCGGCGCGGGCCGCCAGACCGTTAGCGACGAAATCCATGCTCTGCCGGATGGCAGTGGCCGGATCGGAAAGGGTGCGCAACTCCTCGGCAAAGGGCTCGAAGGACAGCGGGCCGGAATAGCCGCCGGCATAGAGCGCCGCGATCTGTTCGAGATTGCCGAGGCGATCCTTGGGGCCGACCAGCACCCGATGGCTGTCGCGCATATCGCGGACGGAAATTTTCGCGTCGTCGACGCCGGAAATATGGATCAAGCCGGTCAGTTCCGGGAAGATGTCCTCTTCCCCGGCCAGGTGATGATGGAATGTGTCATGGGTCAGCTTGAACACGTCGCGCGCGTTGGCCGCGTCGATGGCTGCGACTGCTTCGCGCTTGGAGCGCAGCGAGCAGACCTCAAAGCCGAGGCATTCGACTAATCCCACTAATCCCCGCCGCCGCAGAATGGGGGCAAGATGGGTGAGGGATTCGGCGGCGTTGCTGACGCGAACATCGGGTTCAAGCCCGGTGCCGTCATTGGCGGCGACGAGGACCAGAGCCTTGGAGCCGCAGGCGGCGGCGTAGTCGGCGAGGGCCTGGGCTTCGCTGGCGCGCTCGGGCGACCAATGATTGAATTTTTGCAGCGCGTTGATGGAAATGATGGAGACATCATTTTGGCTTGCGAGGGATTTTACAGCGCTGGCCGTGGTCCCATCGAGGATCGCGTTGCCGGCAATATCGTTGCGAATTTCGACACCGGACAGACCCAAGGAACGGGTCAGCGCGAAGAAATCGGCAAGGCCCAATTGCGGCGCGACCATGTGATTGAGGGCAAAGCTGGGGCGCGGATTGGCTGACACTGAAACGAACTCCCTGACGCTGACTGGATGCTCCGGTCACCGCTTGGCCCAAATGAAACACGGGTTCTGTTCTGTTGTCAACGCGGAATATACATTCCATAAATGGATTGAAAATATCGAAAATGCCGGGGCCGTGCTGGAACAGTTGCAACAGTGCAGTGGTGCTGACCTAGATATTTTCCGAGACGTAAATCTCGAATGGCAGGAAGGTTTGGCCGCCCGATTCTGGGGTCCGCGCGGTCAGTGCACTGGCCGCCAGAGTGACCAGGCTATTGGCGATGGCGGTAACGGGGGTGGCGGTCAGCGCGGTGATGAGATTTTCGGCGAGTGCGGCGCGGGAGAAAGCGTTGATCTCGTTGCAGACCACCGCAAGGCGGCCGGACATGTTCTCTTCGCGCAGGGCCGCGACGACGCCTTCCATGCCACCGCCCGCGACATAGATCGCGCTTAGATCTGGATGACGGCGCAGCAGGTCGGAGGTGGCTTCGTGCGCGAGATTGACGTCTTCCAGGTTCACCAGGGTATCGATGATTGTCAGGTGCGGTGCGGACTGGCGAAGGTAGGAGCGAAAGCCGATTTCGCGCAGCTCGTGGCCGTGGAAGCGGTGGCTACCGACGAAAATCGCTACCTTGCCGGGATGGGCCGAGCGGGCGATGAGCCAGCCGGCGGTGCGGCCGACCTTGGTGTTGTCGGTGCCGATATAGCCGCGGCGGATGCCGGAGGCGAAATCGGACAAGAGCGCGAAAACCGGTATGCCGCCGGCCTCGATTTCGGCGACCGCGGCGGTGACGGCGGGGTGATCGATGGCCACCATGGCAATGACTTGGGCGGTGCGCGCGGCATCGCGCAGGCGATTGGCGATCTCGGACGGCGTTTGCGAGGCGAGGAAGCTGATGGTTGCGGTGACGCGGAATTGGGTGGGCGCGAGGGCCGCGCGTTCCAGTTCGCGGGCGAAATCGGCGTAGAACAGCTGGTCGGGGCGTTGCAGCAGGATGTGCAGCCGGTAATGCGGCAGGCTGGCCTCGACGCGGCGGCGGATCAGGCCGGTGCCGTGATAGCCGATCTGCTCAGCGGCCTTGAAGACGCGTTCGGCGGTCTCCTGGCGCACCGGGAGGCGCGCGTTGAGGACGCGGTCGACAGTGGCGACGCTGAGGCCGCAGGCGGCGGCGATATCGGCGACAGTGGGGCGACTGGCCATGGCGATGTCCTGCTAGAAGCTATCAACATTAAATCTGCTGAGTGATAGCAATGATAGAAACTATCATACTTGTATTGCCACCGGAAGGGCGTGGGAGTAGCCATTTCTGAACAAGCATGCTGGATTTCTGGCGGGAGGACGTCATAACCATTGCAGCCACCAAGCGTGATTACAACCTGATCGGCCGGGACAGCGCCCTGGCGGTCGCCAATGGATTGGCGGCGGCCGAGTGGTACCACACCGATGTCGAGCGCAAGGCGATGAAGGCCTTGATGCAGCGCTCCGACGGCCCTGCCCTGCGCGACACGGCAATCTGGATCGGCGCGATGGTGGTGTTCGCGGGGCTGGGCATCTGGTTCTGGGGATCGTGGATCGCGGTGCCGTTTTTCCTCGCCTATGGCGTGCTTTACGGCTCGGGCGGCGACTCGCGCTGGCATGAATGCGGGCATGGCACGGCGTTCAAGACGCGGTGGATGAACGATGTCGTCTATCAGATCGCCTGCTTCATGATGATGCGCAATCCGGTGACCTGGCGTTGGAGCCATGCGCGACACCATACCGATACGGTGATCGTCGGTCGCGACCCGGAGATCTCGGTGATGCGGCCGCCCGATTTGGTTCGAGTAGTGCTCAATTTCTTTGGCGTGCTCGATGTGTGGCACGCCATGATTGATCTGGTGCGCAATGCCGCTGGCGTCGTTAGCGCCGAGGAGAAGACGTTTATCCCCGAGATGGAGCAGGCCAAGGTGGTGCGCGTGGCGCGGATCTGGGCGGCGATCTATGCGGTGACGATCGTGACGGCGATTTTGACGCGGTCGTGGCTGCTGCTGGTGATTATCGGGGGGCCACGGATTTATGGCGCCTGGCATCATGTACTGACGGGGCTGCTGCAGCATGGCGGGCTGGCGGACAATGTGACCGACCATCGGCTCAATAGCCGCAGCGTGCTGATGAACCCGGTGAGCCGGTTCATTTACTGGAACATGAACTACCATGTGGAGCACCACATGTTCCCGATGGTGCCGTATCACGCGCTGCCCAAGCTGCACGAGATGGTCAAGCATGACCTGCCGGCAGCGAATAAGTCGATGCTGGACGGGTATCGCGAGATGGTGCCGGCGTTCCTGCGGCAGTTGCGCAATGAAGACTACTTCTTGAAGCGGGAATTGCCGGCGACGGCGAAGCCGTATCGGGAGGAATTGCATAGCGATGGGGTGGCAGCGGAGTAGGTCTCCACTCCCCGCGGATGGCTCCCCCACCCTGGCCCTCCCCTCAAGGGGGAGGGGACGATAGAGCCGATGAAGGCTGTAGAATATCGAGGACAAAAATATGGCTGATTGGGTCGAGGCGTGTGGGAGCGATGATGTGGAAGAAGAGGATGTGATCCGCTTCGACCATGCGGGACGGGTGTTTGCGATCTATCGCAGCCCGGATGATGAGTACTTTGCCACGGACGGGCTGTGCACACATGAGCATGTCAGCCTGGCCGACGGGCTGGTGATAGATGAGATCATCGAATGCCCCAAGCATAATGGGCGGTTCAACTACAAGACAGGCGAGGCCAAGGGCGCGCCGGTGTGTGTGAACTTGCGGACCTATCGGGTGAAGGTCGAGGGCGGAGCGGT
>NZ_JAQGJV010000033.1 GCF_028290435.1 Devosia sp. | reverse complement strand
GGTTGGCGGGCTTGTTGTAGAGATCGAGCGGGCTGCCGAACTGTTCGACATTGCCGGCATTGAGCACCACGATGCGGTCGGCCATGGTCATGGCTTCGACCTGGTCGTGGGTGACGTAGATCATCGTGGTCTTGAGCTGCTGGTGCAGTTCGGTGATCTCCAGCCGCATGTTGACGCGCAAAGCCGCATCGAGGTTCGACAAAGGCTCATCGAACAGGAAGGCTTTTGGCTCACGTACGATGGCGCGGCCAATGGCGACGCGCTGGCGCTGGCCGCCGGAAAGGGCGCGCGGGCGGCGGTCGAGATAGGACGCCAGATTCAGCGTGCGGGCCGCGTATTCGACCTTGGCGTCGATCTGCTCCTTGGGCATCTTGGCCATCTTGAGCGGGAAGGCGATGTTGTCGCGCACCGTCATGTGCGGATAGAGCGCGTAGGACTGGAACACCATGGCGAGGCCCCGGCGGGCCGGTGGCTCCTTGGTCATGTCCTGCCCGTCGAGCAGAATCTTGCCGCTGGTCGTGTCCTCGAGCCCGGCGATCAGGCGGAGTAGGGTGGACTTGCCGCAGCCCGAGGGGCCGACGAAGACGACGAATTCGCCGTCCTGGATATCGAGGGTGATGTCCGGAATGACCTGGACGTCGCCAAAGGACTTGTTGACGTGGGAGAGTGCGATGGAGCCCATTTTCTACAAATCCCTATTTCACTGCGCCAAACGTCAGGCCGCGGACGAGTTGTTTCTGGCTGAACCAGCCAAGGAGGAGGATGGGCGCGATCGCCAGCAGCGATGCGGCCGAGAGTTTGGCCAGGAACAGGCCCTGCGGGCTCGAGAACGAGGAGATGAAGGCGGTCAGCGTACCGGCGCGGCCCGAGGTCAGCGTGATGGTCCAGAACGACTCGTTCCAGGCCAGGATGACATTGAGCAGCAAGGTGGAGGCAATGCCGGGAACCGCCATGGGCACGAGCACGTGGACGATTTCGTTCCACAATTCGGCGCCATCCATGCGGGCGGCTTCCAGGATATCGACGGGGATTTCCTTGAAGTAGGTATAGAGCATCCAGATGATGATCGGCAGGTTGATCAGCGTCATGATGATGGTCAGGCCATGCACCGTGTCGAGCAGGCGCAGGTCGCGGAAGATCAGGTAGATCGGGATCAGCACGCCGACGGCGGGCATCATCTTGGTGGAGAGCATCCACATCAGGATGTCCTTGGTGCGCTTGGTGGGTGCGAAGGCCATCGACCAAGCGGCTGGGATGCCAATGATCAGGCCCAGGAGGGTCGAGCCCACCGAAACCAGGATCGAATTGGTGACGTGCTTGATATAGTCCGAGCGGTCCTGCACGGCGCCGAAGTTTTCCAGCGTGAAGTGCTGCGGCAGGAAGGTGGGGGGATTGGCGATCGCCTCGCCCTCGGTCTTGAACGCGGTCAGGATGGTCCACAGGATCGGCGAGAACAGCAGCAGGGCAATGACCCAGGCGCCGATGGTGAAGCCGACTTTGGCTTGAGTGGAAACGTTGCGTGCCATGGTGTTGCTCCCTACGCGTCCAGGTTCTTGCCGACGGCGCGCATCAGGAAGATGGCGACGATATTGGCGATGATGACGGCGACCACGCCACCGGCCGAGCCGGCGCCGATGTCATTGGAGAGAATACCCGTCCGGAACACCAGGAAGGCGATGTTGGTCGAGGCATAGCCCGGCCCGCCGCCGGTGGTGACGCGGATTTCGGCGAAGATGCCCAAGAGGAAAATGGTCTGGATCAGGATGACGATGGTCACCGCCCGCGCCATATGCGGCATGATGATGTACCAGAACCGGTTGATGGCATTGGCGCCATCCATTTCGGCGGCCTCGCGCTGCTCTTCGGAGAGCGACTGCAGGGCGGTCAACAGGATCAGCGCGGCGAAGGGCAGCCATTGCCAGGCGACGATGATGATGACTGAGAACAGTGGATACTGGGCGAACCAGTCGATCGGCTTGGCGCCGAAGAAGCGCCACAGATGGGCGAGCAGGCCGTAATCCGCATGCATGAAGCCGTTCTTCCAGATCAGCGCCGCGACCGGCGGCATGACGAAGAATGGCGAGATGACGAGGATGCGCAGGATGCCCTGGCCCCAGACCGGCTGGTCGAGCAGCAGCGCCAGGAAGGTGCCGCCCACCACGGTGATGATGAGCACGCCCAGCACCAGGATCAGCGTATTGACCAGCGACTGGGTGAAGCTTGGGTCGCCGATGACATAGATGTAGTTGGCCCAGCCGGCAAAGCCGGTCATCATCGGATTGATCAGGGAGTAGTTCTGGAATGAGAACCACAGCGTCATTACCAGTGGCACGATCATCCAGATGAACAGCAGCACGACTGCCGGTAGCATCATGGTGCGCGCAAGGGTGCGCGTCTGCGCGGTAGCCATCTGCTGATCTCCCCCGAGGGCCGGTTCATTGACCGGCGTAATTTGAAAGCAGTGTCAGTCCGAGTCTGCCCGACGTCTAGAGGGTTCCATCAGTCGGGCAGTCTCTGTGCGAAGCGCACGGGAGCGCGCTTCGAAGCTCGTATCCCTGGCGGACTGCAGCCGGCTTTAGGCCGGCCGCAGTTACCGTCGGGGGGAGACTACTTGATATAGCCGGCGCGGGTCATGTCGCGCGTGGTGGAGTCCTGGGCCTGCTTGAGGGCATCGTCAGCCGACATCTGGCCGGCAAGCGCTGCCGAGAACAGCTGGCCCACATTGGTGGCGATACCGGCAAATTCCGGGATGGCGACAAACTGCACGCCGACATAGGGCACCGGCTTGACGGTGGGATGGGTCGGATCGGCCGCGTTGATCGAGTCGAGCGTCATCTTGGCAAAGGGCGCTGCAGCCTGGTAGTCCGCATTCGCATAGAGCGAGGTGCGGGTACCGGGAGGAACGTTGGCCCAACCTTCGCTGCTGGCGACGGTCGCCAGGTAGTCCTTGTTGGTCGCCCAGTTGATGAACTTCTCGGCAGCTTCTGCATGCTGGGAGCTCTTGGGGATCGCGAGCGACCAAGCCCAGAGCCAGTTGCCACGCTTGCCGAGGCCATTATCGGGCGCCAGAGCAAAGCCAACCTTGTCGGCGACGGTTGAGTCCTTGCCGATCACGAAGGATGCGGCGACGGTGGCGTCGATCCACATGCCGCACTTGCCCTGCTGGAACAGGGTCAGGTTTTCGTTGAAGCCGTTGGACGAGGCACCGGCCGGGCCGGCATCGGTCATCAGGCCGAGATAGGTGTCGAGCGTGGCCTTCCACTCTGGCTGATCGAACTGGGGCTTCCAGCTTTCGTCGAACCAGCGGGCGCCGAAGGAGTTGGACATGGCGGTCAGGAAGGCCATGTTCTCGCCCCAGCCAGCCTTGCCGCGCAGGCAGATGCCGTTGATGTCGTTGGCGCGGTCGGTCATGGCGCGAGCGGCCTTGCCGATGAATTCCCAGGTGGGGGCGTCAGGCATGGTCAGCCCGGCCTTTTCCATCAGGTCCTTGCGGTACATGACCATCGACGACTCGCCGTAGAACGGGGCCGCATAGAGCTTGCCATCGACCGACAGGCCGCCGCGGATGGCGGGCAGGATGTCATTGACGTCATAGGCCGCGTCGGCGGAAAGGCCATCGAGCGGCACCAGCCAATCCTGCTTGGCCCAGATCGGGGCTTCGTAGGTGCCGATGGTCATCACGTCATACTGGCCGCCATTGGTGGCGATGTCGGTGGTGACGTTCTGGCGCAGGGTGTTTTCTTCAAGCACGACCCAGTTCAGGTCGATGCCAGTTGCCTTGGTGAATGCGGGCGACAGCGCCTGCATACGGACCATGTCGCCATTGTTCACGGTGGCGATGGTGAGCGTTTCGGCCGAGGCCGACGAGGCCAGCGCAATGGTCAGCGCGCCCACGATAAAGGGTGTCAGTTTCATGGATATCCTCCCAGTAACCGAAACGAGCATTTGTTCCGGCGATGGGCAAATACTCACAACTTATGCGTCAGAGTCAAGCGTGCTATGCGCTCATCGCGTGAGGTACGTATAGCAGAAAACGTTTCCGAACGCCGGAAACGCTCATCGATACAAGGGGTTGGATTAAGTTAACAAACCTTCAGCGGTTCGCTCGTCAGTGATGAGGCCGTTGACCAGCCGGCGGTTCAGCGTGGCGCGGATGCCGGGCAATTTTCTGCGGCCCATGGCAATTGCCACCACCAAGGAGTTTTCGCGCGACGGCATCGGGGCGCTGGCGACGCGGTCATTGGTGAGGCCTTCGATCAGCTTGCCATCGGCATCGAAGCACCAGCCGCAGATTTCCCCGACCGCGCCCGCCTTCTGCAAGGCCTTGAGTTCGGTTTCGGTGATGAAGCCATCCAGAAACAGCGGCGCATCGGGCCCGATATCGCCGATGCCCAGGAACGTGACATTGGCCTTGGCGGCGAGCGCCAGGGTTTCGCGGATCATCGGCTGGGCGTGCAGCAGTTCGCGTTCGCGCGCCGAGGAGGCGATAACGGGCAGGGGCATGGGAAAGCTGCGCGCTTTGACCGTGTCGGCGACGTTGAAAATAACGTTGTAGAACGCGGCCGAACCGTCCGGCGCAATATTGCCGGTGAGCGACACCACCTTGTGGTGCGGGCATTCCATCGGCTGCAACTGCTCGATGGCGGCCTTGAGCGTGCGACCGGTGCCGACTGCCATGATGATGGGCTCGGGATGGCGCAGCCAGCGCTCGATTTCGGCGGCGGCGGCTTCGGCGACACCGATGGTGGTCGATTCGCTGGCCGGATCGGACGGCACGACTTCGACCAGGTCGAGCGCGAAACGCGACTTGAGGCGGGCGGCCAAGTCCATGCAACGCCCGATCGGGTGATCGAGCCGCACCTTGATCAGGCCTTCGCTGACCGACAGCGACACCAGCCGCTGCGCCGATTGCCGCGAAATGCCCAGCTTGGTGGCGATCTCTTCCTGGGTATTGCCGGCAACGTAATACAGCCAGCCCGCGCGAGCCGCGTCATCCAGCCGGTGGCTGGAACTGTCTTGTCTTGGCGCCATGAAGGGTCCCGCACTTCTCGGGCGGATTATTCTGCCATGCAGCGCCAAGCCGCAAGAGCCTTATGGTCGCTACTCTGTGCGCAGGGGACGCCCACTCAAGGCCGCACGAATATCGCGCTCGGTGTCCTTGAGGTGAAAGCGCATGGCCTCGGCGGCGGCGCGGCCATTGCCGTCCTTAATGCAATCGAGGATGCGCTGATGGGCGTCGATGGTGTCCTGAATGGTATGGCCGCGCTGATGGTGGCCGCGGCGGCTGATATAAAATCCTTCGCGCAGCGGCTGCGCCATCGCTTCGAACAGATAGCCGAGCACGCGATTACCGCTGGCCAGCGCGATGGCTTCATGAAAGCCGACATCGAAACTGTGAAAGCGCAATTCGGCCGCATCGGTCGGCAGGTCGGTGGCGCCGGCGGCGGCCTCGCGCATGCCTTGCAATGCCGCCTCGATCGCCGCGACGCCGGCGCGCGTGGAATGGCGTGCCGCCAGGGTCGCCGATTGCACTTCGAGCGAGAGGCGAACCTCGATCAGGTCGAACAGCCCCTTGGCATCGTAACGGATAACCGAGGTGAGGAAATCGGCAAAGGCGGAGCCGTCTGGTGCACGTACCACAGCTTTTCGCCCGCGCGCGATTTCCAGCAGGCCCCGGCCCTCCAGAATCTTGACGGCCTCGCGGATGGTCAGCCGGCTAACGTCATAGCGGACGGCCAGTTCGGCCTCGCTGGGCAGACTGGTGCCAGGCGTCATCTCGCCCAGAATCAGGCGCGCCAAATCGTCGGCAACAGTGCTGGCGGCACTATGGGTCTCGTGCCGCTCATCCGGATCGGGTTGTGTCATATCTCCTCCGAGATATCAGATACCTTTTGGTAACGTTACGACTCTTGTTGGTCGATACAGGCAGATTCGAGGCATCAATCGGCCGCACCATATCCAGAGCACTATGGTGACGCAATCGCCCAAAACGCTGGAATTATGATTAACTTTCGATGCTCGAAAAAAATGGGGTGACCGCACCAAACCCGCTTTACAAGGGTATCTGATTATCCTAAGCAATTGCCCATGGGCTTGGGAGGGCCCCGGCGGGTTTTTGCCGCCGTTCAGGAGGACTTCATGCAAATCAATCTGGTGGCTCGCTCCGGCGTGTCTGCTCGGGCTGTTGCACCGTGGTTTTGCGGTTGTGAAGTCAATGGCGAGGCGGGCAGCGATGCTGCGGCCGGGTTCCATTTCCTGTCGTCCACCCAGGATATCCATTCAAGCTTCTGAACTCGAAAGACACAAAGGGAGTCGAGACGTGAAGGTTCTAAAGACACTTGCTACCGTGCTGGCCGTTGGCGCCATGGCATTGACCGCGTCGACCGCGGTTTTCGCCCAGGACAAGGGCTCGATCGGTATTTCCATGCCGACCAAGTCCTCGCTGCGCTGGATCTCGGACGGTGATGCGCTGGTCAAGGCGCTGACCGAAAAGGGTTACACCGTCGATCTGCAGTACGCAGAAGACGATATCCCGAACCAGCTCTCGCAGGTCGAAAACATGGTCACCAAGGGCGTCAAGGCCCTGGTCATCGCCGCCGTCGATGGCACCACGCTCAGCGCCGTGCTGCAGCAGGCTGCCGATGCGGGCATCAAGGTTGTCGCTTATGACCGCCTGATCCGCGACAGCGCCAATGTCGATCTGTACACCACCTTCGACAACTTCCAGGTTGGCGTTCTGCAGGCCAACTCGCTGCTGACCGGCCTCGGCTACCCTGCCAAGCCCGGCCCGTTCAATATCGAGCTGTTCGGCGGTTCGCCGGATGATAACAACGCGTTCTTCTTCTATGACGGCGCCATGAGCGTTCTGCAGCCGCTGATCGACAAGGGTGACCTGGTCGTGAAGTCCGGCCAGCTCGGCATGGATACCGTTGGTACGCTGCGTTGGGACGGTGCTGTTGCACAGGCCCGCATGGACAACATCCTGTCCGCCAACTACTCGGACGGTTCGCGCGTCGACGCGGTTCTGGCTCCCTATGACGGCCTGAGCCGTGGCATCATCTCGTCGCTGCGCGGCGTTGGTTATGGCACTGCCGATCAGCCTTGGCCGATCATTTCGGGCCAGGATGCCGAAGTTCCTTCGATCAAGGCAATCATTGCCGGCGAACAGTACTCGACCATCTACAAGGACACTCGTGAACTGGCTGCCAAGACCGCCGAACTGGTCGACACCCTGCTCACAGGTGGCACTCCTGAAGGCCTCGACACCAAGACCTACAACAATGGCGTCAAGGTTGTTCCCTCGATCCTGCTGACCCCGTATGCGGTCGATGCTTCCAACTACCAGAAGCTCGTCGTCGACTCGGGTTACATCAAGGCCGAAGAACTGCAGTAAGCTACACTGAACGACGGGGCCCCGCGGTAACGCGGGGCCCTTTCCCGTCACGTCCATGTGCCTCTATTGTACCGGGCGAGAATAAGCGCTAAGCGCCGCGCTTGCGTGAAATCGAGAGATAACGATGGAAACGACAATTCTGGAGATGCGCGGCATCACCAAGACTTTTCCCGGCGTCAAGGCGCTGTCGGATGTGAACCTGAACGTGCGCGAGGGCGAAATCCACGCCATCGTGGGCGAAAACGGCGCCGGCAAGTCGACACTGATGAAGGTGTTGAGCGGGGTCTATCCCGCCGGCAGCTATGACGGCCAGATCATTTATCGCGGCGCGGAAGTCCAGTTCAAGACCATCCGCGACAGCGAACACCAGAACATCGTCATCATTCACCAGGAGCTGGCCCTCGTGCCGCTGCTGTCGATCGCCGAGAACATCTTCCTCGGCAACGAAGTGGCCAAGAACGGCATCATCAACTGGGACGAAGCCCGGGCTGGAGCGCGCAAGCTGCTCGCCATGGTGGGTCTCAAGGAAGATCCCGATACGCTGATCACGCACATCGGTGTGGGCAAGCAGCAGCTTGTCGAGATCGCCAAGGCGCTCAGCAAGGAGGTCAAGCTCCTCATCCTCGACGAACCGACCGCCTCGCTGTCGGAAAAGGACAGCACGGCGCTGCTCGACCTGCTGCTGGAATTCAAGAAGCAGGGCATTACCTCGATCCTGATTTCGCACAAGCTGAACGAGATCAAGCGCGTCGCCGACCGCGTCACCGTGATCCGCGACGGCAAGACCATCGAGACCATGGACAAGGCCGATATCAGCGAAGACCGCATCATTACCTCGATGGTGGGCCGCTCGCTGGAAGACCGCTACCCCGATCGCGTTCCCAATGTCGGGGAAAAGCTGTTCGAGGTGAAGGACTGGAGCGTCTATCATCCGCTCCATGCCGATCGGCAGGTGGTGAAGAATATCGCGCTGCACGTCAACAAGGGCGAAGTCGTCGGCATTGCCGGGCTGATGGGCTCGGGCCGCACCGAATTTGCCATGAGCGTCTTCGGGCGCACCTATGGACAGAAGATCAGCGGCCAGGTGCTGATGCACGGCAAGCCCGTCGACACCTCCACCGTGCGCCGCGCGGTCGACGCAGGGCTGGCCTATGCCACCGAAGACCGCAAGACCTATGGCCTCAACCTGATCGACCACATCAAGAACAATGTGACCATCGCCAATCTGCCCGGCGTGTCGCGCTATGGCGTGCTCGACGACATGGCCGAGATGAAGGTCGCCAACGACTATCGCAAGGCCACCAATATCCGCTCCTCGAGCGTGCTGCAGCTCACCGGCAACCTGTCGGGCGGCAACCAGCAGAAGGTGGTGCTATCCAAGTGGCTGTTCTCCGACCCCGAAGTGCTGATCCTCGACGAACCCACGCGCGGCATCGATGTCGGCGCCAAGTATGAAATCTACACGATCATCAACAAGCTGGCGGGCGAGGGGAAGGGCATTCTAGTCATCTCCTCGGAAATGCCCGAGCTGCTGGGGATTTGTGACCGCATTTACGTAATGAACGAAGGCCGCATCGTTGGCGAACTCTCAGGGGATGAGGCCAGCCAGGAAAAGATCATGCGCGCAATCGTGCGTGCAGAAGGAAGAACCGCATGACCACCGAAACCGCACCCACTCCCAGTGAAGTGCCGACCCCAGTGTCGGCGGGCCCTTCGGGCCGCTCGATCCTGCAGGCCAACCTGCGCGATTACGGCCTCGTCGTCGCGCTGCTCGCCATCATGGTGTTCTTCCAGATCTTCACCGCCGGCACGATGTTCAAGCCGGTCAATCTGACCAATCTGGTGCTGCAGAACTCCTACATCATCATCATGGCGCTGGGCATGCTGCTGGTTATCGTGGCTGGCCATATCGACCTTTCGGTGGGCTCGGTTTCGGGCTTTGTCGGCGCCATCGCGGCTATCCTGATGGTGCAATATCACGTGCCGGCTATTCCAGCGGGCCTGCTGTGTGTGGTGCTGGGCGCCATCATCGGCGCCTCGCAAGGCTATTTCATCGCCTATGTAAAGGTTCCGTCCTTCATCGTGACGTTGGCGGGCATGCTGGTGTTCAAGGGCCTGTCGCTGGCAGTGCTCGGCGGCAAGTCGGTGGGTCCGTTCCCCACCGAATTCCAGCTGCTCAGCGCCGGTTTTATTCCCGACGTCATCGGGCCGATCAAGCTGATCCCGCCGACGCTGGATGCGGCCGGCAAGGCTATTGTGGGCACCGGCGTCACGCTGCATTCGACCACGATGGTCATTGGCGTGCTGATCGTTCTGGCCATGGTGTTCTCCAGCTTGCGGACCCGGTCGCGTCGCCGCAGCCATGGCTACGAGTCCGAGCCGTTCCCGCTCTTCGTGGTCAAGACTGCGATCATCGCGGGCCTCGTGCTCTACATGACCTATCTGGTGGCCTCCTATAAGGGCCTGCCGAATGTCTTGATCGTGATGTCGATCCTGATCGCATTCTTCGTGTTCATGACCAAGCGCATGACCATCGGCCGGCGCATTTACGCGCTGGGCGGCAATCCCAAGGCGGCGCAGCTTTCGGGCATCAAGACCGAACGGCTGACCTTCTACGTGTTCACCATCATGGGCGCGCTGGCCGCTTTGGCGGGCCTGATCTTCGCCGCGCGCCTCAATACGGCCACGCCAAAGGCCGGCCAGGGCTTTGAGCTGGACGTGATCGCGGCGGTGTTCATCGGCGGCGCTTCGGCGCTGGGTGGTGTCGGCCAGGTCGCTGGCGCGGTGATCGGCGCCTTCATCCTTGGCGTTATGAACAACGGCATGTCCATCCTGGGCATCAACATCGACCTGCAGCAGATGATCAAGGGCGTCGTGCTGCTCGGCGCGGTGGTGTTCGATCTGTATAACAAGAACAAGGCCTGATCGGTTTCGATCGGGAGTTATTGAAGCCGCCGCGATCGCAAGATCGCGGCGGTTTTGTTTTGGGGATGTGAGCGATCAGGCTAGGAACCTAAGCGGCCTTTACGAGGGCAGACACCCTCATCCGGCGCTGCGCGCCACCTTCTCCCCGACGGGGAGAAGAATAGAAAGAGCGCTGACTCCTATCCCTCTCCCCGTCGGGGAGAGGGTGGATCGGCGAAGCCGAGACGGGTGAGGGTGTCTATTTCTCGACGTCAGCGTCCTTACGCCCGCCCCACTCGGTCCATGATCCGTCATAGACCGCGACCTGCTTGGCGCCGCTGAGCTCCAGCGCCAAAGCGAGACTCGCGGCGGTGAGGCCGGAGCCGCAGCTGGTGATGATGGGTTGGCTGAGATCCAGCTTCTGCTCGGCGAAGAGCGCCTGCAGTTCCGCCACCGGTTTCATCTTGCCATCCACGGTCAGGGTTCCCACCGGCACATTGACGCTGCCGGGGATGTGGCCGCCGCGCAGGCCGGCGCGGGGCTCGGGCACCTGGGCGGTGAAGCGGCCGGGGGCGCGGGCATCGGCAATCTGGGCGCCATGGTCCTTGGAGCGGGCACGCACGGTATCGAAATTGACGACGCGCGCAGGATCGAAACTGGCGCGGAAGCTGGTGGCCGCGCGCGAGACCTGCCCGGTTGCGATGGACCGGCGTTCGGCCCGCCATTTGGGCCCGCCGCCTTCCAGGATGCGAACGTCCCTGGCGCCCATGGTCTTGAAAGTCCACCACACGCGCGGCGCGCTGAACAGGCCGACCTCGTCATAGACGACGATGGTCATGTCCTCCCCGATACCGAGGGCACCGGCCATGCGGGCGAAGTCATTGGGTGATGGCAGCATGTGCGGCAGGTCGGTGCTGGTATCGGCCACCGCGTCGATATCGAAGAACACCGCGCCCGGAATGTGCCCGGCGAGATACTCGGCCCGGGGATCGCGATTGGCCGCCGGCATGTGCCAGGAGCCATCGAGGACCACCAGGTTGGGATCGCTCAAATGCTGGGCCAGCCAGTCGGTGGTGACGAAGGGGGTATTCATGGAGGCTCCTGCGACGCTGTTCTGCGGCGGGAGAATGGCGCGCGGGCAGGGCGCGGTCAAATGGATTGGGCAGGTCTTGCGGCCTTGTGAGGCGAAGTGGCCATTCAGACGTCGAGGGTTCGAAACACCCCCTCGCAGCCTCCCCCTTGATGGGGGAGGTAGGAGGGGGTGTCGTTTAGCGCGGATCTACGTGCTTACTGCCAACCTGCGCCCCCCTCAGTTCTCCAGAATCAGCAAATCCTTGCTCGCAAGACTCACCGTGATCGCATCGCCACGCGCGGGCGGCGCCGTGCGCTGGTCGTTGAACGTATCGAGGCTGATGATGTTCTTGCCCAGCGCAACCCGCAGGCGGATCACCGAGCCGAGGAACGTCACATCCGACACCGTGCCGGTCAGCGTGATGTCCGAGCCCGCCCGTTCGCCAACCGACAGCACTTCAGGCCGCAAGGTCAGCGAGATGGGTGCATTGGTGACGGCGCCGTCCGGCAGACTCGGCAGGGTCACGATCTGGCCATCGATGTTGACCTGATGCTTGGACGCACTCACGACCGTCGCCTCGATGGTGTTGAGGTGACCCACGAAGGTCGCCACGAACCTTGTTGCCGGCTTGTTGTAAATCTCGTGCGGGGCGCCGAGCTGGTCGATATTGCCGGCATTCATCACCACGACGCGGTCGGAGATCGATAGCGCCTCTTCCTGGTCGTGCGTCACGAAAATGGTAGTAATGCCCAGGTCGAGCTGGATGGCGCGGATTTCTTCGCGCAGCGAGACGCGGATCTTGGCGTCGAGCGCCGAAAGCGGCTCATCGAGCAGCAGCATGCGGGGCCGTGGCGCGATGGCGCGGGCCAGGGCGACGCGCTGCTGTTGGCCACCGCTCATTTCGTAGGGGTAGCGCTTTTCGAAACCCGGTAGCCCGATCAGCTTGAGCATTTCCTCGACCCGGGCGCGGCGCTGGTCGGCCGGCATGCCGGCGATCTTGAGGCCGAAGGCGATATTGTCGCCAACGTTCAGGTTGGGAAACAGCGCATAGGCCTGGAACACCATGCCGAGCTGGCGCTGGTTGGGCTTCAGATTGGTAATGTCCTGCCCGTCCACCGTGATCGACCCCGAGGTCGGGTTCTCGAAGCCGGCGATCATGCGCAGGATGGTGGTCTTGCCGCAGCCCGAGGGGCCGAGCAGCGAGACGAACTCACCCTTGTTGAAGGCGAAGTTGACGCCCTTGACCACCGTGGTGGTGCCGAAGCTTTTGACGAGGTTTTCGACGCGAAGGAAGGGGGCCATGGGTCAGTCCGTCCGGGCGGAAGTGCGGGGCGCAAAGCGCGAGAGCAGGTTGATCATGCTCATGGCGCCCCAAGTGATGATGAAGGAAATGATGGCCAGCGCCGCCGGCTCATAGGCCCGGTTGGCGCCGATATTCTGCAGATATGGCCCGAAGGCGGGGCGGTTGAGGAGGCTGGCAATAGTGAACTCGCCGATGACGATGGCGAAGGTCAGGAACGCGCCGGACAACACCGCAACGAGGATATTGGGCAGGATGATCCGGGCGATGATCTGCGGCGTATTGGCGCCCGCGATTTGCGCCGCCTCGGTCAGCGTCTGCACGTCGATGGTGCGCATGCCGGTATCGACGGCGCGATACATATAGGGCAGTGCCAGCGTCACATAGGCGAAGGTGAGCAGGATATCGGTGCCCACCGCGCTGCCGGTGAAGGGTATGATCGAGCTGGAGTTGTACAGGCGGATATAGCCATAGACCAGGATGATCGCCGGGATGATCAGCGGCAGCAGGGTCAGGAATTCCACATAGGGCCGCAGCCAAGCCATGCGCAGGCGCACGAAATACACGGCCGGCACCACGATCAGGATACCCACGATAATCGACAGCAGGCCAATCACCGCCGAATAAGTGAAGGTCTGCTGGAATTTGGGGTCGGAAAACACCGATGCATAGCTGTCGAAGCTGTAATAGCCGCGCCGCATGCGCAGCGAAAACTCGAACGTGGCGATGAGCGGCACGAGGAAATAGGCGGCGCCGACGCCAAAGACCAGCCAGGCCCAGAAACGCGATTGCTTCATTTCAGCCACCTCTCGGCGCGGGCGCTGATGACCAGATAGACCACATTGGCGAAGCCGGTGATCAGGATCATGCCGACGGCAAGCGCAGCGCCCAGGCCGGGGTTCTGCAAGGCATCGCCGCGGATTTGTGCATAGAGCAGGATGGGCACGATATTGAGTGAGGAGCCGGTCAGCGCATAGGCCGTGGCGATGGCGCCGAAGGCATTGGCAAACAATAGCGACAGCGTGCCGAGGAAGCTGGGCCACAGGATGGGCAGGCCGACATAGCGCCAGAACTGCCACGGCGTGGCGCCCAGCGTCGAGGCAGCCTCGCTCCATTCCTTCTTCAGCCCGTCGATGGCCGGGGCGATGATCAGGATCATCAGCGGGATCTGGAAATAGAGATAAGTGATGGTCAGGCCCCAGAAGCTGAGCAGGTTGAAGCCGGCTTTGTAGATATCGATGCCGAAGACGAATTTGAGGATGACGGTCGCGAGGCCAAGGCGCCCGAGCGTCGAGATGAAGGCGAAGGCCAGCGGCACGCCGGCGAAATTTGAGGCGACACCCGAAAAGGTCATGACCGCGGCGCGCAGGCCCAAAGGCAGCTTGCCGCGGATCAGCGCCAGGGCGATGGCCAGCCCGATCAGCGCACCCAGAATGGCCGAGGCGCCAGAAATGCGAATGGAAATCCAGTAGGCGGCGACAATCTGCGGGGTGCCGAGACCGGCGAAGTTGGCCAGCGTGAAGCCGCCCTTTTCGTCAACGAAAGCCGCGCCCACCAGATAGAGCGTCGGCAGGATCAGGAACATGATGGCGAAGACGATGAATGGCGCGACCCCGAGCCATTCGAACGATAAAGCGCGCTTTTTGGCCGGCGCCTTGGTGCCGGTATCAAGTGTCGTCATGCTGTCCTCGTACCCCCGGAGGATTTGCTCTCTCGCCCCGCGATGGGCGAGAGAGCGTCTTGTCGTCTAAAGCTTACTGAACGTTGGCGCCGACAGCGGTGTCCCACTGGCCGGTGATGACGGTCTTGGCAGCATTCTGTTCCTCGATGGTGGGGAACACGGCCTTGGCATAGCCTTCAGCTGGCGGCAGCGCGTCGAGCATTGCCTGCGGGATCGAGCCCTTGGCAGCCAGGTCGTTGAAGCGGATCGGGTGGCAATAGCCCTTCAGCCAGCCGAGCTGACCTTCGTCCGAATAGAGGTATTCCATCCACAGCTTGGCAGCGTTCGGATGGGGTGCGTAAGCGGAGATCGCCTGGATATACACGCCGGCGACGACGCCAGTCTTGGGAACGACGATTTCAGCCGCCGGGTTGCCGGCAAAGCTGTCGCGCCATGCGAGCAGGTTATAGTCCCAGGCGACGACGATCGGGGTGGTGCCCTGAGCCAGCGATGCGGACTTGCCGATCACGGGAACGAAGTTGCCGGCCTTGTTGAGCTCGCCAAAGAACTTGAGGCCAGCGTCAGCGGCACCAGCAGCGTCAGCACCGGTCGAAAGGCCGGCGGCGTAGACGGACTGGATAGCCTGGGAAGATGCGCGCGGATCACCAGCAAGAGCGACGGCGTTGGCATATTCCGGCTTGGCCAGATCGGCCCAGTCGGTTGGCATGGTGGTCACGATGTCCTTGTTCACCAGGAACGCCATCACGCCATAATAATCGCCATACCAGAAGCCATCGGCATCCTTGGCGTCAGCCGGGATCGAGTCCCAGGTCGAAACCTTGTAGGCCTGGATCAGGCCATCAGCCTTGGCCTGGGGACCGAAAGCCAGACCAACGTCGATCACGTCGGGAGCCTGCGGGCCGGTATTGCCCTGGTTTGCCTTGATGGCCTCGATTTCGTCAGCCGAGCCGGCATCGGGGTTGAGTTCGTTGACGGTGATGCCCGGATACTTGGCCTTGAAGCCTTCGATCACGGCGCCATAGCCGCACCAATCATGGGGCAGCGCGATGGTGGTCAACTGGCCTTCGGCCTTGGCAGCGTCGTAGAGTGCAGTCAGATCGGCCTGGGCAAACGCCGGGGCGCTTACAGCCATCACGGTGAGCATCGATACCGATGCCGCGAGCGCCTTGTTCATGATCATGTTCAGTCTCCCTGATTTTATGACTTGCCTCGCGCCATCCATGCCGACAGGTCGGAACGGGGATGCAAGGCGGGTAGATTTGTCGCAAGTCCGGCGAATGTGCTGCCCCGTTTCGCCGGTTACACGCCATTGCCCATAGCCGGGGCGCTGGCGAAGTGCCGGTGAAGTAATGAGGCTACGTGACAGTTGAATGACGGAGTAAAACGGTCCCATGGACCGTTTCAACGGGCTATGCGCGCCGCTGCGACCGGTTCATTCGACTGTCTGTATGGTCCATGAGCATCCCCCCGATTGCAATTGTGACAGTGCATGTTTGGATGAACTTAGTCCAGATGGTCAAAAATTGGTGCTGCAACGTTGCGAGAGGCTGCTGATCCGCCTTGGCGCTGGTCAAGCGAGCGCCGGGCACGGCTCCAGGCAAAACTAACTGTGAGCGCTCGGCTGAATCGCTTGGGCGAGAGGCAAGCATTGGAACGCGCACAGTTTTTTACCAGCCGTAGGGAATTTGGGGTAGCAATCCAGTTTAGATCGCTTCTAAACTACTGGGATTGTTATTGATTTTATAAGTTGAGATTGATAGTCCGCTTTGGATCGTCGCGTCCCATGCTGTTGGCCCGCGCAGAAATTAATCCTCTGGAGGAATTTTCCATGGTCCTGACCGGCACCAAAGCGCTCAAGCGCTACGCCCTGGTTCTCACACTGTCCGTAGCGCCCGTCGCGGCTTTCGCGCAGGCGCCGGCTGATGCGGACGTGCTGACCAATTACGCCAATATCGCCGAAGCCGGTTACGGCGATGCGCTGAGCACCGCGAAGGCGCTCGAGACCGCCGTCGATGGCCTGATCGCGACGCCCAGCGAGGCGACGCTTCAAGCCGCCCGCGACGCCTGGAAGGCCGCCCGCATTCCCTACCAGCAGACCGAGGCATTCCGCTTCGGCAACCCGATCGTCGACGATTGGGAGGGCAAGGTGAACGCCTGGCCGCTGGATGAAGGCCTGATCGACTATGTCGACGCCGGCTATGGCACCGAGAGCGACAGCAACCCGCTTTACGTCGCCAATATCATTGCCAACCCCAAGATCATGGTCGACGGCGCGGAAATCGACGCTACCGAGATCACCCCGGAACTGCTGCAGGACAAGCTGCAGGAAGCCGCTGGCGTCGAGTCCAATGTGGCGACTGGCTACCACGCCATCGAATTCCTGCTCTGGGGCCAGGACCTGCACGGCACCGGTCCCGGCGCCGGCGAGCGTCCGTTCACCGATTACTCGACCGCCGAGCATGCCGATCGCCGCGCCGCCTATCTCAAGGCCGCAACGACGCTGCTGGTGAGCGATCTGCAAGAAATGGTCGGCGATTGGGCCGAGGGCGGCGCTGCTCGCGAAGCCAGCCCGGGCCTCGGCATCGCGTCGATCCTGACCGGCATGGGCTCGCTGTCCTATGGCGAAGTGGCCGGCGAGCGCATGAAGCTGGGCCTACTGCTGCATGATCCCGAGGAAGAGCATGACTGCTTCTCCGACAACACCCACGTGTCGCACCTCAATGACGGCATCGGCGTGCGCAATGTCTATGTGGGCAAATACACCCGCGTCGACGGCTCGGTCGTCGAAGGCCCCTCGCTTTCGCAATTGGTTGCCGCCAAGGACCCAACGCTGGATACCGAAATCAAGGCGCTGCTCGACGACACGGTGGTCAAGCTGACGGCCATCGCCACCCGCGCGGAAAACGGCGAAGCCTATGACCAGCAGATCGCCGAAGGCAATGTCGAGGGCAATGCCACCGTGCAGGCCGGCATCGACGCGCTGATCGCCCAGACCCGCGGCATCGAACGCGCGGTCGCCCTGCTGCAGCTCGACAATGTCACCATCGAAGACAGCGACAGCCTGTCGAACCCGGATTCGGTGTTCGAGTAAGGATTAGCTCCACTCGTGTGGGGGGGCTCCCCCCACCCCTAACCCCTCCCCTCAAGGGGGAGGGGACTGGCTCCACTCGCTGCGACGCATCGGCTTGCTCGCCCCCTCCCCCTTGAGGGGAGGTCCGGGGTGGGGGTAAGCCAGAGCGAACTGGAAACCTCTAATGAAAACCCGCCTGACCCTCGTCCTCGTCGCGCTCCTTGCCACCGGCCTCGCCTTCGCGCAGGACAAGGTCAATGTCCGCACCGATTTGACTCCCGAAGACCTTGCCCGCGTCGTCCGCGTCACCGCGCCGACCACGGATTTCTCCAAGCCTGAAGCTTCGGAAAACCTGCAGGCCGGCAAGGGCACGACGAAGTTCACCGTCAATGCCGACTCGTTCTCCCATTTCATGGACAATCTGAGCTTCGAGCAGGAAGAAACCTTCAAGCTCGGCAATGCGCTGTTCCGCAAAATCTGGGTGAGTTCCCCATCCTCGACGCAGGCTTCGGACGGGCTGGGTCCGCTATTTAACGCGCGCGGCTGCCAGAGCTGCCATCTCAAGGACGGACGCGGCCATCCGCCGAGCATCGGCAATGACGGCGTTTCGATGTTCCTCCGCCTCTCGGTGCCGCCGGGCGAGAATGACACGCGCCTGGCCATGGATGGCGTCATCGCGGGCGAGGTGGGAGATCCCACCTATGGCACGCAATTGCAGGATTTCGCCGTGCCCGGCCTCAAGGCCGAGGGCCGCATGGTGATCGACTATACCGACCTCCCGGTGACGTTGGCCGACGGCACGGTGGTGACCCTCCAGAACCCGCATTATTCCGTCGCCGACCTCAACTACGGCCCGATGGCGCCCGATGTCATGCTGTCACCCCGCGTGGCGCCGCCGATGATCGGGCTAGGCCTCGTAGAGCAGATACCCGCCGCCGATATTCTGGCCCATGCCGATCCCGAAGACCTCGACGGCGACGGTATTTCCGGCAAGGCCAACTGGACCGTCGACCCGGTCAGCAACACCGTCATGATCGGCCGCTTCGGCTGGAAAGCCGGCATGGCGACCGTTCGCAGCCAGTCCGCCGCTGCCTTTGCGGGCGACATCGGCATATCGAACCCCATCGATAACCTGCCACATGGTGACTGCACCGAGCGCCAGCCCGAATGCCTGGCCATGCCGACCGGTGTTCAGGCCCGGCTCGGCGACTCCGAGGCCCCGGACCCGGTCATGGACCTCGTCACATTCTATTCGCAGACTCTCGGCGTGCCCGAGCGGCGCGATGCCGGCGATGCGGCGGTGCTGCGCGGCAAGGCAGCGTTCTATGGCGCCGGCTGCGCCGCCTGCCACATGCCCAAATTCATCACCAGCCGGGACGCGCCTGAGAAAATCCACCAATTCCAGCTCATCTGGCCCTATTCGGACTTTTTGCTGCACGATATGGGCGAGGGCCTTGCCGATAACCGCCCCGAGGGGCAGGCCGATGGCTACGAATGGCGCACGCCGCCGCTCTGGGGCATCGGGCTGACGCAGACGGTTTCGGCGCATACGCAATTCCTGCATGATGGGCGGGCGCGCAACCTGACCGAGGCCATTCTCTGGCATGGTGGCGAGGGCCAGAAGGCGCGTGACGCTTTCGCCGACCTGCCGAAATCCACCCGCGATGATCTCATCGCCTTCCTGGAGTCGTTGTGATGCGGATATTGCTGGCTCTGCTGTTCGCGATGATTGCCGGCCCCGCCATGGCGCAATTGTCCACCTCGCCCGGCGAGGTCATGCGCGGCGCGGTGAACAATTTCATCCGCCCGGCGATGACCGATTTCGGCGCCAAGGCGGACGTGTTGAGCAGCGCAGTCTCCCAACTCTGCACCACGCCGTCCGAAGCCAATTTGAGCGCTGTCGACGCCGCCTTCGGCGACACCGGGACTGCCTTCGGCCGCATCGAGGCGATCCGCGTCGGCCCGATCATGGACGAAAACCGCGCCGAACGCCTGTTGTTCTGGCCTGATCGCAAAGGCATCGCCCTCAAGCAGGTCCAGGCCATTCTGTCGAGCAAGGACGAAAGTGCCACCAATCCGGCAACGCTCAAGGACAAGAGCGTGGCCGTCCAAGGCCTGACAGCGTTGGAGTTCGTGCTTTACGGCACCGGCTTCGAGACGCTGCAGACCGCAGATGGTGCCTTCCGCTGCCGCTACGGTTCGGCCATTGCCCAGAGTGTCGCTGGCGTTGCCGATGAACTGGTGACCGCCTGGAATGCCGAGGACGGCATTGCGCTGCACCTGATGAAGCCGGACGCCACGTTCACCGATTTCCGCACGCCCATCGAGGCGCAGGAGGAACTGGTCGGCATCCTGTCGCATGGCATCGAGGCGGTGCGCGATACGCGGCTCAACCCATTCCTTGCCAAGGGCGACGTCGGCGCCAAGCCCAAGCTGGCGCTGTTCTGGCGGTCCGGCCTGACCGTGCCGATGATCCGCGCCAATGTGGATGGCCTGCAATCGTTGTTCGCGCTCTCCGGCATCAGCGGCGGCGTCCCCAACGATAAGGCGGATCTCCCGGCATCGATCACCGCCGAATTCTCCAAGGCCGACGCGGCGCTGGACCTGGTCACCGATCCAGTCGATGCCGCCGTGGCCGATCCCGCCCAAGCACAAGCGCTGGCCGATGTCGTCACCGCAACCCAGCAGCTTGGCGTACTGATCGGCGAACAATTGTCATCGGCATTGGGGCTCAGCGTCGGCTTCTCCTCCCTGGACGGAGACTGATCATGTGGCAGCGCCGGGCATTTCTGAAAGCGGCCGGCGTCGGCTTCGCGGCCAGCCTCATGCCGCAACAGCTCATGGCGCTGGAGCGCAACGAGCTGGTCTTTGCCTCCTCGGTGCAAACCAAGGCGGGTGGCTATGGCGCCGTGCTGATGGGCGAGCGCGGCGATGTCATCACCACGCTGGCGCTGCCCGATCGCGGCCATGACATCACCGTCAGCCTTGAGGCGGGTAGGGGCGTGGTGTTCGCACGCCAGCCCGGCACCTTTGCGGTTGTGTTCGATCCCGCCGGCAAAGAAGCCCCGATCACACTGACCAGCCCCGAGGGCCGCCATTTCTACGGCCACGGCGTGTTCTCGCCCGATGGCCGATGGCTCTACGCCACCGAGAGCGATTTCGAGGCGGCCAAGGGCGTTATCGGCGTCTATGACACCAAGGCCGGCTACCAGCGAATTTCCGAATTCCCCACCTACGGCACCGGCCCGCACGAATTGCTGCTCATGCCCGATGGCAAGACGCTGGTCATCGCCAATGGCGGCATTGAGACCCATCCCGATTACGGCCGCACCGAACTTAACCTCGATACCATGGACCCTTCCGTGGCCTTCGTGGATCGCACCACTGGCGAACTGGTCGGCCAATTGCGGCTCGATGCGGGTCTGCATCAACTCTCGATCCGCCACATGGCGGTGGATGCGCGCAGCCGCGTCTGGTTCGGCTGCCAGTTCCGCGGCAGCGCCAGCGCCAGCCCGCAACTGGTCGGCTATGCCACCATGGATGGCGAGATCAAGCTGATCGAACTGCCCAGCGATACGCTGCTTGATCTGCGCAACTATGTCGGCTCCGTCGCCGCCTCGGCTGACGGTTCAACCATTGCCGTATCGTCCCCCGAAGGCGACCTGCTGGTGGCCATTGATGCCGAAGGCAAGCGCCCCGTTCTGGTCGAAACCCTGCGCAACGGCTGTGGCCTCGCCCCCGATGGCACCGGCTTCGTCGCCAGCAGCGGCGAGGGCGAACTCATCGGCATCGCCGGCTCCGGCGAAGCCCGCCGGCAGTTCGATTTTTCGTTTGATAATCACATGTTGCGGGTGGGGTAGCCTACTTTTCCGCCATCACCGGCCCTGAACTCTGCCGCAGCACCAGTTCAACCGGCCACAATTCGTGGATATCCTCGACCGGCTTGCCCGACAAGATCTGCAGGATCAGCTCCGCAATCCGCACCCCGGCGGTCCGGATGGATGACCGCGTCGTCGACATCGTCGGGTACATGTTGTCGGCGTTGAGATACGGAAACACGTCGTCGTGGGCGATCATCGAGACTTCTTGGCCCAGGGTCAGCCCGGCTTGTCGAATGGCGCGGAATACGCCCAGCGCCGTCATCATCGAGCCAGCGAGAAACGCCGTGGGGCGGGGACGCAGTTCGAGCATGGCCTGGGCCAGGCGGAACGCGACTTCGTCGGTGAAGGTGGAATTGCCCATCAGCGCCGGATCGAACGACACCCCACGCGCCGACAGGGCCGCCAGATACCCAAGTTCACGGTGCTCGGCAAAGGTCTGTCCCTTCATGCCATTGAGCAGCGCGATCCGCCGGTGTCCGAGGTCGAGCAGGTGCGAGGTGGCGCGTTCGATGGCGCCGGTATTGTCGATATCGAGCCAGGCCAGCGGCCGGGCCGCGTTGGTGCGGCCGTGCAGCACGAAGGGCAGGCCTAGGTCCATCAACAGTTCGGCGCGCTGATCGTTGAGCTTGGGCGATTGCAGAATGACCGCATCGACGCGCTGGCTGGCGGCGAAGCGGCGATAGGCGGCGATTTCGTCCTGATAGGTCTCGACCGTCGAGACCAGGATATCGATCTCTTCGGCC
This sequence comes from Devosia sp., assembly GCF_028290435.1. Lineage (GTDB taxonomy): Bacteria > Pseudomonadota > Alphaproteobacteria > Rhizobiales > Devosiaceae > Devosia. The sequence goes on along the minus strand of NZ_JAQGJV010000033.1, from coordinate 16,460 downwards.
GCGAGTCTTTCACCCACACCCCCCAAAAACTCGCTGGAATGCGGGCCGAATTCGGTCGAGGCGCGCAGCACCATGCCGATGGCCCCGGCGCGGCCGGTGGCCAAGCGCAGGGCGCTGGCATTGGGGCGGTAACCCAGCCGGGCGGCGGTCTCGGCAACGCGCAGGCGTGTTGCCTCGTTGACCTCGGGATAGCCGTTCAGGGCCCGGCTTACCGTGGTTTGAGACAGGCCCAGATGTTGCGCGAGATCTTTCAGCCGCATTGATTGAAACTGCCCCGGGCCATCATTGAACAGTCGCGCAATGCCGGTAAAACCAGGCGATTTGCACTGTCTGAAACTTGCCTTAGGGGCACGCGTCCGCTTTGAACAGCGGTTTCGCGCATCTCCTCCTGGGATCATTCAAAGCGATTTCAAATTTTTGCGCAAGCCCGGATTTTGGCGGCAGTTTTGTGAGGTACGTTCCTCACCCAGGTTTTCTGCGGCGAGCCGAGCGTTAGGATTTGGCGGACATCAAGCCATTGCAAACAAACAATAAATTCTGAAAGTCTTAAATTGTCCCTAGAATCTGTATCGCCGCAGCTTGACAGAAATTGTGCGCTCTGGTTGTTTTCTCCCCAAAGCGCTTTGGGAACTCGAGTGGTTTCAGTCACCGATCCGGGGTGCTTTTTGGGGGAGGACTTGCGGAACCTGGTTGGCGCCCGTGCGCATCAGCCGGTTTTGGCGCTCTCCCTGCCTATTGGTTCATTTGGGAGGATATCTATGAAGATCAATAAGTTGCTCGTCGGTCTGCTGGCCAGCGTCACGCTGCTTTCGACCGCGGCTCATGCGGCGCAGCTGGCTGTCGTGTCGGGCGATACCGGCAATGGCCTGGCGTTCCTGCAGGAACAGCTGAAGAAGTTCGAGGCCGATACCGGCAACACCGTCACCATCGTGCCGATGCCGTCTTCGACCACCGACCAGTTTGGCCAGTACAAGCTGTGGCTCGCTGCCGGCAATGCCGATATCGACGTCTACACCACCGACGTGATCTGGGCTCCCCAGCTTGCCGACCAGTTCCTCGATCTGACCGATGCCGCCAAGGGCGTCGTGGCCGACCACTTCCCCTCGATCATCGAATCCCAGACCGTGAACGGCAAGCTCGTCGCCATCCCGGCCTATACGGATGCGCCGGCCCTGTTCTACCGCAAGGACCTGCTCGAGAAGTACAAGAAGGAAGTGCCGAAGACCTGGGCTGAGCTCAAGGCAACCGCGCAGGAAATCCAGGACGGCGAACGCGCCTCCAACCCGGATATCTATGGCTTCGTGTTCCAGGGCAATGCCTATGAGGGCCTGACCTGCAACGCCCTTGAATGGGTGAAGTCCTATGGCGGCGGCCAGATCGTTGAGGCCGATGGCACGATCTCGATCAACAACCCGCAGGCTGTTGCCGCTCTCGAAGAGATCAAGAGCTTCGTCGGCACCATCTCTCCTGAAGGCAACCTGGCCTATATGGAAGAAGAAAGCCGTGGCGTCTGGCAGCTCGGCAATGCCGTGTTCATGCGCAACTGGCCTTACGCCTATGCGCTGGGCAATGGCGATGACTCGGCCATCAAGGGCAAGTTCGACGTGGCTCCCCTGCCAGCTGGCGAAGGCGCCGACGCGCGCTCGGCAGCCACTTTGGGCGGCTGGAACTATGCCGTGTCCAAGTACTCCAAGGCTCCCGAAGAAGCCATCAAGCTGGCGCTCTATCTGAGCTCGGCTGAAGTGCAGAAGAACCGCGCCATCCAGCAGACCAACCTGCCCACGATCCAGTCGTTGTATGACGATGCGGACGTGCTCAAGGCTGCGCCGTTCATGGCCGCCTGGAAGGAAATCTTCCAGAATGCCGTGCCGCGTCCTTCGGCTCCCACCAAGGCCAACTACAACGAAGTGTCGTCCAAGTTCTGGAGCGCCGTGCACAACACCCTCGCTGGTGACGGCACTGCCGCCGAAAACCTGGAACTGCTCGAAGCCGATCTGAACGACCTCAAGGGCTCCGGCTGGTAAGTCCTCCTACCGAGCCACGCGAAGCGGGCGGCAGGGCTTTCCCCGCCGTCCGCTTTGCGCAAAGATAAGCTTAAAACTGGGGAGGAGACTGAACGATGGCGACGGACACTCTAGCGCCGCCGATGGCATTGCCCGGCGTGAGAATCAAATCGGAGCTGATGCAGCAGCGCGCCCGCGCTGCGCGGTGGTTCCTCCTGCCCATGCTGATCGCATTGGCGGTAGTGGCGGGCTGGCCATTGCTGCGTTCGATCTACTTCTCATTCACCGATGCCTCGCTGAACAATCTGTACGGCGCCGAATGGGTCGGTTTTAACAATTACCTGCGCTGGACCACGCTCGACAGCGGCAAGACCGTTTATCGCGGCTTGCTGGTCGATCCCAAGTGGTGGGGCGCCGTCGGCAATACGCTCCGGTTCGCCGCCTATTCGGTCACCTTCGAAGCCATTTTCGGCATGATCGTCGCCTTGGTGCTCAACGCCGAATTCAAGGGTCGCGGCATTGTCCGCGCCGCCATCCTGATCCCCTGGGCCATCCCGACGATCGTGTCCGCCAAGATGTGGAGCTGGATGCTCAACGACCAGTTCGGCATCCTCAACGACCTGGGCATGAAGCTGGGCCTGCTGAGCCAGAAAGTCGCCTGGACCGCCAATGCCGATACGGCCATGACGGCGGTGCTGATCGTGGATATCTGGAAGACCACGCCGTTCATGGCGCTGCTGATCCTGGCCGGCCTGCAGATGATCCCCAAGGATATCTATGAGGCCGCCGAGATCGATGGGGTGCATCCGGTCAAGCAGTTCTTCCGCATCACGCTCCCCTTGGTGCGTCCGGCCCTCATGGTCGCGATCATCTTCCGTCTGCTCGATGCGCTGCGTATTTTCGACCTGATCTATGTGCTGACGCCCAACAGCGACTCGACCAAGACCATGTCGGTGCTGGCGCGCGAAAACCTGTTCGATTTCGACAAGTTCGCCTACGGCTCGGCGATGTCGACCATGCTGTTCCTCATCATCGCTGTGCTGACCATTTTGTATATCTGGCTCGGCAAGGTTCGCTTCGACGGGGGAGATCGCTGATGGTCGGCACGTTTGATCTTTGGAAAGTCACCAAGACGACCCTGTTCTATCTGTTGGTCATCTTCATCGTCGTGGAGTCGGTATTCCCGTTCTACTACGCGATCCTGACAAGCTTCAAAACCGGCACCGACCTGTTCCGCGTCAGCTATTGGCCGGACTCTTTCAGCTGGGGCAATTATGCGGCGGTGCTGAATACCGGCAGCTTCCCGCGTAACCTGCTCAATTCGGTGTTCATCTCGGCCACCACGGTGCTGCTGGCGCTGTTCCTGGCCATCACCGCCTCGTTCGCGCTCAGCCGCGTGCGGTTCCGTGGCCGTGGCCTGTTGCTGATGACCATCCTGGCCGTCTCGATGTTCCCGCAGATTGCGGTGCTGGCGGGCCTGTTCGAAGTCATCCGCTCGCTGGGCATCTACAACACCCCCTGGGCGCTGATCTTCAGCTACACGATCTTCACGCTGCCGTTCACCGTGTGGGTGCTGACCACCTTCATGCGTGACCTGCCCATCGAGATCGAGGAAGCCGCCATTGTCGACGGGGCGAGCCCCTGGGTCATCATCACCCGCGTGTTCATGCCTTTGATGTGGCCGGCGCTGGTGACGACGGGGCTCCTGGCCTTTATCGGCGCCTGGAACGAGTTCCTGTTCGCGCTGACGTTTACCTCATCGAACGACACGCGGACCGTGCCGGTGGCCATCGCGCTGCTCTCGGGCGGGTCGAGCCACGAAATTCCGTGGGGCGCCATCATGGCGGCCTCCGTCATCGTCACCATACCGCTGGTGGTACTGGTGCTGATCTTCCAGCGCAAAATTGTTTCCGGCCTGACCGCCGGCGGCGTCAAGGGTTAGGGAAACACCGCAATGGCAAACATTCAACTCCGCAACGTCCGCAAGGCCTTCGGCGCTGTCGAAGTCATCAAGGGCATCGATCTGAATATCCGCTCGGGCGAATTCATGGTGTTCGTCGGCCCCTCGGGCTGCGGCAAGTCCACGCTGCTGCGTCTGGTGGCGGGCCTCGAGGACATCACCTCCGGGGAACTGGCCTTCGACGGCAAGGTGGTCAATGGCCTCGCCCCGTCAAAGCGCGGCATCGCCATGGTGTTCCAGTCCTATGCGCTCTATCCGCATATGACCGTGTTCGACAACATGGCCTTCGGGCTGACGCTGGAAAAGGGCACCGACAAGGACGAAATCCGCAAGCGCGTCGAAAACGCCGCAGAACTGCTGCAGATCACGCCCTATCTGGCGCGCCTGCCCAAGCAGCTTTCCGGTGGCCAGCGCCAGCGCGTCGCCATCGGCCGCGCCATCGTGCGCGATCCAAAGGTGTTCCTGTTCGACGAGCCTTTGTCCAATCTCGATGCCGCCCTGCGCGTCGCCACCCGCATCGAAATCGCCAAGCTGCATGAGAGCATGCACAACGTGACGATGATCTACGTGACCCACGATCAGGTCGAAGCCATGACGCTGGCCGACCGTATCTGCGTGTTGCGCGATGGGCTTGTCGAACAGGTCGGCACGCCGATGGAACTCTACGAAACCCCCGACTCGCTGTTCGTGGCCGGCTTTATCGGCTCGCCCAAGATGAACTTCATCGCTGGCGACAAGGCCAAGCCGTTCGGCGCCCATACGGTGGGCGTGCGCGGCGAACACCTGGTGATCAAGCCGAGCGATGGCACCTGGAGCGGCACCGTCATCCACACCGAAAATCTCGGGGCGGACAGCTATGTCTACCTCGAAATGGGCACCGAGGAGCCCGTCGTGGTCCGCCTCGACGGCGTCAATAACTACAAGAGCGGCGACGTGGTGCATATCTCGCCGATGGACGACAAGATCCATCGCTTCGACGCGGCCGGCAAGCCGATCCGGTAGCCGACAGACGCGACTACGGGGGAGATCGAACACAGGGGCGCCGAACATCAAGTTTGGCGTCACTTTCTTGGCGGGTTGTTCCGCCACCTTATCAACAGCGGCGCGTTGCCCCGAGCGGGTTTGCAAAACACGCCGAAATTCAAATTTCTATAGGAGACGACTATGGCGATCAGAACCCTGGTGTGGGGCGAAAACGTTCACGAACAGAAGAACAAGGTCGTTGCCGACAATTATCCCGAAGGGATGCATACCCAGATTGCCAAGCTGCTCTCGCAGGACAGCAATATCGTCGCCAAGACCGCGACCCTGCAGGAGCCTGAGCATGGCTGCACCGTCGAGGCGCTGGCCAATACCGATGTGCTGGTCTGGTGGGGCCATGCCGCCCACGGCCAGGTCGAAGACGAGATCGTCGAGCGCGTCGCCAAGCGCGTCTGGGAAGGCATGGGCCTGATCGTCCTGCATTCGGGCCATTTCTCCAAGATTTTCAAGCGCCTGATGGGCTCGCCCTGTGCGCTGCACTGGCGTGAAGCGGGCGAGCGCGAGCGCCTCTGGGTCGTCAATCCGGGCCATCCGATCGCCAAGGGCCTGCCGGCCTATTTCGAGCTCGAAAACGAAGAAATGTACGGCGAACCCTTCTCGGTGCCGGAGCCGCTGGAAACCGTCTTCGTGTCCTGGTTCCAGGGCGGCGAAGTGTTCCGCTCGGGGCTGACCTACCGCCGCGGCGCCGGCAATGTGTTCTACTTCCGCCCCGGCCACGAAACCTATCCGACCTATCACGACGACACCGTCGGCAAGGTTCTGCGCAACGCGGTGAACTGGGCCTACAATCCCGAGAGCCATCCCGAAATTCTCGATGCTCCGAACACCCCGGTCGAGGAAGCCATCGAAAAGATCGAAGAGCGCGGTCCCAAGCTGCATCACGGCCGCGAAGAAGGCTTCCGCTAAGGATACGCCGATCTCCAGGTGAGGCTGGCCTGCAAATGGCGGTCTTCTGCGCTTCCGGTGCTCACGTACCTCAGTACGCTCCGCTCCGGTTCTCGAAGACCGACATTTTCGGCTCAGCCTGACCTGGACCTCGACATATCCTGGGTGCCCGCATAACCAAGCAAATTATAGCCGCCGGACCGGCAGGCAAACGATGAACTGATCACTGGCGTGGTCGAGAAGGAATAAAAGAATGCGGCTGCTCATTCTGGGTACCGGAGGCATGGCCAACCAGCATGCCAAACATTTTGCCGCCATCGAAGGCGTGACGCTGGTCGGCGGCGTTGACGTCGATCCGGCACGGGTCGAGGCATTCTGCGCCACCCACAATATTCCGCGCGGCTTCGGCTCGCTCGATGCGGCCCTAGCTTGGGGCGAATTCGACGCGATCGCCAATGTGACGCCCGATAGCGTCCACCACGCCACCACCATGGCGGCGCTGCATGGCGGTAAGCACGTGTTCTGCGAAAAGCCATTGGCGACCGATCACCAGAAGGCCATGGAAATGACCGAGACGGCCGAACGGCTCGGCCTCATCAACATGGTCAACCTGACCTATCGCAACGTCGCGCAGCTCCAGAAGGCTCGCGAAATCGTTGCCTCCGGCCAGGTCGGCACGGTCAAGCATTTCGAGGCGAGCTATCTGCAAAGCTGGCTCGTCAGCAAGGCCTGGGGCGATTGGCGCACCGAGAGCCAGTGGCTGTGGCGCCTGTCCAAGAGCCATGGCTCCAACGGCGTGCTCGGCGATATCGGCGTGCACATCCTAGATTTCGCCGCCTATGGCGCCTGCAGCGATTACGCCAAGGTATTCTGCCGCCTCGAGACCTTCGAGAAGGCTGAAAACAACCGTATCGGCGAATACGATCTCGACGCCAATGACAGCTTTGCCATGACGGCGCAGATGGAAAATGGCGCCCTCGGCGTCATCCACGCCACCCGCTGGGCCACCGGCCATTTCAACGAGCTGCGCCTGCGCATCTATGGCGAACTGGGATCGGTGGAAGTGCAGCATCGGCACGACTGGAGCAAGCTGATGACCTGCCTCGGCCCCGATGCCGAAACCGGCACCTGGACCGAAGTCGCCTGCGACCCCGTGCCGACCAATTACATGCGCTTCGTGGAAGCCGTGCGCAGTGGCGTCAATCTGGAGCCGTCATTCCGCCACGCCACCAATATCCAGAAAGTGCTCGACCTCGCCACGGTCACCGACCGCGACCACACCGAACACAAGGTGGCGTAAGCGCTGCTGTTTTGAGTTGGAAAGGCCCGGTTTCGACCGGGCCTTTGTTTCGATCGCGAAATCATCAGCCCTTGCAACCCGCCCCAGGGTTTCCGATTTATCGTCTCAACAATCGGAGCACATTCATGGCTATTCTCGGCACCATTATTATCGGTTTCCTCGCAGGCCTGATCGCCCGCTGGGTCACGCCGGGCAATCATCATCCGCGCGGTTTTATTCTCACCACCGTGCTCGGCATTGTCGGCGCCGTGGTGGCTACTTGGCTTGGCCAGCAGATCGGCTGGTACGGCCCGGGTGACGGGGCCAATTTCATCGGTGCCATCGTGGGTGCCGTCATCGTGCTCCTGGGCTGGAACCAGATCGCCCGCCGAGCCTAGTCAAGCAGCCGGCGCGGGCCCGGACCATGCGCCGCCAGCTTGTCTTCCCAGTTCAATAGCCCGCAGCGGTCGATCGACAGGCAGCCGCAGCCAATGCAATCAACCATGCCGCTGCGCAGGCGTTGCAATTGCGCAATCCGTGCGTCCAGCCCCGCCGCCCAGCGGGTTGACATCGCCTCCCAATCCTCGCGTGATAGCGGCCGTCCCTCGGGCAGGCTGGCGAAGGCCAGGCCGACTTCGGCCAGTGAAATTCCCAATTCCTGCGCCACGTGAATAATCGCGACCCGCCGCAGCACGTCCTTGTCATAGCGCCGCTGGTTGCCGGCCGTGCGGTGGCTTTGGATCAGCCCCTTGGCTTCATAGAAATGCAGCGCCGACACCGCCACCCCGGCCCGCTCCGCCACCTGCCCGACCGTCAATTCTTTCGCCATCGTCGCTCTTGACCTCAACTAATGTTGAGGTTGTAGACCCGCATCCAGCTCTTGGAAAGGGACGACCGATGACGACCAGCATGCCCCATATCGATGGGCTCTATGAAACCCACCTCACAGTCGCCGATCTCACCCGGTCGATTGCGTTCTATCGCGACGTGGTCGGGCTCGAACTCGCCAAGACCTTCGCCGAGCGCCGCATCGCCTTTTTCTGGATCAACGACAAGAAAACCAGCATGCTGGGCCTATGGGAGACCGGCAGCGGTCCACTGCGCCTGCATCTGCACATCGCCTTTCGCATGAGCGTCGCGGGCGTTCTGGCCTCGGCCGCAGCCTTGCAGGCACATTGCGTCGCCCCTCTCGGCTTCCACGGCGAGCCGTCATCCGAACCGGTAGTCTTGAGCTGGATGCCGGCAGTCTCGCAATACTTTTCCGATCCAGACGGCCATTCCATCGAGTTCATCGCCATACTGGACGACGCGCCGGATGACGCCTTCGGCATCGGGCCGTATTCGGCTTGGCTAACGCGATAACACAACAAAAAGGGCGCCCAGTGGGCGCCCTTCGCGGCCTAGATCATTGAAAAATCACTTGATCTCGGTGATACGGCCATCGGTGTAAGGCGTGTAGCTGCCGCCCTGCTTGGCGATGTAGTCGGCGACCACTTCTTCGAGCGGGGGGCCGAAGTCGTAGGCGTTGTCGCCGTCGGCAAAGGTGCCATAGCCGTCGCCGCCACCGCGCACGTAGTTGTTGGTGACGATCGTGTAGGTGGCGTCCTCGTCGATCGGGCCCCAGGCGTCGCCTCCGATCAGCACCTGTACGTCGCTGACACGTTCGCCGGACGGCTTCTTCAGATCGAACGAATATTTCAGCCCGGCAACCTGGGCGAAGCGGCCAGCACCGTTCTCCACATCGCTGACGCCGTTTTCCAACGCTTCGATCACGTCAGCGCCAGAAACTTGTACTGTTGCCAATGTGTTAGAAAAGGGCAGCACGGTGATGACTTCACCCTTGGTGATGTCACCCGCGTCGATCGAGGCCCGCACGCCGCCGCCGTTCTGGAAGGCGATGGTGGCGCCCTGGCCGCTTGCGCGGTCGAGGATGGCGTCGGCCAACAGGTTGCCCATGGCGCATTCCTGCGCCCGGCAGGTTTCGCGCGAACCGTCGATGGCGGCCGTAGCGCTGCCGATAACGACGCTCATAGCTTCCTTGATCGGGCCGGCAAGTGCGGTCAACTGCGTGGCGAAGTCAGTGTCGCCCTTGACCGAAGCGTCGATCAGGAAGGGGGCGCCCTCGGCCTTGGTGACGACGCCATTGTCATCCCAGGTCACCGCGATATCGCCCAGATATTTGCCATACTGGTTGGCCGTCACGATCGGCACTTCCACGCCATCGGGGTTTTTGACCATGGTGGGGTAGGGGCCGGCGGCCTTCTCGTCGGTGTTGGACAGCAGGGTGTGGGTGTGACCGCCCACGATCACATCCACCAGCGGCAGCGCCGCCGCGACCTGCTGGTCCATCGGATAGCCGATATGGCTGAGCAGGATGATCTTGTCGACGCCGGCAGCGTCGAGCGCTTCGGAGGCGCCGCGCACATATTGGATCACGTCGGTGAACTCGACATCGTCGCCCGGCGAAGAAATATCGGGTGTGTCTTCAGTCGTCGCGCCGATGATGCCGATCTTTTGCCCGCCAACTTCGATGACGATCGAGCCCTTGATCTTGCCGCGCAGATCGGGCGAGCGGGAAACGTCGAAATTACCGCCGATGATGGGGAATTTGGCCGCAGCGATGAATTTGGAGAATTCGGCCGGGCCGTCGTCGAATTCGTGGTTGCCAGTGGCAACGACGTCAAAGCCCATCTGGTTGAAGAAGTCCGAGACCACTTTGGACTTGTAGGTTGTGTAGTAGAGCGAGCCCTGGAAATTGTCGCCGGCCGAGATCAGCAGCGAGTTGCCATCCTTGAATTCGGCACGCTTGGCGTCGATTTCGGTCTTCAGCCGCGCGATGCCGCCAAAGCATTCGCCCTTGGCGTCGGTCTCGGCATTGCAGTCGCTGTCGGTGCCGGTAATGGGGTCGAAGCGCGAGTGGAAATCGTTGATGTGCAGGATATTGAGCGTGAAATCGGCGTAAGCCGCGCCGGAAAAGCCGGCCATCATGGTCAGCGCCGTTGCGCCGAGAAGTAATTTTTTCATCCCTGTCATCCTTTGGTTTTTATGCGTGAAGTCCTTCGGCAATGCATCGGCCATGGCGCTAGGTGGCCGGCCGCGACGAGGCATGAGTTAACCAGTAATTTATGACATGGGAAAGTGGACCGGCCGGTCAAAATCTGCCGCCGCAGCCGATAGCCGGTTCAGCCTTTCTCAACCATGGCGACCAAGATTGCATCCTAGCCATGCAACCGTAAGCATTGCGGCAAGCGCGCCCGCCTAGGATAGCTCAATCAATCGCCTGGTCTCTTGAGGAAATCCCGTGAGCGCAGCCTTGTTCAGCATGATGCCGAATGCCACGCCAATACCGGTGGAAGGGCCGTCGGTCATGGGCCAGTTGGCGGCGTTCGTCGCCATCGGCGCAGCAGGCGCGGCGGGGTTCGTGGCGCTGTCGAGCCTTGCCAGCCATGTAGTGGGATCGGAAAGTTCCTGGGTCAATGCGCTGTGCTATGCGGCGCTGATTGGGCCGGTCTATCTCGCCCATCGCCGCTTTTCCTTCCAGTCCGAGCTGCCGCACAGCCATGCGCTGCCGCGTTATATCGGCGTGCAGTTGATGGCACTCGTGCTGGTGACGCTGTTTTCCTTTGTTGTCTATGGCGTTCTGGGCATGACTTCGGTGGTCGCGGCCACGCTGGTTATCGCCCTGACTTCGGGGCTCAATTTCGTGGTGCTGCGTGGCTGGGCCTTCGCCCAACACGCGCCAGTCACCCTGTTCGCGTTGCGGCCGATTGCCCACGACTAACGCCTCGGGTTCCAAAACCGTCACTTTGCGATAAGCTCCGCCGCGTTGATTTGCGGGGATTTGAGCATGCGCAGTGCATTGATTGTTTATGGTGGCTGGGCCGGACATGACCCGGAAGAGTGCGCGGCGATCTACCGCCGCTGGCTGCACGAGGATGGGTTTTCCGTGCGCATGGCCACCGAAACTTCGGCCTTCGCCGATCCCTCGATCCATGATCTCAGTCTGATCATTCCGATCTTTTCCATGGGCACGATCCAGAAAGACGAGGTCGAGAACCTGACTCGCGCCGTGCAGAACGGCGTCGGGCTGGCGGGCCATCATGGCGGCATGAGCGACGCCTTCCGCGATGCGGTGGACTACCAGTTCATGGTGGGCGGGCAGTGGGTGCAGCACCCCGGCAATATCGTCGACTACACGGTCGATATCACCAAGCCGGACGATCCGATCATGGCTGGCCTCAAGAGCTTCCCCTACACGTCCGAGCAATATTACATGCATGTCGACCCCTCCAACGAGGTGTTGGCGACGACGACATTCACCGGGGATACTGCACCGTGGATCGAGGGCGTGGTGATGCCGGTGGTGTGGAAGCGCCGGCACGGGCAGGGCCGCGTATTCCACTCGACGCTGGGCCATCAGGCCAAGGAATTCGAAGTGCCTGAAATGGCGACGATTCTGCGCCGTGGCCTCAATTGGGCGGCGCGCGAAGAGCTACCAGCGTAGCGCGAAGCGGCCGATCAGCGCGCCGAGGGCGGCCACCACCAGAATGCCCAGCGTGTACCAGAGCGTCAGGAACATCATGCCGTTCTCGCCGCAGTGGAAGGTATAGACCCAGGCCCCGGTGCCGCCGGCAAACAGTCCGGCGGCAAGGCCGGCCAGGGTCGCGCGCGCCGGTGCCATGCGCCGCAGCACCAGCATCACGGCAGCCAGTACCGGCAGCGACAGACCCACAATATAGAACGGGCAAACCAGCGATGAACCGCCCACGATCAGATGCATGGTCTGGTCGGCCGGCATGATCATCAATTGCATCGCGGCCCCGATGGCCAGCAATACGCCCAACCCGATCGCCGCGATCCAGGGCCAGCGCGTCCGCCCATCCGGGCGCGCCAGCACGATGGTGGCGCAGAAACCCAGCACCGCCAAAGCGAAGGTATAGAAGGACTTGGTCCAGAAGATCATGGTGGTTGGCGCCGTGGCGATATCCTCGCGCAGGCCCAGCATCATATACATGGCGATGGTCGCAATGATGCCACCGACAACCAGCGCGCCGATCAGCAATTGCCACATCAGGCCACGCCGCACCGGGCGCACATCGGCGCTCAATCTGGCGATCAGGTCATCGGTCATCGCGGCCTCCCGCGAAACGGGCGGTGAGGGCCTTGAGCCCGCGATGGATCGAGACCTTGGCGGCCGTCTCGGTCATGCCGGCGGCCTTGGCGGCCTCGGCAATGGAGGCGCCCTCGACCTTGACCTGCCGGATCAGCGCGCCGGTGCGTGGCGACACGGTCTGCAGCACGGTATCGACATCCATGCGGGCGGCGGCGTCTTCGCTCTCGTCACGGGCGAAGATCGGCGCGTCATCATCGAGCTGGACGGTGGGGCGAATGGCGTGGCGGCGGATGTGATCGACGAATTTATGGTGCGCGACCGCATGCAGCCAGGCGGTGAATGGCCGGTCGCGGTCATAGGTCATGCGGCGAGAGTGAACCGCCAGCAAAGTCTCCTGCACCAGATCCTCCGCGTGCGATGAATGGGCGGCGTGCAGCCGCCGGGTGAAATAGGGACGCAGGTGCCGGCTCAGTTCGGCCAGCAGCGTGCGATAGGCAACGGCATCGCCATCCAGCGCGGCGAGCATCAGCGCTCGCAACCGCGTTTCTATGGTGTCCGTCTCGACCATCACAGCGCCATTCGTCTCCACCCGCGCAAAGGTTACATCGGAGTTGATGCAAAGCGCCATGGCGATCATTTTCGATCACGAGCGCGTGTCCGGGTAACCACCGATGTGCGGGCCGCGAATGGGGAGCATGATCCACGTCAAAGGGGCGTGGTCGAGATCAGGAAAACAATCATGCGCTTCAATCTCCACATCGCCTCGCTCCCCGCCCTCGCCCTGCTGATGGCTCTATCCGCCGCGCCTGCCGCTTTTGCCGAAGACGCGATGGCGCCCGCCGCCGGCGCTATGGCTCCCGCCGCCGACGCTATGGCCCCTGCGGCCGACGCAATGGCTCCCGCAGATGCAATGGCCCCCGCTGATGCAATGACGCCGATGACCGACGAGCAGCTCAAGGCCTGCCTCGACAAGGCCGGCACCGACAAGACCGCAATGGATGCCTGCCACACCATGCACAATGGCGACGCGATGGCCCCCGATGCGATGGCACCGGCGGACTCGATGGCTCCGGCCAATGCCATGGCGCCAGTCGTTAAATAACATTTAAGTGATATCGGCCGGCCGCGCCGCGCTGTACCGTTCCTTCATGGACGGCGGCGTGGGGCGGTCGGAGCGTCCAAGGGGAATTGTCATGAGCGTCGAGACGGCTGCGCCGGCCACCAGGGGCCCGCTGATCTATCGCCAATCGATCTGGACCCGCGTTACCCATTGGATCTGGGCAATCTGCCTGTTCTTCCTGCTGCTCAGCGGGCTGCAGATTTTCAATGCCCATCCCTCGCTCTATATCGGCCAGCAATCGGGCTTCGAGTTCGATAATGCGGTGCTGTCCATGTCCGCGATCAATACCGATGCCGGCCCGCGCGGCCGCACCACCATCCTGGGCCAGCAATTCGATACCACCGGCGTATTCGGCATGAGCGGTTCGGCGGACCGCCCGCAATTCCAGGGCTTTCCCGGCGCCGCCACCATCCCGTCCTATCGCGATCTCGGCACCGGCCGCGTGGTGCATTTCTTCTTCGGCTGGGTGTTCGTGCTCACCATGTTCGTCTGGTTCCTTGCCAGCTTTTTCAACCGCCACATCTGGCGCGATATCATCGTCAAGCCCAGAGACGTCGCGGGCCTGCCCAAGGATATCGTCGATCACGCGACGCTGCGGTTCCACCACGGTCGCAGCTACACGCCGCTGCAGAAGGTGGCCTATTTCGGGGTGTTCTTCATCCTGTTCCCGCTGATCATCGCCACCGGGCTGACCATGTCGCCGGGGATGGATTCGATGTTCCCCTGGTTGCTGGATATCTTCCAGGGAAGGCAGACCGCGCGCACCATCCACTTCATCACCATGGCGCTGCTGGTGGGGTTCTTCATCATTCACATCATCATGGTGATCATCGCCAATCCGTTCAACGAACTGCGCTCGATGATCACCGGCTGGTATCGCGCCAGCCCCGGCACGCCACTCAATGAGGGAGACAAGCCATGAGCCGCATTATCACGCGACGTGGCCTGCTTGGCCTGGGCGCCGCCGCCGGATCGTCACTGATCCTATCGGGCTGCGATCAGTTCGACTTTCTGGGCCAGCGGGGCGGGGCAGCGCGCACCTTCCTCGAGCAGGCCAACGTGATGACCTATAAGGCGCAGCGTTTGCTCATTGGGGAGCAGACTTTGGCGCGCGAATATGCGCCCAGCGAAATCCGCCAGGGCCAGCGCCCTAATGGCTCAACCGATCCGACCACGCCGGAATATCTGGCGCTCAAGGCCAATAACTTCGCCGATTACAAGCTGACGGTGACTGGCATGGTGGAGCAGGAGGTGAGTTTTTCGCTCGATGAGCTCCGCAATATGCCCGCGCGCAGCCAGATCACCCGCCACGATTGCGTCGAGGGCTGGAGCTGCATCGCCAAATGGACCGGCACGCCATTGGGCCCGATCCTCGACATGGCCAAGGTCAAGCCGCAGGCGCGGTTTGCCGTCTATCATTGCTACGACAACATCGAGAAGACGCTGTCTGGCGACATCATCTACTATACCTCATCGGACCTGATCGACGCCCATCACCCGCAATCGATCCTCAGCTACGGGCTCAACGACCAGGTTTTGCCCGTTTCCAACGGCGCGCCGATCCGCCTGCGCATTGAGCGGGCGCTGGGCTACAAGCAGCCGAAATTCCTGCACACTATCGAACTGGTTGATGACCTGTCGCCCTTCGGCAAAGGCAAGGGCGGGTACTGGGAAGATACCGGCTACGACTGGTATGGCGGGATTTAGTCGCGAGCACTCGGCGTCTGGTTCCATCAACAAGTGTTTTTTCCGCGCCCTCGCCTGGAGGGTTAGAGTTTCGCCGTCGGCCATGGCGACCGAAATGAGGATGACATCATGAAATTGGCAAGCATTTCCCGGGCCATTGGCCTGCTGACGCTGGCAAGCACGGCTATCGTTTCCTTCGACGTGGCGGCACAGGCCGCCGAAAGCGTGCGGCTGCGTGGTACGATCACGAGTTTTGAAGGCTCCACTCTTGTCATCAAGACCCGTGAGGGCGAGGACAAGACCGTGGTGCTGCCCGATGGCTGGGCGGTGTCGAGCGTTGCGACTGCCTCGGCCGCCGATATCAAGACCGGGGACTATGTGGGCATTGCCTCGCTGCCGAATGCCGATGGCAGCGATGGCGCGCTGGAGGTGCTGATTTTCCCCGCTGCGCTGAAGGGCGCCGGAGAAGGCAGCTCGGTCTGGGATCTGCAGCCGGGCAGCACCATGACCAATGCGACCGTCGCTAACGTGGTCACCTCCGACGATGGCCATTCCGTCAAAGTGTCCTATCAGGGCAACGAGAAAACCATCGACATTCCCGAAGTCACGCCGATCGTTACGTTCGCCCCCGCGACCAAGGCGGACCTGGTGCCCGGGGCGGTGGTGTTCATCCCCTCCGAAGTGGCCGCTGATGGCACCATTTCGGCCCATACGGTCGTCGTCGGCACCAAGGGCGTCGTCCCGCCGATGTGATTGCGGCGGTTGGTGGAGAGGTTCTCATCATGCGCCACTGTGGCACGACGCCTCCCACCCACGGCGTCACCCCGGCACGGGCCGGGGCCTAGAGATATCGCCCCCGCCGCAAGGTCGCCGCATAGTGCGGCATCGTGGCTCCGACCACCCCCACCCAACCTCCCCCTCGCGGGGGAGGAGTCTACCGATGAGTTGAACTGGATCGCGCCTCAAGAATGGCGCGTACTCCTCCCCCTGCAGGGGGAGGCCGGGTGGTGGTGTTGGATAGCCCGTGGCTGTCGTGCCCTCACCTTGCTTGGCACAATGTCTCTAAAAACGCGGTGTCATACCGGCGCAGGCCGGTACCCATCTCGAGATATCGCCGCAGCCGCAAGGTTGTCGTGGTAATCCATGATCTGGCGGTGCGCTCCGCCATCGCAGGATGGCCCCCCGCCTGCGCCGGGGTGACACCGAGTGTGGGGACGCCTTGTGCCCCTTACCCAACTAATCCCCACCCCCAAATCCTCCCGCATACTCCCTCCCGATATCTCCACAATGGCTGCGGGTTCGCGACGAACGGCCGTGGGGAGTTTGGTGGGAGGGGAATGCGGTCGCGCGATCCCTGGGCCAGCGCGACGTTC
>NZ_JAQGJV010000028.1 GCF_028290435.1 Devosia sp. | reverse complement strand
CGCCGCGCGGCGCGCGCCGGGCCTCGTACTGCGGGCGGTCTGCGCCCGTTCGCCGTCGAGCTTGAACACTTCGACGATCTGATCGAGCTCGGACGCCTGGTTCTCGGTCTGCTCGATCGCCGCGTTGGTCTCTTCAACCAGCGCCGCATTGTGTTGCGTCATCTCATCCATCTGCCGCACGGCGGTGGTGACTTCCCCGATCGCCGACGACTGGTCGCGGCTCGCCGCAAAGATGTCGAGCATCAGATGGCTGTTGTCCTGCACCGCCTGCGAGATGTCGTGGAGCTTCGCGGCGGCTTCCGCCACCAGCCGCGTGCCGCCCGACACTTCCTTGGCGCTCTGCTCGATCAGCACCTTCACCTCGGCCGAGGCGCTCGCCGCCGATTGCGCGAGGCGCCTGACCTCGACCGCCACCACCGCAAAGCCCTTGCCGGCCTCGCCGGCCCGCGCGGCTTCAACCGACGCGTTCAGCGCCAACAGGTTGGTCTGGAACGCGATATCGTCGATCAACCCTATAATGTTGGAAATCTTGGACGATGAGGTTTCGATGGCTGCCATGGCGCCATTGGCCTGTTCCATCACCGCGCCGCCTTCGGTCGCGCTGCGCGACACAGCGAGCGCCTTGCCACTGGCGGTCGTGGCGCGCTTGGCATTGTCCATCACCGCCGACGACAATTGATCGACCGCCGCCGTGGTCTCCTCGATGGTGGCCGCCTGCCGCGTGGTGCGATCGGACAGGTCATTGGCACCGGCCAGGATTTCCCCGGTCGCGGTCTTGAGCGAGCGGGAGGTGGTCTGCAACTGCGCCACGATAGTGGCCAGCTGTTCGACCACCGCGTTGGTGTCGTCCTTGATCTGCTGGAATTCGGGCTCAAACGCCTCTTCGATGCGGCTCCGCAACTCGCCCGCTGCCACGTCCTTGAGCACGGCCCCGGTCAGCGTCACGGCGCGGTTGATCTTGGCGGCGGCGGCGTCCTCGGATGCCTTGGCATCGCTGGTGAGTTTGTCGAAATAGGCCGAAACCCCGATGTCGATATCCAGCAGCGTCGCCTTGATCATGTCGGTCACGACGACCGCTATGGCGTCGCTGCCGGCCAGCACCGCGGCCGGGTCCAGCGGCTTGGTGCGGCCAAAACCGCCCTTTTGCGGGGCCACCAATTCGGCCATCAGGTCATGCACGACCCCGCGCACCAGGGTTTCGAGGACCAGACCATAGCCCCCGATATGCCAGCGCGGCTCCAGCCCGATCCGCGCATGGACCAGCCCCACCTTGGTGCTGGCCTGCAGATAGGCATCGTCGAACTGCCCCGAGGCCATGGCCTGCCAATGGCCGACCTGCTTGCCCTTGGCCCGGTCCATTTGCGGGCGGCCCGAGAAGAAGGACGCAACCGCCGGCACCGCCGCCAGCTTGTCATAGAAAGCCGACAGCGCCGGCTCCAGATGCTTGGAAATGTGGGGCTGCGACTGGGCGAGGCGGGCACGCGCCGCAGCGTCCAGTCCGATGAAATCCAGGCGCGACTGCAGCTCTGCGTTGGTCGGGGAAACAGGTTTGGTCATGGCAATGGCTCGGTGAAAACGCAAGCTTGCCTCGCCACCGGATAACCCGGTTTGATCGAGGTCAAGCCCGCCTGTTTTCAAGCCATCATGGTAAATAAAGTACTACGATCCCAACAAGTTACTAGAATTCGGCCCAGTTTGTGGCGAGCGCCGTATTGCCCGAACTGCGCCCTGCCGCCACCATTTTGGGGCGCGCGGACCGGGACATGCTGGTCACCTGAGCCTGGCCGCCGCCGTCCAGCTTGAACACGTCCACAATGCCATCCAGCTCATTGGCCTGCGCTTCGGTCTGCTCGATGGCCGCATTGGTCTGCTCCACCAGCGCCGCATTGTGCTGGGTCATCTCGTCCATCTGCCGCACCGCGACCGAAACCTCTTCCAGCGCCGAGGACTGCTCCTTGTTGGCTTGGGCGATGGAGTCGATCAGGCTGGAGCTTTCCTGTGCGCCGACCAGGATATCCAGCAGCTTCTCGGACGCTTGTCCTACCAGCCGCGAGCCATTGCGGACCTCGGTAGCGCTGGCCTCGATCAAGACCTTGACCTCGCTAGATGCCTGCGCCGCCGATTGCGCCAGCCGCCGCACTTCCACGGCCACCACCGCAAAGCCCTTGCCGGCGTCGCCCGCACGGGCGGCTTCCACCGACGCATTCAGCGCCAACAGATTGGTCTGGAACGCGATGTCGTCGATCAGCCCGATGATGTTGGAAATCTTGGCCGACGAGGTCTCGATCGCCCCCATGGCCTCATTGGCCTGCTTCATCACCGCGCCACCGTCGGTGGCATTGGCGGAAACCGACTTGGCCTTGCTGCTGGCCGTGGCCGCCCGCTTGGCGTTCTCCAGCACCGCGCCACTCAGTTGCTCGACCGAGGCTGCCGTCTCCTCAATGGTCGCCGCCTGCCTTGTGGTGCGCTCCGCCAGATCGTTGGCGCCGGACAGGATTTCCCCGGTCGCGGTCTTGAGCGAGCGCGACGTGCCGCGCAGGCTGGTGACGATGTCCAGGAGCCGCTCGAGCGAGCCGTTGAAGGCCAGCCGCAATTGCTCGTACTGGCCGGTGAATTGCGTATCCACCCGCCCGGTTAGGTCGCCCTCGGCCATTTTGGCCAGGCTCGAGGTCAGTTGGGCGATAATGCCCTCGGCGCGCTTGCGCTCGGTGATATCGGTGGCGAACTTGATGACCTTGACGGGCTTGCCACTGGAATCGAGGATCGGATTGTAGGAGGCCTGGATCCACACTTCCTTGCCGCCCTTGCCGAAGCGCTGGAACTCGGCCGCCTGGTATTCGCCGGCCCGCAACCGCTCCCAGAACTGCGCATAGGCGGGGCTGGCGGCAAATACTGGATCGCAGAACATGCGGTGATGCTTGCCGACGATTTCGCCGGCCGCATAGCCCACCACGGACAGGAAATTCTCGTTGGCCTGGCGCACCGTGCCGTCGAGGTTGAATTCGATCACCGCCTGCGCCCGCGAGATCGCCTCGATCTGGGCGGCGTTGTCGGCGGCACGGTTTTTCTGCGCAGTGATGTCGGTGGCGAACTTGATGACCTTGAGGACCTTGCCCGCCTTGCTCAAGACCGGATTATAGGTGGCCTGGATCCACACTTCCTTGCCGCCCTTGGCGATGCGCTTGTATTCGCCCGACTGGAACTTGCCCTGCCCCAGTTCCTGCCAGAAGCGGTGATAGTCCGCGCCGGCGGCAAATTCCGGCTCGACGAACATGCGGTGATGCTTGCCGGCGATTTCGTCCAGCGCATAGCCGAGCGTCGCCAGGAAATTATCGTTGGCGGTGATGATCGTCCCATCCAGATTGAATTCGATCACCGCCTGCGAGCGCATGATCGCCTCCACCTTGGAGCGATCGTCGAGACGTGCGGCGCGCGAGAATAAGTTAAACCCAGTCATCGAACAGGCCCTCCAGCCTTGGCCGCTGCCGACTTCTTCGGCGCGCCGCATAGGATAAGAACAACGCGGTTAATGGCGCTCTCGGAATGTGGCTCTGGAAACTGCGTAGCTCGCTAGGCCCGACTGGGTGAGACGAGCGGCATGCTGCGGCAAGAGCAGAGGCGCCCCGCGGCAAAACTCTATTGGGCAATACCAGCAATGAATTGGGAAAACGGCCGACATGAAAATCCTCATGAAAAACCCACCAGGTCATACTGGCGGCTTCGAGATTTCCTGCGTCCACGGCACAATATAGAGGTCTGACGTTAAGACCTGGTAAAGCACCTGATAGGCACAAAAAAAGGGCGCCAGAGGCGCCCTTTGCATTCGGTTGTGTAAGGCTCGAGACCGATCGATATTTCTGCTCAGGCCGAGTCGAACCGAAGGTCCGCGCCAGCGAACATGCTGGTTTTCGAGAACCGGACCGGAGCGTACGTTTGGGTACGTGAGGACCGGAAGCGCAGAAAGCTAGTATTTGCAGACCGGCCTCAGCTGAATAGCGATTGGTCTAGAACTCGCTCCAGTCTTTGGCGATAGCCGCATTGCCCTGGCTCAGATAGGAGCGCGCTGCGGAGCGCACCTTGTCCACTGCCTGACGCACTGGCGCCGCCGGGCGGGAACGGGCCGCCGGGGCCTCGTCGGCCAGGGTGAAGATATCCACCACCCGGTCGAGCTCGCTGGCCTGCGCCTCGGTCTGCTCGATCGCCGCATTGGTTTCTTCCACCAGGGCGGCGTTGTGCTGGGTCATTTCGTCCATGGTGCGCACCGCCACCGACACTTCGTCGATCGCCGCTGCCTGCTCGCGGCTGGCGCGAGCGATGTGCTGCATCAGCGCCGAGTTTTCCTCGACCGCCTGCTGCATCGCCGCCAACTGCTCGGCTGCGCTCGACACCAGCTTGGAGCCGCCCGCAACCTCGACCGCCGACTGCTCGATCAGCGCCTTGACGTCCGCCGAAGCGCTGGCCGCCGATTGCGCCAACCGCCGCACTTGCACGGCGCCCACCGCAAAGCCCTTGCCGGCATCGCCGGCCCGCGCCGCTTCCACCGACGCGTTCAGCGCCAACAGGTTGGTCTGGAACGCGATGTCGTCGATCAGTCCGATAATGTTGGAAATCTTGCCAGAGGATTGCGTGATCCGCTCCATCGCATGGGTGGCGCGGCCCATCACGGTTCCGCCATCTTCGGCGGCCCGCGAGACCATGTCG
>NZ_JAQGJV010000014.1 GCF_028290435.1 Devosia sp. | reverse complement strand
CGGAGATGGCACAAGCCCTAGGGATTGAGCCAATTGCGGGCGCTGGCGGCACGGCGGGCCGCGAGCGATTTGGCACGCTGGTCATCGCGCAGTGCTTCGAACAGATCGGCGCGGTTGATGCCGAGATCGTCGAGGCGGTGATTGTCGCGCTCGAGAAGATTGGTGAGCGCCACGCGCCGGGCCTGTCCGGCTCGCGCTTTGGCGAACCAGGCGAAGACTGCACGAACCGGATTGTTTGAGACGGCGGCGGCACTTGACCGCTCGCCCGAAAGCACGAGCGCCATAGGTCTTCTCCAAAACTGGTGTGTTCCGGCCGGGAAGCCGGGGGTTCGATGATCGTCGATCACCGATGAATGCAATCTAGGGACTGGACACCTATTCGTCTAACAAATAGATTTCATCCCGCTCATGAATATCTGTGATGGAGATTCCCGATGTCCGTACCGCTCGATCTCGACCAGTTGCAGAGCTTTTGCGCGATCGCCGATTGCGGCAGTTTCACCGAAGCGGCGCGGCGCGTGAACAAGACCCAGTCGGCGGTGTCGATGCAGATCAAGCGACTGGAAGAACGTTTGGGCCACCCGCTTTTGACGCGGGACGGGCGCAGCGTGTCGCTGACCCAGCATGGCGAGGTGCTCTATGCCCGGGCGCGCAA
The DNA here is from genome assembly GCF_028290435.1 of Devosia sp. GTDB lineage: Bacteria > Pseudomonadota > Alphaproteobacteria > Rhizobiales > Devosiaceae > Devosia. The sequence continues at coordinate 18,134 of NZ_JAQGJV010000014.1, read as the reverse complement.
AATGCTGCGCACCAATGCGGAGATCATGGATCATTTCTCCGAGGGGGATCTGGCAGGTTCGATCCGGTTTGGCGTACCGGACGACTATGCGGTGCGACTGCTGCCGGTGATTCTCTCCAGCTTCCAGCGCACCCATCCCAAGATTGCCGTCGATGTGGCCTGCATGGCGTCCGAGCAATTGCTGGAGGGCATGAAGGCCGGCAAGTATGATCTGGTGGTTTTCACCCAGGGGACCGACCAGAATTTCGGCGAACTGTTCCGCACCGAAAAGATGTTCTGGGTGGCCAGCCATGGCGGGCGGGCACTGGCGAGCGAGCCCATGCCGCTGGCCAGTGGATCGCAGACCTGCATCTGGCGCACCGAGGCGGTCGAGGCGCTCAACCGCGTGGGCAAGGATTATCGCATCGCCTATACGTCATCGAACGCTACGGCGATTTCGAGCGCGGTGCTGTCCGATCTCGCCGTTGGCTTCCTGCCGGAAAGCGCGTTGCAGCCGGGCATGCGGGTGCTCGGCGAAGAACAGGGCATGCCACGGCTTAGCGATGCGCAAATCGCGTTGATGCGCGGCAGTCATGCCTATGGCGGAATTTACGACGTGCTGGCCAACCACATCGTGCAGTCGATGGGGAACCTCGATACGCGCGTGCCGCTGGCGGAGGCGGCGGAGTAACGCTTCAATCCTCCAGCTTTCGGCCATTTTCCATTGCCGCGACAATGGCCTTCATCTTCACGCCCGCATCGCGCTGAAATGCGCGGGCGTTGATCATGCGCGTCTCTGCCGACAGCGTGCCGCGCTCGACATGCTGTTCGAGCAGGAATGACAGTTCGCGATTGATCTGGCTGCCGACCTCGAGGAATTCGATAATGGCGGCGAGCTGATCGGGCGTAAACCGGGCCAGCATGGCCGGGCCGATCAGCTGGAAATGGCTGAACAGCCGGTCCGACAAATCTCCGGCCAGTTGGGTAATTTTGATCCAGACCTTGCGGCGATCCGCGGGATCGCGCTCGCGCACGACATAGCGGATGGCTTCGAGCCGATCGATGACGACGGTCACCGCCCCGGTGGTGAGACCACTGTCGCTGGCCAGCTGGCCTGCGGTGACCCGACCGTGGCGTTCGATAATGTCCATGCAGCGCGCGTCGGTGCGATTGATGCCCATGAAACGGGCAAGGCAATCATCGAACATGTCGCTGGCGGTCTGGTTGGCGCGAACCGCCTGCTGCAGACGAGCCCCCTGCGGGGTCGCCCAGACGCCGACATTCAAATTATCGCTTGACGTTTGGTTATCTTGATTCATAAGATAATTATAGATCAAGATAGTTCGCGACGCAAGACTGCTGACACGTTCTGCCCTGCGCAGGACCTAGGCAATTTGTCTGAGTGCGATGGGGCGACGGGGAGTTCACATGGATACGGCGATGATCGAAGCGCGGGGCCTCAAGCGGACCTACAAGGCGAAGGGCAAATCCATCGAGGCGGTGCGCGGAGTCGATCTGTCGGTGCGGGCTGGAGAGATCGTTGGTTTTCTCGGACCCAACGGGGCCGGCAAGACGACGACACTGAAAATGCTGTGCACGCTGCTGGAGCCAACCGGCGGTACGGCCGTGGTGGCGGGACATGACCTGCGGGGTGATCCGGTCGGCGTGCGGCGGGCAATTGGCTATGTGAGCCAGGCGGGGTCGACGGCGCCCGAGGCGCGGGCCGGTGAGGAAATCGTCAGCCATGCCAAGCTCTATGGCATTGACCCCAAGACCGCCGAGGCGCGGGCGCGAAAGCTGCTGGCCGATCTCGACCTGGCCGACGTGTGGGACCGCACCTGCGGTTCGCTGTCGGGCGGGCAAAGGCGGCGGCTGGATATCGTGATGGGTCTGATCCATGAGCCGAAGCTGGTGTTTCTCGACGAGCCCTCGACGGGGCTCGACCCGCAAAGCCGGGCGAACCTGTGGACCCATATCCGCAAGCTGCGCGACGAGATGGGGACCACGGTGTTCATTACCACGCACTACATGGACGAGGCCGATTCGCTGAGCGATCGCATCCTGATCATCGACCAGGGGCAGATCGTTGCCGAGGGCACACCGGCGGAACTGAAGAAGCGCGTTTCGGGCGATACGATCACGCTGACGCTGCGGCGGGCGGAAGACGCGACCGAGGCGGCGGGGGTTGCGGGGATGTTGCCGGGAGCCGATGTGCCGGTGACCGATGGGCATATCGTGCGGTTCCATGTGCCCGATGGCGGTTCGGCGCTGCCGGTGGTGCTGGCGGAATTCACCAAGGCCGGGATCGAGGCGATTGGTGTCGAGGTCAATCGGCCAACGCTGGACGATGTGTTTTTGACGCTGACGGGGCGGTCGCTGCGGGAATAGACCCATCAGTCTGCGTCCCCTCCCCCTTGAGGGAGGGCCAGGGTGGGGGGAAGCCGCAACGGGAGCTGAGTGTGGCTGAATTGATCGCCACTCTCGCGGCGCGTTCCCCCCACCCCTAACCCCTCCCCTCAAGGGGGAGGGGAAACCGACTGAACTATCTTGCCAAACAATTCGGGTTCAAAGGGACCAAGCCATGACCTTCTTTTCCGATACCTGGACTGTGTTTACCCGCGCCATGCGGCTGTCGTTGCGGCAGCCGATGTGGGTGGCGATCGGGGTGTTGCAGCCGATACTGTATCTGACGCTGTTCGGGCCGCTGCTGGTGCCGCTGGCCAACGCGCCGGGATTTCCGCCGGGGGATGCGTGGACCGTGTTCGTGCCGGGGCTGCTGGTGCAACTCGGCATCTTCGGCGGAGCCTTCGTGGGCTTTGGCATTATCGCCGAGTGGCGCTCGGGGGTGATCGACCGGGAACTGGTGTCGCCGGCGAGCCGCGTCGCCTTGATTACCGGGCGGGTACTGCGCGACGTCGTGGTGCTGGTGGTTCAGGCGATCATCCTGATCGTCTGCGCGCTGTTTTTCGGACTGCGCGTCCCGGTGGGTGCGGCGGTGCTGGGCATAATCATGATTGGCCTCTTGGGCGCGGCGTTCTCGTATTTCAGCTATTCGGCGGGGTTGGCGATGAAGAGCGAGGACGCGTTTGCGCCGCTGGTCAACATGGTGTCGCTGCCGATCCTGCTGCTGTCGGGGATTTTGCTGCCGATGTCGCTGGCGCCGCAATGGTTGCAATTGCTGTCGGACGTCAACCCGTTCAAGCACATCGTCAATGCGGTGCGGGCGCTGTTCCGCGGCGAGGTGGGGACGTTCGAGGTGGGGCTGGGATTGGTGCTGGCGCTGGTTTTGATTGCGCTGGGGGCGTGGGCAGGGAAAAGGGTGTTTGAGTTGCAGACGAAGTGATCTTCACCTCTCCCTTGGGGGAGAGGTCGGCGCGTAGCGCCGGGTGAGGGGGCCTGTTCTTGGTGCGGTGCTTGGGGAAGGCCCCCTCACCCGACCCAAGAGGGTCGACCTCTCCCCGAAGGGAGAGGTGGCTTCGCCTAGATCTCGGCGGCTTTGAAGATCTTCGTCAAATCGCCATTCCATTCGCCGTGGTAGAGGTCGAGCCAGCGTTCGGCTGGCGACTTGGCCAAGCGGATGGTTTCTTCCAGCGGCGCCAGGTGGATAGTTTCGTCCTTGCCGTCACCATTGCGGATGCCGCGGCGGACGAGGCCGGCTTCGGCAATGCCCACCGCCTGGGCCGCGATGTCGTACAGGTTCGAGCGGTCGAACGGAGTGGCGAGGCCATGCTTGGGGACTTCGCGGCGCATCTCATCGCGCTGCGCTTCGGTCCAGGGCTTGATCATCTCGTAGGCGGCTTCCAGCGAAATCTCGTCGTAGAGCAGGCCGACCCAGAAGGCCGAGAGCGCCGTGACGGACTTTTCGTCGCCCATATCGGCGCCGCGCATTTCAAGGAAAGTCTTGAGGCGCACTTCGGGGAAGATGGTGCCGAGGTGATAGTTCCAGTCGCGTTTGGTGGGCTTTTCGCCCGGCAATTGCGGCAGCTTGCCCTCGAGGAAAGCGCGGAAACTCTCGCCAGCGACGTTGATGTAATGCCCATCGCGGAGGACGAAATACATCGGCACATCAAGGGCGTAGTCGGCATATTGCTCGAAGCCGAAACCTTCTTCGAAGGCAAACGGGAGCATGCCGGTGCGGTCATTGTCGGTATTGAGCCAGATATGGCTGCGATAGCTGAGGTACCCGCTGTCCTTGCCATCGACGAAGGGCGAATTGGCGAACAGGGCCGTGGCCACCGGCTGCAGCGCCAGTGAGACGCGCAGCTTCTTGACCATGTCGGCTTCGGAAGAGAAATCGAGGTTGGTCTGCACGGTGCAGGAGCGGAACATCATCGATGTGCCGAGCGTGTCGACCTTGTCCATATAGGGCGCCATGATGCCGTAGCGCGATTTGGGCATGCGCTCGATTTCGGCGACCGACCAAAGGGGCGTGACGCCGAGACCGAGGAAATGGATATCGAGCGGCGCGGCGACTTCCTTCGCAACACGGATGTGTTCGGCGGTTTCGTGGGCGGTCGCATGCAGGTCGGGCTGGGGCGCGCCGGAGAGTTCGAACTGGCCACCGGGCTCGAGCGAAATGCCGCCCATCGTGTCCATGTCCCAAAGGCCAATGGGATTGCCTTCGTCGAGGAAAGGCTGCCAGCCGGTCGCGGCAGACATGCCATCGAGCAGGGCGCGGATGCCGTTGGGCCCCTCATAGGCGACGGGACGCAGTGGATCGGTATGGAAAACGTGCTTTTCGTGCTCGGTGCCGATGCGCCATTCGGATGCGGGTTTGCTGCCCTTGGCCATTGCCTCGATCAGGTCGGCACGCGATTCGATGGGGGGAGAAATGCTTTCGGCGCCGGCCATAAAGTCCTCTGAGGCTGAGGGGTCAGGAGTGGGCGCGAACATAGCGTCCGCCCGGATGAAAGCAATCGCCTTTTATCGCCAATCGCCGATGATTGCTTGAATGACCGCCAGGGCGGCCACGGCGGCGGTATCGGCGCGCAGGATTCGAGGGCCTAAACTGACCGGGACCACAAAGGGTTGCGCGCGCAATTGGGCGCGTTCCTCGTCGGAAAAGCCGCCTTCGGGGCCGATGAGCAGGCCAATGGGAGTGCCGCGCAGCGCCGTAATGGCATCCACCGGGGAAGCGGAAGCGGCGCTTTCATCGGCGACGATCAATTTGCGGGTGCCCTGCGTAGTGGTCCAGCCGGCCAGCAGGGCGGCCAGCGTGATCTCCGGGGTGACCACCGGGACGCTGAGCACTTCACACTGTTCGGCCGCCTCAATGGCGTTGGCGACCAGCTTTTCATGCTTGAGGCGGCTGACCTGGGTGAACTTGGTGAGCACGGGGGCGATGGTGCCGGCGCCCATTTCGGTGGCTTTCTGGATCACATAATCCAGCCGCTCGGTCTTGAGCGGGGCAAAGCCGTACCAGAGGTCGGAGACCGGCGTTTGCGCTGCCACCTGCTCAATGGTCTCGAGCGTGACGGATTTCTTGGAATCGCTGGTCAGCCGGCTGAGCCAGGCCCCGTCGCGGCCATTGAACAGCACCACTTCGTCACCGACGCTCTTGCGCAGCACGGCCGCGAGATAGAGCGATTGCTCTTTGCCCAGGGCGATCGAGGCCCCCTGCCCCAGATCGGGTTCGATATAGAGGCGCGGGAGCGAAGCGTGGGTGCGGGGCATGGAACTCGTTGTGTTGCGCAGGGTCGACGGCGCAGTTAGGACTGAAGGCATCAAGGGTTCAAGGCAGACGATGAGCGATACCAATATTCCGCCGGCCGGCAAAGTTGCCGATGCACACAACACAAATTGGGTGGACCGCTACGCACCCGAGTGGCTCAAGCCCTATGCGCGGCTGGCGCGTTGGGACCGGCCCATTCCGCTATTGCTGTTGTTCTGGCCCTGCGTCTTTGGCTTGTCGCTGGCTGCGATCGCCGATCCTGTGCGCGGGTTCGACTGGCGCGCGGCCATCCTGATGCTGATCGGCTCGGTGCTGATGCGTGGCGCCGGCTGCACGTTTAACGATGTGGTGGACCGCGATATCGACGAACAGGTCGCCCGCACACGGTCGCGACCGATACCTTCCGGCCAGGTGACGGCGCGAGAAGCGTTCGGCTTCCTCGCGGCGCAGGCCATTCTGGGCTTCTTCATCCTGCTGCAGTTCAACCGCTTCACGGTGATCCTGGGCGTCGCGTCGCTGCTGTTGATTGCGATCTACCCGTTCATGAAGCGCGTCACCTGGTGGCCGCAGGCGTTTTTGGGGCTGGCGTTTTCGTATGGCGCGCTGGTGGGCTGGAGTTCGCAAACCGGCGGATTGTCGCTGGCGCCGCTGTTTTTGTATTTCGGCTGCATCGCCTGGACCATCGGCTACGACACCATCTATGCGCTGCAGGATATCGAGGACGATGCGCTGATCGGCGTCAAATCCACCGCCCGCCTGTTCGGCAGCCAGACGCGGCTGCTGATCGGGGTGTTTTATGGCATCGCTTATGTGCTGTGGCTGGTGGCCGCAGTGCTGGCTGGGGCCGGACTGGTGTTCGCGGGGCTGTCGCTGGTCGCGGCGGGGCTGTTGGCCTGGCAGGTGCAGACGTTCAACAAGGATATCCCCGGCAATGTGCTGGCCAAGTTTTTGTCGAATAATCTGGTGGGGATTGCGCTGAGCTTGGCGCTGTTGGCGGAGTGGGTTTGGTAGAGATCGTGCCACGCCCTCGTGGTTCGAGGCTCGTAAGAACTCGCACCTCACCATGAGGGCTACTGGTATCGTGATCTGTAAGTAGTCCTCATGGTGAGGCGGGAGCGCAGCGACCCTCCAACCACGAGGGCGTGGCACGACCCAAACGCCAAAAGCCGGCCCAGGGGACCGGCTTTAGCGTGCTTTGGAGGCAAACCCGTTAGGAGCGATGCAGCGCTCGGTCGGGGCGGGTAAACTCTTAGTTGGCTTCCTGGCCGGGCTTGCGGCGGTTGAGGAAGCGGGGGCGCCGGTTGGCATCGGCGGCCATTTTGCGGCGGGACGCGGAAGCGCCGAGCGCCACGCCGTCGACCTGCTGGCTATAGGGCATATAGGCGCCATCGCCGGCCTTGATGAACAGGGGCAGACGCAGCTTGCGGCCCCAGTTCTGCCATTCGGCGACGACGTTGTGATTGCCGATTTCTTCGAACACGCGATAATTCAGTTCGCTATCGCCGTGCACCAGTTCGATCGAGGAGGTCAGCACGCCCTCCTCCGAAATGGCGGTGGCCACCGCGACGCCGATGAACTCATCGACCGGGACCTTGATCTTGATGGCAACGCCGCTCTTTTCGAGCTGCTTGCGCACCGTCACGGTCTTGACCGGTTCCTTGGGTCCATTGTCATTGGCCGCCAAGAAACGCTTGTCGATCACCGCTGGCTTACCAAAAGCCAGGACAACCGATGCGCCTTCCATTCCTACGCCATGAACCATTTTCGTCTGCCTTCCTGTCAACTTCGAGAGCTTGTCGGCGCTCTCTTTCGTGGGGTCACCATAGCGCGTCCCCTTACCTGCCCCCTTAATCGGTTCGGTTAAGTTTATGTTGTTTTCCGAGAGGGTTAGCAGGGTATAACCAGGTGTAGGAAGCAATTAACCGGGTCTTTTGCGGGGGCATTAACCAGCAAATTTCCGCCACGTTGAAGCTATCGTGCGCTATCTGTTTGAAGATACTGGACGCAGGCCAAACAGGGTGTTGATCGCCACCGCGCGAGCCACCCTTGTCCAAAGCCCGGCCACCGCCTAAAAGCCACGGCAATGACCAAGCCGCCCACTTCCGCAAAAGAAGATCTTGAACTGCTCCGCTCCTGTGCGGTGGCGGCGGGGATCATCGCCAGCAGCTATTTTCGGCGCGAACTGAAGACCTGGACCAAGGAAAACGCCTCGCCGGTGAGCGAAGCCGACATCGTGGTGGACCGCTATCTGGCCTCGGCGCTGTTGGCTGCGCGGCCCGATTATGGCTGGCTCAGCGAGGAGACGGTCGATAATCCATCGCGCCTGTCCTGCACCAGGGTGTTCGTGGTCGACCCGATCGATGGCACGCGCGGCTTCATCAATGGCGAGGATAGCTGGACGGTGTGCCTGGCGGTGGTGGAAAACGGCGTGCCGATCGCGGGCGTCGTTTTCGCGCCGGCGCGCAATGAAATGTATGACGCGGTCAAGGGTGGCGGGGCACGGCTCAATGCCGAGCCGCTGGTGCGGCGGCGGCGGGCCGGTTCGGCGCCGCTGATTCCGGCGCCGGGGGCGGTGCATCAGGAAATGCAGGCGGCGGGTCTGGATTATGTGCGTGGGCCGGCCTATCCGTCGCTAGCCTATCGGCTGGTGCAGGTGGCGACCGGCAAGATCGACGCGGCAGTATCGCGGCGCGGCTCGCAGGATTGGGATATCGCGGCGGCGGCGGTGATTCTGGACGAAGCGGGCATCAACTTCTCCGACGTGTGCACCGGGTTCCCCGTTTTTAACAAGCGTGATGTGCGCCACGGTGCGCTTGCGGCGCTCGGCGACATGAGCCTACAACCTTTGGTGCATGCGGCGCTGATCAAGGTTTACGGTTGCCCGTCGGAAACCCCGCTATCGCAGACAATGACACCTTAAAAACGGACGACAGACAATGGCCACTGATTCACCCAAACAACTGCTTCATCTCGTGATCGGCGGCGAGCTGTCGAGCATCGAGGGCGTGACCTTTACCGATCTGGCGGCCGTGGACATCGTCGGGCTGTATCCGAATTATGCCACTGCTTATACGGCGTGGAAGCAGAAGGCGCAGATGACCGTGGACAGCGCCCAGACGCGGTATTTCATCGTGCATCTGCATCGGCTGTTGGAGCCGGAAACGCATAAGGCGTAGGGGGGGCGGTGCTTTCTATTCTTCTCCCCGTCGGGGAGAAGGTGGCGCGCAGCGCCGGATGAGGGTGTCTGCCCTCGGAGCCAGTTCAGCTTCGCTCTAGTGTGGCCGCCGCACCTGCCATTTCCAAAAAATTGGCTGCGCTTCTGGTCTTATCAGCCGCGTCTGAGGGGCAGACACCCTCACCCGGCCTCCGCTTCGCTCGGCCACCCTCTCCCCGACGGGAGAGGAATCTTGATCGGCCAGCGCTCTTCTGAGAGCCCTACTCCGCCACCAGCGTCTCAATAATCGCATTCACCGCACCCGGTTCACCGATGCGCTCGCGACCCATCCGGCCGAGGCGCATGCGTTCGGCCGGCTCCGATAGCAGCTTGCTCAGGGCATTGCCGACCGCGTCGGCCTCAGCCGGCACCACCACGCGCGCATCTCCGAACAGCGTCTGTTCATCGCGAAACCGCGAGCGGCGGTCGCGGGGGTTGAGGAAGGTGATGGCCGGAATGCCCAGCCCGAGGGCTTGCACGGTCGCCGTGCCGGCCTGCGACATGACGATATCGGACTGGGCCAGCAGGTTGCCCATCGCCCCGCCCCGCGCCATGTGGACGGTCAGCTTGCCATCGGACAGTTCGCCCAGATCGTCGGATTCGGCGCTCAGCGTGGAAGAACGGCGGAGGCCAGCGGCCTTGGCGAGGTCTTCGACCTTGACGCCGCCGGCGACAGCCAAGAATACGTCCGGGCACAGCGACATATCCAGCTTGCGGAGCGCTTCGATTTGCAGGGCGAAGCTTTCGGACGTGAGCGCACGGCTGCCGGGCAGCAGCGTGACCGCGAAGGAGCGCTTGCGGCGTTGGGCAGCGTCGTATTTGCCGTGCGGAATGGTGTCCATCATGACATTGCCGGCGCAGCGGGCATTGACGCCAATGGCGGTCAATGACGAGGCCAGATTGTCGGAGCGGCAGAACACGGCCTTGCAGCTCTGCTTGATGGCCCAACGCTCCAGGCCCGAATAGAGCCGCGCGGCGCCGGTCTTGTAGACATCGAGATAATAGAGATCGCGGTAGCCGGTGGCCCAGCAGGCCAGCACACCCACCATGTCGCCGATGACCACCACGCGGTCGTAACTGCCGCGGACACGGCGCAGGAATTGCAGCGCTGGCGGCACGGTACGCAGGCCGCCGGTCGCGATATCGCGCCGCAGCGAGCCCTTGACGTTGCGCCAGCCTTCCGAGGCCAGCGTCGCGCGCGGGCCGACCACCGGGCAGGCACCCGTATAGGCATTGCCGGCGCCGATCATCGGATAGGCCTCGATGGACACCGTATCGGGCATTTGGCGCACGATGGCGGCGGCGATTGCATCTTCGCCATGGCCGTTGGAAATGAACAGGTATCTGAGACGGCTGGACGCTACAGCCACCGTCTCAGTTCCCGCGGCCGAAGCGTTCGAGCGCCTCGTTGGCAACCACCGCGTCGGCGTAGGCCTCCTGGCGGTCGACGCTCCAATAGAACAGTTCGTCGAGCGGAATGGTCTTGCCGGTAATGGCACAGCGGACGAACGTGCCCGGCTTGATCACCACATAGTCGCCGTCCAGGTAGCGGATCACCGCTTCGGTGGGGCTAAACCCCTTGTCGAAAATGTTCATCGCACAAATCCTTGCTGGACCTCGATATAGCGCTCAATGGCGCGCGTCAAAAGAGGCTTTCCTGCGGATCGTTATCAGTTGTCGTCCGGGGCTTTTTCTTCGGCGCGACATGGGCGCCGGTGACGAGGACGGGCACGGTCTCGTCATGGGCGAAGCGGATAGTCAGGGGGTCGCCGGCCTCGAGGCCCTGCTTGGTGCGGACCAACTGCCCCTGCCCGTCGGTAACGATGGCAAAGCCGCGTGCCAAGACGCTTTCATAGCCCACCGACGCAAGCAGCTTGCCGGCCTGGTCGAGGGCGGACCGGCGTTGCGCGAGGCTGGCGCCGAAGCCGGCCAGCAGGCGTGCGGCCAAGGGTGCTAACTGGCTCTGGGAGTGGCGGAGTTCCGCCTTGAGGGCATTGGGCGATAGCTTGGGGCCGATGGCAGCTAGCAGGCCCACCTTGCGCTCGACCAGCCGCCTGGCTGATGGCACCAGACGATCGGCGCGTGGATCGAAGGTCAGGCGCGCCCGGTCGACGGTTTTGCGCAGGCCGGTTTCGGAGCGTCCGGCCAGGTTTGCCAGCCGTTGCGCGAGATCCTCTTTGCGCTGGCGCAGCACTTGCGGGCCCAGACGCGGCTCGATGCGGGAGAACTGCACACGCTGGCGTTGCACCGAATGGCGCAGGCCACCCAGCAGGTTGGTGGCGGCGTGGTCGAGCCGCTGGCGTTGGGTGGCGACGAGGTCGCTTGGGCGCGGCAATCCGGCAGCGGCGGCTCGCAACCGGTCGCGAGCGCTGCCGGAAACGCGCCGCGCCGCTTGCCGTTGGCGGGAACCGAGATCGTCCACATAGGCAATGAGTTCGCTGCGCACCGGCACCGCGGCTTCGGCGGCGGCGGTGGGGGTTGGGGCGCGCATGTCGGCGGCGTAGTCGATCAGGGTGGTATCGGTTTCGTGGCCCACCGCCGAAATGATCGGAATGCCGCTGGCGGCGACGGCGCGCACCACGGCTTCCTCGTTGAAGCCCCAAAGGTCCTCGATGGAGCCGCCGCCGCGGGCGACGATCAGCAGGTCGGGGCGCGGAATGGGGCCGTTGGGGAGCAGCGCGTTAAAGCCCTCAATGGCGTTGACCACCTCGGGGGCGCAAGTATCGCCCTGTACGCGCACCGGCCAGACCAGCACGTGGCTGGGAAAGCGATCCTCCAGGCGATGCAGGATATCGCGGATCACGGCGCCGGTCGGGGAGGTGATGACGCCGATGACGCGCGGCAGATAGGGTATTTCGCGTTTGCGTTCGCGGTCGAACAGGCCTTCGGCGAGCAGCTTCTTGCGGCGATCTTCGAGCAGCGCCATCAATGCCCCGGCGCCGGCGGGCTCGATATTGTCGATGACGATCTGGTATTTGGAGGAGCGCGGGAACGTCGTCAGCCGGCCGGTGGCGATGACTTCGAGGCCTTCTTCGGGCTTGAAGGCCAGCCGGGCCCAATTGCCCTTCCAGACCACGGCGTCCATCGACGCATTTTCGTCCTTCAGCGTGAAATAGGCATGGCCCGACGAATGCTGCCCGCGAAATCCCGAGATTTCGCCGCGCACCCGCACATAGCCGAACTCTTCCTCGACCGTGCGTTTGACCGCCTGGGAGATTTCGGAAACGGTATATTCGGTGGCGTTGGTGAGCGTTTCGGCCATGGTGTTCTGGTGCGCTATCGAGGCGGAGGCGTCAAGAGTGGCGGACACGGACTTCCTTCACCTCTCCCTTTGGGGGAGAGGTCGACCATCTTTGGTCGGGTGAGGGGGCCTTCCGCGGTACCTCACCAAGTAAAGGCCCCCTCACCCGGCGCTGCGCGCCGACCTCTCCCCCAAAGGGAGAGGTGAAGAGGGCCACGCCGCTCTCCTGTTAAGGAGGCCCTTGTTCGCCCTCGTCCCTTGTGAGAGAGGGTGACGATTGAGAGACGGAGATTTCCATGCGCGTTCTAGTGATTGGTTCGGGTGGACGCGAGCATGCGCTGGCGTGGAAAATCGCGCAGTCGCCGCTGTTGACCAAACTGTTCATTGCGCCCGGCAATGGCGGCACCGGTTCGGTGGCCGAAAACATCGTCATGGACATTACCGACCACAAGGCAGTGACGGATTTCTGCAAGCTGATGGCGATCGATTTCGTCGTCGTCGGGCCTGATGCGCAGGTCGTCGCTGGCTTGGGCGACGACGTGCGCGCGGCGGGGTTCACCTGCTTCTGCCCATCCAAGGCGGCTGGCCAGCTTGAGGGCTCCAAGGGCTTTACCAAGGCGCTGTGCGACGAGATGGGCATTCCCACCGCCGCCTATGGGCGCTTCGACAATGAGGGGGCCGCGCTGGCCTATCTCTATGCCCGTGGCGCGCCCATCGTGATCAAGGCCGATGGCCTGGCTGCCGGCAAGGGCGTGACGGTGGCGATGAGCGTCGAGGAGGCCGAGGAGGCGATCATCGATTGCTTCTCCGGCGCCTTTGGGGCTTCGGGAGCGGAAGTCGTCATCGAGGAATTCATGGAGGGCGAGGAGGTCAGCCTGTTCGTACTGTGCGACGGCGAAAACATCCTGCCGCTGACCACCGCTCAGGACCACAAGCGCGCCTTCGACGGTGACACCGGACCCAATACGGGCGGCATGGGGGCATATTCCCCTGCCCCAGTGATGACGCGCGAGATTTATGAAGAGACGCTGGCCCGGGTCATCGAGCCGACTGTGCGGGGGCTCGCGGCGCGCGGCACGCCCTATCAGGGGGTGCTCTATGCCGGGCTGATGCTCACCGCCGATGGTCCCAAGCTCGTGGAATACAATGCCCGCTTCGGCGATCCGGAAACCCAGGTGATGATGATGCGGCTGCAGTCGGACCTGTTGCAGCTGCTGCTGTGGACCGCAACGGGCGATCTCAAGGGCCGTAAAGCGGTTTGGAAAGACCAGTTTGCGCTGACCGTTATCCTCGCCACCAAGGGCTATCCGGGGCCTTATGCCAACGGCTCGGAAATCCGCGGCGCCGACGGCCTCGATAATTCCGACCTGCAGGTGTTTCATGCCGGAACGCGGCGCGAGGGTGCGCGTTTACTGGCTCATGGCGGACGCGTGTTGAATGTCACCGCGTTAGGCGCCGATGTCCAGGAAGCGCAGAACCGTGCTTACGATGCCGTGGACAAGATCGACTGGCCCGAGGGTTTTTGCCGCCGAGACATCGGCTGGCGCGAAATCGCCCGTAAAGGCGTCTGAACGCTTCGTAAACCTCGCGGGCCTACCCTATCGCCGAACTGCCTTTGACCAGACATCGGACGAGCGCCTACCGACCCCGCTGCAACAGCGGGGACAGGTGCTGATCGACCGCCTCCAGTCCAAAGGCATGGAGCGGGACATGGCGAACACGGTTTCTGGCCCACGAATTGGCGTGGCTCTTGGCGGTGGCTCAGCGCGCGGGCTGACGCACATTCCCTATATCGAGGCGATGGACGAACTGGGCATCAGACCCAGCGTCATTTCGGGCACCTCGATCGGCGCGCTGATCGGCGCCGGGTGGGCCGCCGGCATGAGCGGGGCCGAGCTGCGCGAGCATTCCTACAATGTACTGGGCACCATGCGCATCATCGCCGGCAAACTGTGGGCGACGCAATTGCGCGGGATCGGCGGCATCCTCAAGAACGGCATTTCGATGCAGCTCGATGCCACCAGCATTGTGGACGCGTTCACGCCGCCCGGCTTTCCCAGCGAGTTCAAGGACCTCAAAATCCCGCTCTATGTGGTGGCCACCGATTTCCAATCCTGGCACCAGGTGGTGTTCAGCTCGGGACACCTGCGGCCCGCCATCGCGGGCTCGATCGCCATTCCGAGCCTGTTCAAGCCGGTGCACTACGCCAACCACATCCTGGTGGATGGCGGCGTGGTCAATCCGCTGCCGCTCGACCAGGCCGATATCGATACCGATTTCCTGATCGGCATCGACGTCAATGGCGACCCGTCGGAAGGCATCACCAAGACCGACCACAAGGCGCTCGACCTGTGGTTCGGCTCGGCCCAGATCATGATGCATTCGCTGACTGCGCACATGATGGCGGCCTATCCGCCCGATATGTATATCCGGCCCCACGTCGCCTCCTTCGGCGCCATGGAATTCTGGCGCGTCAAGGAAATCGTCGGCCACGCCGAAAAGGAAAAGGACCGTTTCAAACGCATCCTTGATGCCAAGATCGAAGCCTGGATGGCCAATCAGCAGAAGGTCAAGGCGGGCTAGATGCCACCGTCCGGTTGGGCCGGGCGCAATGAAAAAGACCCCGCCGTGGCGGGGCCTCATATTCGGTCAGATCGCATTGCTTACTTGGGCAGCAGCACGTCGTTGACGACGTGGATCACGCCATTGGACTGGTTGACGTCGGCAATGGTAATCTCGGCGGCGCCACCGGCTTCGTCGAAGATGTAGATTTTGCTGCCGCGCCGTGTGGCGGTCAGGGCGTCGCCGCCGACGGCGTTGAAGTTGTAGCGACCACCATTGGCCTTGATCTTGGCCAGCAGATCGGCCGACGACAGCTTGCCGGCAACAACGTGGGCGGTCAGAATCTTGACCAGCTGGTCCTTGTTCTCAGGCTTGAGAAGGGTGTCGACCGTGCCGGCAGGCAGCTTGGCGAAAGCTTCATTGGTGGGGGCGAACACGGTGAACGGCCCCGGGGTCTTGAGCGTATCGACCAGACCGGCAGCCTTGACGGCAGCGACCAGCGTGGTGTGATCGGCCGAGTTGACGGCGTTGTCGATGATATCCTTGGTCGGATACATGGCTGCACCACCCACCATCGGGAAGTCACCGGCCATTGCGTCAGCAGGCGCCATTGCATCGGCAGGCGCCATCGGCTCGGTTGCCATGGCCTGATCGGCGGCCTTTGGGGTCAGCACGGCATCGATCACATGGATCACGCCATTGGACTGGATCACGTCGGGGATGGTCACGTTGGCGACGGTGCCGTTTTCGTCGGTCACGGTGACCTTGCCGTCCTTGGCTTCCAGCGTCAGCTTGCAACCGCCGACGGTGTCGACGACATGCTTGCCGCCATCGGCCTTGACCATCGACATGATGTCGGTCGAGAGCGCCTTGGCCGGGATCACGTGGCAGGCCAGGATGGTGGTCAGCATCGCCTTGTTTTCGGGCTTCAGCAGCGTTTCCACTGTGCCGGCCGGCAGGGCGTCGAACGCTTCGTTGGTTGGCGCCAGCACGGTGAACGGGCCGGGACCTTCGAGCGTCTCCACGAGGCCCGCGGCCTTGACGGCGGCGACGAGCGTAGTGTGATCCTTGGAATTGATGGCATTCTCGATGATGTTCTTGGTGGCGAACATCGCAGCGCCGCCAACCATCGGATTGTCTTGCGCATAAGTTACCGAAATGGCCGACGACATGATCGCAGCGGTCGCGGCTGCCATCAGAACTTTACCGAACGTGATTTTCATTTTGCTCCCCGATGCTGACTGCGGTTTTGCATTCAGTTGAGAGCAATTACGGAAGCCGAAGCGCCGCAGTTTCACTTGAGACGTTAATTTTTTATTTGCACATGGCGCAGGCCAATACGCTAGCGCGGCTCGATGCGGCGGAGCGCGCCAAAGAAATCTCTCAGCAGTGTCGCCGACCGCGTGGCCCCCAGCCCACCGACGACTTCGGGCGCATGGTGGCAGCTTGGCTGCTCGAACAGCCGCACGCCGTTTTCGACCGCCCCGGCCTTGGTATCCTCGGCGCCAAAATACAGCCGCCGCAGCCGGACATGGGCGATGGCGCCGGCGCACATGGCGCAGGGCTCGAGCGTCACATAGAGATCGCAGCCGTCGAGCCGCCCGCTGCCGCGCGTGGCGAGGGCGGCGCGAATGGCCAGCATTTCGGCATGGGCGGTGGGATCGCCAAGCGCCTTCATCCGGTTGCGCTCGGCGGCGAGTACCACGCCATTTTCGACCACCACCGCCCCCACCGGGGCCTCGCCATTGGCCGCCGCCTGCTCGGCGAGCGACAATGCCAGGTCCATCGGCGTGAGCGGCGGGGTCATGGTTGGATCAAGCGGCAGGAACGACCTGCGGATCGACATCGGCGGTGTAGTCGACCCCACCCAGGCCAAAGCCGAACAGCTTGAGGAATTCCTCGCGGTGCTTCGGCAGGTCGGCCAAGGTGGACAGGTTTTCCGTGGTGAGCACGGCCCAGCGCTTCTTGAGCTCAGCCTGGACAGTGTCGGACAGTTCCCAATCGTCAACGCGGACGCGGGCGGCCTCGTCGAGGGCGATATCGCCCTGGAGCTTGACGCGGAAGAGGCGGTCGATCTGCTCGATGGTGCCTTCGCCAATGCCCATTTCATCCATGACCTTGATGAGCAGGGTGCCATAGAGCGGCACGACCGGGATGGCGGAGCTGGCCTGCGTCACCACGGCCTTGAGCGCCACCACATGGGCGGCATGCTCGCCGAACTGGGCGCGGATGGCGGCGGCGGCGCGATCGAGATCGGCCTTAGCCCGGCCCAGCGTACCCTTGTGGTAGATCGGCCAAGTCAACTCGCTGCCGAGATAGGTGTAGTTGAGCGACTGGAAGCCATCGGCCAAAACGCCGGCTTGCGACAGGGCCGCAATCCAGAGTTCCCAGTCTTCGCCGCCCATGACCTTGACGGTGGCGGCGGCTTCTTCCTCGGTCGCGGGCTCGACCGAGATTTCGGACACTTCGCCGGTGCCGGTATTGAGAGTCTTGGAGGTGACGGCGCTGCCATAGGGCTTGATGGCCGAGCGATAGGTGACGCCGTCCACCGGATCGGTGCGAACCGGGGAAGCGACGGAATAAACGATGAGGTCGACCTGGCCGAGATTGGCCTTGATGGCTTCGACAACCTCGGCCTTGATAGCATCGGAGAAGGCGTCGCCTTCCACGGTGACGGCCACGCGACCGGCGGCTTTGGCGCGCTGTTCGAAGGCGCGGTTATTGTACCACCCAGCGCTCGCGGTCTTGTTCTCGGCCGGCGGGCGCTCGAAGGACACGCCCACGGTATCGGCATCGCTGCCAAAGGTGGTGACGATGCGCGAAGCCAGCCCGTAACCCGTCGAGCAGCCGAGCACCAGCACGCGCCTGCGATCCGAGGGGATCGCGCCTTTGACGACCACATGGTCGATCTGGCGTTGGACATTGGTGGCGCAACCGACCGGGTGGGCGGTGGTGCAGATGAAACCGCGAATTTTGGGCTCGATGATCAAGGCAGGGCTCCCGCAACAGATTTGCGCCCGCACATAGCAGAGAGGGAGCGGCGTGTCACACTGGTCTGGATGCACCTTGGGTAATCTTGCCACCAGCCTGGGTGGGGGGCTGACAGGTTAGCCCGAACTATCGGCTCTGCCACCGCATCGCCCCAGCACGATGCCACCCACCCACGGTGTCACCCCGGCGTAGGCGGGGGGCCAGCCCGAGATGGTCGCCCAGCCGCGAGGTGGTGGTGACTCCCACACGATCTCGCGGCGCGCTCCACGATCTCAGAATGGGCCCCGGCCTGCGCCGGGGTGACACCGAGATTGGGGCCGCCTTTTGCCCCTTACCCAACTAATCCCCGCCCCCAAATCCTCCCGCATACTCCCTCCCGATATCTCCACAATGGCTGCGGGTTCGCGACGAACGGCCGTGGGGAGTTTGGTGGGAGGGGAATGCGGTCGCGCGATCCCTGGGCCAGCGCGACGTTC
>NZ_JAQGJV010000013.1 GCF_028290435.1 Devosia sp. | reverse complement strand
CCAAACGGCGCTAGGCGCAGGTCCTTCGCCGCTTTGCCGGCGTCATTTTATCCTATAGGCCAAACATGCCTCCCAATCGTTCTCGCACTTCGACCCATGGCCGCAACATGGCCGGCGCGCGCGGCCTCTGGCGCGCGACGGGGATGAAGGACGGCGATTTCGGCAAGCCGATCATCGCCGTGGTCAACAGCTTCACCCAATTCGTCCCCGGCCATGTCCACCTGAAGGACCTCGGCCAGATGGTGGCGCGGGAGATCGAGGCGGCGGGTGGCGTCGCCAAGGAATTCAACACCATCGCGGTCGATGACGGTATCGCCATGGGCCATGACGGCATGCTGTACAGCCTGCCGTCGCGCGACCTGATCGCCGACAGCGTCGAGTACATGGTCAATGCGCATTGCGCCGATGCGATGGTCTGCATCTCCAACTGCGACAAGATCACGCCCGGCATGCTGATGGCGGCCATGCGGCTGAACATCCCGGTCATCTTCGTCAGCGGCGGGCCGATGGAGGCCGGCAAGGTGGTGCATCGCGGCCAGACGCGCAGCGTCGACCTGATCGATGCCATGGTGATGGCCGCCGACGACAAATACACCGATGCCGAAATCGCCACCGTCGAGGAGGCCGCCTGCCCCACCTGCGGTTCCTGCTCGGGCATGTTCACCGCCAATTCGATGAACTGCCTCACCGAAGCGCTCGGCCTCAGCCTGCCCGGCAACGGCTCGACGCTCGCCACCCATTCCGATCGCAAGCGCCTGTTCCAGGAAGCCGGCCATTTGATCGTCGACCTCGCCAAGCGCTGGTACGAGCAGGACGACGCCACCGCCCTGCCGCGCACCATCGCCACCAAGGCCGCCTTCGAAAACGCCATGGCGCTCGATATCGCTATGGGCGGCTCGACCAATACCGTGCTGCACATCCTGGCCGCCGCCCATGAGGGCAAGATCGATTTCACCATGACCGATATCGATGCGCTCAGCCGCAAGGTCCCGGTGCTGTGCAAGGTCGCGCCCGCCAAGAACGACGTGCACATGGAAGACGTCCACCGCGCCGGCGGCATCTTCTCCATCCTCGGCCAGCTCGACCGCGCCAACCTGATCAATCGCAGCGAGCCCACCATCCACGCCGCAACCATGGGCGACGCGCTGGACAAATGGGACATCTCCCGCACCAACAGCGACAGCGTGCGCAACTTCTTCATGGCCGCTCCCGGCGGCGTACGCACCACCGAGGCGTTCTCGCAGTCCAACCGCTGGGCCGAACTCGATCTCGACCGCAAGGAAGGCGCCATCCGCTCGGCCGAATACGCCTTCTCCAAGGATGGCGGCCTCGCCGTCCTCTCGGGCAATATCGCCATCGACGGCTGCATCGTGAAGACGGCCGGCGTCGACGACTCGATCCTGAAATTCACCGGCCCGGCCCGCGTGTTTGAAAGCCAGGACGCCATCGTCAAGGCGCTGCTCAGCAACGAGATCAAAGCCGGCGACGTCATCGTCATCCGCTACGAAGGCCCGCGCGGCGGCCCCGGCATGCAGGAAATGCTGTACCCAACCAGCTACCTGAAGTCGAAAGGCCTCGGCAAAGCCTGCGCCCTGATCACCGATGGCCGCTTCTCCGGCGGCACTTCGGGCCTTTCCATCGGCCACGTCTCGCCGGAAGCGGCGGAAGGCGGCACCATCGGCCTGGTCCGTGAAAACGACACCATCGAGATCGATATCCCCAACCGCACCATCACGCTCTTGGTCAGCGATGACGAACTGGTCCAGCGCCGCCACGACCAGGACCGCCTCGGCTGGAAACCCGCCCATCCGCGCAAGCGCAACGTGACTCAGGCGCTGAAAGCCTATGCGGCCTTCGCAACGAGCGCGGCCCGTGGCGCCGTGCGTGATCTGGGTGAGTTCGAGGATTTATTCTAGGCTAAGGCGTTCAGCGCAAGCGGAAGTCACCCCCTCCTACCTCCCCCATCAAGGGGGAGGTTTATCTCCACTCTTGAAGCTCGATCCAGTTCAACCCACCGGCAGACACCTCCCCCTTGATGGGGGAGGCTGGGAGGGGGTGTCGTTTAGCCACGATCGTTCAAGCCCCCCACGACACTTTCGTGACAATCCCCCTCGCCACCCCGACCATGCCATGCTAAACGCCCCTCAGCCGAAGGTGGTCTGCCAAGATTACCCGCTGGTTAGGTTCGATGGCGGGGATTCCACCCTCCCCATCGAACCGACCTAAAAATCCAGTCCATTGCCAAATCGCCATCCGCAAGTTCGCTTGCGATAGCCCGATCGCGTCGCCATTGGCGAAAAAAAATAGGGCCCCCGCTTTCGCGAGAGCCCCATAAATACGGTCCTTGCGCAGGCGATTTAGCCCTTGCGGCCCACCGCATCCAGCGTCTTGAACTCCGCATCGCTCAACTCGATGCTCGCCGCACCCACATTCTCCTCCAGATGCTTGACGCTGCCAGTGCCCGGAATCGGCAGCATCACCGGGCTACGCTTCAGCATCCAGGCCAGCGCGATCTGGCTGGCCGATGCATTATGCTTTTCCATGATGGTCTTGAATTCGACGCTGGTGGCCGCGAGGTTCCCGCCATCGATCGGCCGCCACGGAATAAAGCCGATGCCATTGGCCTCGCAATAATCCAGCACATCCTCGGCCTTGCGGCTGACCAGGTTGTACATGTTCTGCACCGTGGTCACCTTGAAGTACTTTTGCGCTTCCTTGATGTCTTCGACGCTGACTTCGCTCAGCCCCACATGGCGGATCAGGCCATTTTTCTGCATATCGGCAATCGCGCCGAACTGATCGGCCCGCGGCGTCACGCTCTCGATCCGGTGCAATTGCCACAGGTCGAGCACCTCGAGCTTGAGCCGGCGCAGGCTCTGCGTCACTGCCTGGCGCAAGAATTCCGGCCGCGCCAGTTGGCTCCACTGGTCCGGCCCGGTCCGCGTCAGCCCGCTCTTGGTGGCGATGATCGTGCCCTTCGCGTACGGCGCCAGCACCTCCCCGATCAGCTCTTCGCTAATGTAAGGGCCATAGCTTTCCGCCGTATCGACGAAGTCGACGCCGATCTCGGGCAGCCGCGCCAGTGTGCGCTTGGCCTCATCAAGGTCCGCCGGCGGGCCCCAAATGCCCTTGCCGGTAATGCGCATGGCGCCAAAGCCAAGGCGATTGACCTTGAGATCCCCGCCAATGGAAAAAGTCCCCGAACGGGATGCGTCGAGTTCAGCCATGATGCTCTCCAGGATTTTGCGCCGAGCCGGCGCTGCTTAATTCTGTTCTTCAGGTAAATCGGGAAGGGGCGCGAATTCGATGCCCTCTTCGGCTAACGCGATGACCTCGTCCCGCGTTGCCTCGCCATAGATGCCGCGCGCTTCGACTTCCTCGAAATGGATTTTCCGCGCTTCTTCGGCAAACTTGTCGCCGACATAATCGGCTTCGCTGGTGACCTTCTGCCGGTAGGCCCGCAGCAATTCGCGGAATTTGGCCACATCGGGATGCCCCGAACTCAACGCCATCTTCTCAGAGCCGGACCTTGCAACGGCCGGCGCCATCAGCGCCTTGCTCACCTCGTGCGAGCCGCAGACCGGGCAATCCACAATGCCGCGCGCCTTTTGCTCGTCGAACGCCGCGGCGTTCTTGAACCACGCATCGAAATCATGCGCATTGGCGCAATGCAGGGAATATTGAATCACGAAACCAGGCCCTTGCGGGCCACACGGGCCCCGCTCCTTAAATAGGCCTCGCCCGTCATACCGGCAAGGCCGGCGCCACGCTAAAAGTCCGCGCATTGGCCAAAGCCGGAATGCGGCCTCGTGCATCCTCGACCGAGGCCAGATCAATCTCGGCCAGCAACACACCCGGCTCGTCGTGATCCAGCTCGGCAATCACTCGGCCCCACGGGTCAATGACCAGCGAATGCCCATAGGTGGCCCGGCCATTTTCGTGGTTCCCACCCTGCGCCGCCGCGATCACATAGCTGCCGGTTTCGATCGCCCGCGCCCGCAGCAGCACATGCCAATGCGCCTGCCCGGTCGGCACCGTGAACGCCGCCGGCACCACCAGCACCTGCGCGCCCGCATTGGCCAGCGCATTGAACAAGGCCGGAAACCGCATGTCGTAGCAGATCGCCAGCCCCAGCGTGATCTCGTCCACCTGCGCCGTCACCGCCGCCTCGCCGCCCCGATAGGTCGCACTCTCGCGATAGGCGTTCAGTCCCGCAATGGTCGCATCGAACAGATGGATCTTGTCATAAGTGGTCTGGATTTCCCCATCGGGCCCAAACAGCACACTGCGATTGGCGAACCGCCCATCCTCAAGCGCCACCGCCATCGAGCCGATATGCAGATGGATCGCATGCTCCCGCGCCAGCGCCGAAAGCTGCGCCAGCCACGGATTGTTCTCGAACGGGCCCGCCACCCGCGCCAGCCCCTCGCGATTTTCCGCGAACGCCATGGTGACTTCCGGCGTCAGCACATAACGCGCCCCCGCCGCTGCCGCCTCCGCCACCATCGGCCGCAAAGCCGCCAAGTTCGCCTCCGGCTCGGGCCCCGACCGCATCTGAATGGCAGCGATTTTCATGATTCGACCAACACTCTCGATCTGATCCCCCCTGGTGGGGGGCTGGGGTGGGGGTTCTGCACCCAAACGCAGAACTCTAGGACCGATCGAAATTCAGCTCAGGCAGAGCCGAAAATGTCGGGTTTCGAGAACTGGACCGGAGCGTACGTTGGTACGTGAGGACCGGAAGCGCAGAAAGCTGACATTTGCAGGCCAGCATCAGCTGAATGGCGATTGGTCCTAAGCGCTCAGCAGCTCATCCAGCCCGCCGGCCCGATCCAGCGCCGCCATGTCATCATAGCCACCCACATGGGTCTCGCCGATGAAAATCTGCGGCACCGTACGCCGCCCATGCGCGCGCTCAGTCATCGCCGCGCGCAAATCGGGGTCCAGCACGGTAATCTCGGTATAGTCGGCGCCCTTGTCCGACAGCAGCGACTTGGCCGCGTGGCAATAGGGACATGTC
The DNA here is from genome assembly GCF_028290435.1 of Devosia sp. GTDB lineage: Bacteria > Pseudomonadota > Alphaproteobacteria > Rhizobiales > Devosiaceae > Devosia. Next base: position 32,513 of record NZ_JAQGJV010000013.1, on the reverse strand, counting down.
GGCGTGGTATAGATCTCGATCTTGGCCATGTTACTCTCCGAAAGTACGGCTGTTTCCATCTATATGGGCATTTCCGCGCCAATGACAACGCGGGCGAAGGAGATGACATCAACTTCGCTCGCCCCACCTTTCAGCAGCGTCCGCGTCACCGCCTTGACGGTCGAGCCGGTGGTATAGACATCATCCACCAGCACCACCCGCCGTCCACGCAACCGCGCCAGCAGGTCCGGATGCACAGCAAATGCCCCCGCCACGTTCCGCACCCGCCCGTCGCTCGATAGCCCCACCTGCTGCCGCGTCCGCTTCACCCGGCGCACCAGATGCAAATCTACCGCCACCCCGGTCAATTTGCCGATCGCCGCTGCCAGTTCCCCCGATTGATTATAGCGCCGCTCCCGCTGCCGGCTGGGATGCAGCGGCACGGGCACCAGCAGCGCATCGGCACCCCACAATTCATGCCCAGCGCTCGCCATCAGCCGCGCGCAGAACCGCGCAAGTTCCGGCCGATCTCCATATTTGAGCCGCGACACGATGGTCCGCGCCACCTCGTTATAAATCACCGCCGCCCGCGCCCGCCCAAACGGCGGCGGCTCCGCAATCGTCTCCGCCGACAACGCATCGGGCCCCAGCGATACCTCGAACGGCAGCCCCAGAACGCGGCATAGCGGCGCGGTGATCGGTCGTAATTTGCCAAAACACGCCCCGCACAGCCCGTCACTGGCGGCAATCGGTGCCTCGCAACCAAGGCAGACCGGTGGATAGAGCTGGTCGAGCACGAAACCGCCGACGCGCCGCATCCCGCCAATCACGCGGTGATGCAGCGCCTCGGTTTTGACAACCTCGTCCGCTCTCTCCATAAGCACGATACTGCCACCCCAACCGAGCGCTGTCGTCCCCCGCCCATGGCAATGCCACCAAAAATCTTCGACCCCGCGCTGATCGCCCGCCACCTGGCGCGCCGCAGCGGCGACGACTTCGTCATGGATCTGGTGCTGGGCGATCTTGAGGAGCGGCTGCTCGCGCTGATCCGCGATTTTCCCCGTGCCCTCATCATCGGCCCCGATGTTTCGAGCCTCCCCGCCGGCGGTCGCACCGCCAAGGCAGAGTTCCCCTTCACCCGCCTCGCGGCTTTCACGCCCGATAGCGAATTGCCGCCGCTTCCCGAGGGCGAGTTCGATCTCATCGTCTCCCTGCTGCATCTACAGGCCGTCAACGACGTGCCCGGCTATCTCGCCCAGCTCCGCGCCCGCCTCGCTCCCGATGGCTTGCTGATGGCCGCCGCCCTCGGTGGCAATACCCTGACGGAACTGCGCGAAGCCTTCCTCAGCGCCGATGCCGAAATCTCTGGCGGCGCCAGCGCCCGCGTCGCCCCCTTCATCCAGGTCCGCGACGCCGGCGCCCTGCTGCAACGCGCGGGCCTAGCCCTGCCCGTCGCCGATGTCGAAACCCACATCGTGCGCTATTCCAGCCCCTTCGCGCTGATGGCGGACCTGAAATCCCTCGGCGCCGCCAATCCGTTGGTCGACCGCTCCCGCCACCCCGCCAACCGCACCTTGCTGACCGCCGCCGCCCAAGCCTATGCGCAACGAGACGCCGACCCCGATGGCCGCGTCCGCGCCACGCTCGAACTGATCTGGCTCTCCGGCTGGCTCCCCCACGAAAGCCAGCAACAGCCCCTCAAGCCCGGCAGCGCCACGGTGAGCATGGCCAAGGTATTGGGCAACAAGGCCAAGTAAGATTTATCGGAACGACGGAGCTGTAATGTCAGCGCCGTCAACTGATGAAAATTGCCGTCGCGGCGGTCGCCACGAGCACCACCAGGACAGCCACGAAACCCGCCAGGACAGTGCCCAAAACCATCGCCACGGCCCGGCCGGCATTCACACCGCGGACCGTGGTGAACCAGGCGATCTGGGCCCCGCAATACCACGCGAGGCCCAGCGCGAAGAGCGCGACGCCAAGGCTCACCGCAGCCGCAGACCCGTGCCGCCCGACGAGAACGGCGATGTCGAACGACAGCACGAAGGGCGCGGCGATATACGACTGGCTGTAGAATGATGGCCGCAGCAATTGCCGGGTCAGGCGCACCCCGCGCTGGCGAACATCCAGCAGCGCCAGCAGCAGGGGAAACAGGCTATAGGCAACCGCCCGGTAGAGCAGCAGGTTCTTGTCGTCCTGCAAAAATTCAGGGAGGCCGGCTTGCGTCGGAACGGCCAGGCCAAGCTCGAGCAGATGGGCCAGGAACAATGTGATCAGCAGGAAGATCGGCGGGCTCAGCGCGTCGTCATACTGCTCCTCGCCCTCGTCCCCCAGCTCGCGCTCGGCGTATTTCATCATCGCGACTGGACGCCGGACGCAGCGCCACAGCGTTAGCGGATAGAACAGAATCCAGGTGACGAGCTCGTAGAGCAGCTCCTCGACCGACTTCAGCAGACGCATAAAATCCATGGATTGCTCCCTCGCCCGCTACTGCGCCGGCCCGGTGTCTTGCACCTTGCGCAGCAGCCACAAGCCATAAAGGAAGTTCGGCAGGATAAAGAGCGGCGGCACTAGCAGCACCCACCAATGTCTGTCCCCGCTCGCCGCTGCCCCCGAAGATGCGCTACCGGCGCCGATCGTGGTCAGCAGGAAATCCCACAGCGCATGGAACAGCATCGAGGGGATGATCGAGCGCGTCCGCAGCACCAGGGCCATGAAAAAAATGCCGCTCATGAAGGCGGTCAGCGCCTGAACCGAAGCGTTCAGGAAATCCCCGGTGGTAAAGCCGTTGACGACGTGAACGCCGCCGAAGGCAATCGCCGCAATCCAGATCGACGGCCAGAGCCGCAGCCGCGTATGCAGGGCGCGAAACAGCACGCCGCGAAACGCGATCTCCTCGGAAAAGCCCACTGCCAGGGTATTGATCGCGAGGAAGAAAACGACCGATGGCGCCGGCAGGCCAATCAGGGCGACGCCGGCGGCAAAGAGCACGATGTAGATCGCCGGAAATGCCAGAACCCGCAGCGAACTCCAGGGCTGCGGCGCATTGAAGCCGATATCGCGCCACCCCAGTGCCAGCACCACGACCAGCATGAATGCGCCCGCGCCCACGATCGACCAGGCGACGCCGCCGGAAATGCCGGCGGTCAGCGAGGTGGGATCGTGTGGCGTCCACACGCCCCACACCGTGATCAGGATCCAGATCACCACCGCGGCCACGGCGATTGGAATGCGCAATGTGTTCGCCATGCTTGCCCTCATGCCCCGGCAGACTGGCATTGGGCCTTCATGTTGTCGAGCCTTCGGGGCCTAGCCCTTCCCAAACAAAAAGGCCGGCGTTTCCGCCGGCCTTCCAATTCCAGATCTTGGCGAAGATTACGCCGCAGCTTCTTCGTCCGGAGCCGCATCGGCTTCCACGGCATCCGCCTTGGTGCGCTTGGGCGACTTGGCGAGGTTCCGCTGGATCAGCTGAATTGCCTCGGTCAGCGTCAGCTTGTTGACGGCACTGATTTCGCGGCTCATGCGATCCATCGCCTGCTCGAACAGCTGGCGTTCCGAATAGGACTGCTCGGGCTGCTCTTCGGAGCGATAGAGATCGCGCACGACTTCGGAAATGGCAATCAGGTCGCCCGAATTGATCTTGGCTTCATATTCCTGGGCACGGCGGCTCCACATGGTGCGCTTGACGCGCGCGCGGCCGGTGACGGTGGTCAGCGCCTGGGTGACCATGTCTTCTTCGGCGAGGTGACGCATGCCGACGGACTTGATCTTGGCGACAGGAACGCGCAAGGTCAGCTTGTCCTGCTCGAAGCTGATGACGAACAGCTCAAGCGTCAGGCCGGCAACTTCTTGCTCTTCGATCGCGACGATCATGCCCACACCATGGGCAGGATACACGACGAATTCACCGGTCTTGAACCCAAGACGCTGCGTGGTCTTCTTGGCTACCATGAGATAACTCCTTGTTGACGCCCCGATGGACAGTTCCTGGCGGGAAGGACCGTCCACTCCGTACTGTTCAATCCCCGTTTCCGGGGTACTGGACGCAGTCAAGCACTCTGGCCGCCCCGGTCCGCTTTCCGGCGCGCTCAGCATCTGGTGATGTGTGTCAAAAAAAATGTGCCTGATGGCACTCTGGTGACGGGCTTGGCTGCATGTAGACACACCATAGCACAAAATTTCAGCAGAATCAAAAGGAACGAATCAACACCTAGTGTGTCCCATTCCTGAACAATCGCACGCGCGCTCCAGCCGATCGCGCAGTCAGCATTAGGGCGAAGGGCTTTGGGTCAGGCCGAGTCGAAAATGGTGGTTTGCGAGAACCGGAGCGGAACGTACGTTCTGTACGTGAGCACCGGAAGCGCAGCAAACCGCCATTTGCAGACCGGCATGGCCCAAAGACCGAGCCCTAATCGCCTTCGCCGGGAGTCTCGGAGAAGTACTTTTCAAACTTGCCGTCTTCGCCGTCGAATGCCTTGGCATCGGGCGGCGGATCGCGGCGCTCGCTCAGGTTCGGCCAGACGGAGGCGAACTTGGTATTGATCTCGAGCCACTTGTCCAGCCCGCTCTCGGTATCGGGCTTGATCGCCTCGGCCGGGCATTCGGGCTCGCAGACGCCGCAATCGATACACTCGTCGGGATGAATGACGAGCATGTTCTCGCCTTCGTAAAAGCAGTCGACGGGGCACACTTCGACGCAGTCGGTATATTTGCACTTAATGCAATTGTCGGTGACGATATAGGTCATCTGGCGGGCGGTTCCCGAGCGGAACAATGAGGACTGGGGCTTGCTGTCTGGGTTGCTAAACCCTTTTGGCGTCTGCTGCAAGGCTCTGGCCGGGTCGCTTTTGTCGCGCTCGCGCCTTCGAGCGCAAGACCATTTCAACCGCAGCTTTCCCTACTCGTCGTCCTTCAATCGATCCGTCTCCCGCCGCTCCCGCTTGGTGGGTCGCCCGGCGCCATCATCGCGCTGCGCAATTGCCGCTTCATAGGGCGAACGCTCCGCCTTGGGTAGCACTGGCGGCGACAAATCCTCATAGAGCCCCTGCGCCTCACTGGCTGGTCCACGCCGTGTGCCGGCGTCGACAATCTTCCACACCACGATGCGGTTGTGGATCGCCATGGTCAGCACATCGCCGGCGCCCACCTTGTGGTCGCTATCGACGATCTTTTCGGAATTGACCCGGATCACCCCGGTTTCGATGATCTTCTGCGCCAGCGTGCGCGATTTGATGGCGCGCGAAAAGAACAGGAACTTGTCGAGCCGCTCCTTGCGGATGCCCGGACCTGTTCCTGTTCCCGCCAATCGCTACTCGGGCTTCTTGTTGCGCAGGGCCGCCAGCGCCGCGAACGGGCTATCGGGATCGTAGGCCACCTTGCGCTCATCCCGCACCGGCCGATTATTGTCCTGCTTGGGCGCCTCATTGCGCGGCTTGTCGAACTTGGGCCGCTGCTCCGCCTTGGCGCGATTCTCGAACCGTGCCTTGCCATTGAGATGCTGGGCCTTGGTCAGATCCTGCACTTCGCCTTCGGGGCGACGATTGACCACGCGCTGCGGCGGCGCATCGGCCGGACGGGTCCGGTCCGGACGCGGACGCTGTGGCCGCACCACCTGCACTTCGCCCTCCGGCCGTGTCGGGCCGCGACGCGGTCCACCATGGCGCTTGGCATTGTCCTGCGTGCGCTTGCCGCCTGGAAACCACACTTCGTCGAATTCCGGCTCGGCCGGCTTGGTGTCGACCGGCGCAGGCTCAGCCGCAGCGTCAACCGGCGCCGCTTCAATAATTGTCGTCGCCGGAATATCGGCCTCGACCACAACGGCCTCAGCCGGCACCGCTTCGACTTCAGCCACAGCCGATGGCTCGACCTCGCTCGGATTCTCGCTCAGCGTTTCTTCCAGCGCCGGCGCTTCCGCACTGGCTTCGGCGGGAGCCGCAACAGCCTCTACGGGCTTCACAACCTTCGGCGTCTTGCGCAGGCGATAGCCCAGCGAGGTCAGGATCGAGGCAAAATCCTCACCCGAGCAGCCCAGCAGCGAGGTCATCTCGACCGTCACCCGGAAACCATTGCCCTCGGCGGCGCCGGCTGGCGGCTCGCCCTGAAACCGGCTCGGATCGACCGCGATCAGCGGACGGATGATGTCGGCCAGCCGCTCCAGAATATCGACACGCACCGCCCGCTTACCCGCCACCTTGAAGCCCGCGACTTCATACAGCTGCGGATCGACTTCGGGATCGATGAGGAACGACGTGCGCCCGCTGAGCACGATATGCGGCAGGTCGGTCACGCCCGGCTGGCGAATGCCGCCATTTTTCAGCGCGAACAGAATCAGCGCCAGTTCGCGCGGCGCCGGCTTCAGGCTCAGCGGCAGGTAGATGTGATAGGCGCCGAACTTGATGCCCAGCTTGCGCATCTTGCCGCGCACGTCCTGGTCGAGGTTCTTGACCTCGTCGCCAACCTGGCCGCGGGGAATCAGCCCCAGGTTCTCGAACAGCTGGAACGCGATGCCGCGCGCCGGCCCCTCGATATCGGCCGGAGCCTCGAGGCTCATCACCTGTTCGAGCACGGTATTGATATGATGGCGCAGCCACAGGTTCAGACGATCCTGCACCGCGATCAGGTCTGGCCCGGTCAGCGACTCGTCCGCCAGGATCAGCAGGCGCGGCCGCAGCAGCGCATCGCCCTCCACCAGCTCGGCGACGATATCGCCCTTCCAGCGCATGCGCCCGTCGGTCGCCAGAACGAATTCCTCGTTCGGCGCCCCCGCCAGCCGGTCGGCCCGGTGGTGGATTTCGGGAGCCACGACGTGGTCCGCTGCAGTCCTAATGCCCTTGGCGTCGACGTCGCCGTCATTGCGCGCCAGGGTAAAGCGGAAGCCTTCGAGCGTGCCGATGAGATGGCCTTCCAGCCGCACTTCGCCACGTTCATTGATCTCGGGAGATGCCATGCGTTTGTCTTTCAGGTGTCGGAGCAGCACGCTGGTGCGGCGGTCGACGAAGCGCTGGGTCAACCGCTCATGAAGAGCATCGCTCAGCCGATCTTCGATATCCCGGGTCTTTTCGCGCCAATGCAGCGGGTCCGCAAGCCAGTTTTTGCGGTTGGCGACAAAGGTCCAGGTTCTTATCTGCTTGATCCGGTTGCTCAGCGTGTCGATATCGCCGCTCGAATTGTCACAAAAGCGGATTTGCTCGGCCATCCAGTCGGGGCTGACCGCCTGCTTTCGCATCAAATCCGAATAGATTCGCGTGATGATTTCGCCATGCGCCGCCGGCGAAATCCCCAGGTAATCCGGGGTCTGGCACACTTCCCACAGCAGCTTTGCCCCGGTCATGCCCCGCGCCAGCGCCCCCGCCTCATTGCGGGCGACGAACTCCAGCGCCCGCTGGTCGGTGGCAATGGGCACCCTTGTCAGGCTGCGCTGGTCGGGTGAGCGTTCCAGCGAATTGAGAAGAGCGGGGATGGATGAAAAATCCAGCTCATTGTTGCGCCATTGCAGCACTTTGATTGGATCGAAATCATGGGTTTCCAGCGCCACGATCATTTCTTCGTCGAACCCTTCGGTCCCCGCCGTCACCCCGAAGGTGCCGTTGCGCGCATGCCGCCCCGCCCGCCCGGCGATTTGCCCCAGCTCCGCCGGGGTTAGCGGCCGGCTCTGATGCCCGTCGAATTTGGTGTCGTCGGCAAAGGCCACGTGGTGGATATCCAGGTTCAAGCCCATGCCGATGGCGTCGGTCGCCACCAGAAAATCCACGTCGCCATTTTGATAAAGCTCGACCTGCGCGTTGCGCGTCCGCGGGCTCAACGCCCCCATCACCACCGCCGCCCCGCCGCGCTCGCGCCGGATCAATTCGGCAATGGCGTAGACCTGCCGCGCTGAGAACGCCACGATCGCCGACCGCTCCGGCTGCCGCGAAATTTTCTTGGAGCCCGCATAAGTCAGCTGCGAAAACCGTGGCCGGTCGATGATCTCGACATGCGGCAGCAGCTTTTTGATCACCGGCGCCATGGTCGCCGCGCCCAATAGCAGCGTCTCGCTCATGCCCCGCGCATGCAGGATACGATTGGTGAATACATGCCCGCGGTCGAAATCGATCGCGGTCTGGATTTCGTCGATCGCCACGCAATCGACCTTGATATCGGTCGGCATCGCCTCGACCGTGCACACCCAGTAGCGCGGCCGCGCCGGTACGATCCGCTCCTCGCCCGTCACCAGCGCCACCGCCTGAACGCCGACGCGTTCCACCACGCGCTGATAGACCTCGCGCGCCAGCAACCGCAGCGGCAGGCCGATCATCCCGGTGGGATGGGCCAGCATGCGCTCGATGGCAAAATAGGTCTTGCCGGTATTGGTGGGGCCGAGAATCGCCTTGAGCGAGTGGTGCGGTGCAAAAGTCATCGTCGCCAATGTAGGGCGCGGGAGCGCCGGATAGAAGTGGTGGAGGCCGTTTTGAAAATTCAGGGTCCCACAACGGGACGTAACAAGCGACCAAATTCCATGTCCGTTTAATGACAGAACAAGCCGAGAACAAACCGAAACCGAATCGGCGTGAATCAATGAATCTGGCTTTGTTCTGGTCTAGGGCTGGTGGGTCGGCGACCACCACACCCACTAGCCTCCCGGGCCGCCCTTCGCCACCGAGCCAAACCCTCCAAACCCGTTCAGCATTGTTACCAAGACCTTAGCAAACAGCCGAATCGGCCTTGTGCAACGCGAACATAAAGAGATCGTAAACAGCCTAAGCCGCTATTTTTCTTTCGTATTGAGATGGGGCCTGAGGCAGCGCGCCACTCTCAAACCACAAATTGAGGAAGTCCGTGCTTGACCGTCCCAAGCCGGGACGCGGCCATTGAGACCGCTGCAGATCACCCCTCCTACCTCCCGCATCAAGGGGGAGGTTTCTCTCCACTCTTTGCAACTGGATCGAGTTCAACCCACCGGCAGACACCTCCCCCTTGATGGGGGAGGCCGGGAGGGGGGGTCGTTTAGCCCCAATCTCCCATTTCGAAACACTCCGCACCTCCATCCCACCCCCTCGTTAACTCCCGTACCAAACCCGGAACGAACACGGACCGAATCGAGCGAACTACCCCAATGCGGCTTTGTTCACCCCTCTCCCTAGCGGTGCCGTCCAACGCGACCCACTAACCACCCGCCATCCCGAGCACCCCGCGCAAAATCCCCCAAAAACCATTCACCTCCCTTACCAAACAATGAATTTCCACCGCTCGCGACCCTTCCTGCACAAGCGGTTAAACCCTTTTCCGCGTTGCCACTTTCACCTCTCATCTTTATCCCCAGGCTCACTGGGCGCCTCAAAGTTCAAAATTGATAAGAAACCCGTTGACCGTCCCACGCCGGGACATCTCACTTTCTCGCGGGCGCGGAACTCTCGCCCGGCGCCGCTCATTGCTTGCCGCAAGGAGACCCCCATGCAGCAGCAAATCCTCACCGCCCCCGAACCCCGCAAGGGCATGCCCAGCACCCAGCTGGAACAGGACGAATTCAAGAAGCGCTTCCGCTCCCAATTCATCGATCCAAGCTTTGGCGCCCTCGGCGCCGAACTCGACGCCATCGCGCAGGCCGCCTGGGAAGGCTATGACGCCAGCCGGAAGTCACCCCGAACGCGCAAAGCCGGCCCCGGTTATGCCGACCCCGATTATGACCTGGCTGTCGACTGGATCGCCGCCAAGGCCGCCGTCGACAAGGCGCAGCAGGACTACGAGATCGCCGACCGCCCCGCCCGCGTCCTGCTGGTCAACGGTTCATCGCGCAGCGAACACACCTGCCCCGGAGAGATGAGCAAATCCTATCGGCTCATCCAACTGGCCGAGGAGGTGCTGCAATCGGGCGGCATCGAGACCGAAATCCTCGATCTCTCCCGCCTCACCTCCGAATACGGCCGCAATATCCACCCCTGCAAAGCCTGCTTCTCGACCGCCGCGCCGCTCTGCCACTGGCCTTGCTCCTGCTATCCCAACTATTCCCTGGGCCAGACCCAGGACTGGATGAACGACATCTACCCGATGTGGGTGAAGGCCGACGGCGTGATGATCGTCAGCCCGGTCAACTGGTACCAGGCCACGACCCCGGTCAAAGCCATGATGGACCGCCTGGTCTGCGCCGATGGCGGCAATCCGGACCCGACGCTAACCCAGGGCAAAACGGCAAAGCTGGCCAAACAGGTCGAACTCGACGGTTGGGACTATCCCCGCCATCTCAAGGGCCGCCTGTTCTCGGTGGTTGTGCATGGCGATGTCGAAGGCACCAAGGACGTGCGCCGCTCGCTGTCGGACTGGCTCAAGTTCATGGAAATGCAGCCCGCCGGCCCACTGGCGGAAGTGGATCGCTACATCGGCTATTGGGAACCCTACGCGACCAACCACGAGGCGCTGGACCAGGACCTCGCCATTCAGGGTGAGGTGCGCAACGCCGCCAAGACTTTGCTCGATGCCTTGCAAATGCACCGCGGCAACGACGCCATCCCCGGCTCCGACCTCAAGCCGCCGCGTCAGAAATGACTAGGGTTTCATGCTCGTCAGGACCATCGACAGATCGCCCACGCTGGTGCTCAGCAACACGCGATAGGGGATAAAATACCCCGTATCGCCCAATGGGGCGTACCAGATCAGGATGCGGTCGCTGTCGGCCAGGTAATTGGTCATTTCAGAGGTGGTGAAATGACCCGAGACCGGCTGGTAATCCATATTGCAGAGGATCACCGGCCCCTGATAGCCGGTGCGCGCCGAGGTCGCCTCGTCCTCGGCCGCAAACGCCATGACGATATTGAAACGCTCGACGCCGGTGAAAATCTTGAGATTGCGGCGGCACAGGCTCTTGTCCAGCGTGCCGCCCTTGATGACGAAGCTCGACAGCACGTCGCCCACATTGGTCAGGTGGCTGCGCTCGATCGGCACGCGATTGTAATTGTCGACGAGCGGCGGATCGACCCTGAACGCGGTCACGTTATGGCCGGCATAGCTCACATCGACGGTAAAGGTCTCAGCTTTGACCTTGGTCTGGAGGTCGAACTGCTTGCTGGTCAGTTGCGAGCCGGTGGACGACCCGCTGGCAGTCACGCTGGCCGTGCCGCTCGCCACCAGCGATCCCAGCCCCGCCACATTGGCCTTGAGGTCCAGCGCATAGCGCGAACCGTCGTCAGTGAGGTCGACATTGACGTTGGCGACATTGATGCCGCCCACAGTCACCACATAGCTGGCCGTGGCATTGACCTCCGCCCCCAGCGCGGGCATGGCGAGGGCGACAAATGCGGCGGCACAGGCAAAGCGGGACAAGGTCAAGATGGATCGTCTCTCAGCACGCATTGAAGGCGGCGCGAATCAGCCAAGAAGGAAAGGTGCCTGCGCTTATCCCCCCTTGCAAGCCGATCGCGCCCGTTTGAGGCCGCCTCGCCTTGACGGGAGCGCCCCTTTTCTCTATGCAGCCCTCAGATTTCACAACAATCGAGGCCCGTCGCGGACTTCTCCGCCACGCAGGACCTTTACACAAATAGGATATCTCCAATGGCACGTCGCTGCGAACTGACTGGCAAAGGCGTGATGACTGGTAACAATGTGAGCCACGCGCTCAACCGCACCCGTCGTCGCTTTCTGCCCAACCTTTTGAATGTCACCCTGCTGTCCGAGACGCTCGGCCGCCCCGTCAAGCTGCGCATCTGCGCTGCGGCCCTGCGCACCGTCGAGCACCGCGGAGGCCTCGATGCCTTCCTGCTCAAGCAGCCCGATGCCGATATGAGCCCGCTGGCTCAGGGCCTCAAGAAGGAACTGCGCGCCGCTCTGGCCGCCGCTTAATTCTTTCTCTTTCAGTTTTGAACCGCGTGGCGCCCCGGTGCCGCGCGGTTTTTCTTTGCCTTACCTCGCCCGTCTTTCTTCACCTCGCCCCTCTGGGGAGAGGTCGGCGCGCAGCGCCGGGTGAGGGGGGGCTTTCTTCTGCACCGCACGTAATCAAGCCCCTCCCCCTAACCCTCTCCCCATAGGGGCGAGGGGACGAAGACCGCCACTCTGGCGCAAAGCCCACGCGCCTGTTATTGAAACGCTCCCGCCCCGGTCTGATGCTGGCAAGCGGCGTTATGAGGTCCATTCTGATGTTCACTCGCCTCCTGGCGGCCATTGCCGCCATGGTCGTGGTCGTTGCCGCGTCCAACGTGCTCGTGCTGTTCCCACTGCAGGCCCAGCTTGGCCCGGTCAATCTGGCCGATCTCCTCACCTGGGGCGCCTTCACCTTCCCCTTTGCCTTCCTCGTCACCGACCTCACCAACCGCTTCGACGGCGCCCGCAACGCGCGCCTCGTAGTCCTCGTCGGCTTTCTCGTCGGCCTCGGCCTGTCCTTCTATCTCAGCTACCACCCGCTGCCGTGGAACCCAGAGGGCAAGCCCGCCACCACCCAGCGCATCGCGCTCGCTTCGGCCGCGGCCTTCGTCACCGGCCAATTGCTCGATATCGCGGTATTTTCGCGCCTGCGCGCCAGCCGTGCCTGGTTCCTGCCGCCGCTCGCAGGCTCGCTGTTCGGATCGGTGATCGATACGACGATCTTCTTCACCATCGCCTTTGCCCCCGCCTTGGCCGGCGTTGATGCCCTGTTTGGCTTGGCCGACGGCTCGCTGGGCTTCCCCGCCCCCTGGCTCGGCATCGGCCCCGAAGTACCCCTCTGGACCTCCCTGGCGACCGGCGACTTCCTTGTGAAGTTCCTCGCCGCATTGCTGCTGCTGGCGCCTTACCGCGCGCTGATGGGCAAGCTCATGCCTTTGCCGACGATGACGGCGCGGGCCTAAGCCGACAGAGGCGGTGCGTGGAGTAGCCCTGTACTCACCCCACTCACCGGCCTTCCCGCGGACTTGATCCGCGGGCCACTCTCAACTCGGCACAAGTGGCGAATGGTCCCCGGATCAAGTCCGGGAACAGAACGGTGTTTGTGGCGTCGTGCGCCTACGGCGCTAAAGCAAACTCCAACAACAAATTCCGCTCCCAATCATTGAAGTTGTTATCGCTCCCAAGCACGATCCGGGTTTCCCCGCCCGGCGCAGTATGCACCGCCACCTGCTCCATATTGTCGATTGCCCCGCCGCTCGCCTGCAGCAGCACCTGGCCCTTCATCAGGTTCCCCGGCCGCACATCGGCCGCAGGCACCAGCCGCAGCGTCATGGTGAAGGCGAGGAACGACACCCCCCGTTCCAGCACCAGCAGGTCGCCATTGGGCAAAAACGCGCAATCGGTCGGATTCACATCGGGGCTCGATTGATAGCTCAGCGGCCCCTTGTCGTTCTGCCCCAGCAGCCACGCTACGTGCTGGCCATCGTCATCAATCACGCCCTCGGTCAGCAGCAGCGTCGAGCCGGCTATGGGCGAGGCATCGGGCGCGATACACACCGCCTCCAGCGATTCATTGGTGCGCGTATCGGTCAGCCATTTGGGGATTTCGATTTCCTTGGCCGGCCCGCCGGGCACCCCATCGGTCAGCGCAAATTCCGCCACCCGCGTCAAATGCTCGAACCCCACCCGCACCGCCACCGGTACGCCGTCGCGCACCACCGCGGCGATCGCCTCGGCATCGCGGCTATATTGCCGCGGCAGCGGTGCGCCCTTGGAATTCTGGATCGGCTCGATCCTGACACCGATGAAGCCGAACAGCCGTCCCGCTTCATCATAGGCCAACTGCCCCGAGACGAAATTGCCCCGGTCCGACACCATCGCCACGCGTTGGTCCGGCCCGGTAAAAGCCAGCCCTGACAACCCACCAAACGTATCGTCTTGGCTGACCATGGCGATACCGCCCCGCCAGATCAGCTTATCGACCTGCCCATCCAGCGCCACGCCGCGAAAGTCGGTGATCTGCACCGCCCCCACCGTCAACTCTGCCGCATGGGCCTGGCACAGCGCCAGACCGACAAGCGCCAGCGCGACAGCGCCGCGGATCATCCGCGCCGTCCCCGCCGCACCTGGGCCGGCGGTTCCTCGTCGAACAGCGAAGCCAGTTCATCGGTCAGCGCCCCGCCCAGCTCCTCAGCGTCCAGCAACGTCACCGCACGGCGATAATACCGCGTCACGTCATGTCCGATGCCCACCGCCACCAATTGGATCGGCGAGCGCGTCTCGATATCCTCGATCACCTGGCGCAAATGGGCTTCCAGATAATTCCCAGCGTTCACCGATTGCGTGCTGTCATCCACCGGCGCGCCATCGGAAATCACCATCAGGATACGCCGGCTTTCCGGCCGCGCCATCAGCCGCTTGCGCGCCCATTCCAGCGCCTCGCCGTCGATATTCTCCTTGAGCAGCCCCTCGCGCATCATCAGCCCGAGATTGCGCCGAGCATGCCGCCACGGCTCGTCGGCCGCCTTGTAGATGATATGGCGCACATCGTTGACACGACCCGGATTGGCCGGCCGATTGGCCTCCAGCCACGCCTCGCGCGATTTGCCGCCCTTCCAGGCGCGCGTGGTGAAGCCCAAAATCTCCACCTTGACGCCGCAGCGTTCCAGCGTGCGTGCGAGAATATCGCCGCAGATCGCCGCAATGGTGATCGGCCGCCCGCGCATCGAGCCCGAATTATCGATCAGCAGCGTCACGATGGTGTCGCGGAAATCGGTGTCGTTCTCCACCTTGAACGACAAAGCTTGCATCGGATCGGTGACCACGCGGGTCAGCCGCGCCGTATCCAGCAGGCCTTCTTCCAGGTCGAACTGCCAGCTGCGATTCTGCTTGGCCATCAGCCGCCGCTGCAGCTTGTTGGCCAGCCGCGCCACCGCGCCCGCCAGATTCTCCAGCTGCTTGTCGAGCAGCGCGCGCAGCTGGTCGAGTTCCTCGGGCGGGCACAGTTCGCTCGCCTTGACGATCTCGTCGAATTTCTGCGTGAAAATCTTGTAGTTGAACTGGTTGGAGAGCTGCGTGCCGCCATCCTTGGCCGGCGGCGGCATCGGGGCGTCCTCGCCCGCTTCGGACGCGGCGTCCTCATCGGTATCGGCCATGTCGCTGTCGATGCCGTCGACGTCACCGGTTTCCTCGGTGTCGCCGGCGCTCTCGTCCTGCTCGCTGTCCGACTGCTCGTTCTCGCCCTCGCCCTGCTCGGGCGACTGGTCGCTTCCCTCGGCCTGATCAGGCTCCTGGTCGTCCCCGTTTTCCTCATCGGAAGCGTCGGGGTCTTCCATTTCGCTTTCGGGCATGAGGTTGAGGTCGCGCAGCAGCGCCTTGGCGACGCGAGAAAAATCGTCCTGGTCCTCGAACCGGGTCATCAGCTTGTCGAGCGATTCCCCGCCCTTTTCTTCAATTTCCGCCCGCCACAGATCGACCAGCTTGTGCCCCGATGGCGGTACCGGCACGCCGGCCAGCCGCTCCCGCAGCAGCAGGCCCAATGCCTCCGCAATCGGCGCATCGCCGCGATCGTTCACTTCCGCGAAATTGGCGCGGAACAGCCGGTCTTCCAGCATTTCCCCGATATTGCCCACCATGCCGGGCATGCGCACGCAGCCAAGCGCCTCGACCCGCGCCTGCTCCAGCGCATCGAACGCCGCGCGCGCCATCGGATCGATCGGGCTGCGCTTGCGGTGCGTTTCGGGATCGTGACTAGCCAGCCGCATCGCCATGGCGTCGCCCTGCCCGCGCGCCACCGCGATATCGCGCTTGGTCGGCAGCCGCGGCAGATTGGCCAGGCGCGCCTTGTCGCTGGTCAGCAGCGGCCGGTCGGCGGTGAAGGTCACTTCCAGGTCCGGCTTGCCCCCAATGGCGCGCACCGTCGCGCCCATGGCGGATTTGAACGCCTGGGTCTGGTCTGGCTTATTGGCTTTGTTGCGCGGTGGCTGTGCCATGAAAAACGTCCGGCTAGAGTTTGGTCTGCGGCACATGCGCTGCCATCAGCAGCAGCATGGGACGCACGATTTCGTCGGCGAGGCCCGGATTGGCCTCAAGGTCAGTCTGGGTCGGGCTCCACTCATCCATGGCATCAATGACGAAGCCAGCTTGAACCAAAGCCGTCACGATTGTGGAAATCTTGCGGTGATATTTGACGATGCCATCAACCACCCAATCGGTCACCCGCTCACCCTCGCGCGCATAGTCGCTCAGCGCAAAGACGCGAAAACCTTCGCCATCGCTGAGCCATTCTGGATCGCCCCGCGCCGCGAAAATCGGATGTTCCATGGAAAAAACGAACGAGCCGCCCGGCACCAAAGCCGCCTTGATCCGCGTGCAGAGCGCATCGAAATCGGCCAGGTAATGCACCGCGAGCGACGAATAGATCAGCTCGAACTGCCCCTGCGGCTGGTAGCTCTCGAGGTCCGCCTGCTCATAAGCAATCGGCAGTCTCGGCAGCATACCCCTGAGCGACAGCCATTCGGGGGCGCCAGCCAGTCCCATGCGCGAGCGCGGAAACTGGCTGTAACCCTCAAAGAATGCCTGATCGTCATAGATATTCTGGGCCATGGGTCCCGGGAAATGTTTAAGGCAAAGGCCCCCTCACCCGGCCCTGCGGGCCGACCTCTCCCCCAAAGGGAGAGGTGAAGAAGAGGTCTAGCCGCACACCCCACCTCTCCCTGGGGGGAGAGGTCGCCGCAAAGCGGCGGGTGAGGGGGCCTTGCCAGGCATAAGTTTAAACCGCGACCGCCAAATTCGCCGACGACTCAGGAAGGTCTTCCCCGAACACGCGCTGGTAGAACTCGGCCACAACCGGGCGTTCCAGCTCGTCGCATTTGTTCAGGAACGTCAGGCGGAACGAAAAGCCGATATCGCCGAAGATTTCGGCATTTTCGGCCCAAGTAATCACCGTACGCGGGCTCATCACCGTCGACAGGTCGCCATTGATGAAAGCCGAGCGCGTCAGGTCCGCCAGGCGCACCATGTTCGACACGGTCTTCTTGCCCTTGTCATTGGCCGCATAGCTCTTCGCCTTGGCCAGAACGATGCCGACTTCCTTGTCGTGCGGCAGATAATTCAGCGTGGTCACCAGGCTCCAGCGGTCCATCTGGCCCTGGTTGATCTGCTGGGTGCCGTGATAGAGGCCCGACGTATCGCCCAGACCGATGGTATTGGTGGTCGAGAACAGCCGGAACGCGGGGTGCGGAGTAATAACGCGGTTCTGGTCGAGCAGCGTCAGCCGGCCCGCCACTTCCAGCACGCGCTGGATCACGAACATCACGTCGGGGCGACCGGCGTCATATTCGTCGAACACCAGCGCCACATTGTTCTGCACCGCCCATGGCAGGATGCCGTCGCGGAATTCGGTGATCTGCTTGCCGTCCTTGAGCACGATCGCGTCCTTGCCCACGAGATCGATACGCGACACGTGCGAATCCAGGTTCACGCGCACCATCGGCCAGTTCAGCCGCGCGGCGATCTGCTCGATATGCGTCGATTTACCCGTGCCGTGATAGCCCTGCACCATGACGCGGCGGTTGAACGCAAAGCCCGCCAGGATCGCCAGCGTGGTGTTACGGTCGAACAGATAGTCCGGGTCCATCGGCGGCACATGTTCGGTGCGGTTGGCATAGCCGGGCACCACCATGTCGGTATCGATGCCGAACAGCTCGCGGGCCTTGTATTGGGTATCGGGCAGATTGGTAAATTCGCTCATGGCAGGGCTCTTGGCAGCAAGGACTTAAGGGCGGGGGGACAGACGAAAGTGCGGGCTCTATAGCAGCAATGTGACGGCCGGGGTAGCCGTCAGACGGCATGGGGTGCCGCCATTTGGCGACACGTCACTTCGCGACGAAGCCGGCTTTCTTGAGGTGGGCGTAGGCCGCAATGACAGCACGCAGCCGATCCTCGGACGACTTGTCGCCGCCATTGGCATCGGGATGGTGCAGCTTGACCAGCGTCTTATAGGCCTTCTTGATCTCTTCGGACTTGGCCTGGCCCATAATGCCCATGGTTTCGAGCGCCCGTCGGTCCTGCTCATGCAGTGGCCGCGAGCGTTCCTCGGCTGGCTTCTGTGCCTGGCGATGCCGATATTTGGCGAACACGCCGAACGGATCGCCATATTTGTCGGCCGACCCCACGCCCGCGGTCTTGGCCGTCGCGGACTTGCGCGCGCCGGCCTGCCCGGTGCCAAAGCTGGTGCGGGCCTCGGGCTGTGGCGCGCTGTGCAGCGCTTCGTCCAGCGCTTCCTTGTCCATCCCGGCAAAGAAGTTGAACGTGGCATTGTACTGGCGCACATGCTCGAGGCAGTAGTTGAAATACTCCCCTGCGCTGCGGCTCCCCTTGGGCGCCTTGTGGGTGGCAGGCTTTTCGCAGCCGTCCCAATCGCACGTATTGGCTGCGGGCTCGGGTTTCACGTCGCGACGCGACTTGATACGGATACCTTCGAAAAGCTTGGAATCGGATTTCATTGCGCCTAGCTACTTGTTCGAATTTATTCAACAGAAACGCCAAACCATGTCCATGACCGACGTCATCACCGACAAGCTGACCCGGGCCTTTGTGCCCACTCATCTCGAAGTCATCGACGAATCCCAGCAGCACCACGGTCATTCCGGGTGGCGGGAGGGTGGTGAAACCCATTTTCGTGTCAGAATCGCGACCCGTCACTTTGAAGGCAAGTCGCGCGTGGCGCAACACCGCGCCGTCATGGAAACACTCGACGCCGAACTCAAAGCCAGCGTCCACGCGCTGGCCATCGAGGTTTTGCCGGTAGACGGGCCGTATGAATTGCCCAGCCGGGTCTAGCGCATATCGTTCAAGAATGCGCTCACTGAAACCGGGTCCACGCCCTTTTCGATAAACGCTTTCCCAATCCCGCTGGTCAAAATGAAGGTCAGCGCCCCGCGCGAAACCTTCTTGTCCTGCGCGATCGCCGCCATCAGTGTCTCGGTGCTTCCCAGCGTGCCCGGAATGTCACCCAATATAGTGGGCAGCCCGATCTTTTTCAAATGCGCCACGATCCGCCCGGTATCCTGGCTCGGCGCCAACCCCAGTCGGGCCGAAAAGCCATGCGCCAACACCATGCCAATGGCCACGCCTTCGCCATGCAGCAGCCGGCCGGAATAGCCGGTGTCTTTTTCCAGCGCATGCCCGAACGTATGCCCCAGATTGAGCAACGCCCGCACGCCCAGTTCCTTCTCGTCCTCGATGACCACGCGCGCCTTATGCCGGCAACACCGCGCGATCGCCTCGCCCCGCGCCGGCCCACCGGCAAAGATCTCGGCCTGGTTTTCCTCGAGCCAGAAGAAGAACTCTTCGTCGTCGATCAACCCATATTTGACCACCTCGGCATAACCCGCCGCAAACTGTCGCGCATCCAGCGTGTCGAGCGTCGACAGGTCCGCCAGCACCAGTTTTGGCTGATGAAACGCCCCGATCAAATTCTTGCCATGCGGCGAATTAATCCCGGTCTTGCCACCCACCGAGCTATCCACCTGCGCCAGCAGCGAGGTCGGCATCTGCACGAAATCCATGCCGCGCCGCGTGATGGACGCGGCAAACCCCGCCAAATCCCCGATCACCCCGCCGCCCAGCGCGATCACCAGATCGCCCCGCTCCAGCTTCGCCGCCAGCAGCCCCTCAACCGCCGTCTGCAAATGAGCGAACGACTTGGTGCTCTCCCCGGCGGGCAGCACGATCTCGGAATGCCCCAACCCCGCCGCATCCAGTGATGCCAGTAGCCGCGGCAATTGCGCTCGTGCCACGTTCTCGTCGGTGATGATACCGTAGCGCCGTCCCGGAAACCGCTCCGCCAGGATCGCCCCCGCATCGTCCAGCAGCCGGTCGCCAATCAAAATATCGTAAGCCCGCTCGCCAAGCGCGACGTGAACCGTATGGGCAATCTGCGCCATCAAAAATCTTTCAGCTTTGGAGATGGGCGAGAACCGCCTCGATCAGATCAGCCGCCACCACATCCTGCGGCACATCGCGCGACACCACGGTCACGTCGGCCTCGGCATAGATCGGATAGCGATCGTCGATCAATTTCTGCAATGTGGCCCTTGGATTGGCAGTCTTCAGCAATGGCCGGTTCGACCGGCGCGATACCCTCTGGAACAGCAGGTCGAAATCCGCCTTGAGCCACACTGAAACCGCTGCGGCCTTGACCTGCGCCCGGGTCTCCGCACTGACAAAGGCCCCGCCGCCGGTCGCCAGGATGATATCGCGATCTTTCAGCACCCGAGCGATCACGCGCGCCTCGCCAGCGCGAAACTCAGGCTCCCCACGCTGCTCGAAAATCTCGGGGATCGTCATCTGCGCGGCTTTTTCGATTTCATCGTCGCTGTCGAGAAACGAGCGTCCCAATTGGCCCGCCAGCCGACGCCCCACCGTGGTCTTGCCGGCGCCCATCATTCCGACCAGCACCAAAGGCCGCCCGTCCAGTGCGTCGATAAGGTCTTGGGCACGCGCCTGGCGCTCTGCCGTGTCGGGTCTGCTCACAAGACGCTCCGCATGTGTCTTGAGCGTATCAAGCGGGGTGGACCGCCGCTGTCAAGAAAGACCTGCACTTGTGTCCCCGATACGATGCCTACCAGTTCGAAAGCTTTTGATGCCATATTGAACCAAGAGACTGTTTGGAAATTCGTTCTGGCGAGTCAGATGCGGTGGTTTTCGAGAACCGGAGCGCAACGTACTTTGGTACGTGAGCACCGGAAGCGCAGACCCGAAGGGCCGCGCAAGCGAAAACCACCGCAGATGGCCGCCAGAGTAGAATTTACAAATAGTCTCGTAATGTTGCCGTCGGGATTGCCATGCCCACTCTCATTCGTCTGATTATCACACTCCTGTTCCTGGCTGGACTGGTCTATGCGGGCATGTTCGTGCTGGTGGCTTTCGTCGAGCCCAGGCCCAAGGAAGTCACCATCCGCATCCCGGCGCGCGAGCTGCTCAACGAAAGCGCGCCCGCGCTGCCCGGCGGCACAGCCCCGGCCGAGCCGCCCTCGCTGGTCACGCCGGCCCCGCCCGTTGATGTCCCCGCGGCCACCGGCCCCGCAGCCAACATTCCCGTCGAATGAGCGGCGGCCACCTGATCTCGGCATTCCTCGAAATGATGAGCGCCGAACGCGGCGCCGCCAAGAACACCATTGAGGCCTATCAGCGGGACCTCGCCGATTATTCGGGCTTCCTGCTCGGCCATCAGCAGACCCTGCTCACCGGCGGGCGCGAACATGTCGCCTCCTATCTCGATCACCTCAAGCGCGACGGCCTCTCTGCCGCCTCTTCCGCCCGCCGCCTCTCGGCGATCCGCCAGTTCCACCGCTTCCTCTGCGCCGACGGCATGCGCGGCGACGATCCGACCCGCATCATTGCCAGCCCAAAAGCCCGCCGGCCCCTGCCCAAGGTCCTCAGCATCGCCGAAGTCGACAAGCTCCTGACCACCGCCGAAGCGCAGGCCACTCCCGACGCCTCCCCGCAAAAGCAAGCCGCCGCGCTCCGCCTCTATCTCCTGCTCGAACTGCTCTATGCTACCGGCATGCGCGTCTCCGAACTGGTCAGCCTCAAGCGCTCGGCCGTCATGCGCGACGCCAGCTTCCTCACCATCATCGGCAAGGGCAACAAAGAGCGCGTCGTGCCCGTCAACGACCGCGCTCGGGATGCCATCAAGGTCTATGTCAAAACCCTCGAACCCGGCATCTGGCTGTTTCCCGCCAACAGTGCCGAGGGCTACCTGTCCCGCCAGGTCTTCGCCCGCGATCTCAAAACCCTGGCCATAGACGCTGGCATCAGCCCCAGCCGCGTCGCGCCCCACGTGCTCCGCCATGCCTTTGCCAGCCACCTTCTGCATGGCGGCGCCGATCTGCGCGTGGTGCAGATGCTGCTCGGCCATGCCGATATTTCGACCACCCAGATTTACACCCATGTGCTAGACGAGAAGCTGCGCACCCTTGTGGAAACGCATCATCCCCTCGCGGAGTAGTTTACATGGCCAACCCCATCTGGATCGACCTGACCGCTACCGATACCAATTCGGTCATCATCAACGCCGCCCACATCGTGGGTATTTCCTATGGCCCTCGGCGCGACAATTCGGGCGAGATCATTAACGACCAGGTCATCGTCAACCTGACGGCCGCCATTGCGCCCTATGGCGCCTCGGTTCACATCACGGAAACTGTGGATGAACTGCGCTCAGCCATCGCCGACGCCACCCATAAGGCCAGATAAGGCAACCCCATCCTTGACTCCCCGTTGCTCCCTCGCCACTTTGCGGCCACTTTAGGGCGCAACAGCAGCGGCCCTCATGGACGGGTCGCGTATCAAGACCCAAAACGGGCAGGTAGATGCAGTCTTATCTCGATTTCGAAAAGCCGGTCGCTGAGCTTGAGGGCAAGATCGCCGAACTCAAGGCCCTTGCCACGACCGATCAGGCCGTCAGCATCGACGAGGAAGTCAACCGCCTCTCCGCGCGCGCCGATGAGGCGCTGGTCGATATCTACAAGCGCCTGACGCCCTGGCAGAAGACCCAGGTCGCCCGTCATCCACAGCGCCCCCATTTTTCCGATTACATCGCCGGGCTGATCACCGAATGGGCGCCCCTAGCCGGCGACCGCAAATTCGCCGAGGACTCCGCCATCCAGGCCGGCCTTGGCCGCTTCAATGGCCAGTCCATCGCCATTCTGGGCCAGGAAAAGGGCAATTCCACCGAAAGCCGCCTGCGCCATAACTTCGGCATGGCCCGTCCCGAAGGCTATCGCAAGGCCGTCCGCATCATGGACATGGCCGATCGCTTCAATATTCCGCTGGTATCGTTCGTTGACACCGCCGGCGCCTACCCCGGCATCGGCGCCGAGGAACGCGGCCAGGCCGAGGCCATCGCGCGCTCGACTGAAAAATCATTGGAACTGGGTGTGCCGAACCTCGCCATCATCATCGGCGAGGGCGGCTCCGGCGGCGCCATCGCCATCGCCACCACCAATCGCGTGCTGATGCTCGAACACGCCATCTATTCGGTGATCTCGCCCGAGGGCGGCGCCTCGATCCTGTGGAAAGACGCGGCCCGCGCGCAGGACGCCGCCACCAATATGAAGATTACCGCCACCGACCTGCTCGGTTTCGGCGTCATCGACGGCATCATCCCCGAGCCCTCGGGCGGCGCGCATCGCCAACCCCAATTCGTCATGGACGCCACCCGCAGCGCCATCGCGACGTTTCTCTCCGACTTCGCCGGTAAGGGCCGTCTGGAAACCCGCGAACACCGCCGCGAAAAGTTTTTGGCGATCGGGACGACGTTTTAGGTCTGAGGCTGAGGCTGAGGCTGAGGCTGACCCTGACATAGAAGGGCACCCCCTCCCAGCCTCCCCCATCAAGGGGGAGGTGCCGTTCCGTGGGTTGAACTCTATCGAGCCAAACGAGTGGAGAGAAACCTCCCCCTTGATGGGGGAGGTAAGAGGGGGTGTTCTCCGTTAGCCACAAAGCCCCCAACCGCAAAAAAAGCGGAGCCAAAGCCCCGCCTTCCTAACTTCACTCAACCCAGTCTTATTGCGCCGGCGCCGCATCGCCCTGCGATTCAGTCGCCGCCGGGTCAGTCTGCGCCGCCACTGCAGCCGCCAGCGCGGCGTCCGGAATATCGATCTTCACCCCGTCCATCAGCTTGGCGACCACGCCGTCAAACGTGCTCATCAGCAACTGCTGCTGCAACTGGCCGCCGATCTGCTCGATCGGGGGCGCGGAGGACTCGCGCTTTTCTTCAAGCTTGATGATGTGCCAGCCGAACTGGGATTCCACCGGCGCCGAAATCTGGCCCACATCGGTCAGCGCGAACGCCGCGTCCTCGAACGGGCCAACCATCATGCCCTTGGAGAAAAAGCCCAGGTCGCCGCCATTGGCCGCGCCCGGATCGATCGACTTTTCCTTGGCGATGGCAGCAAAATCGCCGCCGGCCTTGAGTTCGGCCTCGATGGCGTCGGCCTCTTCCTTGGTCTTGACCAGGATGTGGCTGGCGTGGATTTCCTGGGCCGGCTTGAAGGCAGCGACATACTCGGCGTACTTGGCGCGCACGGCGTCTTCGGTGACCGTATTGGCGATCGCATCGGAGAAATAGACGCGGCGCAGGGCGCGTTCCTTGAGATAATCGAGGCGCTGCTGGAACAGCGGCGTGCTATCCATGCCGGCATCCTTGGCGGCCTTGGACATCACTTTCATATCAATCAGGACACGCACCAGGAAGGCGCGCTGCTCTGCCGGCGGCATCTGGCTGAGTTCCTGCGCCAGGTCTTCGGACGCGAAGGAAAGGTCAGCCTCGGTGATGGTATCGTCGCCAACCGTGGCAACCACATCTTCGGGCTTGGGCGCGACCGGAGCGGCCGCAGGAGCAGCCGGCGCATCGGTGGCAGCCGGGGCCGCGGGGGCGGCGTCCTGCGCCATGACCGGGGCAATCGCCACGCTCGCCAGGACCAGCGCCAGCATGCTGACGGTCTGGGCGAGGCGTTTGGAAGTATTCGACATCAAAGCATTCTCCTTGCCGGCACCCTGCTGGGGCGCCGATGCTCGTTATGGCCCGCGTCGCGGCGGCACCCGGTTTTGGCGACAGGCGGCGGAACAGATCGCGCCGTCGGCCTGCCCCTCGCACGGTAACGGGGCCAAAATGTGCCAGACCGGGTCAATCAGCCGTCATTGCGGCCAGAAAAAACCAGCCTGGCCGGACCATTTCCGGGAGGGCGGCGAAGATGTCGCCCATTTCGGCGACGTTGACAAGACAAGGCCTCGCTCTTACATCAACAGCGCATTTGACGACCATGAGCGATAGAGCCGGACCGCAATTCCGGCGCGATCATGGGCAACAGACATTCGGAGCGCGGACCGCTCCACCATCGCGCTGATGAGGCTGACCTCCATGGCCGCAAAACCGCCCATAGACTATGGCTTCTCACCGCAGCGATGAGCATCAAAAGGACCTGACATATGGCACTAGCAGCGCTTGCCCGGAGGATTTTCGGTTCTCCGTCGGACCGGCATGTGAAGCGCTTCCACGCCAAGGTCGCCGCGATCAACGCGCTTGAGCCTGAGCTGGAAAAGCTTTCCGATGACGCGTTGAAGGCACGGACGGCCGTATTCAAGGATCAGCTCGCCAAAGGCGCCGATCTCGATGATTTGATCGTGCCCGCTTTTGCCACCGTGCGCGAAGCATCCAAGCGCGTGCTCGGCATGCGCCATTTTGACGTGCAGCTCATCGGCGGCATGGTGATGAACGACCGCGGCATCGCCGAGATGCGCACCGGCGAGGGCAAGACCCTGGTGGCGACGCTGCCGATGTATCTCAATGCGCTGACCGGCAATGGCGCGCACCTGGTGACCGTCAACGATTACCTGGTCCGGCGCGACGCGGCCTGGATGGGCCAGATCTACAACTTCCTGGGCCTGTCCTGGGGCGTGATCGTGCATGGCCTGACCGATGCCGAGCGCAAGGCCGCCTACGCCGCCGACATCACCTATGCGACCAATAATGAGCTGGGCTTCGATTACCTGCGCGACAACATGAAGTATACGCGCGCCCAGATGGTGCAGCGCGGCCATGCCTACGGCATCGTCGACGAAGTGGACTCGATCCTCATTGACGAGGCGCGCACGCCGCTGATCATTTCGGGACCGTCCGACGATCGCAGCGAGCTTTACACCACCCTCGACGCGCTTATGCCGATCATCGGCGACGACGATTTCGAGCTGGACGAAAAGCAGCGCGCCGCCACCTTCACCGATGCCGGCGTCGAGAAGCTGGAAGCCGCGCTCACCGACAGCGGCCTGATGAAATCGGGCTCGCTCTACGACATCGAAAACGTCGCTCTGGTGCACCACGCCAATTCGGCCCTGCGCGCCCATAAGCTGTTCCGCAAGGACAAGGACTATATCGTCCGCCAGACTCCCGAAGGCGGCGAAGTCGTCATCATCGACGAGTTCAGTGGCCGCATGATGCCGGGCCGCCGCTATTCCGAGGGCCTGCACCAGGCGCTGGAAGCCAAGGAACACGTCAAGATCCAGCCGGAAAACCAGACGCTGGCCTCGATCACCTTCCAGAACTATTTCCGCCTCTACAAGAAGCTGGCCGGCATGACCGGTACCGCAGCGACCGAAGCCGAAGAGTTCGCCGACATCTACAAGCTCGACGTCGTCACTGTGCCCACCAACGTGGCTGTACAGCGCCAGGATGACGAAGACGCCATTTTCCGCACCGCCGCCGAAAAGTTCGACGCCATCGCCGATCTGATCAAGCAGTGCCAGGATCGTGGCCAGCCCGTGCTGGTCGGCACCACCTCGATTGAAAAATCGGAAATGCTGGCCGAGCTGCTGCGCAAGAAGAATGTTGGCGAGATGAACGTGCTCAACGCGCGCCATCACGAGCAGGAAGCCCATATCGTGGCCGACGCCGGCCTGCCCGGCGCCATCACCATTGCCACCAACATGGCCGGCCGTGGTACCGACATCCAGCTCGGCGGCAATCTTGAAATGCGCATCGAGCGCGAGACCGAAGGTCTTGAGGGCGCTGACCGCGACGCCAAGATCGCCGACATCAAGGCGACCATCGCCACCAACAAGGCCAAGGCGATCGCCGCCGGCGGCCTGATGGTGATCGGCACCGAGCGCCATGAATCACGCCGCATCGACAACCAGCTGCGTGGCCGTTCCGGCCGCCAGGGCGATCCGGGCCACTCGGCCTTCTTCCTGAGCCTTCAGGACGACCTGATGCGCATTTTCCCGGTCGACAGCATGGATTCCATGCTCGGCAAGCTCGGCCTCGAGCAGGGCGAGAGCATCACCCATCCCTGGGTCACCAAGGCCATCGAGCGCGCCCAGGGCAAGGTCGAAAGCCGCAACTTCGATATCCGCAAGAACATCCTCAAATACGACGACGTGATGAACGATCAGCGCAAGGTGATCTTCGAGCAGCGCATCGAAATGATGGATGCCGAGGACGTCAGCGACACCGTCAAGGACATGCGTCACTATGTGGTGGAGGCTATCGTCGCCAAATCCATTCCGCCGCGCTCCTATCCCGAGCAGTGGAACATCGAGCAGCTGACCGCCGCCGCCAAGACCTATCTGAACGTCGATGCCCCGATCGAAGCTTGGGCCTCCGAAGAGGGCATCGAGCAGGAAACCGTCGAGGAGCGCCTCCTCGACCTGGCCAATGCCGGCGCCGCCGCCAAGGCCGCGCAGTATTCGCCAGAGATCATGCGCCAGGTGGAAAAGTCCATCCTGCTGCAGTCGATCGATGGCCTGTGGCGCGAGCATCTGGTGACGCTTGATCACCTCTCCAAGGTGGTCGGCTGGCGCGGCATCGCCCAGCGCGATCCGCTCAACGAATACAAGCAGGAATCCTTCGAACTGTTCGAGGCGCTGCTGACCAATCTGCGCGAATTGGTGACCACCCAGCTCAGCCATATCCAGCTGCAAATCCGCCAGCCCGAACCGCTGCCCACTCCCGACCTGTCGCGCCTCAGCGAAGTCCATATCGACCCGACCACGGGCGAAAACGACGCGGAAACCGACGTCACCGGCACCGTGCCGGGCCCCGGTTTTGCCGCCGGCGCCTTCGCCGATGGCAGCCAGGACGAGAGCGATGCCGACCGGAGCCTGCGCCCGATCGACCCGGCTCTGCTGGTGGGCGTATCACGCAACGCCCCCTGCCCCTGCGGGTCAGGCAAGAAGTTCAAGCACTGCCACGGCGCGTTCTAGAACGCCGCCGCCAACAAACAAAAGGCCCGGACGCAAGTCCGGGCTTTCTCATTTGCGCTCGCCCACAATTCGGCCAGCACCCACAAATCTCCTCCCACCCACCAGCCTTCCCGCGGATCAAGTCCGCGGGAAGAACAGTGAGTTGTGCGTAATAGTGCCGGCGATTACCACCAGAGTGACTGAGCGCTATCGCCTCAACATCCCACCCGCAGTTCCGCATATCCCGTCATCCCGTCCGCCCCGGACGACACCACCGCCAGCGTGCATTGCGTCCCCTTGAGGATGGCATTGCCGCCGGCCGTAATAATGGTGCCGTCGGTGAACGACACATAGGTCGCCGCCACTTCGGTGACCGAGACGACTGCCGGCGTGCCGCAGATCGGGTAGCTGTCGCCATTGGCGACAAGGAAGCGCTTGCCCTGCGGAATGCAGTCCGTCTGCGGCCCGGTCGAGGCGGCTGTGGCGCCCGCCGCCGGCGCCGCAGTCCCGCTAGTGCTCGCCTGCCCGCGCCAGTTCTGTTCGAGAATACCCAGCCGGTTGCTGAGGTCCTGCAGCGTGTCGCTGGCCGGCACCGCAATATCGCCCGGGCGCTGCTGCTGGCTGAACAATTGCAGGCTGACGCGGATCTGGGCGATGTCGGTGGCGACCCGGTTCAGGTCGCGCTGGGTTTCGGCATAGACCCAGGCGGACGTCGCAATGGCGGCGACAGCCACAAGGCCCACGGCGAAAACCAGCAGGCGCGCCGATTGCGCTGGCTTGGTTTGCCGGGTTTCAGGCTCGCCAATATCCGATTTCGACACACCCGGCAGTGCCCACTTCTCGTCCAAAGCGATAGTCTCCATTGCAGGTGCCGACCTTGGGCGGAACGCGGTCGGCTTCGAACAGGTCAAAACCCTGTTTGAGATTCTTCCAGAAATCCAGCCACGGCTGCGGCTGCAACTGCGCCATGGCGGCGTCGCTGAGCACGAAGGGCAGCGCCTGGATATCGACCGCCGCCTGTCCACCCAGGAGCGCAGCCTCCACAATAGCATAGATCTGGTCGACATTAGGATCACCCACCGCATAACAGCCGACCGACGAGCAGCCGCCATGCACCATCAGGGCCGATCCGGTGCGGTCGAGACTCTGATCATAAGCATTGGGAAAGCCCAAATTGAACGCCAGGTGGTGGCGCGAATTGGGGTTTAGCTGCTTGAGGCCCACCCGGTAGAAGCCCTCGGGCGCCTGGTTGTCGCCCTCGCGCAATTTGGGCCCGAGCCGCCCGGAATAATTGCAGATGTCATAGGCTCGAAAGAGCCCGAACCTGCGGCCGTCGCCCTGCATCCAAACTTCGAGCCGCTTCTCCTGCTTGAAGATGCGAATGAAGGCGGGATCGCCCAGCGCGAACCCGGCCGTATGCAGATCGGCGACCAGCACGCTGCGGTCGTATGCGGGTTCGATCTGTGGTGTGGACGGTGATGGCGGCGCGGGCATGTGGTTCACCAGAAGCGGCAGTCCAATTCCAAGGATCGCCAGCGCGACGAGCCCGAGCAGAACGGATTGTATCGGTCTGCGCTCGCCCATGCCTTGCTCCTGCGTCATTCAGGATGTGTGGGAAGATGATGCCGGAAAGATGGCTGCCTAGGGAAGTGGCGATGGTTCCAGAGCCGCCGCATTGGGGCTAGCCCTCACCCCCTCCCTCCTCCCCCATCAAGGGGGAGGTGTTTCTCCACTCTCGGGGCATCGATCCAGTTCAACCCACTGGCAGACACCTCCCCCTTGTTGGGGGAGGCTGGAGGGGGTGAAGGCTAGCCCCGATCGGCCCTTGGACGCCACCTATCTGCCTAGAGCCTTAGCTCCGCACCAGTGCCGGCATAGGCACCGGAGCCGGCTGCCCGGTGATCACTGGCGCAACATCCTGCTGGCCACCAAACATCGAGCCGATCCCGCCGAAAAGGCCGCCCACGGCACCCGTCACCGCTTCACCGCGCGCCTTGATGGCGGCTTCGGATGCCGCCTGCTGCTCGGCGCTCTGGATATGGTTGGCCACCGCCGCTTCATCGGCCGCCTGCTTGGCCAGCAGCGCCGCACTCGCTGTCACCACGGGGCACGCCCCCATGGCGTCCAGCGGGCCGCTCGTCGCCGCGTTGAAAATATACTGCCGCTCGCACACGTCCCAGGTCGGCGGCGCCTTGTTCAGTTCGAACAGGTCATAGCCTTCCTTGATGTCCTTCCAGAACGGCATGTTGGGGTCCGACGCATGGGCGGCGAGATTCGCCGCGGTCATGCGAAACGGAAACAGCTGCAGCTGGAAGCTGGGATTGCCGCCCTTGAAGCTTTCGCGCGCCAGCGTGTAAATCTCCGCAATACCTTCATCGGTCATGGCGTAGCAGCCACGCGACGAGCAATCGCCATGCATCATCAGATCGCTGCCGGTACGGCCCCACGAGCGGTCGAACTTGTTGGGAAAGCCGGTATTGAACGCCAGGTAGTAGTTGGACTTCGGGTTCATCAGGCCGGGCGTGATGTTGTAAAAACCTTCGGGGCTCTGGCGGTCCCCTTCCTTGACCTTAGGGCCCAAGCCCCCGGAGAAGGCGCAAATCTGATAGGTCTTGAGCAAGCGATATTGGCCTGCGGTGCTGCGTTTCCAGACCTCGACGACGCTTTCTTCCTTGAACAGGCGCACCACCATGCCCTCGCCGGGCGTGGAGCCGATGGCTTTGATGGCCGACACCAGGCCGCTGTTGAGCGGCTGGTTCTGGCGATTGTCGCCTTTGACCAGGCCGCCACAGGCAGCCAGGGCAAAGCCAACCCCGGCGATGATGAGGATCGTTGCAAGCTTGTGCAAAAGGGACGAGTTCAAGGTAATTGCAGCCCGATAGTG
Organism: Devosia sp.; assembly: GCF_028290435.1. Lineage (GTDB taxonomy): Bacteria > Pseudomonadota > Alphaproteobacteria > Rhizobiales > Devosiaceae > Devosia. Next base: position 2,077 of record NZ_JAQGJV010000013.1, on the reverse strand, counting down.
AAAGAGTTGGTTTACCTCTACGCCGCCTTGGTTAGCAGAGGATGAGAACTCGTGGTTAACCAACAGTTACCATGCTCGCAAAACGCCCGGTAGCCGGGCGATTAACAATTCAATGCCGAATTTTTGATTGCGAAAAGCGTGTGATTTTTCGGCATCGGGACCCTCGCTTGCGCGGCGGGGCATCGTGCATGTGGCAAGTCAATCCCGCCCCATCGGCCTATCGTCCCCTCCCCTCAAGGGGGAGGGGAGCCGACGCTCAGCGATCTGCCCCATCTCTCCCTCTTATCCTCGCCCCCAAAACCCACGCTATTCTACCCCCACATCACCCACACCAGCGGGCCGCGACGAACGGTCCGTGGGGAGCAGATGGGGAGCACGGGGTCGCCCAGGCTCAGGCGTGGGTCGCTGACCACCAGCCGGATGACGGCTCGGACCATGGCTGCCGCCTTGGCAGATGGCGCCGGGCCGGAGCATCCAATCCGAAAGGGCGGCTGCTCGATGCGCGCGCCAAAAGTCCCATCGTTATGCGGCGAGACGCTGTCTCGCTTTGCTACAAAACTCATGAGGCACGTCTCGCCGCATGCCGCCGACTATCACCAACCGCCCGGCAATCCGCGCGGCGCTTTGGCACGTCCCGTCTTGCGAATGCGCTCTCTTTCGGGCACATCGACGGGACCAAAAAAATCCCAGCAAGGCTCGCCCCATGGCCCACCCGGTTTCGCCCCTCGCTCCCAAAACCTATCCGGACCTGCCGCCCATCGCCGGCGTCCGCTTTGCCACCGCCGAAGCCGGGATCAAATACAAGAACCGCACCGACGTTCTGCTGGTCGCCTTCGACGCCGGCACCAGTGTCGCGGGCGTCGTCACCAAGTCGAAATGCTCCTCGGCCGCTGTCGACTGGTGCAAGACCAACCTGCCCGGCGGCACCGCCCGCGCCTTGGTCGTCAACTCCGGCAATGCGAATGCCTTCACGGGCGCCAAGGGCCAGAAATCGGTCGAGCTGACGGCCGATCTGGCCGCCAAGGCCATTGGCTGCACGCCGGACGAAGTCTTTCTCGCCTCCACCGGCGTCATCGGCGAGCCGCTCGACGCCAACAAGTTCGCCGGCGTCCTCGACCAGATGGCAACCCGGCTCGGCGACAGTCCCTGGATGGACCCCGCCAAGGCCATCATGACCACCGACACTTTCGCCAAACTCTCCGGCGCCACGCTCGAATTTGACGGCTCCGAAGTGCGCATCAACGGCATCGCCAAGGGCTCGGGAATGATCGCGCCCGATATGGCCACCATGCTGTCCTTCGTCTTCACCGACATGCCCATCGCCGCTCCCGTGCTGCAGGCGCTCCTCGCCCGCCACGTCCAGACAAGCTTCAACGCCATCACCGTCGATAGCGACACCTCGACCTCCGACACCCTGCTGGCCTTTGCCACCGGCCAGGCACGCGGCGTCACCCCCATCGAAACCCTCGACGATCCCCGCGCCGAAATTTTTGGCGAGGCCCTACGCGACGTGTTGTTCGATCTCGCCATCCAGGTGGTGCGCGACGGCGAAGGCGCCACCAAGCAAGTGTCGATCCATGTCGAAGGCGCCACCTCTGATGCCAGCGCCTTCCGCATCGCCAAGTCGATTGCCGATAGCCCCCTGGTCAAGACCGCCATTGCGGGCGAGGACGCCAATTGGGGCCGCGTCGTCATGGCCGTCGGCAAGGCCGGCGAACCCGCCGATCGCGACCGGCTGTCGATCTGGTTCGGCGACAACCGCCTGGCGCATGAAGGCGAACGCGATGCCGCCTACTCGGAAGAGGCGACTTCGGCCTACATGAAACGCGACGAGATCCGCATCCGTGCCGATATCGGCATCGGCCGCGGCAAGGCGACGGTATGGACTTGCGACCTCACCAAGGAGTATGTCGCGATCAACGGCGATTACCGGAGCTGATGGTTTTGGCTTCCAGGCACCCGGCAAGCATGCTCGCGATCGTGCGCCGCTACGAGGCGGCCGGCTTTCGCGCCTGGCCGGCAGCCGCCGTCCACTATGACGGCACCTGGGTGGTGCGGCTGACCGCCGGCCATCCGG
>NZ_JAQGJV010000064.1 GCF_028290435.1 Devosia sp. | reverse complement strand
TCGGCGATTTTGAAAATCTGCGGCGCGAAGGCATAGCCGGCATAGAAGTAGACGAAATAGGCGGCGAACTGATCGACGACGTAGCTGCCGGTATGGACCGCGGACATTTGCAGGATGGCGCCGACGGCGAGCACGGCCCAATGGGGCGCGCGCAGATCATGCAGCAGCTTGGTGGCGGCGCTGAACACGGCGAGCATGTAAATAAACCAAAGGACGCCATAGGGCTCCACAATGCCCCAGGCGATATAGCTGAGGGCGGTGGCCGGATCGCGGGCGATCAGGGCTTCCTTGAAGATGATGTGGATGAGCGCCCAGAGCGCGTAGAAATAGAAGTAATGCACGACGCGCCGGTCGGCATAACGCTTCCAATCGCGGGCGATGACCTGGGACAGGAACAGCCCGGAAATCATGAAGAATTCGGGCATGCGGAAGGGGGTGGCGAAGCCGATGACCCAATGCAGCACGCCGGTGCCGCCGGTATCCTCGCCAGTGCTGAAGGCCGAATACATCATGACCACGAGCAGGATCGACAGGCCCTTGGCCATATCCACCCATTGCAGGCGATTTACAGGTTCCGACATGACGCTCCTCCGGATATGGGAGGAAGTCTAGCCTGCCGCTGGGATCAAGTCGGTAAACAGGTGAGTATGTGGCCGCGCAAACTGCTCAACTGGTAAGCGTTTGGCTAATGCGATCCCTAGAGCTACAGCGGAACCGACGCGTAGGCTGCGAAGAGCAGGCCCATGGTGGCGAAGAAAACAACCGAGAGGGAGATGGTTCTGAGCATGGCAGAGTGGTCCTGCGCCGGACGTGGGCACGTCTAGAGTTATGGCAATTAGATATTAATGAGATATTTCGATCGCGTAGTTTTCGATCACGGTATTGGCAAGCAGCCGATCGCACATGGCGGTGAGTTGCGAGCGCGCAACAGCCTCGTCGGTGCCTTCCAGGGCAAGGTCAAACACCTTGCCCTGCCGGACTGCGCCGACGCCGGCGAAGCCCAAACTCTTTAGCGAGCCTTCGATCGCCTGCCCCTGAGGGTCGAGAACGCCTGACTTCAGGGTGACGGTGACGCGCGCCTTCATACGAATATCCTGAAGAAAGAGTTACTGAACGAGGCGCGGACCGGTGGTCAGCGCATTGTCGGTTTCGACCAGGATGCCGAGGCGCTGGGCGACTTCGCGATAGCTTTCGACGACGCCGCCGAGATTCTGGCGGAAGCGGTCCTTGTCCATCTTGTTGCGGGTCTTGATGTCCCACAGGCGGCACGAATCGGGGGAGATTTCGTCGGCCAGGACGATGCGCATCATGTCGCCTTCGTAGAGGCGACCGCATTCGATCTTGAAATCGACGAGCTGGATGCCGACGCCCATGAACAGGCCCGAGAGGAAATCGTTGACCCGGATGGCGAGGCTCATGATGTCGTCGAGCTCGGCGGGGGTGGCCCAGCCGAACGCGGTGATGTGCTCTTCGCTCACCATCGGATCGTGCAGGGCATCATCCTTGTAGCAGAACTCGATGATCGAGCGGGGGAGCTGGGTGCCTTCCTCGAGGCCGAGGCGCTTGACCAGCGAGCCGGCGGCGATGTTGCGCACGATGATCTCGAGCGGGATGATCTCGACTTCCTTGATCAGCTGCTCGCGCATGTTGATGCGCTTGAGGAAGTGAGTCGGGATACCCAGGCCATTCAGCTTGGTGAAGATGAATTCGGAAATGCGGTTGTTGAGGACGCCCTTGCCATCGAGAACTTCGTGGCGTGCGCCGTCGCCGGCGGTGGTGTCGTCCTTGAAATACTGAACCAAAGTGCCGGGCTCAGGACCCTCGAACAGGATCTTGGCCTTGCCTTCATAGATTCTGCGTCGACGGTTCATCTGTCTGTCCGTATCAATGAAGGAGAATTGGGGGTGAGAAATTTGGCCGCTTCATGCGCCAGATCGGCACGAAAATGCAAGCCCTTTCCCTTCGACTCGCGCCATGGCAGGCCTGCGCGACGTAACCTTATCGCATATCGGCACCATAAAGTCGCACACCGTGAGCGGGCGTTGATTTGAGCCTCGCAACGCCTTATGTGCAAAGCGAACACGCCAGAACGCGTCAACCCAGAGCCGAGGGGCATAAGAGATGAGCGGATTCGACGATCGCAAGAAGGGCCAGGAAGCCAAGTTCGCATTTGACGCCGAGACACGCTTCAAGGCCGAAGCCCGCCGCAACAAGCTGCTGGGGATCTGGGCTGCGGAACTGCTCGGGCTGACCGGCGACGAGGCCAAGAGCTATGCGGCCGAAGTGGTGGCTGCCGATTTCGAGGAAGCCGGCGACGAGGACGTGTTCCGCAAGGTTGCGGCGGACCTCAAGGCCAAGAACGTGACGCTGGGCGACGATGTGATTCGTCAGAAGATGGTGCAGCTGACCGCCGTCGCCAATGAGCAGGTTCGTGCCGAAGGCTAAGTCTTCGCGTTATCGCTGAATGCAATCAGGGAGCCCGTCGCGAGACGGGCTCCCTTTTCAATTGGAAGGCTTGTTGGCAATTAGTTGATGACGACGCTATCGGCCTTATAGGCCTTCCCGTTCATTTCCCATTTCACGGTGACCTTCTGGCCCGCCTTGAGGGGGGTCATAAAAGTGGCCGGCACCAGATAGGCGATGTTGTTGGCCAGGGTCAGCGTGTGCGTCTTGGCGTCGAACGTCTTGACGGTGCTGGTGATCGACTGCGGTGCTGCAGTGGCGGCCATGGCCAGGCCGGAAGTACCGAGAACGATTGCGATAGCAGCGGGAACGAGGAACTTGCGCATTTTAGGCATCCATCGAAAAGTCCAGACGCTTTGCGCCGGGAACAGTAGCCAGTTTTCGGATCGCGTCGTGTCGCCGATCAGGGGATCGGCCGGCGCGGTTCAAACCGGCGATGTGAGGATTAGAACTGCCGCGGAAGTTTCTCAAATTAGGGATTATTAATTTTCGTAATGATGAATTTCGCCATCATTGAAGGAGCTTGGCGGATTTACGGCAAGGTTGTGGCATCAGGCCTTAAGGCGCTGCATCAGCCGGGTGAACATCAGCAGGCCTTCGGGCCAGGGGCCGTGGCCGGAGGCGAGGTTGATGTGGCCGGCTTCCCCGGCCTGGTGAAAATCGCTGCCCCAGCAGGTGGCGAACTCGACGGCCCGGTCGATGGTGCAAAACGGGTCGTTGGAGGAGGCGACCAGCATCGAGGGAAAGGGCAGCGGATCGCGCGGAATGGGGCGGAAGGGCCAGGTCGCCTCGGGCACGTCGGGATGCAGTTCCACATCGGGCGGAGCGACGAGGAAGGCACCGCGCACCTTGGTATCGGCGAGGCGCGATGCGGTGTGGGCGACGGCGATGCAGGCCAGAGAATGGGCGACCAGCACCACCGGGCGCGTGGCCATGATGATCGCCTGCTCGATGGTATCCACCCAGTCGTCGAGCTCGGGCTCGTCCCAATCGGCCTGTTCGACGATGGCCGCATAGGGCAGGCGCTCGGCCCATCGAGTTTGCCAATGGCTGGGGCCGGCACTGCCCAGCCCGGGCAGGATCAGGACATCGGCTTCGGAGATTTTCATGAGCGGTTGGTCCTGTCGCGATAGAAGGCGGCGCTGGTCTGGCTCAGGCCGATATGTTTGTAGAAGGCCTCGGCGCCGGGCACGGACAGGAGCGTGACGGTGACGCCCGACCCGAGGATTTCGGTAGCCTTGTCCATCAGCGCCTTGCCGATACCCTGGCCCTGATGAGTCTCGGCAACGGCCAGATCGGCGCAGTAGCAGACCCAATGCCAGTCGGTCATGCCGCGGAACAGGCCGACCAGCGTGCCGTTCTTATTGCGGGCGGTGATCACCAGGTTGGAGTTTTCGAGATAGGCCTGCACCCGCTCGGGATTGCCGATGGGGCGGATCGAGCCCAGCTCGGACTGGCTGACACATTCGATGTATTCTTCGGCGGTAAGGCCGGTTTCCTGCGCGTAGAAAATGGTCATCACGCCTCGCCGAAAACGCGGGTGAAGATCGTATCGACGTGCTTGAGGTGATAGGCGTCATCGAACATGGCGTCGATTTGTGCATCGCTCAGAGTCACTTCGGGGTCGGCCTTGAGGTTGACTGCGAACTGGCCGGCGCGGTCGCCATCCATCTGCCAGACCTTCATGGCGTTGCGCTGCACTGCCGAATAGCTGTCCTCGCGCGAATAGCCGGCCTGGGTCAGGGCAAGCAGGACGCGCTGGGAATTGTGCAGGCCACCCAGCAGGTCGAGATTGCGGCGCATGTTCTTGGGATAGACCACCAGCTTGTCGATAACGCCGGTGAGGCGGGCCAGCGCGAAATCGAGCGTGATGGTTGCATCAGGGCCGATCATGCGCTCGACCGAGGAGTGCGAGATATCGCGCTCGTGCCAGAGGGCGACGTTTTCCAGCGCCGGGGTGACCATGCCGCGCACGAGACGGGCGAGGCCGGTGAGATTTTCGGTGAGCACCGGATTGCGCTTGTGTGGCATGGCGGACGAGCCCTTCTGGCCGGGGGAGAAGAACTCCTCCGCTTCGAGCACTTCGGTGCGCTGCAGGTGGCGAATCTCGATGGCGACGCGTTCGACCGAGGAAGCGATGACGCCCAACGTGGCGAAGAACATGGCGTGGCGGTCGCGCGGGATGACCTGGGTCGAGACCGGCTCGACGGCAAGGCCGAGCTTTTCGGCGACGTATTCCTCGACCGATGGATCGATATTGGCGAAGGACCCTATCGCGCCCGAGATAGCCGCAGTGGCGATTTCGGCGCGGGCATTGACGAGGCGCGCGCGGGCACGGGTGAATTCGGCATAGGCCTCGGCCAGCTTGACGCCGAACGTGGTCGGCTCGGCGTGGATGCCGTGGCTGCGGCCGATGGTGATGGTGTTCTTGTGCTCGAAGGCGCGGCGCTTGAGGGCGGCCAGCAGGGCATCGATATCGGCCAGCATCAGATCGGCCGCGCGGGCGAGCTGGACCGACAGGGTCGTGTCCAGAATGTCGGACGAGGTCATGCCCTGGTGCACGAAGCGGGCATCGGGGCCGACGATTTCGCTGAGATGGGTGAGGAAGGCGATGACGTCGTGCTTGGTGGTGCGCTCAATCTCATCGATACGCGCGACATCGAAGTGATAATCGCCGAACTCGGCCTTGCGGGCGTTCATCACGTCCCAGATTTTCTGGGCGGATTCTGTGGGGACGACACCCAGTTCAGCAAGCTTGGTGGTGGCGTGAGCCTCGATCTCGAACCAGATGGCGAAGCGGGTTTCAGCCGACCAGATGGCAACCATCTCGGGGCGGGAATAGCGCGGAATCATGGGCTTAGGCCTTATGGTTCAGAATTTGAGTCAGGCGGTGACGGTCGAGGCGGCATTGCGGATGGCGGCAATGCGGGACGCATAGGTCGTCATGTCATTGCCGCCGAGAATGGCGGTGCCGGCGACGAAGACGTTGATGCCGGCCTGAGCCAGTTCGCGGGCATTATCGGCGGTGACGCCACCATCAACCTCCAGATCGATGGGGCGGTTGCCGAGCAGCGCCTTGGCCTGGCGGATTTTTTCCATGGCATGGGGGATGAAGGTTTGGCCGCCAAAGCCGGGATTGATGCTCATGACCAGCAGCAAATCGATATCGTCGAGGATGTGTTCGACGGCGGAGAGGGGGGTAGCCGGATTGATGGCGACGCCAGCGCGCTTGCCCTCGGCTTTGATGGCCTGGAGGGAGCGCTGCAAATGCGGGCCTGCCTCGGCATGAACCGTGATGCTATCGGCGCCGGCCTTGGCGAAGGCGGCGATGTAGGGATCGACGGGGGCGATCATCAGGTGAACGTCGAACGTCTTGGTGGTCAGCTTGCGGATCGACTGCATGACCATGGGGCCGAAGCTGATATTGGGGACGAAGTGGCCGTCCATGATATCGACGTGAAAATAATCGGCGCCAGCCGCGTCTAGCGCGCGGACTTCCTCGCCCAGGCGGGAGAAATCGGCGGAGAGAATCGAGGGGGCGATGCGGATCGGTCGATGGGTCATCGGGCCTCGCTGGTGGGAATGCGGCGCCGGGCGGACCGGGCCTACGTCGCCCTGCCATAACGCCAAGTCTGTGCATTCGCAACTGGAACGCCGCGAACCGGCTTGGGCAAAGCCAGTTGACGCTATAGGCTCGCCGCCAATCGAAGCGAGGCAGTATGCAAAAGATCATCGCACAACTTGAGGACAAGCGGGCGCAGGCGCGGCTTGGGGGCGGGCAGAAGCGGATCGATACGCAACATGCCAAGGGCAAGCTGACGGCGCGTGAACGGCTCGAGGTGCTGCTCGATCCGGGCAGTTTTGAAGAATACGACATGTTCGTCACCCATCGGGCGACGGATTTCGACATGGGCGACACCATCATTCCGGGCGATGGCGTGGTGATCGGGTGGGGCACGATCGACGGGCGCATGGTCTATGTGTTTTCGCAGGACTTTACGGTGTTCGGCGGCTCGCTGAGTGAGACCCATGCCAAGAAAATCTGCAAGATCATGGACCTGGCGATGCAAAACGGCGCCCCGGTGATCGGTCTCAACGATAGCGGCGGTGCGCGCATCCAGGAGGGCGTGGCGTCGCTGGGGGGCTATGCCGATGTGTTCCTGCGCAATGTGCAGGCCAGCGGGGCGGTGCCGCAGATTTCGGTGATCATGGGGCCATGCGCGGGCGGCGCGGTCTATTCGCCGGCGATGACCGACTTCATCTACATGGTCAAGGACACGAGCTACATGTTCGTGACCGGCCCCGACGTGGTCAAGACGGTGACCAATGAAGTGGTGACGGCGGAGGAGCTGGGCGGGGCCTCGACCCACACCAAGATTTCTTCGGTGGCCGACGCGGCGTTCGACAACGACATCGAGACCCTGCTCGAAGTGCGGCGGCTGTTCTCGTTTTTACCGCTGGCAGCCGGGCAGAAGGCACCGCGCGTGGCGACGCATGATGCAGTGGACCGGGGCGATGCCAGCCTCGATACCATCATCCCGGACAGCGCTAACCAGCCCTATGACATGCGCGAGGTGATCCTCAAGATCGCCGACGAGGGCGATTTTCTGGAACTGCAGAAGGACCATGCCGGCAATATCCTGACCGGCTTTATCCGACTGGATGGGGAGAGTGCCGGCGTGGTGGCCAACCAGCCGCTGGTGCTGGCGGGGTGTCTCGACATCAACTCATCCAAGAAGGCCGCGCGGTTTATCCGGTTCTGCGACAGCTTTGAAATCCCCATCCTGACGCTGGTGGACGTGCCGGGGTTTTTGCCCGGCGTGGCGCAGGAATATGGCGGGATCATCAAGCACGGGGCGAAGTTGTTGTTCGCCTATGCCGAGGCGACGGTGCCGCTGGTGACGGTGATCACCCGCAAGGCCTATGGCGGCGCCTATGATGTGATGGCGAGCAAGCATATCCGCGCCGACGTGAACTATGCCTGGCCGTCAGCCGAGATTGCGGTGATGGGGGCCAAGGGCGCGGTGGAGATTTTGTATCGCTCGGAGCTGGGGGACAAGGACAAAATTGCCCAGCGCACGGCGGACTATGAGGCACGGTTCGCCAACCCGTTCGTCGCCGCGGAGCGGGGTTTTATCGACGACGTGATTATGCCCCATGGGACACGGCGGCGGGTGATCCGGGCGTTTTCGACGCTTCGCAACAAGCAGCAGAGCATGCCGAAGAAGAAGCATGGGAATATTCCGTTGTGAGGGGGCGTCGATGCTAGGTCGTCTCATCCGCAACTGGGTCTATGGCGGTTCGCTCGCCGGGGTCCTGCTATTGGCCCTCACGCCAGTGCTGACCACTGGGTGGTCTTGGCCGTTGACCGCGGTATTCCTGACCATTCCCGTCTACATGCTGCACCAGTATGAAGAGCATGATGCGGATCGGTTTCGGGCCAAGGTCAATGAGATGTTCGGCAAGGGGCACGATGTCTTGCCGGTGGCGGCGGTGTTCGTCATCAATGTGCCGGGCGTGTGGGGCGTGAATGCGCTGGCCTTCGCTCTGGCGGCGAGCGTGGGGATGGGTTGGGGACTGATCGCGCTTTATACCATGCTAGCCAATAGCTTGGTGCATGTGGTGCAGGCCGTGGTGACGCGGGGATACAATCCGGGGCTGGTGACGTCGATCGTGCTGTTCCTGCCGTTGGGCGTGGCGGGGAGCTGGGCGGTGAATGCGACGACCGGCGCGGTGACCATGGCGGAGCAGGTGACGGCGATCGCCGTTGCGGTGCTCATCCATATCGCGATCCAGGCCTATGTGTTGAGCAATGTGCGGCGTCTTTCGAGGCAGGTCAGTTGATGTTTTCCAAACTCCTCATCGCCAATCGCGGCGAAATCGCCTGCCGGGTGATCAAGACTGCCAAGCGCATGGGCATCGCCACGGTCGCGGTATATTCCGATGCCGACCGCGAGGCGTTGCACGTGCGAATGGCCGATGAGGCCGTGCACATCGGCGCGTCCGCCGCCAAGGACTCCTACCTGTCGATCGACAAGATCATTGCCGCGTGCCGGCAGACCGGCGCGGAGGCGGTGCATCCGGGTTATGGTTTCCTCAGCGAGAACCCGAAATTTGCCGAGGCGCTGGAGGCGGCGGGAATCATTTTCGTCGGGCCGCCGGTCAAGGCGATCGAGGCGATGGGCGACAAGATTACCTCCAAGAAGCTGGCGGCGGAGGCGGGGGTGTCGACCGTGCCGGGGCATATGGGGCTGATCGCCGATACGGACGAGGCGGTGACCATTGCGCGGCAGGTTGGCTATCCGGTGATGATCAAGGCCTCGGCCGGCGGCGGTGGCAAGGGGATGCGGATCGCCTGGGACGATGCGGAGGCGCGCGAGGGGTTCGAGCGGAGCAAGTCGGAGGCGGCGAGTTCGTTCGGGGATGATCGGATTTTCATCGAGAAATTCGTCACCCAGCCGCGGCATATCGAAATCCAGCTGATCGGCGACCAACATGGCAATGTGCTGTATCTGAACGAACGGGAATGCTCGATCCAGCGGCGCAACCAGAAGGTGATCGAGGAGGCGCCGAGCCCGTTTCTCGACGCAGCGACGCGCAAGGCGATGGGGGAGCAGGCGGTCGCGCTGGCCAAGGCGGTGGGTTACACCAGCGCCGGCACGGTGGAATTCATCGTCGATGGCGAGCGCAATTTCTACTTCCTCGAGATGAATACGCGACTGCAGGTGGAGCATCCGGTGACGGAGCTGATCACCGGGCTCGATCTGGTCGAGCTGATGCTGCGCGTGGCGAATGGCGAGGCTTTGCCGCTCACGCAGGACGGGGTGCAGCTCAATGGCTGGGCGATGGAGAGCCGGCTGTATGCCGAGGACCCGTATCGCAACTTCCTGCCATCCACCGGGCGGCTGACGCGGTATCGGCCGCCGGAGGAATTTGCCAGCGATGTGGTGGCGGTTCGGAACGATACCGGGGTGTTCGAGGGCGGGGAGATCTCGACGTTCTATGATCCGATGATCGCCAAGCTGTGCACCTGGGCGCCGACGCGGCTGGAGGCGATCGACGCGATGGCGACGGCGCTGGACAGTTTTGAGGTTGAGGGCGTGGGCAATAACCTGCCGTTCCTGTCGACGGTGATGGACCAGGAGCGGTTCCGCGAGGGACGGCTGACGACGGGGTATATTGCCGAGGAATTTCCGGACGGGTTTACCGGCGCCGTGTTGCCGCGCGGGCGGGTGTTCGAGGTCGCAGCGGCGGCGGCGATGATGCAATTGGTGGTGGAGGACCGGAAGGGGCAGGTCAGCCGCTCGGCGCTTGGGCATTCCACCGAGGTTTATGGCGAGTGGGTAGTGGTAATAATGGGCGAGCAGATTGCGCTCAAGCTGCATCGGCTCGACCCGGAGGGCACGTGGGAGCTGAACCTGTTCGATCAGGTGGCGGCGGTGGCGCGGTTCGATTGGGAGCCGGGGCGGACCATTGCCCGGATCGAGTGGGAGGGCGGCGCGGCCAGCGTGCTCAAGGTCAATGCCACGACCTCGGGATTCCGCATTCGTTATAGCGGGGCCGATCTGAAGGTGATGGTGGTGCGCCCGCATATCGCCGCGCTGCTGCCGCTCATGCCGATCAAGGTGCCGCCCGATATGAGCCGGTTCCTGCTGTGCCCGATGCCGGGGCAGGTGGTGCGGGTGGATGTGGTCGAGGGCGACATTGTCGAGGACGGACAGGTGCTGGCCATCGTCGAGGCGATGAAGATGGAGAATGTGCTCAAGGCCGAGAAGCGGGCGCGGGTGAGCAAGGTGCATGTGGCGGCGGGCGCAGTGTTGGCGGTGGACCAGGTGATGGTCGAGTTCGAGGCGGTGTGATGGTAGGGTGTTTGGCGAAGGACCCCCTCCCTAGCCCTCCCCGCAAGGGGGAGGGTGACATCGAGTTTTTTGCAACATCTCGTCAACCCACAGGGTTCACCCTCCCCCTTGCGGGGAGGGAAGGGAGGGGGTGAGCGATGCCCACAGTTGCACAGCGCCTTCGAAAAAATCCTACGCCCGCCGAGGTTCGCTTCTGGCGATTGATTGAGCCATTACGCACCGGCGCCTACCACTTTCGCAAGCAGGTAGCGCTTGGACCCTATATCGTTGATTTCGCCTGCCATCACGCTGAGCTCATTGTCGAGATTGATGGCGATACTCACTTTTCAGATGCAGGATTGCTGAAGGATAGCAAGCGAGACAGTTATCTCAGAGCACGCGGCTATCAGGTCCTTCGCTTCACTAATTTAGACGTCATGACCAATCCTGAAGGCGTCTACACCACCGTTCTTGCCGCATTGGCGAAGGAGCCATCCGATGCCCAGTGACACCAACTTCGCACACTGGGCCAGCCTCGCTCAAAAGGAACTTCGCGATACGCCGGTTGCTTCGCTCGACCGCGACTATGGCGGGATTGGCGTCAAGCCGGTGTATTTTGGAGAGGGCGCCGAAGTGCCGGGCGCCGAGCCGTTTACCCGTGGTGTTCGCGCCACCATGTACGCCAACCGGCCGTGGACGATCCGGCAATATGCGGGCTTCTCCACGGCGCGGGAGAGCAATGCGTTTTATCGGCAGGCGCTGGAGAAGGGGCAGAAGGGGCTGTCCGTCGCGTTCGATCTGGCGACGCATCGAGGATATGACAGCGATCATCCGCGCGTGGTTGGCGATGTCGGCAAGGCCGGGGTAGCGATCGATAGCGTCGAGGATATGAAAATCCTGTTCGAGGGGATTCCGCTCGATCAGATGAGCGTCAGCATGACCATGAACGGGGCGGTGATCCCGGTGCTGGCGATGTTCATCGTGGCGGCGGAAGAGCAGGGGGTGGGCCAGGCCCAGCTCGAGGGGACGATCCAGAACGACATCCTCAAAGAGTTCATGGTCCGCAACACCTATATCTATCCGCCGGAGCCTTCGATGCGGATCGTGGGGGATATTATTGCCCATACGGCGCAGCATATGCCCAAGTTCAACTCGATCTCGATTTCGGGCTATCACATGCATGAGGCCGGGGCGACGGCGGTGCAGGAGCTGGCTTTTACGCTAGCCGACGGCATGGACTATGTGCGGGCGGCGCAGGCGCGGGGGCTGGATATCGATGCCTTTGCGGGGCGGCTGAGCTTCTTTTTCGGCATCGGGATGAACTTCTTCCTTGAAGTCGCCAAGCTGCGGGCGGCACGGCAGTTGTGGAGCGAAATCATGACCGGGCTGGGGGCGAAGGATGCGCGCAGCAAGATGCTGCGTACGCATTGCCAGACCTCGGGGGTGTCGCTGACCGAGCAGGACCCCCACAACAATATCGTGCGCACGACCATCGAGGCGCTGGCGGCGGTGTTGGGGGGAACGCAGAGCCTCCATACCAATTCGTTCGATGAGGCGATTGCGTTGCCGACCGAATTTTCTAGTCGAATCGCGCGCAATACGCAGTTGATTTTGCAGCATGAAAGCCGGGTGACCGATGTGGTCGATCCGTTGGGGGGCTCGTATTATATCGAGGCGCTGACGGCGGAACTGGTGGCGGGGGCGAAGGCGCTGATCGGGGAGGTCGAGGCGGCGGGCGGCATGACCCAGGCCGTGCAGGCGGGCGGGCCGAAGCTGGCAATTGAAACCGCAGCGGCGCAGCGGCAGGCGCGGGTGGACCGGGGCGAGGACGTGATTGTCGGGGTCAACCGGTATAGGCTCGATGTCGAGGATGGCATCGAGGTGCGCCAGATCGACAATGCCAAGGTGCGCGAGGAGCAGATCGCGCGGCTGGCTGAGGTGCGGCGAGGGCGGGACGAGGCGAAGTGCCAGTCCATGCTGTCGGCGTTGCGGGAATATGCGGCCAAGGATGAGGGCAATCTGCTGGCGGCGGCGATAGAGGCGGCGCGGGCGCGGGCGACGCTCGGGGAGATCAGCGCGGCGCTGGAGGATGTGTTCGGGCGCCATTCGGCGGTGACGCGGGTCATATCGGGCGTTTATGCCGACGGGTATGCGGGGGACGCGGAATACGCGTCGATCGCGGGGCATATCGCCAGTTTCAAGGCAGCGCGGGGGCGGGCGCCCTCGATCTTCATCGCCAAGATGGGGCAGGATGGGCATGACCGCGGCGCCAAGGTGATCGCGTCGGCGTTTGCCGATCTGGGGTTTGAGGTGCATCTCGGGCAGTTGTTCGAGACGGCGCCGGAAGTGGCGGCGCATGTGGATGAACTGGCGGTGGATGCGGTGGGGGTGTCGTCGCTGGCGGCGGGGCACAAGACGCTGGTGCCGGAACTGATCGGGGCGCTGCGGGATCGTGATCTGGGCGAGGTTACGGTGATCGTCGGTGGGGTGATCCCGGAGCAGGATTATGAGTTTTTGCTCGAAGCCGGGGTGGCGGCGATTTTCGGGCCGGGGACCAATGTGCTGTCGGCGGCGTTTTCGGTGTTGAGCCAGATTGAGGGGAGGCTGAGCAATCGATGATCGGCCGTCTCAATCATATCGCAATCGCAGTGCCTGACCTTGCGGCTGCGTCCGCCAGATACCGCGACCTGCTCGGTGCCAGCGTCGGTGCGCCGCAGACGCTGCCTGAGCATGGGGTGACCGTTGTATTCATCGACACCGGCAACACCAAGGTGGAACTGCTAGAGCCGTTGGGGGAGGGGTCGCCGATAGCGGGATTTCTGGCCAAGAATCCGGGCGGTGGCATGCACCATATGTGTTTTGAGGTGCCAGACCTGGCGGCGGCAGCGGACCAGCTGGTGGCGGGCGGGGCGAGGGTGCTGGGCGAACCCAAGATCGGCGCGCATGGGCGGCCGGTCGTGTTCGTGCATCCCAAGGATTTCGATGGGACGCTGATAGAGTTGGAGGAGGTCTAGCCACCTTCACAAACCGGCGATGCGACCGGAGCGCGCATTGCTTTGTGGGGGACAGGGGATACATAGGGCGGGCAATTGCGGGGAGCGTCGCGTTGGAGTTTTCGCTGATTACCGTGTTCGGGGCCGGGGTGCTGAGTTTCCTTAGCCCCTGCGTGCTGCCATTGGTGCCGCCATACCTGACCTATATGAGCGGGGCGAGCTTCGACCAGTTGCGCACCGAGGGCGCCAGCCCCGGCGCGCTGCAGCGCAAGGTGATGGTCACCTCGCTGTTCTTTATCCTCGGCTTTGGCGTGGTGTTCGTGACGCTGGGGGCGACGGCGACGGCGTTCGGGCAGGCATTCCGGCAGTTGCTGCCGATCCTGACGCCGATTGCGGGGCTGATGATCATCGCCATGGGGATGCATTTTCTCGGGGTGTTCCGGATCGCGCTGCTGGACCGGCAGATACGGCACAACGGGCCGGGCGTGGCGAGCGGGCCGGTCGGCGGGTTTCTGCTGGGGCTGGCTTTCGCCATCGGCTGGACGCCGTGCATCGGGCCGGTGCTGGCGGCTGTCCTGTCCGTGGCGGCAAGCAAGAATAGCGCGCTGGAAGGCGCGTCACTGCTCGCGGTCTATTCGCTGGGGCTGGGCGTCCCGTTTTTCCTGGCCGGGATTGCCATCGGGCCGTTCCTGACGTTTTTCAACACCTTTAAGCGGCATTTGCGGACGGTCGAGCGGGTGATGGGTGCACTGCTGGTGGTGGCGGGAGTGTTGTTCCTGACGGGGAATTTTGCCCGGATGTCGTACTGGTTTCAGGAGACTTTTCCCGTGCTCCAGAGTTTTGGCTAGAGCAGCTTCAGCCCCCGCAGCGACGCATGCCCGGATTTGCCGATGATGATGTGATCGTGCAGCGTGATGCCGAGGGGCTTGGCGATGTCGGTGATTTCGCGGGTCATGCGGACGTCGGCGGAGGATGGAGCCGGGTCACCAGAGGGGTGATTATGCACCAGGATCAAGGCCGTGGCGGAGTGTTCTAACGCGCGCTTGATAACTTCGCGGGGGTAGACCGGGGTGTGGTCGACGGTACCGGTTTGTTGCACTTCGTCGGCAATCAGGCGGTTCTTCTTGTCGAGGAAGAGAATGCGGAACTGCTCGATGCTCTCGTAAGCCATCTGGGCACGGCAATAGTCGATCAGTTCGGACCAGGACGCCAGCAGCGGCTTTTCCAGTTTGATGCGGTCGCGGCCGAAACGGACGGCGACGGACTGGATCACCTTGATGTGGGCGACCGAGGTGTCGCCAAGGCCATCGATTTTCGCCAGGCGCTCGGGGGCGGCGGAGAACACGCCGGAGAACGAGCCGAATTCCTTGAGCAGGGTTTTGGCGAGCTTTTTGGTATCGCGCCGGGGCACGACCAGTTGCAGCACCAGTTCCAGCAATTCGTAATCCTCGAAGGCGTCGCCGCCCAGCTTGAGGAAGCGTTCGCGGACGCGCTGGCGGTGGCCGGCATTGTCGGGCGCCTCGTCCGCAATGGGAATAAACGGGCTTTCGCCCAGGCTGCCCGGCGGCGTCTCCGAACGGGGAGCCATCAGGCGGCTTTCGCCGGCGCCATCGGGTTGAAAATGCCGCCCGGCGAAAGGGTAAAAATCTCGTGGCCGGTTTCGGTGATGCCGATGGAGTGCTCGCACTGGGCCGAGAGCGTGCGGTCGCGCGTCACCGCGGTCCAGCCATCGGAGAGGATTTTGACGTGGGGACGGCCGAGATTGATCATCGGCTCGATGGTGAAAATCATGCCGGGGCGGAGCGGCACACCGGTGCCGGGGGTGCCGAAATGCATGATATTGGGCTCGTCATGGAACAGCTTGCCCAGGCCGTGGCCGACGAAATCGCGGACCACGCTGGTGCGTTCGCCCTCGGCATAGGTCTGGATGGCGGCGCCGATATCGCCGGTGGTGTTGCCAGGAACGGCGGCGGCTAGCCCAGCTGCGAGGCTCTCGTAGGTGACTTCGATCAGCCGCTCGGCCTTACGGGTGATTTCGCCGACTGGGTACATGCGGCTCGAGTCCCCATGCCAGCCATCGACCACCAAAGTCAGGTCGATGTTGACGATATCGCCTTCGCGCAGTGGGCGATCATCAGGAATGCCGTGGCAGACGACGTGGTTGATCGAGGTGCAGAGCGAGTGGCGATAGCCCTTGTAGAACACTGTCGCGGGGACGGCGCCATGATCGCGGGCGAATTCATAGGCAATCTTGTCGATGGTTGCGGTGGGCACGCCGGGCTCGACAAAGGGGGTGAGTACGTCGAGCGCCAATGCGGTCAACGCGCCGGCCTTGCGCATGCCGGCAAAGCCTTCCTCGCCATGCAGCGGGATGACGCCGGCAGTGCGGCGGGCTTTGGATGGGGCATCGACGTAAGTAATCATGGCAGACTCCGGAGCGGCACAGCCGAAGGTAATCGCTGCGCGCGGCGATTGAAAGAGCCAGCGCGGGCACATGTCCTTGAATGCAGGCCTTAAAATCGGCATGCCTTGCTTGACGGCGCGAGCGGGCAGGGGCATCCATGGGGCACCTCCTCAAAACGGCAACATCATGACCTCCTCCCCATCGGTTACCGCGGGCCTGCTCGTTATCGGCGACGAAATCCTGTCGGGACGCACCAAGGATGTGAACATCGGGGCCACCGCCGATTTCTGCACCGATCTGGGGATCGATCTCAAGGAAGTGCGGGTCGTCTCGGACGAGACCGACGATATCGTCGCGGCGGTCAACGCGCTGCGCGAGCGCTATACCTATGTGTTCACCACGGGCGGCATCGGGCCGACGCATGATGACATCACCGCCGACGCCATCGCCAAGGCGTTCGGCGTGGCGCTGCCGATCAATGCGCAGGCGCGAGCCTTGCTGGAAGCGCGGTGGAAAGAGACCGGCACCGAGGTCAACGAGGCGCGGCTGCGCATGGCGCGGATTCCCGAGGGCGCGGACCTGATCGTCAATTCGGTGAGCGCGGCGCCGGGATTTCGTATTGGCAATGTGCATGTGATGGCCGGCGTGCCGGTGATCATGCGCGCCATGCTGGAGGCGCTGGTGCCGACGCTAAAGGGCGGCAAGAAGGTATTGTCGATCACCGTCAAGGCGGCGGTGGGCGAGGGCACGGTGGGCGGGCCGCTGGGCGAATTGCAGAACCAGTATCCGGACGTGAAAATGGGCAGCTATCCGCAGATGGGCAAAGGCCGCCTGATGACCGAGCTGGTGCTGCGCTCGTCCGATGCGGCGCGGCTGGAGGAAGCGGTGGAAAAGGTGCGCGCCATGGTGGCGGCGGCGCATGAAAAGGCCGGGATCGCGCCGCCCGAAGACTAGTGCGCCTTGCGGTGCACTCGCTTCTTGGCTGGCGCATCTTTTTACGCGGAAAACCGGTTCCCACTTTTCCGCACGATGCGCTAAGCATTTGGCGGCGGGCGTTGAGTTTGCTATGAGCCGTTCTTCGCCGGTGGGGGCGACTGCAGGAGACACGAGCGTGAACAATCCGAACCAGAAGTCGTTTCCGGTCAGCTGGGACCAGTTCCACCGCGATAGCCGGGCCCTGGCCTGGCGATTGACGGGGATCGGCACGTTCGATGCCGTGGTGGCAATTGCCCGGGGCGGGCTGGTGCCGGCAGCCATCGTGGCGCGCGAACTCAATATCCGCACCGTCGAAACCGTGGCGGTCAAAAGCTATGACCACCAGAACCAAAGCGGCATCCAGGTGCTCAAGCCGATCAGCCAGCCGATCCTCGACCTGGCCAAAAAGGGCGGCAAAATTCTGATCGTTGACGATCTCGTCGATACCGGCTCGACGGCCCGCGTCGTGCGCGACATGCTGCCGGGCGCACACTTTGCCACGGTTTATGCCAAGCCCATGGGACGCGAACTGGTGGATACGTTCATCACCGAAGTCAGCCAGGACACCTGGATTTTCTTCCCGTGGGATCTGGATGTGGCGTATGCCGCGCCGATCGGTGGCGGCACGGACTAGGTCTGTGGTCGACCTACGATCCCACGCAGAGGGCGCGAATGCTTCTCCTTCGCGCCCCGTGTCGGTCGTTCATAGCGGCAGCATGAATTCCTGAGGGTCGTCAGCGCATCCAACAACTCGGCGGACCGCCGCTAAACTTTACAGGTCTTCATCATTCCACTCTTCATCCAATGCGTTAGGCGGCGGCAGGTGGCCATAAAATGCCTGGCGATGCAGGTGTATATTGATACGCGACGCATACATCTTGGGCATAGTATCGATAGCGAAAGCTTGCCCAGCCGCTGTGCCCTCTATGAGTTGCTCGCCCCAAATACCCAAGTCACCCGACCATTGGTCGCTGTTCGTAATCCGCGCAGCGGCTGTCTGAAAGTCCACACTTTGGTCGTCGTCGCGAGCGAAAATCCACGAGTTGTCGGTCGGATAGTCGATCCGGTTCTTGGGCTGACTTGCGTGACCATAGCTCCGAGGTCTTGTTGTCCCCCAATCTCCGTAGATGATCCTCGGGTGGTTGGTTGACCGTTGCACCTGAGCAATCAAATCCCGATTAGTAAACCCAACTTCGTCCGTGCCGTTGTAGGAGGTGAAGTCCTTGGGGAAGGACGTGCAAGATATTGCCACCGGGATAGTTTGGGGAATCGTGGCGAAAAAGGTGTTTGTATAGCCACTCGCAACCGCTGCCATCAGCAACGGATCTAGGACCCAGCCGAATTCAAATACAACAGCGTAATCGCTGGCACCTTCCCGTGCCAACTCATCCACCAGAGCGGGCATCCAAGGCGGAATGCCGGAGCCAATACCCTCCGCGAGGTTTATCCTCAGGCAGAATGTCCTATTATTCTCGCGTGCCCAGGTTATCTGATCCCTAACCCTTTCAATTGGCTGCTCCGCCATAAGGAGGCACGGGTTTGCGTTCGGGTATTCAGCTAAGAGCTTCCACCATTCCGCAAGGTCGGCTGGCTTATGGGCTAACCGCTCCCACATCAATTTGGCATCGTTGGGCTTATCGTTGACGCGGTAATAAGTGTCGACGTCAACGAAGTAGGGGCGGGAGGGAAATGACTCCTCAAACTTATCAAGCGCTCTTGATAGCGGTGTCGTTGCGAGCCACGGTGCAAGCAAAAGCAATGGGGTGATGCGGTCCTTTGTGCCCCCTGGCAGTTCTTTCAAACCACTAAGTTCTGCAGGGCGAACGCCCAAGGTAACCAGGTATTCGTGAACCTCCATCCCCACCGCTCCCTCACGCCATCTGGAGTTTAATTTCCATCGCCGCGGTGGATACTCCAAAGCGGCGGGCAAGGTCCTCAATGACCTCGCTAGTCATCGGTCCCGAGTATTCCGCGGTCGCTTCTGCAAGTTTGGCGGAGGGGATCACAAGGTCGGAGGCGAGCCGGTTGGCCTCATACTCAACGTTTGCCGGTTGGCCCGAGCGCAGCAATACGTTCTCAGACCACCCGCCCTCAGCCACTATTAGATCACGGTGAAGTAGAAAGTGAGCAAGCTCATGGGCAAGCGTGAAGCGTTGACGATGCTTGGCTTCGTGCCGGTTTATGCGGATAACGAAATCACCGTCCTCCTGGCCGATTTGGCCGGAGGTTCCGCGCGGCAGTGTGGAAAGTAGAACCTTTACGCCAAGTCTATTTGCTATTGCGCCAAGCTTTACCGGGTTCTCGGAAAGATACTCATCGATACTTTCTCGCACCTCGGGAGTGAGGTTCAGAAATTCGCGGGAAGGCGACTTAATTTCCCAGTCGCTAGATGCTGTCATGTTGTGCATATTTACGTCCAATTTATCTCCCTCCTGTCCTGCTAGGTCTTCTTGCCTTCATCATCTGCGTATGGGTCAGCATTGTCTGGGTCTAACTCAGGTCCGCCGCCCTGCATCCGCATTGCCACACGCTCAAGCACCTCATCGAGTTCGCCTCGCTGGGCCATCTCGCTCATAATCTTGTGACCCAATTCGTCACTCAGCAACGCTGCCTTAATCGCCGGCGGAAGCGCCTCTTGCACCTTAGCCTTGACGTTTGGCTCAAGTTCAGTCGCCATTGTCTGGTTTATTTTGCCTGCTGCAGCATCTTTAGCTTCGTTTGCCGCCTCGTCTTTGATCTCCCGCAAAGTCTTCAACGCAACCAGACCTATCACCAGCGCGCCCACCGTCACTGTAAGGCTAACGCCACCAAGGACGATCGTCGCAACCGTAAGTAGCAGGTCTACGTAGTCGGCCCTTGTTGGGTCAAGATATACGATCGTACCCTTCCCGGGCACACCCCAACCGAACCAGGCCACAAGCGCAGCACAGGCAGCGAACCCACCAATGATCGCGCCAAGTATGATCGCAGCGATTTTGCCCATCAATCAAACACAATGCCTATGGCCAAGTTCCATCGTGCCAACGTAGGAACATATGAAGAACATATCAATAGGGCTGCCGAAAATTCGACGGCGCATTTTGTCTATCAGAACAGCGTACCCTAATAGCGACTTCTCTTTAAGTTTGTGTGATTTGGCAAGGCGGTGCTCGACTGCAGCCGTGCCGGATGGTGCGCGTGGCAGCCCTGAGTCCTTGTGCAAAAACTTATCCCCGCACATTGCTCCTCCATTATGATCTCCCCATTCCCGCCGCTCACGCGGCACCGACGAAGTGCTGGGCGGGAAGCTGGCTTGCATGGGGTCGCCCAGGCACGAGCGTGGACGCTGACAACCGGCCGGACGTAATCGTCCAACCCGAAAGGGCGGCCGCTCGATGCGCATGCGGGAAATCCAGATCGTGTGAAGCGGCTTTCGCCTCTTCAACTACCAAATTGGGGGCGCAAGCCCTCGGGGCGAAAGCCGCTTTACACCGTGTCTCCGCGACGCCAATGGCCGGGCGGCGTTTCGTGACGTCCACATGATCCGAAGGTATTGCGCGCCGCCGGTAGCCGTCTAATCGCTGGTCAGGTCGCGGGCACGATCCATGTCGGCGCTCCGCATCCGTGGCTTGCCGAGACGTGCTGAAGCTCAAGCCAGCTGATGTCTCCAGGCATCTGGTGCGGGCGGCGGGACTCGAACCCGCACGGGGATACCCCCTCAGGATTTTAAGTCCTGTGTGTCTACCATTCCACCACGCCCGCAAGCCGGTTAGCCGACGGGGGTTGTTTGTCACACTGGGGAAAATCTGGCAATCGGAGGCTACCATTGTCGGCGCGATCAAGCGCGTTCGGACACGGTTCATAATTGACCCGATAAAGCCGCGCATGGCAGTGAGGCCATAGGATTATTGGGGAAATTATGATGGTGCAGGATCTGAAATTACGGCTGGGCGGCTTGGCGAGTATCGCCATCGGGGTCGCGGTGGGATGGTTTTTCCTTTGGCTGCCGCTCCAGGAGGCGCAGAGTGGCGCGCCGGAGGTGAGCTATCAGCTCAAGGCCTTCATCCTGGTGCCGCTCTGCATCATCTTTGGTGTCGGGTTCGTCGTGGCCGGCGAGCGGCTACAGTATCGCAATGCGCAGCACAGCAACCTCACCGTGACCGGATGGGTGCTGTTCATCGTCGCGGCGGCGCTGACGGCAGCGGGGTATTTCTGGTTCCAGCAGCAGTTCGCGGCGCTGGGTTATGTCTGAGGAGATGAGCATGATCGAGCGGATCGAAACCGGCATTGCGCCATCGTCATCGCCGGTGAATGACGCCATTCGGGCCGGAAAGCAGGTTTGGCTGGTGGCGATCGCCGAAGACCCGGTGAGCGGCGATATTGTCGATGGCGACATCGTTGTGCAGACGCGGCGGACGATCCAGAACCTCGAGATTGCCATTCGCGCGGCCGGCGGGACGCTGGCCAATGTCGTGCAGGTGCAGGTGTTTTTGATCGACAAGGCGGACGCGAAGGGAATGAACGCGGTTTATGCGGAGTTCTTCAAACAGCCGTATCCGGTGCGGGCGACGGTGGTGGTCAAGGAATTGCTCGCCAGCGGGCTGCGGGTGGAAATACTGGCGACGGCAATCCTGGGCTAGTCAGAACGCCGTCGCGACATATTTGGCTTCCATATAGTCGAGAATGCCGCATTCGCCGTGGCGGTGGAAAACCGGATCGGCGGTTGTGTGGCGTTTCGCGCGGCGGCATGGTGCGGGGAAATTGATCAGGGACCAGGCCGATGCTGCTGAAACGCGAACTTTTGGAAGAGATCAAGGCGGGAAAGGTCGACTTGGTCTTCCGGCGCTGGAGCCGGCCGAGCGTCAGGCCGGGCGGGACGCTCAAGACCAAGGAGGGGCTATTGGCGATCAAGGCGATGGACGAAATGTCGCCCAATGATGTCAGCGATGCCGATGCGAGGCGGGCGGGATTTGCCGATGTGGCGGGGTTCCGCAAGTGGCTCGATACGATGAAGGCGGGGGAGTATTTCCACCGCATCGAAGTGGGGTATTTGGGGGAAGCCTAGAACGGCACCGGCGCCGTGAAGTGGCAGAGTTCGCCCGTGGTGGGGTGGGTGAAGCTGAGTTCGGCGGCGTGGAGCTGGAGGCGATCGGCGGCCGCGAAGGCCTCGGGATCGGCGTAAAATGCATCGCCCAGAATCACATGGCCGATGGCCTTCATGTGAACCCTGAGCTGATGCGTGCGCCCGGTCAGGGGGATGAGGCGCAGGCGGGTAGCGTTGCCCTCGCGCTCCATGACGCTCCATTGCGTCTGAGAGGCGCGGCCGGTTTCGGCGTCCACCTTCTGGCGGGGCTTGTTATCCCAGTCGCTGGCGAGGGGGAGATCGACCAGGCCCTCGTCGGCCTCCACATTGCCCCAGACGCGGGCGACGTAGCTCTTTTGCGTCAGGCGGTTTTCGAACTGGGCGCCGAGCTTGCCATGGGCGCGCTTGTTCAGCGCCATCAGGATAATGCCGGATGTGTCCTTGTCGAGGCGATGCACCATTTCGGCCGTGGCCCATTTCTGGCGGGCGCGGTGGCGAATACTGTCCCAGAGCGATGGGTCCTTGCCGGGCACGCTGAGCAGGCCGCTGGGCTTGTCGAAGACCAGCAAATCGTCATCGCCATAGATGAGATTGAGATAGGGTTCGAGCGGCGGAAAATAGTCGAGCAGGGTGGGCATGGGACCGGACATGGCGCCTGTTAGCAGGGTTTGGCCGGCAAGGACAGATTGCGCGCGGTCACAACCGATCCTGAATTTGGACGCGTAACAAATTTGTAATGCAACGTCCCGGCGGGTTGCCTGTTGTATCGGCAGGAAAACCCCGAGGAGAATTCCAGATGAATAAAGATCAAGTTGACGGCGCCGGCAAGCAGGCAAAGGGCGCCATCAAGGACGCAGTGGGCGGCCTCACCGGCAACACCAAGATGCAGGCTGAAGGCAAAGCCGACAAGGCTGTCGGCAAGGTGCAGTCCAAGGTCGGCGACGTCAAAAATAAGGCCGGCGACGCGCTGAAGCGCTAGGGTCATAGCAGGATGAAAAAGGCCGCCCTTCGGGGCGGCCTTTTTCGTTTGCAACAGTCATTGCAATGCCGCGAAATGACGCTGTGGTTGGTGACCAGGCTGAGGCGTGTCCTCTAGCCGAAGCGATAATGCAGGCGGGCGCAGGCGGGGCCGATTGCCTGGGCGGAGATCAGCTTGGGGCTGAGGCGAGCGCCTGTGGCGGGGAACAGGGGAATGCCGCCGCCGATGATCTCGGAAATGACGTAAATCTCGATTTCGTCGAGCGCGCCGCGCGCCATGAATTCCATCTGCAGTTTGCCGCCGCCGAGCATCCAGACATCGCCGTCATCAAGGGCGCGCAACTCGTCGATCAGGGCGCTTAGGTCGGAGCGGGTTTCGAGCGGGCCTTTGGGGTTTTCGATGGGGCGCGAGGTGACGACGATGACGCGCTGGTCAGCGTAGTCCCAAGGGCCGGGAAAGCGTTCGATCCAGTCGTAGGTGGCGCGACCCATGACCACGGTGCGGATGGTTTTGATGAAGTGGCGATAGTCGTGTTCGCCAAGGTCCAGGTCCGGCTGTTGCATTAGCCAGTCGAGATTCTCGTCCGGCGTGGCGATGAAGCCATCGAGGCTGGCGGCGATATATCCGAGGATTCTAGCCATCGGGATTCTCCTTTGGTAAGGTGGTTAGAATATATAAATGAACGTTCGTTTACAAATGGATTTTGCATGGCGCGGCCACGGACGGTGACGGATGAGGCGATCCTGGATGCAGCTCTCGCAGTGATGCATCGGGGCGGGCCGGAGGCACTGACTTTTGCCGCGGTGGGGAAGGCGGTGGGATTGTCGCCGGCCACTTTGGTGCAGCGTTATCCGAACAAGGAGGCGTTTCTGCGGGCCACATTGGTGCGAGCTTGGGACCAGTTGGATGCGCTTACGGCGGAGGCGGACCGGGACCAACCGGTAAGCGTCGAAGGCGCCATAGCCATGCTGGTGCGCATGTTTCCGACCGGCACGGGCGAGACCGATTATGCCGAGGGGCTGCTGATCTTACGCGAGGACATGCGCGATCCGGTATTGCGCGCGCGGGGCACGGCGTGGGGCGAAGTACTGGCGCTGGCGCTGGGGCGGCGGCTGACGCAGGACTGGGTGGACCAGATGCGGCTGGGCCGGCTTATGGCCAGCCAATGGCAGGGTGCGCAGATTTGGTGGGCATTTTCGCGGCGGGGCGATCCGGCTTTGGTGATTGCGGAGGAGTTGCGCGACTGGTGCGCCGTGGTGCTGCGGACGAAGGCCAAAAAGTAATGTTCTTGTTTTGTTTGCATTGGGGTTGAAGGCGGCGTAGGCTTGCGGCGTAAGTTTGGTCCGAGGCTGAGATGGGACAACGGGCGGGAAGCGCCGATCTGCCGCTGCATGGCGGGCTTGTGCCAAAATGGCTGGCCGACCGCATGACGCGGCTCGGCAGCGTGATCTGCCAGGCTATCGTGATGGAATATGGCCGCGACGAACTGCTGGCGCGGCTGGCGCATCCGTTCTGGTTTCAGTCGTTCGGTGCGGTGATGGGAATGGACTGGCATTCCTCGGGCATCACCACCAGCGTAATCGGGGCGCTGAAGCGCGGGCTGACGCCGCTGGCGGGCGAATTGGGTATTCATGTCTGTGGCGGCCGTGGCAAGCACTCGCTGCAGACGCCGGTGGAATTGCTGCGGGTTGGCGAAAAGGTGGGGTTAGATGGCGTGGCGCTGGGGCAGGCCAGCCGGCTGGTGGCCAAGGTCGACAGCGCGGCGGTTCAGGACGGGTTCGACCTCTATCTGCACAGTTTCATCGTCACCGATGACGGCAAATGGGTGGTGCTACAGCAGGGCATGAATGGAGATAGCCGGGTGGCGCGGCGCTATCACTGGCATTCCGAGGGGCTGACCAGTTTTGTCGACGCGCCGCATGCGGCGATCGAAGGGGCGGGGCAAGGCAATATTGTCAACCTGACGGATCGGCGGGCGGATGCGTCGCGCATGGGGCAGCTCGACCTGCTGGCATCGCTGGGGCCGGACGGGATTGCGCGTGAGCTGGGCAAGATGAACCCGAAAGCCGAGACAGAGGAGCCGGAGCAGATGGCGCTGCCCTATCTGGTGATGCCGGCGCATCATGATGTGCGGCCCAAGGATGTGATCACGCGGCGATTGCATGGGGCCTTGGCAGCGGCGGCGGATCGGGGGCCGAAGGATTTTGCCGAGCTGCTGATGGTGCCAGGGGTCGGCGCACGGACCGTAGAAGCCTTGGCGATGGTGGCTGAGGTGGTGCATGGCGCGCCCTGCAGGTTCAGCGATCCGGCGCGGTTTTCCTTCGCCCATGGCGGCAAGGATCGGCATCCGTTTCCGGTGCCGATCAAGGTTTATGACGAGACCATCGGGATTTTGAAGTCAGCGGTGCAGAAGGCCAAGCTGGGGCAAAGCGAGGCACTGGATGCGATGAAGCGGCTGGACGACCAATCGCGCTTGATGGAGCCTTATGCGACGGGGCCATCGGTGGGGTCGCTCATCGCGCAGGAGCGCTGGCGCTCGCACAGTTATGGTGGGCGCAGCGTGTTCGGCCAGGAGCCCCCGCCGGAGGATGTTGCGCCGGCGGCGAATGCTGGACCGCGGTAGGAGTGGAATTCAGGGAGGAGACCTGATGTGAATCTCAAAGCGTCCTCATCCGGCGCGTCAATATCGGGTTGTCGGGGGCGAACGAAGGAGGGTAGACCGGACCAATGCAGATCTGTGTTTTTGAAACCGAGCTTGGCATGTTTGGTCTTGGCTGGACCGAGGCGGGCGTTGCTCGGGCGCATCTGCCGGGACTGTCTGGGGAGAGCGTGGAAGCGCGGCTGTTGCGGCATGGCGCGGAAGTGGGCGAGCCGCCGGTGGCGATCCAGGGCGTGATGGCGATGGTGCGCGACTATGCGCGCGGCGGGCAGGTTGATTTCGCTTCTGTGCCGCTCGATCTGGAGGGGCTGCCGGAATTTCACCGCCGAGCGTACGAATTGCTGGTGCAGATCGGTTATGGCGAAACCACGACCTACGGCGCGCTGGCACGGCAATTGGGCGATGTGAGCCTGTCGCGAGCGGTGGGGCAGGCCATGGGCGCCAATCGCATCCCGCTGATCATTCCCTGCCATCGGGTACTGGCCAGCGACGGCAAACCGGGTGGGTTTTCAGCGCCGGGCGGCGCTGCATCGAAGTTGCGGATGTTGGCGCTGGAGGGTGTGCAGGTCGGGCCGCCGGATACCGGGCAGCAATCCTTCGGGTTTTAGGCCCGTGGACAGTTGCTTCAGAGCGGGGCGAAAATGGTGCTTCGAGAATGACGAGCCGTTTAGTAGCCGCTGACCTGGGCGGTGAATAACGCGCATGGAGCTATGGCATTGCGTATCCTTTGTATTTGAGCACGGAGCCGCCGCCCCGCAGCCATGTCCGCGAATAGGGGTCACTGCCCCCTAATCTAATTCCAGCAAATACCACGACGTAGGAGGGCGATACGTATTCGCCGCCTTAATCTCGTATTTACTATAGTTTGCCATGAATAATAAACCATGTTGTTTTGAGTTTGGTTGATTTCATGAGCAAATTTTCACGTCTAGCATTCCTTGCCGCCTCTTTATTTACGGTTGACGCGAATGCCGCTGATCTTTTCGCCGCCGATGACGATGTGCTGGTGATCAATTCCTCCTCGACCGACTGGTCTGGATTTTATGCAGGTATTTTCGGCGGGGTTGCGCCGGGCCGATACGAATATAACGGAACGGCAGGCTTCGGCTTTCCCTATATCGGCGATGACGTCGGCGGGCTTGTTGGTATGCAGGCAGGCGCCAATTATCAAATGGGCAATTTTGTCGTCGGCGGCGTCGTTGACCTTGCTCTTACAAGTCTTGAGGGCTCCACGAGTAGCGGGCCGGCGGCTAACGACATTACGATCTCATCTTCGCTGAAAGATCTTGGTAGTGTCCGCGCAAAAGTGGGCTTCGCCATGAGCGATGTCCTCGCCTACGTCCACGGCGGCCTCGCATTCGGTCAAACCCGCACTTCGGCAGTGACAACAGCGACCGGTGTTCCATTCGACGGGTTCCATGGAAACGATCGGATTGGTTTCACTATCGGCGCGGGTGTTGAAGTAAAGGTCCTCGAGAATGTCAGCCTGTTTGCTGAATATGCCTACACCGACCTGGGCACCGCTACCGTGTTTACGAACCCGCCAGGATTTGCTGCCTTTGACCTAAACGAAACTCTGCGGCTGCAGACCGTCAAAGCTGGTGCGAACTTCCATTTCTAGACTAGGGCAAGCTTAGAGCTTCGTGCATTGCAGGTCTACGAACTCCGGCGTTTTCGCAGCTTGCTCTGGCGCGCGGGGACTGCAACCGATCATCTGGGACACGGGTTTTGCTCTTGTTGATTCTGACACGGAGACGCCGGATGTCGTTTGCCTTCGAGCCGGACGACGGCAATGTCGAACGCGGCCTGCGCCGGATCGCTGTCGAGCAGATCGACAAGGCGCTGCTTGAGGCGTCGGCGCCGCAGGCGGACTTCGACGCCACGGTGCATCAGTTGCGGCGGCGCTGCAAGAATTTGCGCGGCCTGTTGCAGATCGTGCGGCCGCAGTTGAAGTCGTTCAGGGCCGAGGACGGCGCAATCAGGGGCATTGCCGCCCGGCTATCGCAGGCGCGCGATGCTGCGGTGATGGTGGCGACATTCGATAGCCTGGTCGCCGAGGCGCGGGACGCGCGCGGACTGGAACAGTTGCGCGACATGCTGACCGAACGCAGCCGGGGGCTGACGCTGCAAATCGACGAGCAGGCGTTGCTGCGCGAGTTCTGCGCGGCGGTGCTGGCGATGCGCGAGCGGGTGGGGGGCTGGAGGCTGAAGCGCAAGAAGTTCGGCGCGATCGCGGGCGGGGTTGAGGACACGTATCGGCGCATGCGGCAAAGCATGCGCGATGCGGCGGAAGATGGTTCGCCGGAAACGCTGCATGCCTGGCGCAAGCAGGCGAAATATCATCGTCACCATATGCTGCTGCTGCGCCGCCATGCGCCCGACATGCTGGACGGGCGCATTAAGCTCTTGGCGGAACTCGCCGATCTCTTGGGCCGACACCACGATCTGGCGGCGCTGGTTGAGGTGCTGAGTGGCCGGGTCGCCGGCGCGCCGGCGGCGCTGAATTTGGTGATGGAACTGGCCAACGAACGGCAGGATGGCTTTGGGGAGCAGGCTTTTGCGCTGGGCCGGCAGATCGCCGCGGAGAAGCCGGGCGCGCTCACCGAACGCCTGCAGCGCTATTGGGCGCTGGCGGACGCTTAGCGATGGCCAAGGAGATCGAACGAAAATTTCTGGTCAGCTCGGATGCCTGGCGAAGGGCCACCAGCGGCAGCGAGGGGATTGTGCAAGGATATCTGGCGCGCGGGGATGGGGTCACGGTGCGGATCAGGATCTTGGACGATGCGCGCGCTGTACTGACCATCAAGGCGGGTGGGACGGCATTTTCGCGCGACGAATATGAATATGAAGTGCCGCTGGACGATGGGCGCGAACTGCTAGCGCATGCCGGGCAGCAGGTGATCGCGAAGCGCCGGTATGCGGTGCCTTATGCCGGGCGCGACTGGGAGGTCGACGTGTTCGAGGGGCGGCACGCGGGGTTGGTGCTGGCCGAAATCGAGATGGAAAGCGAAGACGCCAGGGTCGAACTGCCCGATTGGGTGGGCGAGGACGTGACCGGCGACGAGCGGTATTACAATTCGGCGCTGGCCGGCGCCTGAAGGCACAGGGGCCAGGCAATCGACTGGCGCAATTGGCCGGTTCGCGGCGCGTCCACTCAGAGATCGAGGGTCAGCATGCCTTCGGATTCGCCGTCCACGGGATCATCGGCCCAAGGGCGCGTTGGTGGCAATTCGAGGTGAAGCGCCTGGGGAGTCAGGCGTTCGGCTTCGGCATGCCTTAGGTTGGTAATCATCCAGGCCGGCAGGTTCGGCGCCGTGGGGCGGCCGGAGCGGGCGTCGGTCGGGATCGTGCGAGAGAGCTTGCTCATGTCACATCCTCGATTGGCGGCCGGGTCTTGCCGGCCATACCCATAGTAAGCGCCGAGCGGCCTAACCAATCGTGAACGGCCCGTTCACGATCGCTTATTGCCAGCGCTTGAAGGTCTTGAGGTGGTCGAGTTCCTTGACCACCGCCATGGTAAGCTTCTCGATCGAATCGGTCACCGGCAGGACGAGGACATTCTCTGTGGCCGGGTCGGGCGGCTCGAGGGTTGCAAACTGGCTGTCGAGTAAACTGGTGGGCATATACTCGTGCTGACGGCGGGCCATGCGCTCGGCGATAACCTCGCGCGTGCCGGAGAGATGAACGAATAGAATCGGTTCGCCGGCTTTGTTCGTCAGATACTCGCGGTAGCTTCGGCGCAGGGCGGAGCAGGCGCCGACGGCGGCACCCTTCTTGTCGGCGGCTTCGTGCAGGGCCAAAGCCAGGCGTTCGAGCCAGGGCCAGCGGTCATCGTCGGTGAGGGGAATGCCGGCGCGCATTTTTTCGACATTGGCCTCTGGATGGTAACCGTCGCCGTCGAGGAAGGGCACGTGGAGGCGGCGGGCAATCGACTGGCCGACGGTGGATTTGCCGGATGAGCTGACGCCCATGACGATGATGATGCGGGCAGGGGTCAGGGTCATCATGATCTCCTACACCGTCGCGGTGAACGCGCCATCGACGTAGAGAATGTGGCCGTTGACGAATTTGGCGGCATCGGAAGCGAGGAAAACGGCAGCGCCGCCGAGTTCGTGCGGCTCACCCCAGCGGCCCATAGGGGTGCGGGTCTCGATCCAGGCGTTGAACTTTTCGTCCTTGGTCAGGGCTTCGTTGAGCTCTGTGGCGAAGTAGCCGGGTGCGATGCCGTTGACGTTGAGGCCGTGCTTGGCCCAATCGACGGCCATGCCGCGCGTCAGATTGGCGACGGCAGCCTTGCTGGCGGCATAGGGAGCGATGGAGGGGCGTGCCAGTTCCGACATCAGCGAGCAGATGTTGATGATCTTGCCATGGCCGCGGCTGATCATGTGGCGGGCGACGGCCTGGCCGACATTGAACACGGAGGTGACATTGGTGGTGATGAGCTGGTCGAATTTTTCGGGGGGAAAGGCCTCCAGCGCGCTGCGAAACTGCATGCCAGCATTGTTGACCAGGATATCGATGGGGCCGATTTCGTCTTCGCAATAGGCGATGGCGTCGTTGACGCTGTCGCGGCTGGTGACGTCGAAGGCAACTGCCTTGACGCTGGCCCCGGCAGCCGCCAACTGGCTGGCGGCGGCGCCCAAGGCGACGTTGTCGCGGGCGTTCAAAATGATGGACGCGCCCGCATCCGCCAAGGCCGCTGCGATGGCGTAACCCAGCCCGCGGCTGGAGCCGGTGATGAGGGCGCGCTTGCCCGTCAAGTCGAACTGAGAAAGCTTGGCCATGCGGTCCTCCGGCAATCGGCGCGACCCTATGCCATGGCGCAGCGATCCGGCAATACAACCTGCCATACAAGAAGGCAGCTATGCCCAAAAAGTGCGCTTATTCGACTTCCGTCTAGACGCGCTTTGTGGTCATGTGCGCCCGCCGCGAACAGCAATTGCATGCGGCGACTTGACGCATTGGGACCTCGGAAGGACTTACGGATGTCGACAGCGGATATCGGCCTTATTGGCCTTGCGGTCATGGGCTCGAACCTGGCGCTGAATATCGCCGAAAAGGGCTACATGGTTGCCGTGCATAATCGCAGCGCCGGCCGCATCGATGAATTCGTGGCTATGGCCAAGGAGCAGGGGCTCGACGGCAAGGTGATCGCCAAGGCGGACCTGGCCGATTTTGTGCAGGCAGTGAAGCGTCCGCGCTCGATCATCATCATGGTCAAGGCCGGCGCGCCGGTCGATGAAATGATTGAACACCTGCTGCCGCACCTGGAAAAGGGCGACGCCATCATCGAATGCGGCAATTCGCTCTTTACCGATACGCAGCGGCGTTTCGATTATCTCAAGCCCAAGGGCATCGGCTATCTCGGCGTCGGCGTTTCGGGCGGCGAAGAGGGCGCGCGGCACGGCCCCTCCATCATGGTGGGCGGCTCCAAGGAGCAGTGGCACAATGCCGAGCCGGTGCTGACCGCGATCGCGGCGCAGTTCAATGGCGAAAGCTGCTGCGCCTATCTGGGCGAGGGCGGCGCGGGCCATTTCGTCAAGACCATCCACAACGGCATCGAATACGGCGACATGCAGATGATCGCCGAAGTTTATGGCGTGATGCGTGACGGCCTGGGGATGACGCCGAAGCAGGCGTCGGACGTGTTCAAGGAATGGAACAAGGGTCCCCTCAATTCCTACCTGATTGAAATCACCGGCTATGTGCTCGAGGCCATCGACAAGGACACCGGCAAGCCGCTGGTCGAACTGATCCTCGACAAGGCGGGCCAGAAGGGCACCGGCGTCTGGTCGGCCATTGCGGCGCAGCAGATGGGCGTGCCAGCGACGGCAATCGAGGGCGCCGTTGCGGCCCGTTCTATTTCCTCGCGCAAGGAAGAACGCGTGGCGGCTGAAGCCATTTATGGCAAGCCGAACCGTGCCAAGACCGACGTGACCCTGGCAGACCTCGAAAAGGCGCTGCTCGCCGGCAAGATCGTTTCGTATGCGCAGGGCTTTGCGGTCATCGCCAAGGCTAGCGAAGAGAATGGCTGGAACCTGCCGCTGGCGACCATTGCCAAGATCTGGCGCGCCGGCTGCATCATCCGCTCGCGATTCCTCGACCAGATGGCCGCGGCCTATTCCAAGGGCGGCAATGCCAACCTGCTGGTGGTGCCGGACTTCGTGACGTTGATGAAGGACAGCCATCCGTCGCTGCGCAAGGTGATTGCAGCGGCTGCGACCGGCGAATTCCCCATGATCTGCCTCTCGGCGGCACTGAGCTATTTCGACAGCTATCGCCAAGCGCAGGGCACGGCAAACCTGACGCAGGGACAGCGCGATTTCTTCGGTGCACATGGTTTTGAGATTGTGGGCCGTGGTGCCGACTTGCACGGGACGTGGCCAAGTACGCTGGGCAAATAAGCTGGTTCAGGCCGGTGTGATTTTAAGGGCTCCGCTTTGGCGGGGCCCTTTTTGTTTGTGCAGGTACTTGGGCTGAGATGGATTGGCCGATGGCCCTAATCACGTGTATCCACTGTCCTTCCCGCGGACTTGATCCGCGGGTCCGTCCCAAAGTGGCGTAAGCGGAGAGTGGCCCGCAGATCAAGTCCGCGGGAAGGACGGTGGATGGGGCTGTCTCGTGGTCGATCCTTGCCCGGCCTCGTGGCTGGATCAGCCGGTGAGCGTCTTGAACATCACATAGCTGTCCACGTACCCCTGAACGGGGTGATTAAACGCGGCGGGCAAAGTGCCGACAATGTCGAAGCCCAGTTTCTGCCAGAGCGCCACGGCGCGGGTATTGGTGGAGACGACGTGGTTGAACTGCATGGCGCGGAAGCCGCGCTCGGCGGCGCGCAGCAGTGAGTGTTGGCACATGGCGCGGGCCACGCCTTTGCCTTGGGCTGCCGGGGCGGTCATGTAGCCGCAGTTGGCGACGTGGGCACCGCCGCCGGAGCGATTGGCCATCAGATAATAGGTGCCCAGGATGACGCCCTCGTCTTCGGCGACGAAGACTTCGTGGGCGGGG
>NZ_JAQGJV010000042.1 GCF_028290435.1 Devosia sp. | reverse complement strand
CCATGACGTCCCCGACCGCGATGGCCAGAACGCCGGCGAAGGGGCCCAGGCCGACGGCCGAAACGAAAATCAGCGCCCAGACCAAACCGTCAATGCCCCGAAAGGCATCGAAGAACCGCCGCAGGCTGAAGTGAAAAAGCCAGTTCGGCACAATGTTCTCACATGCCGGCCATTGACCATGCTGGGATAGGCCGCGCCCTGCATGATGCGGCCCTTGCGTACGATCTGCTCATAAAGCGTCAGCCACAGCTTGCCGTAGTCGGCATCGGCATGCATCTGCCGGGCTACGGATATATTGGGCTCGACCCCGCGCAGCGGCTCGGGATTGGGCACTTGCAGCACCAGGATCTGATCCTCGCCCATGACTTCTTCAGGCACGCGATGGCGCGATTGGACGATCGAGGCGGCCAGCGTATCCCAGGTTTCCCTTGCCCCGGAAACGCGGCTGATGAAGCGCCGGATCGAGGCGGCATTGACGCCATCGTCCGCCCCTTGATCGATCACCTTGATGGTCGAGGCCGGGTTGACCAGCGTCAGGGTCACCTGCAGTCCGCCGGTGCCCCAGCCGCGCGCCATCGGCACTTCGCGGCTGGCATAGGGCATCTGGCAGCCAGGCACGGCGATGGCCTTGAGCATCTTGCGCCGGAGTTCGCGTTTTGCCGAGGCGTCGAGAAAGCCATAGCTGGTGGCGGCCCAAGGCTTGGTGAGAGAAGCAAGGCTCATTCTGCGGGCTCCGTCTGTCGTGTTTGTTCAGCCGTTGCGGTTGCCGCCGCTTTCATCGCCTTGGCATCGCGCATAGCATCCAGCACGGACTGGAAGGTCACGTAGTGCGGCAGCTTGAAGTGGATGCAGAAGCCCGAGGCCTCCACGCTCTCGGTGTGATAAAGGTAGAACTCTTCGTGCATGGCCGAGCCGACCGGCGCTTCGGCCGAGTTGAGGTCGAGCGTCGCCGCGGCGATGACCTTGACTTCGTTCCAGCCAAAGGTCGCCGCAAAGCCGAGTTCGAGATAGCCACTCTTTTCCTTTGACGTCACTTCGGCCTGGCTGACACGGACGCGTCCGGCGCAAAATTCCGTGCCGCGTGGATGGCGAACCACCACTTCGGCTTCGCCGAGCCGCAATTCGTTGACCGTGGGATGCGCGTTGCCATAGCCGCGCATGGCCGCATAGCCGAGCGCCAATACGCCGCCAGTCTCGGCACGCGCCAGGCTCTGCAGGCGATGCGCCCTGGAGGCCGGAAACAGCAGCGGTTCACGCGTCAGGTCGGGAATGTCTTGCGGGGCCACCTCGGCAAGGTTGGCCGGCGCGACGAGACCCTGCTGACGCTGCCAGTCGGCGAGCGATGGCTGGCGTGAGGGCGCGGGGATCGCGGATGCTTCCACCGGCGGCGGCGTATAGGGCTTGCCCTCAAGCACGTCGGTTGCCAGCACACGGTGCGAATAGTCGAGCGTCGGCCCCAATATCTGCCCGCCCGGAATATCCTTGAAAGCCGCCGAGATGCGGCGCTGCGTCAGCAGTTCGTCCTGCTGCACCGGCCGGGCAATGGCGATACGCGGCTGCGTCGTCCGCCAGGCCCGCAGCACCAGCACGGCCTCCGAAAGCTCGCCACCGGTCTGCGCCAGGGCCAGCGCCGCCAGTTCCTCGTCATAAAGCGAGGCTTCGCCCATCACTCGGTCAACCAGATAGGGCATGGTCGTGCGGATCGTCTCGACACGTGCGGCATCGATTGTGCCCAGGTCCTGCCGAAATAGCCGTTCGGCCTGTTCGATGGCCCGTTCGCCACCGCGCGTTGCAACATAGGCCATCAGAGCACCTCTACCTGGGTCGAACGCGGAATGCCGACGACCGAGCGTCCGTCGACAACAAGCATGTCAAAGCCCTCGGGATAGGCGCAGAGCGAGGTGCGCATGGCCCAGAAAGCCGGCGCAATCCCAAGGGCCGTTTCCACGGTGCCATCGATTCCCGGCCCGGAAAGCCGCACGCGCTGTCCTCGTCCGTGCTGCGCTGTCGCCACCAGCGTCGCGCCATCGTCGGGATAGAGGGCACTGCCGCAGCGCAGCTCCGCGAGCCGCGCTTCCACGCCTTCGAGAGACGAGAGAAACACATGATCGGCCTTGGCGATGTCATCGGTCAGCAGCGCGCCGGTCGCAGCCACATCGGCTCGCAAGGCCGGCTGGTCGGCCAGCACGACGCATTCAAGATCGACCAGCGTATCGACGATCGCGGCAAGGCCGGCTTCCGGCATCTCGCGGCCATGGCCCGGCCGGGCCAGCGCCCACATCAGCGCCTCGAAGGTCGCATTGGCACGCAATTCGACGGCGTCGGGAGGAGCAACGGTCAGCATCAGAACGTCTCCATTTCGACGCGCGTGGCTTCCACCTGGCGCATCCGCAGCGCATCGGCCGCGGCAAGTTGGGCCTGCTCTTCCATGAGGAAATGGATGGTAGCCGGCTCCTCGCCGCGGGCCGCCATGTGCAGGTCGACGACGGCCACGGCCATGGCTCGCTCGAGATCGCGGCCGGTCACCATGCCATAGCCGACATGGCCGGCTCCGTCGGCGATATGCGCCTCGCTGACCAGGACTTCGCCCAGATGGAAATCGACATTTTCGACGGTGTCGCGCATCGGCACCATGACGAGGCCGGTGCGATTGGCGAGCACGGAAACGTCGACCATGGTGTCGAGAAGGGTTTCGGCGAACTGCTTCAACCGCTCGGGCCGCGCCCGCGCCAGGATATTCAGGGCTGCGGCATGGCCCGGTCCGCCGGCAGGGGTCTCGTTATACATCGCTGTCTCTTTCGGTGGTCATGACGGTCGGCTGATCGGATTCAAAGGTGAATTGCACGCGGTCGCCGGCCCACACCGCCTCGGAAAAGCCAATGGGCCGTCCATCGAGATCGGCGTCGATCTTCTGCACCACCAGAACCGATTGGCCGGCGCGCAGCATCAGCATCGCGGCCTCGCTCTCGGAGGCAATGCGGGTAAACACCGTCGTGCGCAGCCGGCGATAGTCCGCGATGCCGTAGCTGCGATAGACTTCGGTGATTGAGCGGACAGTACGCCGGCGCTCTTGCAGATCCGGAAAGCGCGCGGCGTCGTGATAGCCCCAGCCCATGCTGATCGGCAGGTCATTTGCAAAGCCGCGCCAGGACCGTGCGTGGACCGGCGCTTCGACCGCAATGTCCAGCGCCGCCGCGACCCGTGCACTGGCCGGTATCTTCATCTCGGCCAGCGTCTCGCCCGAGGCGGTCAGCCCCTGCGACATAAGGTTTTCGCGAAAGCGCGTCCGCGAGCCGATGACATAGTTGAGCAGCGGAGCTCGCTCGACAAAGGTACCGCGGCCATGCTCGACCCGCAGTTTACCTTCCGCCACGAGCGCCGCCAGGGCCTTGCGCAGCGAGTGACGCCGCGTGCCGTACAGCACGCAAAGCTCCGGCTCGGACGGCAGCCTGGTATCAGGCGCTAAGCGGCCGGATGTGATCTCGAGATTTATCCTGTCCCGGGCTTCTACCCAGGTTTGACCTTGACTGCGCATCGACCCAACTCATTCGAATGACATTGTCATAGCGAGCCTGGGTGACACACGCATGACGACGAATGGCTCGGAACTGGAGTTGAGCCGGGACATCCGGATGGGCTATCAACGATGGCGACACGACCGGGATCGCTTGGCATGCGTCTGTATCACTTTAGCGACGATCCGCAGATCGGCACCTTCGTTCCCCGGCCCGTACTTGTGCCCTCGACACGGGTCACGGGCATGGAATGGCTGAACGGACCGCTGGTCTGGGCGATCGAGGAGGATTTGGATTTCCTCTACCATTTTCCACGCGAATGCCCCCGCATCGTGATCTGGGCGAAAGACGGAACACGTCCGGCGGACACGGTGAAGTGGCTGGGTCCGCATCGCGCAGCGGCGTATATCGAGCGCTCCTGGCTGGAGCGTTGCGCCACGGCCGTCCTCTATCGCTATGAATTGCCACCTAAATGGTTCGAGAATTGAATGATGCCGGCATGCGCGTGAGCCGGGTTCCGGTCACGCCCATGACTTGCACCAAGCTATCCGATCTGCCAGCGACCTTCGCGCCGCGAGATGTCGACCTGCGCATGGTGGACAGCCTGACGCCACTGCGGGAATTATGGGACACCAGCCTGCACACCAGCGGCATCCGCCTGCGAAATGCCACCGGCTGGTACTAAACAATCAGCCTGCCACTATCGATCCGGCTGTCGCTAGCCTGCGCGTACTGGCTTGCCGACCACGTGGCGGCAATTCACACGCGCAAGGCCTTGACGATGGCGGCGAACGCCGGGGAGGTTTGTCGGCGACTTGGGTAATACAGATAGTACCCCGCAAAGAACGGGGACCAGTCATCCAGCACCTGCGTCAGTCGTCCCGAACGGATATCATCAATGACGATGCTTTCGGGAAGGTAGGCAATCCCGTAGCCGCTCAACGCCGCATCCACTTGGGCGTAGGACGTGTTGAAGATAAACTGCCCGTCGACGCGCACGCGCAACTCACGCCCGTCCTTGGCAAATTCCCAGGCATAGAGCGCCCCTGACCTGATGTGGCGCTGGTTGATGCAGTTGTGGCCCACCAGTTCCTGCGGATGCTGCGGCGTGCCATGGGCGGCGAAGTAGTCGGCTGATCCCACCGCTACCAGACGCCAATCCGGCCCGATGCGCACGGCGATCATGTCTTTGTCCAGGCTTTCGCCCAAGCGCACACCGGCATCGAAACGCTCTTCGACAATATTGCGAAAGCCATTGTCGCTGTTCAACTCGATCGTGATGTCAGGATAATCACGCATCACGGGCCACAGCTTCGGCCAGACCACACTTTCCAGCGCGTGGTCCGACAGCGATATCCGAACCGTGCCAGACGGCTTGTCGCGCATGGCCATCAGCGCGTCGATGTCGGTTTCCATATCCTCGATGCGCGGCCCCAGTGCCCGCATGAGGCGTTCGCCGGCATCGGTGGGGGAAACGCTCCGCGTGGTGCGCGTCAAAAGCCGTAGGCCCAGCCTGGCTTCCAGCTGTTTTATGGTGTGGCTCAAAGTGGGTTGCGACGTGCCCAGCCTTGCGGCCGCCTTGGTGAAGCTGCGCTCCTCGGCCACCGCCAGGAACCAGAGCATATCCGTCAAATCATTTCTGTTCATGCCACTCACTCATATCAGAGACCGATAAGCCTAAGCGAATTATAGGGTCTAATTCGAGCAGTGTCTGCGCCCTACGTTAGCGCCATGCAAACGAACCCGGACAGAGCGAACATGACGCAGCACAAATTCCGGCAGCGCGCGCTGACGGGCGGGATCGGCGCGCAAATCGATTGGCTTGCGGCCTGCATGATCGCCGGTATCGGCGGAAGCTGGAGCTTGGCCGGCAAGATCGATCACCCGCAAAAGGCGAATAGGCCATGACCGTGCTCGCATCGACGGAGTCGCGGTACACGGCTGAACTTCAGCCAAGCGGCACCACATGGGCGGCCATCATCTGCATGTCCGTCCTGACCTTTGTGCTTGTCGCTTCGGAGTTCATGCCCGTCAGCCTGCTCACGCCCATTGCCGGGGAGCTGGGGATCAGCGAGGGCCAGGCCGGCCAAGCCATCTCGGTCTCTGGCCTGTTTGCCGTGGTCACAAGCCTCTTCGGCAATTCGCTGCTGTCAAAGCTCGACCGGCGCACCGTCGTGCTGGCTTACACCGCCATTCTCATTGTCTCAGGCCTCGCTGTCACCTTCGCGCCAAATTATCTGGTCTTCATGATCGGCAGGGCATTGATCGGCATCTCGATCGGTGGGTTCTGGTCATTGTCGACGGCAATCCTGGCGCGCCTATCGACACAAGCTGATCTGCCCAAGGCTTTGGCCATGCTGCAAGGCGGCACGGCCTTTGCTGCCGTCATCGCGGCGCCTCTGGGCAGCTTTCTTGGCGGCTTGATCGGCTGGCGCGGCGCGTTCTTCATCGTGGTGCCGATCGGGGTAATCGGTCTGTTATGGCAATTGGGCACGCTGCCAAGAATGGCGCCAGACCGGCAGGTGTCCGTCTCTGGAATGGTTGGCCTGCTTCGTACGCCGATCATGGCAATTGGCATGGCCGCGACCGCGCTGGCCTTCATGGGGCAGTTCTCGCTTTCCACTTATCTGCGGCCGTTTTTGGAACAGGTCACCGATCTTGATGTGAACGCCCTCTCCATGGTCCTGCTGGGGCTTGGGCTTGGCGGTCTTGTCGGCACGACCGTCGTGGGGTTTGTGCTTCGGTCTCACCTCAAGACGGTCTTGATTGTATTGCCGCTGGCCCTCGCGGTTCTCGCGATCCTGCTTGTCCTGCTGGGTCAGTTCGCTATCCCAACGGCGGCACTGCTGGTGCTGTGGGGCTTTCTCACGACCCCGATCCCGGTTGCGTG
Source organism: Devosia sp. (assembly GCF_028290435.1). GTDB lineage: Bacteria > Pseudomonadota > Alphaproteobacteria > Rhizobiales > Devosiaceae > Devosia. Next base: position 71,714 of record NZ_JAQGJV010000042.1, on the reverse strand, counting down.
GGGCACCTGGATGACACGCGTCATCCCCGATGACCTCGAGGCTGGCGGCGGTCTGCAGGTAGCCCTGATCCAAGTCGCAATCACCTTCGGCGCTCTTTCGGGCGGTCTGCTGTTCGACACGGCTGGCTGGTGGAGCCCCTTCATCCTGGCGGCGGCGCTCCTCCTGGCGTCCGCAGCTCTTGCGGCCAGGGCCGCGTCCTTTCAACAGACCAACACACGCAGAGGCTCATCATGATCAAAGACAAAGTCATCATTATCACAGGCGCATCCTCCGGCATTGGCGAAGCCACGGCCCGGATGCTGGCAGCCAAAGGCGCCAAGGTCGTGCTCGGTGCGCGTCGCGCCGACAAGCTGCGGCAGATTGCAGCCGATATCGAGCAAGCCGGCGGCCATGCGGTCTACCAGGAACTCGACGTCACCAAGCAGTCCGACAATGACGCCATCGTGCAGTTGGCACAGAACAGCTTCGGTAAGGTCGACGTCATCTTCCTCAATGCCGGACTGATGCCAAACTCCATGCTTTCGGCGCTCAAAACCGATGACTGGCACCAGATGGTGGATGTGAACATCAAGGGTGTGCTTAACGGCGTCGCTGCCGTGCTGCCCGCTTTCACTGCGCAGAAGTCCGGTCAGATGATTGCCACCTCATCGGTCGCAGGGCTCAAGGCCTATCCGGGCGGCGCCGTCTATGGCGGGACCAAATGGTTCCTGCGCGACTTCATGGAGGTGTTACGCATGGAATCGGCCATGGAGGGCACCAATATCCGCACGACGACGATCTACCCCGCCGCGATCAACACCGAACTGCTGACCGCGATCAGCGACAAGGGCGCTGCCGAGACGATGCAGAAGCTCTACGACAAGTTCGGCATTTCCCCCGACCGCATCGCCAACGTCGTCGCCTTCGCCATCGATACGCCGGAGGATACGACGATCAATGAGTTCACCGTGGGGCCAGCAAACCAGCCCTGGTAATGGGCCTGGCGCCTGAGCCGCAATGACGAGAGCGGGTTACGCCGGACGATACCGCAGCGCTTCGATCAGCCGGGTGAACGCCGCCGAGGTCTGCCGCCGGCTGGGGTAATACAAGTGATACCCATCGAAGGTTGGCATCCACTTCTCCAGCACGCGGACCAACTGGCCGGTTTTGAGGTAAGGCGCGATCACGTCCTCCGGAATGCACCCTAGCCCGGCGCGCGCAAGGGCGGCCGATAGAATGTGGGTGCTGCTGCTGAACGTCAGTTGCCCTTCCACCCTGACATTGAGGCGCTGACCGTCGCGCTCGAACTCCCAGGGGTAATGACCGCCATAGGTTTGCAGGCGGAGGTTGATGCAGACGTGCTCGGTCAGGTCCTGCGGACTGGCCAGTGGCTTTCGACCCTCAAGATAAGCAGGCGCCGCCACTACGGCCATGCGCCAATCCGGACCGATGCGAACCGCGATCATGTCCTTGGCCAACTGCTCGCCCAGACGAACGCCAGCGTCGTAGCGCTGGGCTACGATATCGACGAGCCCGTTTTCCGCGATGAGTTCGAGCTTGATATCGGGATAGGTCTCGATGAAGCCCTGCAGCCGTGGCCACAGCACGGCATTGATCGCGTGTTCCCCGGCGCTCAATCGGATAGTGCCAGACGGTTTATCCCGGAATTCGGTGACCATCTCCAGCGCCGCGTCGACTTCCAGGAAGCGCGGCTCGACTGTTTCCAGTAGCCGTTGCCCTGCATCGGTCGGCGATACACTGCGCGTACTCCGGGTGAGCAGGCGAACACCGAGGCGCTTCTCCAGCCGGCTCATGGCATGGCTCAGCGCCGACTGCGATACACCCAGGCGCGCCGCGGCGCGAGTGAAGTTTCGGTCTTGGGCGACTGCTATGAAGGCGATGAGGTCGGCTACGTTGTCGCGATCCATTCATGAACAGATAGCATAGAACTCGAGCGCGATCATTACTGCAGTTCACAAAGGCCGGGTTCACGCCGCAATGGCCAATCCCTATGCTCCATGAACAAGATTCATAGGCTCATGCAGGATTGACCCACTAATCCAATGACTGAAAGCGGCCTACCTTGGCCTGTAACACGGAGAACATCATGAACATCCAGCGCGCAGGTTCACAACCCTTCGCAAAAGGCCCGGCCGATTGGTTCACCGGCACGGTGAGGATCGATCCGCTTTATGCGGTTGAGGCACCCAGCACCATGGCCGGCAACACCGTTACCTTTGAGCCCGGTGCGCGCACCGCCTGGCACACCCATCCGCTGGGTCAAACCCTGATCATCACCTCGGGCCGTGGCCTCGTGCAGCGTGCTGACGGGCCGGTCGAAACCGTTTTGCCGGGCGATGTCGTGCGTTTCGCGCCCGGCGAAAAGCATTGGCATGGCGCCAGTGCCGAAACCGCCCTGACCCATGTCGCCATCCAGGAGTCGCTCGGCGGCAAGGCCGTGGACTGGATGGAGCATGTCAGCGACGAGCAATACCGCCGCTGAGCTGAGCCGGATTTCATCACTCTCGACAATTTCAGCCGACCGATCCCGCAAGCATGAGGAGAAACGACGTGAAAACCAGAAAACTCGGCACCAGCGGCCTTGAAGTCTCGGCCATTGGCCTGGGGTGCATGGGCATCAGCCAGTCCTACGGCACACCCATGGAGACCCCTGCAGGCATTAAACTGATCCGCGACGCCTTCGAACGGGGCATCACCTTCTTCGACACGGCCGAAGTCTACGGTCCCTACAAGAACGAAGACGTCGTCGGCGAGGCGCTTCTGCCCATCCGCGACCAAGTGGTGATCGCCACCAAGTTCGGCTTCGACATTGCCGGGGGCGGCGCACCGGACAGCCGTCCGGAAAGCATCCGCAAGGCAGTAGAAGGCTCGCTGAAACGACTGCGCACCGATCGTATCGATCTGCTCTACCAACACCGCGTCGACCGCAACACCCCCATGGAAGACGTCGCCGGTACGGTCAAGGAGCTGATCGCCGAAGGCAAGGTCAAGTATTTCGGCATGTCTGAAGCGGGCGTCGCCAATATCCGGCGTGCCCATGCCGTGCTGCCGGTGACGGCCCTGCAAAGCGAGTACTCGCTGATGTGGCGCGAGCCGGAAGAGCAGATCATTCCCGAGCTCGAAGAGCTGGGCATCGGCTTCGTGCCGTTCAGCCCTCTTGGCAAGGGGTTCCTGACCGGCACGATCGACACCAATACCAAGTTTGGCGACAAGGACTTCCGCAATTCCGTGCCGCGCTTCGATCCCGAAAACCGCGCCGCTAACCAGGCCATGGCCGACACGGTCACGCGCATCGCCGCCGAAAAGCAGATCACGCCGGCGCAACTCGCGCTTGCGTGGGTTTTGGCGCAAAAGCCATGGCTTGCACCCATTCCGGGCACGACTAAACTGCACCGCGTCGAGGAGAACATTGGCGCTACCATGGTCGACCTGACGGCCGCGGATCTGGCTGCCATTGAGCAGGCCATCAGCGGTATCGAGATCAGGGGCGACCGTTATTCGGCCGCCAACCAGGCGCGAATCGACCGATGAAGGCCGTGGGACTTGAGATAGCTGCCATCCCACCGCCCGCGCCGTGGTGGCAGCTTCCGTCCCCGTCTTAGTCATTCGGGAGCAGGTGCCCAAGTCCTAAAAGCTGCCATCACGGCCGACTGAACGGATAACAAGTGCCTGTCCAGATCCGCACTATTGGGGTGCAGGAACGTGCTGTTGGTCGAAGTATCCATTATTGCTATCTACCCAATGGCATGCCCAATAACCTGAGTTCATCCGATAGCACGCTCCGTCGGCGCTTGGCCGCACGCCGCTCATGCAGGTTTGCCCGGCCGGGGCTGAATCGTCGAACTGTGACGGGTGACCGCAGCGTCGGATCGATATCAGTGTATGCGCCGTCTTCGCCATAATCATACGAGCGTTCGCTGCTCGAGGTGATCTGGATGTCCGATGTCCGACGTCGGCCGAATCCAGTCCGTAACCACGCCCTCCAGGCCGCAGGCGATCAGCGCCTGCGCCTGTTCCAAAGTGGGCGGTTGGTCCCCTGTGACTTGAGGGCAAGCTATTGGATAGCGGGTGGTGAATTCCGCTCCAACCTGCGCGTGGGCCGCGACCGACATCGTCAGATAATTTTCATGACGAGGGCATATTTTGGGATGATGAAGAGATCGGTCCAGAAATCCGGCGTTGTTGCAAGCCCAAGAATAGCCTCACAAGGCGCCAGCAGTGGGCAAGATTAATGGCGGCGACGGGCCCGTCCCGCCATGGATGATGCCCGCTGCTGCAACAGGTAGTTGGAAGCGACCAGATATGCCGGTCGCTTCCAGGTTAAATCAGTGCGCACCGCCGGAGGCGCTGATGCGCTCGCCGGTCAGCCATGCAGCCTCGTCGGACGCCAGGAAAACCACGCTCGGCGCGATGTCTTCCGGCCGTGCCAGTTCCTGGCGCAGCGGCACTGCCTGCAGCAGCGCCCTGCCAAAGTCGGCGTCCTCAAAGCCCTTGGTCTGGTCGGTGGCAGTATAGCCGGGAGCGACCACATTGATCCGGATATTGCGCGACCCCAATTCCTTGGCCAGCGCCAGGGTCAAAGTGTCGACTGCGGCCTTGCTGGCCGAATAGACACTGGTCATCGGTACCGGGTTCTGACTCGAGATCGTCCCGATGTTGACGATAGAGCCACCCGCTTTGGGAAAATGTTTGAGAGCCGCCTGGATCATCTGGATCGTGCCCAGCACATTGCTGGTGAAGATGCGATGGTAGTCAGCTTCGGTTGTGTCTTCGAACGGCGCAAAAGCACCGATCGCTGCGTTGTTGACAAGGACCATAACGGGGCCGAAATTCTCTTCCGCCAGCGCGAAAAGGCGTTCGGCGTCCTGCGCCTTCGAGACATCGCCTTGGGCCGCCACGGCCCTGCCACCAGCGGACACGATCGCAGCGACTGTTGCTTCGGCCGCCTCCTTGCTGCTTGAGTAGTTAACCAGCACTGCGGCACCTTCGGCAGCGAGCGCCTTGGCCACTGCGCTGCCGATGCCCTTGGCGCCACCGGTGACGATGGCGACCTTGCCCTGAACCTTACCCATGAAACTCTCCTGTGATTGCTATGACGCAGATGTATCTATTCCCAACCAAAGGGGTACTGTGCGCCCGGCTCTAACACTTATTCCAGATGGTTATGGATGGACGTACTTGCTGCAATGAAGACGATGGTCCGCGTTGTGGATGCAGGCTCCTTCTCGGCCGCCGGCCGACACCTCGGTGTCAGCCAGTCGGCCGTTTCCAAGATCATTGCCCAGTTGGAGGCAAAGCTCGGCGTCAAGCTGTTGACGCGCACGACCCGTGGTCTGGCGACCACCGATGCCGGCAAGCGGTATTATGGGTTGGCCTTGCAGACGCTCGAGACCGCCGATGAGGCCGAAGCGGCCGCACGGGATGCGGTTTCCACGCTGTCCGGACAACTGCGCCTGTCCACTGCAGTATCGTTCGGCCGCCTGCAAATCGTTCCTCACCTCGGCGAGTTCATGGCCGCCCATCCCAACCTATCCATCGACCTGGTGATGGACGACCGGCCAATCGATTTGATCGAAGAAGGTATCGACGTAGCGCTTCGTTTGGGTCCGCAGCCGGACTCTCGCCTCAGCGGCCGCGTCATCGGCTCGCGCCGGCGCATTTTGGTTGCGGCTTTCAGCGCCGATCTGGTGCGTGGTATGGAAGGCTGTGACGTACTGATCCATGCCGCCGCAGATACCGATCATGGTCCGGGCACCGAAAACCAGCAGCGCGTCAATGAAGAAGGCACCAAGGCGGTGTTCGAGGCTGCGCGGGCAGGTGGCATTCAGCGGGCGATTTATCTCAGCACGGAATCCGTTCTGGCTGATGGACGCCCCATCATCAATGTCGATGAGCGCCATCCTCTCCCCCGTCGCCCTGCCGGATCGTATTCTCGCAGCAAGGCCGCGGCCGAACGCTGCGCCGTTTCTTACAATAGTCGCGGCATGGAGGTGATCGCGGTTCGGCCCCGCTTTGTCTGGGGGCGCGATGACACCACAGCCCTGCCGAAGCTGCTTGGTGCTGTTCAATCGGGACAGTTCGCCTGGATCAGCGGCGGCGACTACCTCACGACGACAATCCATATCGCCAATCTCTGCCATGGCATCGAATTGGCCATCGCCAGGGGCAGAGGCGGCGAGATCTATTTCCTTGGCGACGAGGAGCCCGTCCGCTTCCGCGATTTCGCAACCGCACTGATGGAAACGCAAGGCGTCACGGCGCCAGAAAAATCGGTCCCGCGCGCACTGTTACGTTTCATCGCCGGCATGGGCGATCGGCTGCACAAACTCTCGGGTGGCAAGATCAACGCCCCGTTGACCCTACAGTCCTTCGCAACCTCAGCCGTTACGATAACGCTCAACATCGACAAGGCCCGGAGCGAACTCGGCTACACGCCGATCATGACGCGCGAAGCAGGCCTCGCCGAAATGGCCGCCGACCGGCAAAACGCCGCGCGGTGAAGCAATCGAAACGGGCTGGGGCGGATCGCGTCCGCCCTGGCCCCAGATGCTCCTAGCGGCCAGTCCACTCCCCACCCCCAACCGGCGGGTCTGATAGCGACCCGAGGCCGTCAGCCGAGGCGAACGCCCGAATTGCCAGAAGCGGACATCCGTTAGACGAGCACGACGAGGCGTCGCCCGTTCATCCCCCAGACATGTGGCACCCTCGATATAGGCACCATTCAATGGAGCCCCAGCTATGCGCCTCGCATTCTCCCTCAGCCTTTGCGCCCTTCTCGCGGTCAGCCCAGTGCTCGCCGACCCGTCCACCAATGCAGCGACCGTATTTTCCGTCGTCGCACCCGCCGCAGATACCTGTGGCTGGTCGGCACAGATGGAAGAAGACGAGGGGGGCTCGGTCATGGTCGCTTCGTCGTGCGAAAGCGATACGGAAACTGGTCCGGCGTTTCGTCTGCTCTGCGGCAACATCCGATACAATGGCAGTGGCTTAGGGATGGGTGCCAACCCACCTGCATCAAGCACCTTGGTACTGACCTCAGGTGGGAAAAGCCTTACCGCAGAGGTCCTCTTTGAAGAAATGGACGGCGCCTTTGCCGCCTATGTGGAATTGGGCAGTCCTATCATCTCATTGTTGAAAACTGGCAATGAGGTCGGTGTGACACTCAAGGGAACAGATTTGCCATCCAGAATGGTATCGCTCAAGGGCAGCACTGCCGCCATCGATAAGCTTATCCACGCCTGCAAATAAACTGTGCCGGGATTCCCCCCGACTGTCGTCTTTGTCTTTAGTGGACGGTGAGATTGGTAATCGAAGGGCGCGAAACGCCTCTGCCGACGATCTGCGGAAGGCCATCGGCAGGGCACTGGGGGCCGGAAGGAGCGCTGGACAAGCTGTTTTTCGTCGGCTTTGTGGCCGTTGGCTCACAAAGCTGCCAGTCCGCAAACCACCCCATATCGCCTGTCACCTGCTCGTCGGGCTGAATGCCAGCTTTTGGGGACGAGCCGCTGCCCGCAACGGCTGAAATGGCGCGAAGCGGGCGTGAAAGTCATCGGCTGGAGAAGCATCAGGAGAGTGGCTTATCACCCCCGCTCCCCACCATCTGGGACGTCCCACCTCTACCGCACCTTGCTTTCGTTTCTCGGCCGCTATCGTCCAAAGTATTTGCTCAGCTTTTAGTCCCTGCTTTGTACACCCAACGAGCTAATTGTGCGCGTGGGTGGAACGATGGACAGTGAAGCTACGCCCATTGTCGAGAGCCATATGGAATACCTCAAGGCGTTGCACACCCGTTCATGGGAGATGACGTCGCGAACGGGGATGTTGCTCTCCGTCACCTGCGATTTCGACAGCGCTACTTTTCGAGATTTTTTCACCGAGTATGAGAAGGCTTTCGTTCTACCTGCCGAAAGGGAGGAGGAAAGCGGGTTCAAAGATTGCCTGGCTCTTAATCATGGGCACCTCCATGACGGGCTGGAGGCGCAGTTTGGCCGGTTCGTGGAGATTGTCCTGACCGCCCGCACTCCCGACACTGCGGCGATGGTCGGCGGCATCAACCTTATCGCCATGCAATATGAGGTGCTGGGCAGTCCGATCGTCACGAGCAATCTGAATTACATCTTTACCACGCCGGAGGGGCGCGGACGCGGCTATTTCCCTCGGCTCATTGATGCTGCCGCAGAGGTCGTCGAACAGCTTTTCGGCTTGCCGGAGGGCGGCGAGCCTCCGTTGATCTTCGTCGAGCAAAATGACCCGTTCAAGATGAGCGCGGAGGACTATGCCGCCGATACAGCCCACGCCGGAATCGACCAGTTCGCCCGGCTATTGAAGTGGGCCAAGGCGGGCGCCCGCGTGCTCGATTTCGACTATGTCCAACCCGCCCTGTCGCCCGATCAACATCCAGACCAGAGCCTGGTTTATACTGTGCTCAACGCGCCTTCTGATACGCTCGACGCCGAGATCGTCTCGGCCCATCTGGAGCGATTTTTCGCTATCTCGGTGGCCAAGGGCCGCCCTGCCCCCGATTCGCAGACTGCGCAAACGCAGCTGTCCCACCTTGCCGGCCGCGCGGCGCGGGGGCTACCAGTCATTGTCCAGAATCCGCTGCCATTCCTTCTTGATCGCAGCCAAGCGCATCGTCCGGTTGACGGCAATTTTCCGAATTCGCTCTCCAGCGCCCTGCCCCGCATCTTGACCGGCTATTCCAAGACAGTCGAGCCATCGCTTCACTGGACCCTGTCGCTGCATATCGACAATGAGGAGCTGGGGCGCCTTGGCAAGGCAAATGGCGCCAACGGTAACAAAACCCTGTTCGATCAGCTTGGTGGCACGTCCCTCTCTGAACAGCCGACCAAAAATTCGATTTGGAATGCGGATAAACGGTTGCAGCGTCAGCGCGAAAACCAGCAACGGTTTCCCACCTCGGCAGAGTTGCGCGATGCGATGGAGCCAATGTTCAACGACGTTGCCGATCGAGAACGCCTCGGCATTGTCGAAGACTACATGCTCGCAATTGCGGCCAAGACCGACAACCCATCAGCCACCGATCGGGAGATCGTGACCTTTACCCTCGATCCCGCCAAGATCGCTTGGGAGACCGAAGGGACCAAGTATCGCGCAGAGCTGGCAGAGTTACCGCCCCAGCAGGTGGAGATGCGCCGCTTTTGGTATGTGCACCGCAATTGCAGCGTTTCGTATCACGTCTCGTTCCGTATCGTGGGCTATGAACGCACCCCGGCGTTCTTCTTCTTTGTGTCCATGCTGCAGAAGCTGGTGTCTCCCAAGGAGTTCCTGCTGCCCGACACGCAGGAGGCGCAAGACCTTATCGCCGACGCCCACCCGGCCCTTACCCCATTCGAGGCCATCAGGGTTGTCAGCCACAGGGGTGATCTGGACTTCTGGCAGTTCATGGCCGGCCTGTTCGACCGGGATTTTGGCGATTTCAGCACCCGTCTGGGGCAAAAGCCGCCTGCAAACACCGGCGTTTCGCCCTGGCGGACATTGAATCAGGAGCCATATGTCGAGGTGCCGGGGCTGAAGATGCCAAATCTGCGCTCGATGTTCTATTTCGCCGACAGCGTTTTTCGCGATCTTCTTCTGCCGCGCGATGACGACGGCGCGCCAACAAAGCGCCTCAAAATGCTCTCCGAGGCGTTTTTCAACGACAAGCTGGCCGAAGTCCTCGACCAGGCAAATCCAGAGCACGGGACGTCAGGACGACGCAATCCTATCCCCAAATCCGTCACCTTCGGTCTGCCGTTCTGGGATTGGCTATCGCGCGCGCACTTCGACGCCATTGCGCTCGAATGGCGGCAGGCCAACCCCGTTGCTTTCGCCTCTTTGCAAAAGCGCACCGCCTACGGCGACAGTGGCGGTAGCATCGCGCTCTGCTATTTGTTCCTGGCCGGCTTTACCCAGAATATCATCGACTTCGTCAATCAAGACGCTTCCGAAGTGCTGGACAGCCTCGACCCGCTTTATCCATCGACCGAGGATGATCTGGATGAAGGCTTCTTCGTCCGCTACGCCAATCCGCGCACGCTGTTCACTTTCGTTAGCCGCATGCGCAGCCTGGACTTGGGCGCCGATTATATCGGCACCTGTCCATACGCATTTCTGATTCACGTCCTGACCTTGCACAACGAGTTTCTCACGCGGGACTTCGAAAAGAACGCTGCCACTGTACTAAACGAGGCCGAAGAGAAAGCCGGGGATGAAGATTTCAGCGGAGCCGCCAACTGCTTCTACGACTTTAGAAGGACATATGTCTCCGAGTACGACACGTACAAATATGAGAACGTTTTCCGCTACGACACTGAGGCCAAGATATTCTTTGCCCTTAACAAGATCCGCGGCGTCGAACTGAAGCATGCCTACGTCGAACAGCTCATCAATGCTGCAGAAAAGCGAACCGCCAACTACGAGGAACGGCAAAAACGAGACGCAGACGCAAGTCTAGCAAAAAACCTGGCAGTCGTTGCGCTGTTTTCCGTGATCGGGGTGGCCCTGCAACTCTCCTCCGACCTCAAGAGCGACGAACCGATCCTCGATGTGAGGGTCGTCGCCGACGCCCTATTTTGTGTCTCTGTGATATTTGCCGTCTTCTGTATCGCTGTGGTGTACAAGTTCATGTTCGAACAACTTGGTCTCAAGTCCGAGCCATTGACCCGGATCACCGCCTGGTACCGCCGGAAAAAGTAGCTTGGGAGGCTGCTGGGGATCGAGCAAATCAATGGGCCGTTTCACAATACCGCCCGGTGCATGCCAAAGCGGGCAAGCGTTCCTAGATGTTTCACTCGTACAACACCGGTGAGTTGAAACCCCTGAAGTCAGGTTTGGGCCATGTCAGACGCAGAAGTACAGTTCGGCGCACCTGGAAGCTGACATTGCAAAGGGCTCCCCACCGAGCATCAGCCGGACGAAGCCGACTACAGCCGTGCGCCACTATCAGTGTCAAAGACGTGGACGAATTCCGGGCCAATCGACAGCGATACATGCTCGCCCGGCGTGAACCGTCGCTGCCCGGAGACGATGCTGACCAGTGATTGTCCGGCGACAGCGCAGGTCACCTGCGTCTGAGCGCCCGTGGGCTCGATAAAGCTCACCGTCGCGGGAAAGCCGCCCGCCCCGGCATTGATTTCCAGATGCTCGGGGCGAATACCGACGACGATGTTCTGCCCATTGGCGAGCCCGGCGCGAGTGCCAAGATTGATCAGACTGTCGGCCGCGATGGCGGCAGAAGCAGCACCATCGCGTAGCACCACCTTGGCTGGCACGGTATTCATCGCCGGCGAGCCAATAAAGCCGGCCACAAACAGATTGTTGGGCCGCTCATAAAGCTCGATGGGCGAACCCATCTGCTCGATCCGCCCCTTGTTCATGACCACGACGCGATCAGCCAGCGTCATGGCCTCAATCTGGTCATGCGTCACATAGATCGAGGTCTTTTGCACCTTGGTGTGCAGGGCCTTGATCTCGGAGCGCATTTGCACGCGCAGCTTGGCATCGAGATTGGAGAGCGGCTCGTCAAACAGAAACACCGCCGGATCGCGCACGATGGCCCGGCCCATGGCCACGCGCTGCCGCTGGCCGCCCGAAAGCTGCCCCGGCCGCCGCTCCAGCAGGTCCTCGATGTCGAGCAATTTCGCCGCATCGCGCACGCGAGTGGCGATGACGTCTTTTTTGAAACCGGCAATCTTGAGGTTGAGTCCGATATTCTGCGCGACGCTCATATGAGGATAAAGCGCGTAATTCTGGAACACCATGGCGATGTTGCGCTGCTTGGGGTTCTCCTCGTTGACGCGTCGCCCACCGATGATCACATCGCCGCCGGTAATGTCCTCAAGGCCCGCGATCATGCGCAGCATGGTCGACTTGCCACAGCCCGAGGGCCCAACCAGCGCCACGAACTCGCCATCGCCAATGCTGAGATCGACGCCGTGCAGGATGTCGGCAGCGCCATAGGACTTACGCAGTTTGACCAGTTCGACAGTGCTCAAGTTTTCCTCCAGGCCTGACGGCTCGACTCTCGTTGGCGTCGATTGATGGACGACAAAGCTCTTGAGGAGTTTCCCGTCATCGCGCTATCACTGCTCTTTGGCAATGTGAACGCGCGTGCAGGTTAGAGCCACGCGGGGCGTCAGGTCAAGTATGGATAAGAAGGGGCGCAGCGTGAACGGCAGCAAGAAAACCATCGGCTCATCGGATGTGGCGCGCTTGGCCGGCGTGTCGCGCTCCGCGGTGTCGCGCGCTTTCACGCCCGGCGCCTACATTTCCCCCGAGACGCGGCAGCGCGTAGTCGAGGCAGCCGAGATGCTGAACTATAGCCCCAACGCCATCGCCCGCAGCCTGAGCAAGAAAAGCAGCGGGCTGGTCGGCATCATCGCCAGCAACCTGGATAATCCTTACTACGCGCTGATGCTCAGCGCCTTGAGCAGTGCCCTCCAGGCCAAGGGCTACGGCATTCTGCTGCTGATCGCCGAACTGGACGATATGGACGCCCTGATCCCCAAACTGCTGTCTTACCAGGTTGACGGCGTCATCCTGCCCGCAGCCACGCTCAGCTCGAAAATGGCAGTGGTTCTGGAGCGATCCGGCCGCCCGGTCGTACTGGTCAATCGATACTTGCAGCAGGACGTGGTCAGTTCCGTTTCCGGTGACAATTATGGCGGCGGCACGGCGGTTGCTGACCTTTTGGTCAAAGGCGGGCATCGCCGGATAGCCTATATGGCGGGCCTCGACGATACATCCAGCAGCCGCGATCGCGGCCAGGGATTGAAGGATCGCCTGGCCACCCACGGCATAGCGATCTACGCCCAGGAAGCGGGCCAATATCGCCACGTCGACGCCGTCGCCGCCGCGCGCAGGCTGCTGTCGATGACCCCCGCACCCGACGCAATCTTCTGCGCCAATGACATCATGGCGATGGCGGCGCTGGAAGTCGCAAAGGTCGAATACGGCCTCAAGGTGCCTGCCGAACTTGCCATCGTGGGCTATGACAATTCCGATCCAGCAAGCTGGCCACTGCACCAACTGACCTCGGTCGACCAGCATCTCGAAGACATGGTCAAGCTGTCCGTGGAGATGCTGCTGCGCAAACTGGTCTCCGGCGACACGACACTGGAACATCTCACAGTGCCCGCTTCGCTGGTCGTTCGCGCCAGTACACGGCAAACCGGCTAACTCATTCCTTCGATCGCATTGACAGCCGATGGAAAGCCGTCCTAGCGTATGCACGCGGGTGCAGGTCTCCTGCCTCGACCCGGTTTTCTGAGGAGGAACCAAGTGTCATTTGCCATCAAGAAACTCAGCCTCGTGGCGCTGGCTGGTATGCTTGCCTACGGGGCAAGCCCAGTTTTCGCACAAACCATCACGCTCAACTTCCTGACCGCCGAGAAGGACGAAACTGTCGCCCCGGTCATCGAAGGCTTTGAAAAACTGCATCCCGATATCGACGTGGTTCACACCACGGTGCCTTTCGACAGCATGAATGCCACCATCGAAGCCCGCGTCGGCGGACAGGACCCGAGCATTGACGTGTTCCTGGTCGACAGCCCGCGCGTGCCCGCCATGGCCAGCCGCGGGTATCTCGCAAACCTCAACGACGAGCGTGAAAAGGCCGACGCGGTCTCCAACGACGTTGCCATGGGGATCATCAGCTACAAGGGCGACATTTTCGCCCTGCCGGCTTGGACCTCGACCCAGATGATGTTCTACAACAAGGACTTGCTGGACAAGGCAGGCATCGCCTATCCGGGCTTCAAGGCCGAGGACCGGCTGACCTACGACCAGGTCGTCGACGAGGCCAAGAAAGCCCAGGCCGCCGGCGCCAAATACGGCTTTATCCCCGAGCAGATCGATCGCTATTACCAGCTACAGCCGCTGTTCGAATCGATTGGCGGCGGGCCCGGCTTGACTGGCGAAGACATGCTCACGCCCGACGTCACCAATCCCAAATGGATCGAAGCGGCGACGTTCTATTCCTCGCTGTTTGAAAGCGGAGTTTCGCCCCGTGGCGTGCCGGTCGACCAGATGAGCTCGACCTTCACCAGCGGCGACACCGCCTTCTATATTGGCGGCCCCTGGAATTTCGCGGCCTTCAACGCCACCGAAGGCCTGCACTATGGCGTCGCGCCGGTGCCGTACTTTGCCGGCGGCAAGCCGGTTGTTCCGACCGACTCCTGGGCCATCGCGGTTAGCCCTTATGCCGCACATCCGGCTGAGGCCAAGATGTTCGCCGAATACTTCTCGCTCGATCCCGAAGGCGCCCTGCTCTCGGTCAAAAACAACCCGATCCCGCCCGTCAACGAGATCGCCTACAAGACTTACATCGAAACCATCGCCGGCCTTGATCCCGAAATCGGCCCTGCCGCCAAGGAAATCATGACCTACGAGCTGGCCAACAATTCGGTCAGCCGGCCCCGTTCGATCGGCTACGTGGCGTTCGAGGAAATCATGAACCGCGCCTTCAGCGACATTCGCAATGGTTCGGCCGTGCAGGCGACGCTGGATCAGGCCCAGCAGCAGCTGACCTCGACACTGGCCCGTATCCAGTAAGATCGAGCCAAGCTATCGAGCGCGCCGGCCCCATGGCTGGCGCGCTCCACGCAAGACTGCCGACGGCTGGAGGGGCGTCCATGACACGAAACAAGAAACTGCTCTGGGCGTTGCTATTCCTGGCACCGGCGATCATTTCGGTGATCATATTGCGGCTCTGGCCGGCCTTAATGGCGCTGCACGAGTCCCTGCTGGCGCCCCGCGCTTCCACCTACAGCTTTGAAAATTATACCTATATTTTTTCCGATCCGGTGTTCCGGGGATCGCTGTGGACGACGCTGTTCTATTCGGTGATCGTCAATCCGTTGCAGATTGCCGTGGCCCTGGGCCTTGCCCTGCTGATGAACAACAAGCTGCCCACCACCGGCTTCTGGCGCACGCTGATCCTGCTGCCCGTCGCCATTCCCCAGAGCGTGTCCGCCGTGGTCTGGTCGGTCGGCTTCCGTCCCGACGGCCTGATCAATGCCCTCCTGGGCATGTTCGGCATCGGCGAGCAGCGCTTCCTGACCAGCCCGGAACAGGCTCTCGCCTGCATCATCATCATGGTGAGCTGGGTGGGCGTCGGCTACTGGATGACCTTCCTGATCGCCGGCCTGCAGGACATTCCGAAATCGCTCTATGAAGCCGTCACCATCGATGGCGCCAACAGTTGGCAGCGCTTCCGCTACGTGACACTGCCGCAATTGCGGCGCCCGCTCACCTTTGTGCTGGTGGCCGATACCGTGGCCAATTTCCTGGTCTTCGCACCCGTACAGATCCTGACCAAGGGCGGCCCGCAGGGGTCGACCAACCTGATTATGAACGAGGTATACACCCGCGCTTTCTTGTCCGGCGATAAAGGCAGTGCTGCCGCCGCCACCGTAGTTCTGGTGCTGATGGTCTTGATCATCGTGCTGCTGCAATTCCGCCTGATGAGCGACAAGGGAGCCGACTGATGCGGAACATGAGTGCCCGCGGGGCCCTGCAACTCGCCGTCATCGCGGCCTTCGGCCTGCTTTTCGTGCTGCCTTTGTGGTGGGTATCGATCAGCGCCTTCCGGCCCGAAGACGATATCTTCCGCTACCTTAATCCGCTCAGCTTGTGGACCTTCTTCCCCAATCGCGTGACCTTCGAACACATCGTCACCCTGTGGACCAGCCCGTTCGCGCGCGCCATCTTCAATTCGCTCTTCGTCGCCATCGCGACCGTGGCCGGTGGCCTCGTGGTGTGCACGCTGGCCGCATTCGCACTGGCGGTCATCGAATTCCCCGGCCGCTCGCTGGTGTTCACGATCATGATCGTGAGCTTCCTCATTCCCTTCGATGCTATCGCCGTGCCGCTCTACAACGTCATGCGTGGCTTTGGCTTGCAGAACTCCTATCTCGGCCTGATCCTGCCGGGCATCGGCAATGGACTGACGGTTTTCCTGCTGCGCCAGTTCTTCCTTGGCCTGCCCTCGGACCTGCGCGAGGCCGGGATGATCGACGGGATGGGATATTTCCAGATATTCTGGCGCATCTACCTGCCGCTCAGCGTGCCGGCCCTGATCAGCGCCGGGCTGATCATGTTCATCTTCCAGTGGCAGGCCTATCTGTGGCCGCTGCTGATTGCGCCTGCCACCGAATATAAGGTCGCGGCGGTCGCCATCGCCCAGTTCTCGAGCGCCTATGACGTCAATTTCGGCGTCATCTTTGCCGGCGCCATGTTCGTCTCGCTGATCCCGATGGTGATCCTGGTGGCATTCCAGCAGTATTTCACCACCTCGGTGGCGGCCACCGGCGGCAAGGAATAGCTGCAGGCCAACCCACACTTTCAAAAACAAATAATCTTGGAGGAATACCGTGCCCCTTTCCGATGCCGATCGCCTGAAGCTGCTCGCCCCCCGCGCCGGAAAGCTGCGCTGCGTGCTCGATACCGACACCTATAACGAGATCGACGACCAGTTCGCTCTGGTCCAGGTCGTGCTGTCGCCGGAGCGACTGTCGCTCGAGGCCATCTATGCGGCGCCATTCTTTAACGAGCGCTCGACCGGGCCCGGCCACGGCATGGAACTGAGCTATGACGAAATCTTGGCGCTGCTCGAGCGCCTCGACATCGACCCCGATGGCCTGGTCTATCGCGGCGTGCAGGACTATGTCGGCTTCGCCAAGAAAGCTCTGGAAGCTCCCGCCGTCGACGACCTGATCGCCCGCGCCCGCAGCGGCTCGCCCGATAACCCGCTCTATGTCATCGCTATCGGCGCCATCAGCAACGTGGCCTCGGCGCTGCTCAAGGCGCCCGACATCATCGATCGCACGGTCGTGGTCTGGCTGGGCGGCAATGCGCTGGAATGGCCCAACCAGCAGGAATTCAACCTCAAGCAGGATGTGGGCGGCGCCCAGGTTCTCTTCGACAGCGGCGTGCCGCTGGTCATCGTGCCCTGCAATGGCGTGGTTTCGCACCTGCACTCGACGGTCCCCGAGATCGAGAAATACGTCGAGCCCTACGGTGAGATTGGCAAATTCCTCGCCATGCGCTTCAAGGAATATGCCGACGATCACACTGGCTGGGCCAAGGAAATCTGGGACATGGCGCCGGTCGGCTGGCTGCTCGACGAAAGCTGGGCGCCCAGCGTACTCGTGCCCACGCCGATCATGACCGACAACACTACCTACAGCGTAGATCGCGGTCGTCCGCTGATGCGCTACGTCACCTATGTGCAGCGCAATCCGATCATCAAGGACTTCATCCTCAAGCTTCAGGCCCGCGCCGGCGCCTGACCACAAGCACTCAACTTTGCTGCCAGAGCGTGACAGTCGTCACGACCTCTGGCAGCCTGCCCACCCCACATGTTCCGAGCCCGTCATCATGACCAGCCAGGCAAATCTCGCGACCCCTACGCTTCGCGCCGTCATCGGCCGGATTATCCCCGCAGATCAGGATCCCGGCGCGCTGGATCTCGGCGCCGATAACTATGTCATCGCCCGGCTGCTTGAAAATGAGCCGCTGTCACAGTCCATTCAGCACGGACTTGTCCAGCTCGACACCGCTGCCCACAGGCGTTTTGGCAGCGCCTTCAATCAGCTCCCACCCAGCGAGCAGGACAAACTCATCACTCTCGATCAGCACACCAAATGGTTTGCCGCCCTAGCCGAACTGACCGCGGAGGGCTTTTACGCCGACCCTGCCAATGGCGGCAATCGCGATGCCCTGTCCTGGCGCATGATCGGCTATGAGCATCGCCTGCCCGATGGCCCCAACGGCCCCATGCCAAAAGCCGACTATGAGCGCTGATTATGACTGCATCATCGTCGGGGCCGGCGCAGGGCGCACCATCGTCGCGGCCCTCCTGGCCGAAGCCGGCAAACGCGTCCTGCTCGTCGAACGCGGTCGCGAAATGTCCTACGCCCGCGACGGCCGCCGCGACCACCTGCGCAACCAGCGTCTTTCCAGTCACGGCCACAATGCCGGCCCCGATGTCGACGGCAATCCCCGCGTCTTCGTCGCCCAGGACGGCACCGAACATATCGTACGACCGCACGAGCCCGGCTATCATAACAATGCCGCGGCCGTAGGCAGCGGCACCGTTGTTTACGGCGCACAGGCGTGGCGCTTCCTCCCCGACGATTTCCGCATGGCCAGCCGCTATGGCGTTCCCCAGGGATCGTCGCTGACCGACTGGCCGATAGGCTATGCCGATCTTGCGCCATTCTACGAGCAGGCCGAACAGCAGATAGGCGCGGCCGGCGACAGTCTCGGCAATCGCCAACAGGGACCAAGAGGCGCCGACTATCCCATGCCCCCGGTAGCGCAGCACCACAGCGCCGCGACCCTGCAGCGGGGGGCAGCCGCCCTGGGCATGAACAGTTTCACCCCGCCGCTGCTGATCAACACGATCCCCCACGCCGGCCGCGCCGCCTGCATCGGCTGTGGGTCCTGCGTGGGTTTCCCCTGCCCCAGCAATGCCAAGAACGGCACGCAAAACACCATGCTGCCGCGGGCTCTGGCCACCGGCAATTGCGAACTGCTGCCCAACACCATGGTCACCTCGATCGATACCGACGCCTCAGGCAAGGTGACCGGCGTGACCTTGCTTGCCGACGAAGACGGCACGCCGCAACGCCGGGGCGTTACTGCCGACGCGGTCGTCGTCAGCGGCGGCGCGATCGAATCCGCGCGTCTGCTGCTGCTGTCACGCTCGGCCCGGCATCCCGATGGCCTCGGCAATGCCAATGGCCAGGTCGGACGCCATCTTCAGGGTCACTATTATCCTTCCATTTATGGCTGGTTCGATCAGGACGTCCACGACGACGATGGGCCTGGCGTCACCATCGCCACCACCGACTTCAACCACGGCAATGACGGCATAATCGGCGGCGGCATGCTGGCGGATGACTTCATCATGCTTCCCGCCATCTTCCGGAAAACTGCCCTACCGCCCGACCTGCCCCGCTGGGGTCAGCCGGCTAAGGATTTCATGCGCGACGGCTATCGCCGGGTGCTGTCGATCAAGGGACCGGTGCATGAAATCCCAAGTCCAGACGCGCGGGTGTCGCTCGATAGCCGCGTCACCGATCGCTTCGGGCTGCCCGTCGCAAGACTGTCGGGCACTACCCATCCCGAAACCGTGCAGACGGCGCGCTTCATGTTCGAGCGGGCGCGTGATTGGATGACGGCATCGGGAGCCACGCGCGTATGGGGCCGCGAGCCGGGCCTGCAATTGTCGGCCGGCCAGCATCAGGCGGGAACCTGCCGCATGGGCGACAGACCTGAAGCGTCAGTGACCGACCAGTGGGGTCGCGTCTGGGGCCACGACAACCTGTTCGTCTGCGATGCCTCGCTGCATCCAACCAATGGCGGCTTCAACCCCGTGCTGACCATCATGGCGCTGGCGTTTCGCAACGGCGCCCATCTCGCCTCACAGCTTTAAGCCATTTTAAGGTGGCCCGACCACGTCGCTAACCTGGCCGCCGACGAGTCACGCGGCAATTGCTGCTGCCTGTTTCGCCGACGAACTCCTTGGCGGCCACGCGGGCCAGACACGGGCTATCAGCCTGCCACTTGGTCGTCCGTTGCTTCGGCCGGCCCTGCCCTACAGGTTCTGAGCGACCGCTACGCTTCGCCACCCTTGGTCGATGACCGCGAGAAAAGTCGCAGTGGCGCTTTCGCCGTCATGACTGAGGCGAAACACTCGGTGCCCCTCGAGGAAGGCTGTTGTCAATGTGGCCGTGATGAGCGCAGCGGCCAGATTGGTCGAGGTATCCGGCACTCTGGAGTCTGTTCCGCTCGATAGCGCAACGGCGATCGTCGCCGTGAGTTCGTCGCGGATTGCCCTGGCCCGTGCCTTGAGGGCTTCACTGGCCATGACTGTCGCCACGAACTTTTCGCTTCCCGGCATGAAGCGCGTGTAGGGCCTGCGCTCGGCGACCGCCTGGTGCACGAACAGCCTCAATGCTTCCACGGCCTGTAGATCGCCATCCTTGTCGAATTGCTCGAAGGCTTGATGCAGGTCCTCGCGGCCGAGCTCATCGAGATCGAAGAACATGTCTTCTTTTCGCGGGAAATGGTTGAACACCGTCATGCGGCTGACGTCAGCCGCTACCGCGATATCATCTACCGTCACCTGGTCGAAGCCGCGTTCCACAAACAGCCGGGATGCGACGTCGGAGATGTTCTGGCGCATGGCCAGGCGCTTTCGGGAACGCCGATCCAGTGGGGTTGACACTCCGTGAGCACCTCCATATTTATACTCAGTATAATAATATGCTTAGTATACGAAAGCAGTCATGACAGTTCAAGGTAACGACGCCCCCAATCGGCTCGAGAAACACACCGTTCTTGTCGCAGGAGCAAGCTTTGCCGGGCTCGCCACCGCTTACTGGATGAACCGGCTGGGTTATCACGTGACTGTCGTTGAGGTCGGCAAGGGTCTCAAGCGAGGCGGTACGCCCGTCGATATAAGGGAAGGCACCGTCGACATCATCAAGCGCATGGGCCTGTTCGAACGCACTTGGGCGCGCAAATTGCAGACGCGCTCCATGGCGTTCAAGAATGGCGACGGTGTCACGGTCGTGGAGACGCCTGCTCAACCTGCCGAGGAACAGAGCGCGTCCGGCGATTACGAGATCGATCGAGACGTACTCCTCGATATCATGTTTGACGCCGTAAAAGATGATGTTGAGTTCTTGTTCGGCGATAGCATTGCCGCACTGGACGAGACGGCAGACCACGTCGTGGTGACGTTCAAGGGCGGCTCACGTCGTTCCTATTCGCTGCTGTTTGGATGTGACGGCAATCATTCGTCCGTGCGACGTCTACACTTCGGACCGGAGTCCGAATATGCGTTCTTCCTGCAGAACTATTTCGCGGTTGAGGTTGTCAGCGGGCTGCTGATCGAAAGCAATACGTCCGTCATTTATAACGTGCCGGGCAAGGCCGTCATGATCAACAGCTATGAGGACAAGACAGACATCGTCGCGACCTTCTTCTCGGAGAAGGAAATTCCGTACAACTACCGCGATCAGGATGAGCAGCGACGCATTTTGATGAGTCATTTTTCCAAAGAGAACGCCACCTTGCGTGGATGGCTGGCGAAGATTGGCAACGCCGAAGATTTCTACTTCGACAAATTTTGCCAGATCAGGATGCCCAGTTGGACCAAAGGCCGCGTGGCCTTGGTTGGCGATGCTGGATACTGTGCTTCTCCGGCTGCCGGCATGGGAGGATCACTGGCAATTGTGGGCGCCACGGCTCTGGCTGATGCATTTGCGAAGCATCCGAGCAATGTCGCAATGGCGTTTCGGGAATATAACGAAAGCCTGCGCCCCTTCGTCGAGCAGGTGCAGGCGGACGCCATCGACTTTGGCCTCGACATGTTCGCCCCCCGCACCGCAGAGGCTATCCAGGATAGAAACGCCAATTTGACAGGTAACTCGCCTCCGTAGCGTGTCGACCGTTCGCATCTTGGGGTCTGGCAGAGCGTTGAGCACAGCTTAGTCACGCATGAGGGGTTCCACGTTCAAAAGTGGGCTGTCCACCCCACGTATGAGCTTCCAGCGTCCTAAGCTCCCTGGCTGAGTTTGAGATTTCTCTTGAGATCGTCTAGCAGTCGATGTGGTCTGCAAACCGGCCGCCCTGCCGTGGTCCCACAATTTCGACTGCAGCGGCACGGCTCCATGCCGCTGCAGAAGGTAACCAGTAGGACTCAAAGTGCCTCGAGCTGCGGGACCTTGGTGTCGCTCATCTTGTAGCGGAATTTGGTATCGGTCAGCCCGGCGGCGTCCGACAGTTCGGCGGCCAGGAGTTGGGCGGCGAAGATATCCAGAATTGCCTGGGCGATCAGGTTGTTGGCCTTCGGCACTTTGACGACCGTGAGGTGTTCCCCGTTGGGGACTCCGTCGGCAGTCGTTACCAGCAGAGTCGGGCAAGCAATGCTGTCGAGATGCTGCGCCAGTTCGATCTCACGTCCGGCGCCGAACACGACGACACCGGTGGTGGAGTCCATGGATTCCATTGGCCCGTGCAGATAGTGCCGGGTGTCATATGCGGCGGCGGGAATGCGGGAGGCTTCGCGGATCAGCAGCGAGGCCCCATCGGCGGTGCCGAGCGCCGCCCCCGCGCCGACGCAATCGATGGCGCGCCGATCGCGGAACAATTCACCCAGTCGCGACATGTGGCTGGCGGCGCCCGATAGCACGTCACGCGCCAGTTCCGGGATCGCGGCAAAGGCGTCGTCGGTTTCACCCAGCAGCTTTTCAAAGGCTATGCCCATGGCAAGCAGCGTCGCGGTGTAGCCCGTGCTTGATGGCGTGGCGTCCCCGCCATTGTTGAGGCGCAGATGCAGGTTCGCGGCCTTGGCGAGCGGGCTCTGCTTGTCGTTGGTAATGGCAAGGCGCGCAGCGGCAGGCAGGCGCTCCAGCGCCGTCACGGTCTCGACGCTACGGCCACGATGCGACAGTCCCACCAGCGCATCGCAGAGATTTCGGCCGTCATACATGTCGACGGAACGGATGGCGAAGGCACGGCGACCCTTGGCCTGCAACTCGGCGGCTCCAACCACGGCGGCGACGAAACTTGCGCCAATGCCGGTGATGCCGATGACCGGCCTATCCAGGATGGAAACATCAAGTCCGGCCAGTTCGGCGCGGCCGGCGGTGTAGGTGTCAGCCAGCGCCTCGGGCTGGCGGGCGACAGTGGCGCGATAACTCATCAGAAATATCCTTTGTTGAGGAAGCCGGTGCGGGTTCAGTTCGCAGCGGCTTGATGGGGTGAGGTGGCGAGCCGGACAGCGAGGCGGCAGGCGCCTTCCACCGGTCGGCCGGAAAAAAGACGGGGGGTAATTTGTGGTGTTGAGGCCGAAAGGGCATCGACAAAGGCCTGCCACAGGCGCGGTTGGGAGACGATGACGCTACCGCCCGCGACCGCATGAGTAGCGAGGGCCCCACGGCGATGCAGATGGCCGACAAGTTCGGCAAGGGACTGGCCGCCCTGACGGACAACGCCCGCCGCAAGTTCCGAGCCGTTCTCGGCTGCATCGAACACCGCAACCGCGAGTGCGCCGACGGCAGTGGCGTTGCCCAGTTGAGCCAATACCGTGCCCAAGCGCGGCACTGAGGTGAGCCCGAGCGCAGCAATGATGGCTTCGACCAGCGGTTCGCCGCGCGCGCCGCCTCTGTCGAAATGCCGCGATACCGCACGGACCGCGTCACGTACCAGACCCCCGGCACCGCCATCGTCGCTGATGATCCAGCCCCAGCCGCCGGCGGTCATCATTTCGCCGTCGGGGCCCCGGCAGACCGCAATTGAACCGGTGCCGGCAACCACGCCGATCTGGCCGGGAAGATCAAGCGCGAGCGGCATCAATTCGGCGTCGTTCACCACCTCCACCGGGCTCGTGGTGCGCGCGGAGATGGCAGACTGAAACGCGAGACATTCGGCAGCATCGTCGCAACCATGCGCACCGACGCCGATGGCAGCGATAGGGGCGCCCTCGGCCAATAGCGACATCATACCGACCAGGCCGGTCGCATCATCGTTCCAGTTTCGCACGCGCCAGTCGCCGCTGGGCACCACCAGGTCGCGCTCCGCGCCACCCGCCAGAGGAATGGCCCGCAAATGGGTCTTGGTGCCGCCGATATCGATGCCCACGATCAACGCGTCAGCGCCGTGGATAAGAGGAGCGATCATTGCTGGACCAGGCCCCTGCCCCGAAGGCGCAGGCCGTCGGCCGCGAACAACAACGCGCGTTCAAGGTCCAACGCAACGCGCGCGGTGTGACCGATCCGTCCTGCATCGCGCCCGGCGCGTAGGGTAACGCGCGTGCTATCGGGCAGATCGAGATGAACGAAGCTCTCGGCACCGAGTTCTTCAACAATGGCGACACGGCCCTCAAGCACGAGGCACTCCGGCGACGTTGCGCCCTCTGTGACCAGACGCAGATGCTCCGGGCGGATGCCGATGGTGACCGGACCGGCCGCGACCGTGATCCCGACGATCGGTAGCACCGCGTTACCACCGCCCCCGATGCCGGTGAGGCGTACGCCAGTTGCGTCGGCACCCACGAGCGTTGCCGGGAGGAAGTTCATCTTGGGCGAGCCAACGAAACCGGCAACGAACTGGTTGTCGGGATCGTCGTAGAGGACCAGTGGCGCACCGGCCTGCTGGATGCGGCCACCGCTCATCACCACCATCTTGTCGGCCAGCGTCATGGCCTCGACCTGATCGTGGGTCACGTAGATCATGGTCGTGCCGAGCCGGCGATGGAGGTCCATCAGTTCGGCACGCATCTGCACGCGGAGTTCGGCGTCCAGATTGGACAGCGGCTCGTCAAACAGGAAAACGCGGGGTTCGCGCACGATGGCGCGGCCAATGGCGACACGCTGTTTCTGCCCACCGGAGAGCTGACCGGGCTTGCGCTCGAGCAACTTATCGAGCTGCAGGATACCTGTTGCCTGCTGCACCCGCGCAGCGATGAACTCGGCTGTCTTGTGGGCCATGCGCAGGCCAAAAGACACGTTCTGGAATGTCGTCATATGCGGGTAGAGCGCATAGGATTGAAAAACCATCGCGACGCCGCGCAAAGCGGGCTCGACGTCGTTGACCACCTCATTTTCGATCGAGATGGTGCCGGCGCTGACGTCCTCGAGGCCTGAGATCATGCGCAGCAAAGTGGATTTGCCGCAGCCCGAGGGGCCAACGAACACCACGAACTGGCCGTGCTCGATATCGAGGTTGATATTCTCGAGAATCCTGGTGTTGCCAAAGATCTTGGAGACTGCGGAAATGTCGATGAAAGCCATATGCGTGCTCCGATTAGCCCTTGGTTCCCGACATCGCGATGCCTTCGACGATCTTTCGTTGGAAGATCAGGAAGAAGAGCAGCGGCGGGATTGCGGCCAGAAGATTTGCTGTCATCACCGTATCGACGGTGTGGTGCGAGAGAGGCGAATTGAACATGCCCACCACCTGCCCGACCGTGTACATTTCGGTACGCGTGCCGATGATCAGCGGCCACATGTAGTTGCCCCAAGTCTGGATGAAGGTGAGGATGGCCAGCGTGATCATGGCGTTGCTGCACAGGGGCAGTGCCACATGCCAGTAGATCTGGAAGTGGCCGGCGCCATCCAGCCGCGCCGCTTCGATCATCTCCTTGGGCACCGCGCGCATGAACTGCACCAGCATGAACAGACCGAACGCTGAGGCCAGGCCAGGCACGACGAGGCCCTGCATGGTGTTGAGCCAACCCAGCCGGCTGGTCAGCAGATAGGTCGGGATGATGGTGACAGCGGTTGGCACCATCAGCGCGAGCATGACGATGCCGAACATGATGCGGCGGCCGGGGAATTTGAACAGCGAGAACTCGAACGCGGCCAATGAGGCGATCAGCAGAACGCCGACGATGGTGAGCAGCGCGTAGGTGATCGAGATGAAATAGGCGCCGAGATAGCCTGTCTCCGTGAAGATCATGCGGATCTTGTCGATACCGGCGCTCAGCGAGGTGGGCCACAGTCGCGGGTTGAGCGACACGGGCTCGCCAGGCTGCGAGAAGACGACGTTGAACATCCACCAGATCGGGAAAACCGCGACGATCGCGATAGCAATGGCGAGGGTCCATTTGAGCACGGTCCAGACGGTGACCGGGCCGCGCAAAGCGGTGGTGCGGCTCATTTGCGTTCACTCCAGGCACGCAGCGCGAACATCAGCGCCGTGACGAAGACAATGGCGACGGTCAGCAGGAACCCGTAAGCGGCGGCTTCGCCGAATTTGACGCCGCCAAAGGCGCGCCCCATCATGTCCATCACTGGAAACAGCAGGGCATTGCGGCGGCCGCCATAGGAGGTGAAGGACGAGCCGGTCAGCAGCCATGGCTTGTCGAACACCTGCATGGCCGAGATCAGGCCATAGGTGAAAACGAAGAACAGCACCGGGCCAAGCATGGGGATCGTGATGTGGGTGATCTGCTGCATTTTGCTGGCGCCATCCAGGCGTGCAGCCTCATACAGCTCGGTCGGAATATTCTTGAGACCGGCAAGGATGATGACCATGTTGAAGCCGGCCGAAACCCAGATATCAACCGCGACCAGCGCGTAGATCATTGACCCGGTGTCGTTGAGGAAATTGACCGAAGGCACGCCGAACCAGCCCAGGATCATGTTCAACAGGCCGAAATTGGGGGCGTAAATCCAGCGCCAGATCGTGGCGGCGAGGAACGCCGGCAGCACCACGGGCATGAAGAAGGCGTTGCGGAAAAAGTTGGCCCAACGGCCGGTGAAACTGTCGACCAGAAGTGCAAGGCCAAGCGCCACGAAGATGCCCAGCGGCACCGTGATGGCGATGTAAAAGAACAGATTGCCCATCGCCCGCAGGAATTCGCGCGAGACGAGGATGCGATCGTAATTGCCGAGCCCAACGAATTCGGGCGCCTTGACGCCGTTCCAGTCGTGGAAGCTGTAAAACAGACCGCTCAGGATTGGATAGAGGAAGAACGCCGCGAACAAGATCATGAACGGGGCAATCATCAGATAATGCGGCAGGTAGCGACGGAACGACATGAACAGCCTCTGTCTATGCTGCGGCCGACGGGGAACGTCGGCCGCAGCGGTGTATTAGACTTGACCGATTATTGGGCCAGGCAGCCGTTCAGTTCGGCGATCATCTCCTTGGCGCCTTCGGCGGGTGTGTATTCCCCGTCGGTGGTGGCCGAGGCGTAGTCGATCACGGTCGAATTATAGCAGCTGGGCATCGTGTCCACGAAGTAAGGGGCAGCCAGATCCATTGCGCCATGGGCGGCCTCGACCGATACCCTGATCAGCGGCAATGCACTGACCTCCGGATCGGCCATGGCTGCGGCGTTCGCATTGTAACGCGACAGCAGCTTGGCCCAACGTGCCATCTGCGTCTTTTCGGTGATGAACGAGGCGAACTCGAAGGCCACCTCTTCGTTTGGACCAGGCGCCACGCCAACGATCTCGTAGCTCCGCACGCCGCCGGTCTTTCCGGCCGTGTCGCCCGGGATCAGCACGAAGTCGTACTTGAGGCCGCTCGATTTGGCAGCTTCCTCGTAGGTCGGGTTTACCCACGGCCCGATGGTGTGGAACGCCAGCTGGTTGGAGATGAACAGATCCTTGGTGGCCTGGTCGTTGCGGCTGGTACCCGTGTTGAGCGGGGCCATGTCCACAAACTTCTGCAGCACCTTGGTCATCGTCGCTTCGTCGATGCGGGTAGTGTGGTTATCCCAGTTAAAGCCCCAGGTCTGCGAATTGCCAGAGGTCGCGTAGATTTCGCCGATCGAATTGAACACCAGCGTTTCGTCAGGGATGGCAAACATGCCGGCTTCCTTGACCTTCTGCATCTGGGCAAACCACTCGTCCCAGGTTGTGGGCGGCGTGGTGGTGTCGATGCCGGCTTTCTCAAGCACGGTCAGATTGCGGAACAAGAGCGAGCCGAACCCCGTATAGGGCAGACAATAGAGCTCGTCCGGCTTGGGCATGCAGGTCGCCAGCGCGTCCTTGTCGAATTGGTTACGCACGTCCTCGGGCAGAGCCATGAACTTGTCGTAGATATTGGCGAGAGCGCCCACTTCGACCAGCTGCGCCCCAATATGCTGGGCGTTCATGAAGACGTCGGGGAGGTTGCCGCTGGCGGCGCCGGCGACTTGGCCGGCGGTGAGATCGTCATCGCCCTTGCCGGTAATGTTGACCTTCACGCCCGGATGGGCGTCGGTGAATTCCTTGATGAACTCCTGCTGCATGGCAAGCGCATCACCCTGCGCGAAGTCCGAATAAACCCAGTATTCCAGGGTTACATCCTGCGCAAACGCGGCCCCAGCTCCCCCGGCCGCCAGCAGAGTAGCGCCGGCGATTGCCGCACGCAGTGTGGTGTTGGTCCTCATGAAGTCCTCCTATCGCTCCCGCCGCACATGGCTCATCTCTCCGGGCAGGGAGTGTTAGGCACCTTAACTAATTAATGACGGAGGGCAATAGGCTTCGTGGATTGAGCACCCGATTTCGATGTGTCAGATGGTTTCGCCGAGGGCCAGCAACAGTCCGCGCTCCATGGCGAGGCGCTCGATGCCGAGCACGGTGGCGTCCGAGCCGAGGTCACTGCTGCGCACTTCGGCCGAATAGGAGAGCCGGCGAACCGTGTCGCTGACGCCAGGCAGCAACAGAGGCGACGATCCGAAACCGCCGCCAAGCACCACGACACCCGGGTCAACCACGCTCACGCAGGAGGCGACGATGGCGCCAATATCGGCTGCGTGCTTTGCCACGTGACGCTGAGCCCCAACGCCGCCGTTTCCGGCCATCAGCAGCAGTTCGGTCGTATCGAGGGGCGGAGCGCCATCATCTGGTGACCAATCGGCATGAACGCGGGCCATCAGGGCCTCAGTGCCGAGGTAATGCTCGACCTCCCCTGGCCGTGGCTCTGTGCCCGGCGCGAAAGGGAAAGCAAGGTGGCCGATTTCGCCGGCGGCCCCGTATCGGCCGCGGATCAACTGGCCGCCCAACACCAGCCCCATGCCGATCTTGAGCCCGATCTGAACATAGGAGAACGTCTCTTCGCCCTGCGCGGCGCCATAATGCATCTCGGCCACGGCCGCGCAGTTGACGTTGTTTTCCAGTAAGACCGTCGTCTGCTGGGGCGGCGTGAATGCGGTGAACACGACGTTCTGCCGGCTCGCCTCCGCGTCGCCATCCGGACCAACGACGCGCGTTGGCACCGCAATGCCCAATGTGCTCAGCGGTCCCCACTCCGGCAGGGTCGCCGCCAGAGCCGCAGCCACCTCGGCCGCCACCGCCCGGCTCACCTCGGCGCTGACCTCAAACTGACGCATGGGCAGACGGTGCACATGACTATAGAGCAGCCGCCGATCGAGGGTGGAAACGCGTAGTCGTATCGAGGTTGAGCCGGCATCGACCGCCATCACGTGACCGGCCTGCGGCCCAACGCGATATTGCGAGGCACTGCGCCCAAGCGGCCCACGCACAGCGCCGATCATTTCGACGTAGCCAAGATTTTCCAACTCAGCGATGGCCGCCGACATGGTGGGACGCGACAGACCAAGGGCCGAGCCCATATTCGGCCTGGTCGACGGACCATCGAGCACCAGACTACGGAAAACGGCCTTGGCGCTGCCGGTAATTGAGAGCCTCGCGGCGACTGCCTCAGTCCACACTAATGGGTTCCTCGAACTCGATTAGACATTCGTCCATCTCACGTCTGTCCAAGTTCCCGTCCATTGTCCAGCAGGCAAGCGAAAATCTAAGTGTTGGACCATGCCGGCCCAAATCAGCAATGCCGCAAGCGTCTGCTTTCTGGTGTCGCTGACCAAAAGCGGACAAGCCCACTCCATCTCGGCGGTTGCCGGCAGAACTGATTGAGCGGCAGAGGCGCGCTGCCCTTTATAAGTCCCCCGCAGGCGTGCCCGGCTTTTCAAGGTATCGAAAAATCTCGAAACGAACATCGGTCAGCGCCGATAATGGCAAAACGACAAATTAGGGAAAGACCCGAACTCAACGATCCTATTCCCGCGCTGGAAAGTCTTTCGATACGTCCGTGAAACGGACCGATGGGCTCAGTCGTACAACCGCAACAATTTCATAGAGAAGAGCTGGAGCGGGTAGCGGGAATCGAACCCGCATATTCAGCTTGGAAGGCTGCTGCTCTACCACTGAGCTATACCCGCCCGTTTGGCATGGGCCATGCGAGGATCGCTCGATGCTAGTTTCAATGCCGGGCCAAGGCAATGCCGGGCGGCATTCGAAACAGCGAAATGGTGGAGGGGACTGGATTCGAACCAGTGTACGCTAAGCGAGCAGATTTACAGTCTGCCGGATTTAACCACTCTCCCACCCCTCCACTGACTACGTCGCACGAGCGGGATAACGAAGCGCCTGGGCGCGTCGTCGGGCGGTTTATGGTGATCTGTGACAGGAGTGTCAACTGCTGTTGCAACTTGCCCGCAAGAAATCCAGCATGCTTGTTCATATAGGCACCCGGAGCGGCTTGCTGGACCCGCCCAAAGGCGCTACCCCTGCCCCATGAGCTTCAACAAATTTCCCGCCAAACCACGCTACGATCCCGATGACGGTCCGGTCTATCTTTATGGCCTGCACACGGTCCGCGCCGCGCTGGACAATCCCAACCGCACCAAAAAAGTCTTGTTGGTCACCCCTAACGCCTTGAATAGGCTCAAGGAAACCGGCGAGATCGGCAAGGTCTCCGTCAAGGAGACCACGCCCAAGGAACTCGATCACCTGCTCGGCGACGATGCCGTGCACCAGGGCGCGGCCCTGGAAGTCGATCCGGTCAGCCGCTTCGGCCTCAATGATATCAATCCCTTACGGCTCGTCGTGGTGCTCGACCAGATCACCGACCCGCACAATGTCGGCGCCATCCTGCGCACCGCCTGCGCTTTTGGCGCCGATGCGGTCATTACCACGGCGCGCCACTCGCCACGCGAGACCGGCGTCATGGCCAAATCCGCCTCCGGCGCGCTCGATCTGGTGCCGATGATCGAGGTGAAAAACCTCGGCGATGCAATCGAAACTCTCAAGAAACGCGGCATGTTAGTGCTGGGCTTTGATTCGGAGAGTGAACACCAGCTCAAGCCGCGCAGCGGCGACGTCCCGCTGGCGATCGTCATGGGCGCCGAGGGCAAGGGCCTGCGCCAGCGCACCCGCGAACTCTGCGACGAGGTGGTCAAGCTCGACATGCCCGGCCCGATCAAATCGCTCAACGTATCCAACGCCGCCGCCATCGCCTTGTTCGCGGCCACTGCCGGACGTTCCTGATGTCGCTCTTCGAACCCTTCGCCATCGCCCTACGCCTGTCGGGGGTCCGTGTAGGACAACTTGAGCTGGATGGGGCGCTCAAGCGCCTGAGCAGCCGCTTTGAGCCCGAGGATGACGCGGATAGTTCCTACGCTCAGGTCGACGTGGACGTGGACAATCCTGTCCGCGCAGTCCTGGAACTTGCGGAGAACTGCGGGCCGGCCATCGCCGCCATGCTGGCAGATCGCCGAATCGGCAAGGCTGTCCTCGATATCGCCTTCGACTTCCCCGAGGAGGGCGAGGCGATGTCGACCCGCCTACCCGCCCACATGGTCGCCGCCATCGCCGGCCACGACATCGATATCGAAGTCTCGGTCTATCTCACCGACGTCGAAGAGGCCGAGGACTAGTTTCGCACGTCCGCAAAAGCAGACGCTACCGTGGGTTAAGTGAGCAGAGGCATGGCGTCCCCGGCTGCGTCGAACAGCACGGCTTTATCGGGCGTGAAGCCGAGAGCCAGATCCTGGCCGAGGGCGATATTGGCGTCGCCATCGAGCGCGGCGATCAGATTGCGGCCGCTGGGCAGGTTGAGGCTAACGATGGTTTCGTTGCCGAGGCGCTCGACCAGCCCGACCTTGCCGTGGATGGGACGCGTGTCGGCAAAGGCGAGATAATTCGGGCGGATGCCGAGGGTGAGCTTGTCGCCGACCGACGCCTTGCCGATCGCCGGGATGGTGATGGCGGCTACTTCATCCGATGCCACGGTTATGCCCTCGGGTCCTATGGCGCTGACCGCGACCCCAAGGAAATTCATCTTCGGGGAGCCGAGGAAACCGGCGACGAAGAGATTGGCAGGGCGGTGATAGAGATCGAGCGGGGAGCCAAGCTGCTGCACAATGCCGTGGTTGAGGACGACTATCTTGTCGGCCAGGGTCATTGCTTCGACCTGATCGTGGGTGACATAGATCATGGTGGCGCCGAGATCCTGGTGGAGCTTTGAGAGTTCCATGCGCATATCCAGGCGTAGCGCCGCGTCGAGGTTGGATAGCGGCTCGTCGAACAGGAAGACTTCCCGTTTGCGCACAATGGCGCGGCCGATGGCGACGCGCTGGCGCTGGCCGCCGGACAGTTGAGCGCGCTTGCGTTGCAACAGATGTTCCATCTGCAGGATACGAGCGGCTTCACGAATCTTGGCGACGCGCTCCTTCTCCGGCGCCTTGGCCAGTTTGAGGCCGAAACCGCGCGCCAAAACCGCCTTCCGACAGGATTTCCTTGATCTTGGCCAGGTCCTCCGCTGTCAGCACCATATCGGCAGCGAAGCGTTCCGCCTTGCGGAAGCCGGGGATCGGCACAATGTCGTTGCCTTGCGCGAGCAACCGGGCGAGCGCCAATTGCGACACTGTGGCGCCCCTCAAACTGGCAAGCTCGGTCCACTGGCGAACAGCTTCGACATTCTTCTCGAAATCGCCGGGCTGCCAGCGTGGGTCGCCCCGGCGCATATCGCTCTCTTCAAGTTCGCCGGCAGGCCTGACCGCACCGGTCAGAAAGCCACGACCGAGCGGCGAGTACGGGACAAAGCCGATACCGAGCTCGTGCGTGACCGGAAACAGGACTTCAACCTCGCGCTCAAACACAGAATACTCGGTCTGGAGCATTGCGACTTCCTGCACGGCGTGCGCTTTGCGGATGGTTTCTGGTCCGGCCTCGCTCAACCCGAAATGCTTGACCTTGCCCTCGGCAATCAGGTCTTGGACGGTGCCGGCGACATCTTCGATTGGCACATTGGGATCGACGCGGTGCTGGTAGAGCACATCGATATAGTCGACGCCGAGATAGCTCAGGCTGTTCTCGGTGACGTCGCGGAGGTGCGCGGGCCGGCTGTCGGTTCCATAAGCGCGGGTAAAGCCGAACTTGGTTGCCAACACTACGTCATCGCGGAAGCCTTTGACGGCGCGGCGATGAACTTCTCGTTGTCACCCCAGCCATAAAGCTCGGCTGTATCGAAGAACGTCACGCCAAGATCGTAGGCACGACGGATTGTCGCCAGCCCCGCCTCTTCGTCGGCGGAGCCGTGGGCCAGATGAAAGCCCATGGCGACGTAACCGATGGCAGAGACTTCCGGGCCGTTGGTGCCCAGTTTACGTTTTTGCATGACCGTACCTTTCGTTATGTGAAAGGAATCTGGGTTACGGGCAGGCTTTTCGCCATGCCTGATGGTCCTGATAAATTGCCTGATCCCGCCGAGGGGTTGATCTTTTCAGGCAAGTGGCCCCCTGATGAGGCATGGACAAACTCGATGAAATCCGCGCCTGGCAGTCCGTCACGCCGGTGTCAAACATCCCGGCATGCCGCGGCTGAGCGTCATTAGCATCACTGAGCCGACCAAGATGAATTGCCTGGTTTTTGACCCGATGGCATTCATCCTGCTGCAAGCACCAAGCGGACGATAATCGGGGATCAGGTGTTCGAATATGGCCCCGGACAGACCATGGTCGTCGCTGCCGAGGTTACGGCCATGGGTCAGATCATAAGGCATCGCCGGAAAAGCCTTTCCTGGCGATCAACCTCCCGCGGTGATCATGAACGTGGTGCTTTACCTGTCCCAGACCCAGGAGCTGCAATACCAAAAGCACATCCGGCTGCAGGAAGCCCGCCGTCGCCTGGTTTCCAAGGAGGCCGACGCGGCCTCCATATCGTTCGCTGTCGGCTATAGGAGCACCTCGCAATTCAGCAGGGAATACAAGCGCCTTTTCGGCGAGCCTCCGCGTCGTGATGCCAACACGGTGCAAACGATGGTCGAACTGCCTCGCAATAAGCGTAGAGGCGTCTGGTTTTTTCCGTGTTTTCGTACGGTCCTCGGTGTCTGTTTTCTGAGATCAAAAAGCGAAGCTGCCAGTCCCTTCCCGCCCCACCGGGGCCGAAGCAGCCTCCGTTCAGTCCAACGGTTCGAGGCGCACCAATATCTTGGTGAAACTGCCGGGCTGGCTATCCCAGCGTGCCAGCGCAGCTGGAGCGTCGGCAAGACTGACAGTCGCGCTGACGATCA
Source organism: Devosia sp. (assembly GCF_028290435.1). Taxonomy (GTDB): domain Bacteria; phylum Pseudomonadota; class Alphaproteobacteria; order Rhizobiales; family Devosiaceae; genus Devosia. Next base: position 37,885 of record NZ_JAQGJV010000042.1, on the reverse strand, counting down.
GGTCACCAGCCTCCGGATGCTCCGTCAGCCAGGCAATAACATCGTCGAAATCCGAACGCATGGCATTGCGTGAGCCACGGATATCGAGCTCCTTGGTGATGAACTGTTTGGTGTCATATTCGACAGGGTGCTTGGCGTAGCCGATATAGACGATCCGTCCGCACTGCCCGACAATATCGACCGCCTGCAGGAATGTGGCTGTCGTCCCGACAGCTTCGATAGCGACGTCCGGCCCCTCCGGCAGGATGGCGGCGATCTGGGCGCCGACGTCGCCATCTGCGGTACAGATGATGCTGGCGGCGCCGAGCTTTTTGGCGACCTCAAGCTTTTCGGGGCTCACATCGACGGCAATGACCGTCGCTCCACGGCGCAAGGCTCCCATCAGGACACCCAGCCCGATCATGCCACAGCCCAGAACCACGACCGTTTCTCCCCGGTTAATCTGGGCGCGATTGACCGCGTGAAAGCCTACCGAACAGGGCTCTATCAACGCCGCATCTCGCAGCCGCACTCCACCAATGGGCAGGACTTTCTCCCGCGGCACGACCACGCGCGCGGTCATGGCGCCTTCGCGCTGAACGCCCATTGTCTGGTTGTAAAGGCAGGCATTCGGCCGGCCGGCCCGACACGCCCGGCACTTGCCGCAGTTGAAATATGGCAGCACTGTCACGCTTTCGCCGACCGAAAGGCCTTCGACCCCAGCGCCCAAACTGGCGATCGTGCCCGCGATTTCATGTCCCGGCACACGGGGATAGCTGACCAGCGGGTTAAGCCCGCGATAGGAGGTGAGGTCCGACCCGCAATAGCCAACGAAGGCCAGATCGATGGCGACTTCGCCGGCAGCGGGCACCGGAACCGGCACCTCGATGATTTCGGCATTTCCAGGAGACGTGATGACGAGCGCTTGCATGAGCGTGAACCATTTCTGATTGGTATTGTTGGGCGGGCGGCGGGTCATGATGACTGCGCCCAGCCCCGTTTAGAATTTCCGCCTGAGCGACATTGAGGCAGCGATGCCGTTCACGTGCCGAGGCGGATGCCGGCCAGGCTCTAGCGTCCGCGCCGCCGCAACTGATCGAAAAACACGATGACGATGATCAGCACGCCGGTAATGATGCGCTGCCAGAACGAATTGACGTTGAGCAGGTTGGCGCCGTTGCTGATGGTCGCCAGGATGAAGGCGCCGATCAGGGGGCCATGCACGGACCCGACGGCCCCGAACAGCGACGTGCCGCCGATGACGCTCGACGCGATGGCCTGCAATTCCCAGCCCTCGCCCTGGGTCGCATTGCCTACGCCCAGACGGGCCGCCAGCATGACCCCCACAAAAGCCGCGCACATGGCTGAAAGGCCATAGGCGATGAAGATCATCTTGGGGACGCTGACCCCGGACAGGCGGGCCGATTCCGAATTGGAGCCGACCGCATAGAGATAGCGGCCCCATTTGCTGAGGTGCAGGAAGATATAGGCCGGCACGGCGACGATCACCACCATCCAGAACAGGTTGGGAATTCCCAGGAAGCTCTCGCGCGAAAACTGGGTGAATGCCGGATCGGTAATATTGATGGTCGATCCGTTGGTCATCAGCAAGCCCATGCCGCGCAAGGATGTCAGCGTTGCCAGCGTGATGATGAACGGTGGCAAGCCCATCTTGACGATGCCAAAGGCGTGGAAGAACCCGATTGCCAGGCCCATGAGCAGGGTGATGATGATCGCCAGCCAGATCGGCATGCCACTTTGAATCAAGCCTGCCACGATCACGGTGGAAAAGCCGACGATGGCCCCGACCGACAGATCGATGCCTCCGGTAATGATGACGAAGGTCTGCCCGATCGCGAGGATCGCAATCATCGAGCCTTGCCGCAACAGGTTCGAGATATTGTTAGGAGTGGCGAAATTGGGGGTCGCGATGCTGAGCACCACGCATAGCAGGAGCAGCAGCCCGACCAGCGTCAGCGCAAACAGGAAGCTGAAATTGCGCTTGGCCTTGGTCGTTGTCGGGGTAACTTCGGTTGTCATCAAGCTCTCCAATGGATGGCGTCAGACGCCGATGGCCTCGGCCAGAATGTGTTCGTGAGAGGATTGCCGATACGTCTGCGAGCCGGTGAGCCGGCCATCGCGAAACACATGCAGCGTGTCAGCCAGCTCATACACCTCGGGCAGGTACGACGAGATCAGGATGATCCCCGCGCCGTCCTTGAGCAGCTTGGCAAACAGGCGATAGATTTCGGCCTTGGTGCCAACATCCACGCCAACCGTGGGCTCATCGAAGATGAAGAGGTCAGCCCCGTGGTTGAGCCACTTGCCGATCACGATCTTCTGCTGATTGCCCCCGGACATCGAGGAAGCCAATGAGCGCCGCGACGGCGTCTTGATGCCCAGGTCCTTGATCTGCTGGTCGGCGCGCCGCTTTTCCTCGCCGACATCGACGAAGGGACCGCGCGTCAGCCGATCATAGATCGGCAGGTTTAGGTTCAGTCCGATCGGCAGGTTGAGGTTCAATCCCTGGTCGCGACGGCTTTCCGGTGCCAACGCAATCCCCAGCGCGATCGCCTTGCGCTCATTGCGGATATTGACCTCCTGGCCTTGCCATTCAATTGATCCCCCAGTCTTGGGATTGCGCCCGAACAGGCTCAAGGCGAACTCGCTTCGGCCAGCGCCGATCAGGCCATAAAGCCCCACGATCTCGCCCGCATGCACCTTGATCGAGATGTCCGAAAAGCCTTTGCCGGAGAGTTGCTTGGCCTCGAGCAGCAGTTTGCCGAAGGGTATGGTTTCCTTGTGGTAGATCTGGTCCAGCGTCCGGTTGATCATCATCGCGACCAGTTCGGTATCATTGGTCTCAGCGATATTGCGCGTTCCCACCAAGAGCCCATCGCGCAGCACCGAAACGCGGTCGGCGAGTTCGAATATTTCCTCCATGCGGTGGCTGATATAGACCACGGTCACGCCTTCACCCCTGAGCCGGCGGATCAGGGCAAACAATTGCGCGGCTTCCTGCCGGGTCAGATAGGCGGTGGGCTCGTCGAAGATGATGAACTTGGTGCCGCGCACAGAGGCGCGTGCCGTCGCCACCAATTGCTGCTGCCCGATGGTGAGCGAGCCCAGGATCGCATCCGCCTTCAGATCAAATCCGATGTCATCGAGGATTTTCTGCGCGGCGCGGGTCATGGCGCCTTTTTGCAGCATCCCGAACCGAACGGTTTCATCACCCAGGAAAATGTTGGCCGCGACCGATAGATGGCGGCATAGCACGACTTCCTGATGCACCGCGTTGATGCCGTGGCCAATCGCCTCGCTGGGATTGGCCAAGCCAACTTCCTGTCCGTTCCACAGGATGGCGCCGCCAGTGCGCTGAATGACGCCGGTCAACAGCTTTATCAGCGTCGACTTGCCGGCCCCGTTCTCCCCGACGATGGCGTGAATTTCACCACGGTTGAAATCGAGCGAACTCGGCTTGAGCGCCTGGATATGGCCATAGCGCTTTTCCAGGCCGCGCAACTGCAAGATCGGCACGATTGCCGCTTGGGCTGAATCGCTTGCAAGCTCAGTCAACGCAAATCTCCTCCGCCGTGTGGCGCCCCAGGCAAGTCGTCGCATCGATGGATGCGGGGCGCGGTCATCTCGTCAGACCGCGCCCCGTACCGATCAGTTGACCTTGGGGTTCAGCAGTTCCTGGCTGCGAGGATCGTTCATGTTCGCGGTGGTGATCAGATTGGCACCAGTATCGACGAACTTCTCGACGGCTTCGCCCTTGGACGCGGCCAATGCAGTTTTGATGCCGTCATAGCCCATCCGGTAGGGGTCCTGGACGACCAGCGCGTCGATCGTGCCGTCCTTGAGGAAACCAACCAGCTTGTCGTCGCTGTCGAAACCGATCAACGCCACTTTCTTGGACGCGTCGTTCTCAGCCAGAGCCTGACCCGCACCCTGCGCCATGATCAGGTTGGAGGCAAAAATGCCAACCAGGTTTGGATTGGCGGTTAGCAAGTCGGTGGTGATGTTCAAGCCGGTCGCTGCCTGGCCGTCGGCATACTTGTCCGCGACCAGTTTGAGGCCGGGATACTTGGCCGCAAGCTGTTCCGTGAAGCCTTTGCGACGCTCTTCCAGCGAGCCGGCATTGGGCACGCTGGTGATCAGTGCGACTTCGCCCTCGGCCTTGCCCGTTGCGGCGATGATGGCGGCGGCCAGGCCGTCAGCGGCGATGCGGCCACCCTGGACGTTGTCGGTTGTCAGGAAGGATGTAAAGGCGTCCGAGTCAGCCGAGGAGTCGATGCCCACGATCGGCACGGACTTGGCCGCCTCGGTGATCGGCGCACCGAGCGCCGACTTTTCCGTCGGCGCAATCACGACCGCTGCGGGCTTGCCGGCGACGGCATTTTCGAGGATCGAAATCTGGCCGTTGATGTCGGTTTCAGCCTGTGCCCCAAGCTCAGGCACGTTGACGCCCAGATCCTTGCCAGCTGCGCGCGCGCCGGCAAGCACGATCTGCCAGTAGAAGGACGTGGTGTCCTTGACGATGATCGGAATGGTCACATCCTGGGCGAAGGCCGGCATCCCCGACATACCGGCGAGCAGAGCGATGGCGGAAAGGCCCAGGACCGCGCGGCGGCCCAGTTTTACGGATTTCATTATCAACTCCCTTTGGTGCGCGTTTTTTGCGGTCTCTCCCGGACCGCCGCGCTGCACCATCTACGCACAATCAAAATTGCCGCGCCATATGTTTTTTATGCATAGAAAACATACCAGCAGCGGTTTATTTCCTTGAGAAGGCTTCCAGCATGGTTGTGCGGGCGGACGCCAGATGCCGGTTGCAGGCCGAGTTGACCTTTTCCAGGTCGCGGCTCTTGAGAGCGGCTATGTAATCGAGGTGTTCGCGGATCGCCACGGCATTGCGGACGCGCTCGTCACGTTTGTTCCACTGGTAGTGATAGTGGAAAATCAGCGTGATGATGTCGTAGAAATCATCAATGAAGCGATTTGGCGAAGCGCCGTTGATCAACCTGTGGAAGCGATTGTCGAGATCGGAGAAGTCATGAAATTTGGTGTCTATTGTATCCAGCAGTTCGTGATGTTGAAGCTCGATCGCGTTCAATTTCGTCCAGGCCGAGGCGTTCTTCGGTAATCGGGCAAATGCGAGCGCCGACCGCAATTCGAACATCTGTCGGATCTCGAAAAGTTCGATCCCGAAATCTTGAGTGAACCCCTTGAACAGCCAACCTGATTTGCGGCGTTTCTCGATCAGTCCGAAGCGCTGGAAACGGTTGAGAAATTCTCTGATGACGGTAGTGCCGACATTGAATTCCCGCGCCAGTTCCAGCTCATTGATCAGCGTTCCCGGCTTGGTGTCCGCCCGCAACATCCATTCCATGAACTGGTTCTCGACCTGTTCGGAGGTTGAGACGGTTTCGGTAACGGGAAAATGTGCCGCTGGGGTCGCCGGCGCAACGGCGATACGCGTCTTGCCCACTCGAGACACCAGTTCGCGCTGGTCAAGCAAGGCAATGGCTTTTCTGACCGTCGTGCGGCTGACGCCAAGCCGGGCGCTCAAGACATTCTCGGACGGCAGGGCTTGCCCAGTTGGCAACGCGGCCAAAAGGCCCAGCAATTGATTGAACGCTTGTTTAAAAACCGTGTCGCTTTTCATCTCGAAAAGGGCCCTTCGGGGTTCCAAGCATCCACGTCACCTGTTGAATGAGTTTGTCTCATTCGTCCGGCCTCTTGAGCTTTTTCGGCGGCCTGCTCGTACATCATGCGCCAACTGCAGATATCCGAGCGGCTAACCATGAAAGCACTGTCTCCAGACGAATCGAAAGGCTGTCTATCCGTGTGGTGCTGAAAATAATTACGGCGCGACGGCCTGCGATTGTGGTTGGATTGGCCAATGTGCAAGCTTTAGGCTCGACTGTCTTGGCACTCTTTGTGTCGAGCCGCCAGCGTTTCCAAACGGCGAGAGCGCGTCGCCAGCCGCGATGTCGGATTACCGTTGGACCGAGCCGGTTTCCATTACTTGACAATGCAGGGTGTGAACTCTGGCAGCCTTTTTGTTTTTCCGCTGAGGCGTGCGCCGGTCGACAGGCTGACCGGAAACCGGCTGATGACAAGATGCATAAGCTTCGCGCCATTGGCCGAAGTCGCCAGTCCGGACAGCACGGAAGCCAGCCGAATGCGTGTCGCAAACTGCTTGCGCCAGACCGACGCATAGGCCTTCCCTGCTGCAGCTCGCGCGGTGCTATCCCAGGCGTCGAACTGGCCAAGCTGCGCTGCAAGGATCCAGCCCGATTGCAATGCCATGGCGATGCCCTCGGCGATGATGGGATGGGACTCGCCGGCGACATTGCCGACGCGGAAAATGTCGTCGGCGTAAGCTCGGCGAATCCCAGGACGGATCGGGCCTGCGGCGAGCCAGGGACCGGCCAGTTCCGCGCCATGCAAGGCCTCGGCGACGCCGGGGCAATATCTGAGGATGTGATTGAACGCGGCTTCCGCCGCGCTGCCGTCTGGGCTGACGCGGCGGGCTGCAGCCAAAGCGTCGCGGCGGATGCAGAACGACAGCGACAAGCGATCGTGGTCGGCCCAGACCATGCCGCCATACCCGCCTGGAAACGCGATCAGCGGCATGAGATCAGGCGGCAACCTGCCACCAATAAAATGAGCCTTGAAGCCCAGGAAGTCATGCGGCCGATTGATCTTGGTGAGATTGGTTGGAAGTTTGCCGGGTTCCCAGGACCCGTGCGCTGCCACGATAACGGGAGCCTCGAGTTGCAGTTGCTCCGTCGCCGATTCTATCGTGACGGAAGAGCGTTCGACGCCCGCCACGATGTCGGTCGCCCGCCACGGTTGAAAAACGATAACGCCGCCGGCACGCGCCGCGTCCAGCAACAAACCGTCCAACACGTCCCGCCCAAGCGCCCGCCCGAAGGCTGTACCCTGCCCTTCCGGCATAGGCGCTTCGACCGCGTCACCCGCTGCGAACAGTGCGACACGCCTGACCTCCGGTCCGGCCTGGGCGCGAAACTCCGCCCCAACCCCAAGCTGGTCGAGCAGATCGATATCGATGGCCGAGGTGAACTCGCCACAGACCTTGCGGCGCGGAAATGCGCTGCGTTCCACGATCGCCACCGAACGTCCCTGCTGCGCTAAACCAATAGCTGCTGCTGTGCCGGCAGGACCGGCGCCGATGATCACGGCATCGAAATGTGTGTTCATCAGCCTGTGCCGCGCGCCACAAAGGCATGGGTGAACGGCCCAACCCGGCGTTCCTGAAAAGCCGTTGCCGTTCCCCCGGGCCAAAGTCGGGATAGATCGTCGCTAGCAAACCCGGCCCGCACGCTGGCCGCCGCATCATGCAGCGTCACCGTATTGGCGCCGATGGCACGCAACCAGCCGGTACACCACAAGGCCAGCCCGCTCCGGCGCGGCTCCGTGGCCAAAAAGCATGACGTCAGCCTCGGCATGACGGACAGCAGTTTCTCAAGCTCCAGATCCTCGAAATGATGCAGGAAAAGATTGGCGGAAACGGCATCGAAAATCCCGATGTCCGGTCTGTCGATCCACTCGAAGACATCGGCGACCACCGACTGCGCACGCCAGCCGAGAGAGGCAAAGGCGGCTTTTATGCTGGGGGTCAGCAAGTCGGCCTGATCGAGCATTATCACCTCGACATTTGGCCATTGTGGCGCCAGCCGACGGGCGACCGAAAGCATGAAGCGGCCATCGCCTGCGCCGATCTCCAGGATGCGCAATGGCTTGCGCTCAACGTTGGCGCCCAGCAGACGCGCCATGATGGCGCTCTGGAACATCACAGCATTGACGCGGACTAGATCGCGCCGTGACGCCATGGCGCGGGGATCGTCTACCGCCATCGTGTCGAGCAGTTCCGGCTCGATCCGCCGGCGCGACAATGGACCGGGCATTAGTGCGCCGTCCCAACCGCCTGGAACATCATGGTTTCGGCGGTCAGGCCGGGCCCGAACGCCATGGCGCAACCAAGGTCTCCAGCGGTGGGGTCGGCCAGCATGCGCTCCAGCACGAACATGACCGTTGCCGAAGACATGTTGCCGTTTTCGCGCAGCACAGCTCGTGACGGCATCAGCGCTTCAGGTGGCAAGGATAGCGCCCGCTCGACAGCGTCGAGGACTGACTTTCCCCCTGGATGTACGGCCCACAGGTCGATCTCGGCAACGCTCTTGTTGCCCAGGATGATGCCAATGCCGGCGTTCAACGTGTCATGGATTGCCGATGGCACCTGACCCGACAGCACCATATCGAAGCCATCGTCACGCACGCTCCAAGTCATCAGTTCGCGGCTGTCTGCCGCCACGATGGCGCGGAAGCTATCGAGGCTGAAGCCTATGGCATCGGCACTGACGATCGAAGCGGCGCAGCCATCGCCCCACAGGCAGAACGACAGCAGCTTTTCGAGGTCGGTAGTTTCCTTGAGATGGAGCGTGCACAGCTCGATATTGACGATCAGAACGCGCGCCTCGGGTTCGGAACGCACGATGTGTCGCGCCTGCTTGAGCGCATTGATGGCGGCATAGCACCCCATGAAGCCAATGATCGTCCGCTCGATCGAACTCGACAGGCCGCACAGGGCGATGACTTCGAGGTCAATACCGGGGGCGGAAAATCCGGTGCAGGTGGTAACGATCAGATGCGTGATTGTGGCGCGATCCTCGCCATCGAGAACCTTTTCGACAGCTTGACGCGCCAGTTCCGGAGCGGTTGCGGCAAACATGTCCATTCGTTTGGCCGTCCCCGGAAAACCACCTCGCGTGAAAATCCCCGCGCCATCGACGATGGGCCCTTCCGGGTCGCTCGCCTGCTCGAAGCAGGAAAATCGATGCTCGATGCCGCCCTTGTCGGCCATGCGGTTGAAAATTGCCCTTCGACGCGGGTCCTGGCTAAGTTGAGAGCTCGCAAACCCAATGAAGAACTGGTGGACGTCATTTGACGGAACCGCGGTGGCAATGCGATTCAGGTAGGCTTGAGCGGGCATGTGCAGTCCTTCTTGGGCCGAAATCGGCCACCGCTCAGCGGGCGGGTAATCGGCCAGCCTGAAATATCTGTGGCTCTACCAGTAGAACCTGACGTCAAGCTGAAGGCTAAACGACTTTGCCCATCGGTAGTTCCAGCAGGTCTTGGTCGGCCGGAGCTTGCGGCTGAAATACGGCGCTCAGCGCCGGTTCAACCCCAGCAGATTAGCGCCCACCCAGCACAGCAGGGCCCAGGCCGCCCCAAGCGACCAGCCGGCAATCACGTCGGTGGGATAATGCACGCCCAGATAGACCCGCGAGACGCCGACCAGCAGCGTCAGGAAAATACCGGCGACGATGCAAAGCGTTGCCAGACGGCGGTCGGCGCAAAGGGGCGCCAATAGCGCCGCCAGCGTTAGATAGACCACCGCCGATACCGTCGCGTGCCCGCTGGGGAAGCTCGAGGTAAACACCCGCATCGCCTCCAGCATGGGCGGCCGGGGCCGATCGTAAATCTGCTTGAACACCGATGATAGGACGGTGCCACTGAGCACCGCAAAGGTGACATAGGTTGCGGTCAAAGGACGCTTGATCAGCACCAAGCTGATCAGCACCAGGATGACGATCAGGCCAAGTATGGAAAAGCTGCCCAGCGAGGTCACGTCGCGACCAGCCTCTTCGAGCCATGCCGGCCCAATCGGATTCATGATGTCGCCGTTGTCGCGCAGGACCATGGTGACGGCGGTATCGAAGACGACGGTGTCGCCCTCGATCACCTCATCGGCGACGAAGCCGAAAGCTCCGAGCAGCACCGCCAGGGCCAGGGCGGCAAACAGGATGGGGCGGCGCGAAGCGGGAATGACTGGCAATTTCATAGCTTTGCTATGCCATGCCGCGCGCACGGTGTCTCCCGCCGGTTGATTTCTTACACCGATGTATAGCCGCTGACAGGCTGGCGTGACCGGCCCTGACTATGGTGAGCGCCAGCCGATCCACGCTTTGGAGCCCACGATGAGACTTTCGCACTTTGCTCTTGCCACCTGCCTGTTCGCCCTGCCGATAGCGGGCGCCGCGACACTCCCCGCCTTCGCCGCCGTCACGGTCAGCGAGTTGGGCGACCTCTCGGCCATGCATACCATCGTGGCCGATACCCAGGCGCTGGTGGCGTCCAATGACCTGGCCGGCGCCGAGACCAAAATTACCGAATTCGAGACGGCCTGGGACAATGCCGCCAACGACCTGCGTGCCAGGAATGCGCAAAAATGGGATGCCATCGACGCCGCTTCCGATGCCGCGCTCGAGGCAGTGCGGGCGGACGCGCCGGCTTCGGACGCGGCGCTGACGGCGCTACTGGCCCAGCTCGACAATCCGGGCGCCACCAATGCCGCCGGTGTCGTTACCACCGATACGTCCGGCAAGCCCCTGCCCTGCGAGGACATGCTGGCCAAGTATCGCGCCGCGCAGCCGAAAGCCGCCAGTCTCGACGACGCCACCAAAGCCAAGGTCGCCGAGCTGGAAGCCAAGGGTCTGGAGCGCTGCAACGCCGATGACGACAAGCGCGCCGATGACTTCTTCGGCCAGGCCATTCAACTGATAGGTGCATGATGGAAATCGCCAGCACAACACGTTCCGGGCCGGAAATGGCCACTATCGACGGCGTCGAGGCCTATAACCGCGTGCCCCGCGTCACCGTCGATTTCTGGCTGATCAAGCTGATGGCGGTCACGGTCGGGGAAACCGCAGCCGATTTCCTCGCCCTTAATATGGGGATAGGCCTGCAGACCACGACCATCATCATGATGGTCGTACTGGCCGTGGCCATCGGCCTGCAGTTCAGCCGCAAGCGCTATGTGCCATGGACCTATTGGCTGGCGGTAGTGCTGGTGAGCGTCGTCGGCACGCTGATCACCGACAATCTGGTCGATACTTTCGGTATCCCGCTGGAGACCACCACGATCGGCTGCACCATCCTGCTCGTGCTGACCTTCGGTGCCTGGTACGCCAGCGAAAAGACGCTGTCGATCCACACCATCGTCACCACGCGCCGCGAGATTTTCTACTGGCTGGCGATCCTGTTCACCTTTGCGCTGGGTACGGCCGTGGGCGACTATGTCGCTGAGACCCTTGGGCTTGGATATCTGGCCACAGGCGGACTGTTCGCGGCCGTCATTGCGTTGATCGCCGTAACTCACTTCGTGCTGAAGGCAGACGCCATCCTGACCTTCTGGCTGGCCTATATCCTGACCCGGCCGCTGGGCGCCTCGTTCGGAGACTTGCTGTCGCAACCGATGGAATATGGCGGGCTGGGGCTCGGCACGATCATCACCAGTGTCATATTCCTCGCAGTCATTGCCGCCCTCGTGATCTATATGAGCCTGATGGTGCCGCGACGGGATGCCAGCGCAGCGTAAGGCCATTTCGTTGACGCACCGTCCATCCTGACCGAGACTTGCCCCATGCGTATCCTGTTCGTCGAAGACGATGCCCGCACCGCCGAGTATGTGAACCGGGGCCTCACCGAGGCGGGCCATGTCACCGACGTCATCCGCGACGGCCGCGATGGTCTGGTTCAGGCCATGAACGAGCGCTTCGACGTCATGGTGATCGACCGCATGCTGCCCGGACTCGATGGCCTGTCGCTGGTCAAGGCGCTACGCGCCTCCGGCAATACCACGCCGGTCCTGTTCCTGACCGCGGTCGGCGGCGTCGACGACCGAGTCGATGGCCTCGAAGCGGGCGGCGACGATTACCTTGTCAAGCCATTCGCCTTTTCCGAACTGCTGGCGCGCCTGAACGCCCTGGCGCGCCGGCCACCGGCCCAGACCGAGAAGATCAAGCTGCAGGTTGGCGATCTCGAAATCGACCTAGTGCGTCATAGCTGCCGGCGCGGCTCGGTGGCGATCGACCTGCTGCCGCGCGAATTTTCGTTGCTGACCTATCTGATGCAGAACGAAAACCGCGTGCTGACCCGCACCATGCTGCTGGAGCGGGTGTGGGATTTTCATTTCGACCCTCAAACGAGCGTGGTCGAGACCCATATCAGCCGCCTCCGCGCCAAGATCGACAAGCCGTTCGATAGGCCCCTGCTCCATACCATTCGCAATACCGGCTACAGCCTGCATGCTTAAGGCCCTCTACCGCAGCACACCGTTCCGGCTGATGGCGCTGCTGAGCATGGCCTTTCTGGCGTTCCTGGGCCTGGCGGGATTTATCGCCTTCGGGCTGATCCGGGCGGAGCTCGACGCCCGTCTGACACAGCAGCTGGAGCAGACCTTTTCGATCATTGCCCAGTCCTACGGCGAGAACGATCTCACCGACCTGGTCGATCTCGTGCGTAGCAACGCGGCCGCCAATCCGGCGCTGGAGCGGGTCTTCTTATTGCGCGGTCCCGCAAGCGAGGTGCTCGGCGGCAATATCACCACGGCGCCGACGGCCACCGGCTGGTCCGTCACCACTGCCGCCCAACTGGGTCTGACCGCCGACGACGAGATGTACCGCATCTATTCCGGCGCGGTCGGGGGCAATACGCTCGTGGTCGGCGCCAGCTTCGATGAAACCGAAGCCGTCGGAAGCATTGTGCTCAACAGCCTCGGCATGGCCGGTGTGCTGTTCGTCATCCTTGTGGTCATCGCCGGCATCCTGATCGCCACGCGCGGCCAGCGCCGGATGGATCGCATCGCCAATACGATGGCCTTGGTCGGTCGTGGCGAACTGGCGGCCCGCATTCCGGTCCAGCGCAACCGCGATGACCTGGACGATCTGTCCACCCAGATCAATCACGCGCTGGAGCGGCTGGCGGGCCTCGTGGAAGGCATGCGCCAGGTCAGCGTCGACATCGCGCACGATCTCAAGACACCGCTCAACCGCCTCAGCTTCACCGTGCAAAACGCCATCGAAAGCGAGGAGGCCGGCCAATCCGTCGCCACGCTGCTGCAACAGGCGCAGGAGGAGACCCGGCAGATCAACATGACCTTCGAAGCCCTGCTGCGTATCGCCCAGATCGAGTCCGGCGCCAGACGGGCGCGGTTCAAGGACCTTGCCGTGGCTCCGATCCTGCAAACCCTATTCGAGGCCTATGCCGACGTTGCCGAGGAAAACGGCCAGACCCTGACCATCGCCGTTGAGCCATTGCCTGACATCCATGGTGACAAGGATCTGCTGACCCAACTGTTCGCCAACCTGATCGAAAATGCCATCCGCCATTGCCCGCCCGGCACCACAATCGCCATGTCCGCCGACGCGACCAACGGCCAGGTTTTCGAAGTCAGCGTTCGCGACAATGGGTCGGGCATTCCCGATGCGGAACGCGACAAGGTCTTCCAGCGCCTCTATCGCCTCGACAAGAGCCGGAGCACGCCGGGCCATGGCCTCGGCCTCAGTCTGGTCAAGGCCATCGCCGAACTGCACGGCGCCACGATCATGCTGGCCGACAATCGACCGGGCCTGTGCGTCCGCGTAAAATTCCCCCAGACAAATGCCGCTACAACCCAATCCAATCAGTTCACAGATCGGAACCCCGCATGACTGCTACCGTCTTCTCAACGGTGACCGCGGCCTTCCTCGCTTCCTTCGTGGAAGTGGTGGAGGCGTTCACCATCGTGCTGGCCGTCAGCCTGACCCGCGGCTGGCGTCCCGCAGTCGTCGGTGCCGGCCTCGCTCTCCTGGTGCTCATCGCACTGGTGCTGGTGTTCGGCCCGCTGCTGGCGCTGATCCCGATTGCCTATGTGCAGTTTGTGGTTGGCGTGTTGCTGATCCTGTTCGGCATGCGCTGGCTGCGCAAGGCGATCCTGCGCTCCGCCGGCGTCATTGCGCTACATGACGAGGATAAGGCCTTCGCCGCCGAAACCGCCGCGCTGGCCCGACAGGCGGGCGACCGCCGCGCCGACTATCTGGCCGGTCTCGCCGCCTTCAAAGCGGTGCTGCTCGAAGGCATCGAGGTGATCTTCATCGTCATCGCGGTCGGCACCACGCGCGGGCTGACGCTCTACGCCGGCCTCGGCGCACTGGCCGCCGTCGTCGTGGTGATGGGCTTGGGCATGGCCCTGCACCGGCCGCTGTCGAAGGTGCCCGAAAACACCCTCAAATTCGTCGTCGGCCTGATGCTGACGAGCTTCGGCGTGTTCTGGACTGGCGAAGGGCTTGGCGCCGAATGGCCGGGTGCCGATCTCGCTTTGCTCGCCATCTTCGCCGTTTTTGCCATCGCGTCCTGGGCGATCCTGCAAACCGCGCGTCGCACGCGGCTTACCGTCACCGATGAGGCAGCCCAATGAAATTCTTGCGCATTGCCGCCGACGAACTCATTGGCATGTTCATCGACGACGGGAGCCTTGCCCTGTGGTCGGTGGTGCTGATCGCCATCGTTACCGCTGCGGTGCTGTGGCTTGGCTTTCCGGGCCTTTGGGGCGGGGTATTGCTGGTTCTGGGCTGCGTCGCGAGCCTGGCCGCCAGCGTCATGCGGGCCGTCAGGCGATAGCGGGAAAGCTCAGGACAGGCAGCTTTCGGGGTGGGTGATGCGATTGGTGGATACTTGGTCTGGGGTTGAAGGTCCATTTTGGCGCTAAGTGCCTGCTGACCATGGTTCGCATTATGTCGCGGTCACGCCGCTGAAAACCTTGGGTCAGTTCTCGATGGCGATCACCATTGGCTTGCACTGAATTCGTGCTGCATCACCTCATTTGCGAGTGTGCTTAGCCTGATCGTTTTGCCGGCGTGCACCGTGATTTCGCGGTTCTTTGCGCTCCACACCCGTACCCAGCGAACCTCGCCATTGTCCCAGCCGAAATCCAGCTCCACGCCGCCCCTTGCCCGCACGCCGCGCAAAGTGCCCTTTGGCCAGCTCGCTGGCAAAGCCGGCAGAAGCCAGACAGCATCTTCCGTCGACTGCACCAGCATTTCGAGAATGCCGGCGGCGCCACCGAAATTGCCATCGATCTGGAAGGGCGGGTGGGCGTCGAAGAGGTTGGCATAGCTGCGGGACGGGCTGAGCAGCAATTGCAATACCGCATGGGCGCGCTCGCCCTCGCGCAGGCGGGCCCACAGATTGATCCGCCAGCCGATGCCCCAGCCGGTGGCTTCGTCGCCGCGGATTTCGAGGGACCTGCGGACGGCGGCAGCCAGGTCGGGGGTTGTATCGAGGTCGATCTGGTCGCTCGGATAGAGCCCATAGAGGTGCGAGACGTGGCGATGGTGGATTTCGGGAACGTCCATGTCCCAATCCTCCATCCACTCCTGCAACTGGCCGGCTTTGCCGATGCGGTGCTCGGGCAGGCGCTGGCGTGCCGCAAGGGCCGCATCCGACAAGTCGGCATCCTCGCCCAGTTGTTCTGCGGCTTCGGCAAAAGCGGCGAACAGATCGCGCAGGATCTGGTTGTCCATGGTTGGCCCAGCGCAGAGCGAGGACCCGAATGGATGACGGTTTTCCGGCGAGATGGATGGCACGGTGACCAGATAGTCAGTGCCCGGCAGTGGCACGAGGATATCGAGCGCGAACTGCACGGCGCCCTTGAGCGGGCCATAGAGTCGCCGCACCAATCCCTCCGGTCGCCCGTCGAACCGAGCGTGATCCCAGAGCTGCGCCATGAGCCAGGCGCCGCCGGTGGGCCAGACGCCCCAGGCCGCACCATCCACCGGGCCGGTGGCCCGCCAGATATCGGTATTGTGGTGCATGACCCAGCCGCTCGCGCCGTAATGCGCCCGCGCCATTTCAGCGCCGGTGATGGCCAGGTCTTCGGCCAGGGCGATAACCGGCTCCATCATCTCGGGCAGGTTGGCGGGATCGGGCAGCCAGTAGTTCATCTGTAGGTTGATATTGGCGGTGTACTTGCTGCCCCAGGGGGGCCTGGTTTCCTTGTTCCAGATGCCCTGGAGCGTGGCCGGTTGGGTGCCGGGGCGGCTGGAACTGATCATCAGATAGCGGCCATATTGAACGTAGAGTGCCGCAAAAGCCGGATCGTCGCCCTTGGCGAAATTGGCGATCCGTTCGTCCGTGGGCAGGTCATCGCGGCCCACACCCAGATCGATCTCGAACCGGTCGAACTGGGCCCGATGCGCCGCAATGTGATTGGCCAGCAGAGTGTCGAAGTCCACCGCGTCCAGCTTACTGCGACGGGCAGCCAGCCGAGCCTCGGGATCGCCGGAGACATCGTCGAAACGGGTAAAGCTGGTGGCCATATCGATGAGAAAAAGGGCCGAAGTCGCGTCACGCACGACGAGGCGCCGACCCCGCCGCTCGACACTGCCGCCTTCGACACGCAGGTGCACGTCGATACCGAAACTCAGTTGTCCCGGCACCCCATGCTTGCCGAAATTGTGGCCCCGATAGGATAGAACGCTCGCGTCGCCGGCCAGGATGTCGCCCTCTTGCGGGCTATCGAGCCACGCTTCGAAGGCCAGCGTACCGGGCAGCGAGGACGAGACCTTCAACACCATCAAGTCATCGGCCGCCGAGACGAAGGTTTGCCGGGTGAACTGCGCCGCGTTGGGCTCGAAGCCGCTGCCGAGCAGGCCATAGCGTGTGGTCGCAACGCCCGTGGCGAGGTCGAGCTTGCGCAGGTAGCTGCCGGCAATGGCCTCGTGCTTGAAATCGAGGAACAGATTGCCCGCTGGCTGATAGCTCATCTGCAGGTAGGGCTTGGCCAGCAGGTGGGTCTGGGCCAGCGCATGCGCCTCCTCAAAGCGTCCTGCGAGGATCAGCTCGCGCACCTGCGCCAGATTGGGCAGGGCTTCGGGATTGGTGGGCTGGTAGGGCCCGCCCGACCACAGGGTGGATTCATTGAGCTGCAATTCCTCGCGCCCCACGCCACCATGCACCATGGCGCCGAGCCGGCCATTGCCCACAGGAAGAGCGTCCGTCCACTCGGTGGCCGGCTTTTTGTACCAGAGTTCGTGGGTCATCAGAGGTTCCGAAGTCTTGTGCCGGAGGGTGAAAACAGCATGGCCCGTTCGGGCTTGATGCCGAAGGAAATTTGGTCGCCGGCCCTGATGCCGCCGCGCTCGCGCGCCTCGACGACGACGCTTTCCCCCGAGCCGAGCGTGCCATAGACGAAGCGCGTGCCGCCAAGGTTCTCGACCACGTCGACCTTGACCGACACATCGGCGGCGCCGTGCCCGGGTTCGACGAAATGTTCGGGCCGCACGCCAACCAGCACCGCGCCATCCGGCACGGCCCCGGCCCATTCGGCCCCGGTTTCGAGCCGCAGCCGGCCACCGCCAAAGGCGCCGCGCAGGAAATTCATGCGCGGTGAGCCAATGAAACCAGCGACGAACAGATTGTCGGGATTGTCGTAGAGCTCCTCGGGCGTGCCCGCCTGTTCGATCTTGCCGGCGCGCATCACCACGATCTTGTCGGCCAGCGTCATCGCCTCGGTCTGGTCGTGGGTCACGTAGATCATCGTCGAGCCCAGCGTATTGTGGAGCTTGGCGATTTCCACCCGCATCGAGACGCGCAATTCCGCATCGAGATTGGATAGCGGTTCGTCGAACAGGAATACTTCGGGATCGCGCACGATGGCGCGGCCGATGGCGACGCGCTGGCGCTGACCGCCCGAGAGTTGTCCCGGCTTGCGCTTGAGCAGCGGCTCGATCTGCAAGGTCTGCGCCGCGACCGCGACCCTGGCGGCAATGTCCTCCTTGCTCAGCCCGGCCATGCGCAGCGAAAAACCGATATTCTGCTCGACCGACATATGGGGATAGAGCGCGTAGTTCTGGAACACCATGGCCACGCCGCGCTCAATCGGATCGGCCTCGTTCATCGGCTTGCCGTCGATTTCCAGCGTGCCCTTGGTAATGGGCTCAAGCCCCGCGATCATGCGCAGCAATGTCGACTTGCCGCAGCCCGAGGGACCCACGAACACGGTGAAGGAGCCGTCCTTGATGGCAAGATTGAGCCCCTCGATGACCTCGAGATTGCCATAGGATTTGCTGACATTGCTCAGTACGACATTGGCCATTCTCGCCTCCTCCGGCACGGCTCGTTAGCGTCGCAAGCGACGGGTCGAGCCTCTTAGTGTGATATCCGCATCGATACGCACGCGGCGTTTGCCCAGCGGGCCTTGTTCCTTGAGCCGCTCCGCGAGGATCGAGACGATGGATTCCGCTATCTTCTCGACCGGCTGGCCAACGGCCGTGATGCCAGGACGATGCACCGAGAAGGCCGGGACGTCGTCGAAGCTCACCAGCGAGATGTCTTCGGGAATGGACATGTCGTGCTCGCGCAGCCAGCGCAAAGCGCCAATGCTCATATTGTAATTGGCGCCGAACACTGCGGTCGGCGGGTTGGGCAGCGCCATCAGATCGCCCATGCCGGTATAGCCGCCCTGCTCGTTCCAGTTGCCATCGACCAAGAGCTCGGGAATTTCAGCCACTCCATGCGCCTTGAGCGCATCACGGTAGCCTTCAAGACGATCGCGGCCCACGGAGTCCCGGAGATTGCCGTGGATGGTTGCGACTCGCTCGTGACCGAGCTCGAGCACATGGTCAACCAGCCGCTTGCTGGCCTGCCGGTTGGCCACGAAGACGCCATCCGCCAACAGGCCGGGCATGTCGTTGTCGTACAGCACGACCAGCATACCCTCATCGATATAGGGGACGAGCCGGTGCCCAAGCTCTGCATAACCATCGATCACCACCGCATCGACGCGATGGCTGGCGAAAAATTCCAACCCGTCCATGAATGAGGTCGGATCGGTATCGTGGCAATAACAGACCACTGCGCGCCCAGTCTGGCGCATGCGGCGGGTCAGTTGATCGAGCAGGGCCGCGTGAAACTCGCCGACGGCGGGAACCATCATGCCTACGATGTGGGTCGTATTGGTCTTCATCGATGCCGCAGCGCTGTTGCGGCGATAGCCCAGTTCCTCGATGACCTGGGCAATGCGCTCGCGATTGCCGACGCGAATGGGTAGGCCGTTGATGTAACGCGACACCGTACCCACGGCGACACCGGCTTCCCGGGCAACATCGATGATCGTGGCCGGGCGAGGCCTGGTGATGGTTTGGTCGGTCATCCGTCTGCTAATCCTGCGTGAACGCGCCCGGCCCCTTTCGGCCAGACGCCTTCTGTTTGCATAGTCCGCGTTTGCTGCCGGTGCTACCGCAACCGGCCAAGCCAAGCCGGTTCTAGGCACGATCTTCGAACACGACCGCGGCATGAATGCGCAGCCGGTCCAGCGTAACGCCATATTGGCCATCCCCCAGATCGGTAATGACGACCGGCTCGCCCGATATTGCCTCATAGGCGCGCTGGGGCGGATTGGGCAGCCGAACCCTGGCGCTGACCGGGCCGATGGCCGGAATATCCTCGATCATCTCCATGACGCGAGTGCCATTGCCGGCGGGCACCGCATTGCCGCGCACCTGCGGCGCGCCATAGAGCAGATGCAACACATGCCGACCGCGCTCGTCCTGATGGGTAAGCGAGGCACGACCCGAACTCGGCAGATCGGTGACGAGGGCCGGATCGGGCAGCAGTCTGTCGAGCAGGCCACGCACCACGTAGCGATAGAGCGGCTGGCCCATGGCCCGGTAGATCGAAAAGATCGGATAGGCCACATACGCCACCCCGTTATGGATGGTCACCCCGGCGCCGAGCGGCGCTGCACTGGTGTCGTCGGGGGCGTGGGCATGGGAGGAAAAATGCTGGTAGGTGCGATTGAAATAGGGCGGCACGACCTCGGCCAGAACGGTTGCGCCCTCGGCCACGATGGCCTGCGCCCGCCCGTAGACCACGAAAGGCGATTGGGTCATGGATGGGTCCAGATCCCTGCTGGCCCGCAGGTAGGACGGCTCGAATTCGACCTGCCCGGTATTGCGGATACCCGACGGAACAGCGAAGTGTCCATCGTCCTGCAAAGCCGATATGCCGCTCATCAGGAGCTTGCCGCCCCCTGCGAGGTAATCTTTGAACCGCTGCGCCAGGTCATCCTCGACCGGCACTTCGTCGGGCAGGATGATGACGCGATAGCGCGAGAAATCGGCGCTTGGATCGATCACGTCGAACGGCTGCTGCAGTTCCTGCAGCATCTGCGCCGCGCCGTCGTCGGCATTATTGTTGCGGTCGCCAGCATGGTGGAAATATTCCGCCGACAGAATCGCGACCTCGGAAACTTGCCTCGCCCCTTCAAGATAGGGTTCGAGCTTTTCCACCCTTGCATAGGCCGGGCCGATGGAGGCGTACGTGTCCGGATTGATCGCCCCATTGGGATGCAATTGATCGCCCACGAGGCATCTCGAGCCCAAAGCCACCATTTGCGCGGCTTCGAATTCGAGCGCGTCGGGATGCTTGAAGCCGCCGAACTCACCCCAAGAGGTGTGGAATTTGCCGGTATGAGCGACAAAGTCGAGGCCAAGGGTGGCGGCATAACGCGCGCTGGCCGGGAAGTGGTTATAGCCCCAGCCGCCGGTTGGCAGGCTTTCGAGTTCGAGATGGCTATAGGGCGCGAAGCGCTCGGGGCCTTGCTTATGGATATGGCCGCAATTGTAGAAGATGCGGAGGCCCGGGAACTCAGCGTTCAGCGCCGCGCTCATTTCGGTGCGGAACACCTCGTTGACCCATTCGTCCTTGGTCAGCCGATCGGCTGCATTCTCGGGGTCCAGCCCCTGCGCCGCCATGGTGCCGAGGCATTCCTGACAGACGCAGTCTGGCGTCAAAACGATATCGAAGAAAATGCCCGGCGTGGCGTAGCGGCTGGCGACTTCGCGCGCCATGGCGAGCAACTCGTCCCGATAGGCTTTGTGGTTGAGGCACAGCGTATGCCACCCCGCCTTGAGCTGGCTGGGATCGAACCGGTTGTCCGTAGCCGAGCGGGCGCGCCATTCGGGATGCAGGCGCGCATTGCGCTCGTCCCACTGCACGGTGATGTAGATCGGGCATTCGATATCGGCCGCGTTGAGCGCATCGACCATCTCACCCAACAGGTCCGGTCGCGCCAGATTGGGATGCGGCGCGCCCACTTCGGTGGGGTAATACGCCCAGCCATGATGGCATTTGGCGAAAATGGTCACCGAATCCACATGCGCCTTCTTGAAGGTCGCGACGAAGTCGGTGGCATCGAAATCGGCACCAATCGCGGGAATATGTTCCGAGGTATGGAAGTCGAGATGGATCTGGCGGTAACGCATCGGTTTGTTGGTACGGATTTTAGTCACTCTTTGGCCCCTGTGCGGGTCTGTGACCCGGCAGCAAATTGACGTTGAAAGACGACGAAGACGATGAGCGGCACGATAGTGGTGACGATGGCCGCAACCGAGCGCAGGTCCCAGTTGCTCTCATAAGTGCCCGCCACCTTGGTCAGCAGCACCGGCAGCGGCTGCATGCTGCGCAGGTAGAGCATGGGCAGCAGCAGGGCGTTCCAGGTCCACAGGAACTGCAGTACGCCCACCGCGTAGATCGGGCTCGTGGCATTGGGCAGCACGACATGGCGCAGGGTGGAAATCGGCCCGCAACCATCGATTTTTGCCGCCTCGATCAGCTCCTTGGGAAAGTCCTCGAGGAAGTTCTTCACAAGGAAGATCGACCACGCAAAGCTGAGGCCAATGTACGGAATGAGCACCGCCGCGATGTTGTCGATGAGCTTGAGATCGCGCCACAGGATGAACAGCGGGATCACCACGACCTGCTGCGGCAGCACGAAGGCGTTGATGATGATGATCAGCAGGACCCGGCGGAACCGGAACTTGAGGAAGTGGAACGCATAGGCCGCGACGGGCGCAAACAACATGGTGCCCAGCGTCGCTATTGCCGCCAGCATGCCGGTGAACCAGAACGCCTGCGCCAGCGGATATTCCGACCAGACGCGAATCCACGCGCTCAGCGTGAAGCTCACATTGTCGATCCGCCACCATCCGAGCGCCACTTCGCTGGGTGGGCGGATGGAGGTAATCACGATGCCCAGCACCGGGATGACCCAAATCGTGGCGATGACGCCCACGACGACGACCGTCCACCAGGGAATGCGCCCGATCATTTGGCACCTGCCGTACGCTGGATAATGGCGGGTATGGAGATGACGAGGACTGCCACCAGCAGCACCACGGTGGCGGCCGCGCCATAGCCGAGTTTGAACTGGGTCATGGACTCCCGGTACATGAAATAGCCCACCGTTTCGGTGGCGCGTACGGGTCCGCCGCCGGTCATCACATAGATGATGTCGAAGGCGCGCAAGGCGCCCAGCAGGTTGATGAAGACCGCGACGCGCACGCCCGGCAGCGACAGCGGCATCATGATGTGCCGCATGATCGAAAACGGCTTGGCGCCATCCATATAGGCGGCTTCAAGCACGGTCCGGGGAATGGACTGCACGGCCGCAAAGCACAGCATCAATGGCAGGCCGACGCCGCTCCAGGAGGCGACGAAGATCAGCGCCCAGAGCGCGGTATTGGGGTCGCCGAGCCAGGAATGAGCATAGCCGGGCACGAAGATACCGATGACCGCATTGAGCAGGCCAGCCTTGTCGGGCCGCAGGATATTGAGCCACATGTAGCCCGAGACTGCTTCGGATATGCCGAAGGTCACGAACATCATGCCGCGGAACGGCGTGGTCTGCGCCGGCGCAAAAGCGCAGAGCATGGCGAGTGCCCAGCCCAGGCTCACCGAGATCACGGTGGTGCCCACCGTAAAGATCAGCGTGGTCAGCAGCGTATTGCGAAAGGTCGCATCGCCAAACAGCGTGACGTAATTGCCCAGTCCCACCCACTTGGCTGGGGCCAGGCCCTTGATATCGAAAAATGAAATCCGGATCGTGTCGAACAACGGATAGACGACCGAAATCCCGAACAGCACGATAACGGGGGTGATGAGCAACCAGGCCGCCGGCGCGTCCGTGAGGCGCCAGCCGCGGGTGACGGGCAGCCGAAGCCGCGCGCCACCCTTGGAGGAGGAAACCTCCCCTGGGCCTGCCGCCTGTTCTGCGACAGAATTGGCCATCAGTAAGCCGTCGCCGCCTTGGCCTCGATCGCGGCGAGAACCGTGTCGACAGTGGCCTCACTCGGGTCCTGCAGGAACTTCTGCAACTGTACCCGATATTCGTCGACCAGATCGCCAGGCAAAAGATCGCCCAGCACGAACTGCACCTTGGCCTTGGCCACGGCAGCGGTCGCGATCTGCTGCACCGAACCCAGCAGCGAATTATCCGCCGCCGTGCTTGGCGAGGCATAGCCATACTTGGCCATGATGTTGGCCGCGTCCGCCCCGATGATGAAGTCGGCGAAGGCATCGGCTGCCGCCGGATTGGCGCCATTGGTGGTGAGGTTCAGCTCCTTGGCGTCGACGCTTGCCGTGTCGTCAAAGCCCGCGCCCAGGCTGGGGAACTGGAAGATCGAGTAATCGACCCCTTCCTTGAGCCCGAGATCGTTCTTAAGCGCCGAATTGGTCCACATGCCGAACAGCAGATAGCTCGAGTCCTCTGACGTATAGAGCGTGGGATAAGGCTGTTCGATGGCGAGCATCGTGGCCGGCTCGGCACAGCACCCTGCCTTCAGCATTTCAGCGTACTTCATCAGCGCCACCTTGACCTTGGGGTCAGTCCAGGGAACCTTGTGAGCGGCCAGCTCGGCGGCGAAGTCGACGCCTGCCGTGCGCAACAGCAGCGTCTCGAACCACTCGGTATGCGCCCAGTACTTGGCCGGAATCACCACCGGAGCGGGATAGCCGGCGGCCTTGAGTTTGTCGAAACTGGCGAGGAATTCGTCCCAAGTGGCGGGCGGGGTGATACCGGCCTTTTCGAGCTGGGATGTCTTGTACCAGATGGCCGAACGGTCGCCATAGGTGTAGGTCACGCCATAGGTGGTGCCATCGATACTGCCCAGATCACGCCAGGCCTGGCTCAGCTTGCTGTCCCAGCCGAAGCTCTTCCACTGATCATCGACCGGACGCAGGATGCCCGAATTGACCAGTTCGGCGCGGAACGCCGGCCAGGTGTTGATGATGATATCGACGACCTCGCCGCCTAGAACTGCAGTGCGGATACCGCCGCGGGCATCGCCTTGAGTTCCTGCCGGCGGGAACTCGCGGATGGTCACGCCCGGGTTGAGTTCCGTGAACTTGGCTTCGACCTCTTTCCACATCTGGCCATCGGTACCGGTCTGCCACTGCAGGATAACGAGTTCGCCACTCAAACCCTGCGCCAGAACCATAGGACTGGCACTGGCGAGGGCTGCGAACATGGCGCCGGCCAAGACGGTACGGCGCCGCATAGTGCGGTTGAACATGATTTCTCCTCCTCCTGACGCGGCTGTTTCGCCGTTTCATCAAGTAAGTTGAAACGTTATCAACTAAGATGGTTTTGGCAAGTTCTAATTTCGCAACGGTGTGGCCGTGAGAGGTTTTGAGGTGTGATTTTGGCACTGCAGCCTCTAGCCTTGCGACAGAGGCCAGTTCTGATGATGTCCGCTTTTAGGGCGCTAGGAGGTCGGTGCAAACGACCGACATGGAGCTGATTGCGGAATGGCCGGATTGTCGCGCCAACGGCCGGGGCGATGTGGGAATTGGCTATCCCGGACAAGTTATATTTGTTGATGCCAACTATAGTAGGGCTCAGCCAGACCCCTGGAAAGGTGAAGTGCCAGTTTCGTTGTCAGACAGAAAAAGTACTTAGCACCAAGGACCACAGCCGTGACTGCAACCCGACTCGTATCGGGAAACCAGACTTGCATTCGCTTGAGTCAGCAAAACTCAAATGTCTCACCGGCGGTCTCGAAATTCCGATTCAGTCGCAGCACGCCGGAACCGGCGCCTCGGCGGTGATGACGTCGCGGCCGAAGACGCCTGGATCGCGCGGCACGAGCCGGACCACCGAGTAGCCCCGCTCACCCAATTGCGTCAGGAAATCCGGCAAGAGGGCGACGGTGCGCGCGTGGATGTCATGGAACAGGATGATGCCGCTGCCGCGCACCTCCAGCCGCTGCAGGGTGCGGGCAATGACCTGGTCGGGCGTCTCGGAGTAATAGTCCTTGCTGTCGATATTAACGTCGAGCATCACCATGTCGTTCTGCGCCATATTAGTGCGCAGGAACCCGGTCTGCGCCAAGTACGGAAATCGGAAAAACGGCGATAAAGTCGCGCCACTGCCCGCTAGCGCCCGCGATATCGCTCGTTCGCCCCGGACGACGTCATCAAGCGCTGCCTGGCTGGTCAGCTTCGACAGATCGGCATGATCGTAGCTATGGCTGCCGATAGTATGGCCATGCGCCGCAACTGCCCGCACCAGTTCGGGATGTGCATCGGCGGCGCGGCCCAGCATCAGGAAGCTGGCCTTGAAGTCATAGCGGTCGAGAATGTCAAGAATTGCGTCGGTGCGACCAGCGCGCGGACCATCATCGAAGGTCAGGATGACCTCGCCGGGATGCAGGACGATGTCGGCGGATGATGCCACCGTCAGCGTGCGGCCACTCAGCGGGCCGCGCGAAAACAGCCGGTCAGGCATGGATTGCGGGTAGCTTGCCGGCGATACTTGGGGAACGCTGCCTGTTATTGCCGGCACTGAGGCCGCAAATTCCAGGCGCGAGCTCGGTGGCTTGGCGCATCCGCCAAGCAGCATACTCGCAAAGGCGGCGACAATGACAAAACGCGAAAGCAACACGACCTGAACTCTGCACCATCACCACAGAGCCAGTTTTTGCGATTATGGTTAATTTTGCGTCAGCGGCCGGACGGTTCCGAGCGAGCGGCGACTTTTGCCTTCACCACCAACGTGTCCAGCGCGCTGAGAAAGGCCGAACGATCGGCCGGCCGGAAGCTGGCATTGTAACCCTTACTTTCACCGGTTTCGCGCAGGTGCTGGTTGAGTTCGCGCATCGCCAGCGCCATGCCGATCGACGCCTGCGTAAAGGGCTTGCCGGTGAAGCCGAGCACGTGCGAGCCACGCGCCAGCGCTCGCCCGGCCAAGGGAATGTCCGCGGTCAGTACAATATCGTTGGGCTGCGCCTGCTCGACAATCCAGTCATCTGCAGCGTCGGCGCCCTGCGGCACTACGACGACGCGAACCATCGGATCGCGCGACGGCCTGATGCCGCCATTGCTGACAAAAGTCAGCACCAGCCCATGCCGCTCGGCGACGCGTAGGGCTTCGTCTTTGACGGGGCAGGCATCGGCGTCGACGTAAATTTGAGGAGTTGACATGGGCTGGTGCTGTATCGGGCTAGACTGCTTTGATCGGAGGATGCAGCCGCGTATCGAGCGCGAAGCGCTCCTGCGACCGCAGGCTGAAGGCCCCAGCAGCAGCCGAGGCAACAAAAATCAGATTCCAACTATGAATCGAGACCGCGCTCGGCAACAGAACAAATTTGTGCTGCGCCAGCAAGGCGTCGCCATAAGCCTGCTGGCCTGCGCTGGGATTGCCGGGATGGAGCCAGTTCGGATTGGGGATGGCGGTAGGATCGACCACATGAACCCGGGATGGGTCGGTGATCGTCAACGATGTCAGCACATGCGCGACTGTATCCAGAATATCGAAGCCCTTGTGGACCGCGACTTCCAGAATTGTCGTTGCTGGATCGATGGAGCAATAGACCGCACGCACACCCCGACTACTCCAGCGTCCACCAAAACGGTACGCCCCCTCCCCGCTGTCCCAGGTACCAGCGAAGCGGGCGTCGTCAAGGCGCCAGGCGACAAGTTCGGTGCCGCCTAGCGCGGCGGGCAATGGCGTCACGTATAGACGCCATATTCGATGCGTCCCAGCAGCGTCTCGACCAGATCGACGCCGGCTTGAGTGGCCAGCAGATCGATCGGGCGGCGGCCGTCAAGGCCAATGGCCCGGCGCTCCAGCCATTGTTCCGCCGGACCCTGCCCCCCGAAAATCTCGCTGGCCTTGGCCAGGATTTCCGCGAACTTCCAGGTCCGGTTGCTTTGCTCGGTGTTCAACGCCTGGCTCGGATCCGCCTTGCGGCGCTGCACGGTGCGCACGCTCATGCCGATAGCTTTTTCAAAGGCGGCCGCATCGAGAAATTTGAGGCTGCGTTCCAGATAGGTCAGCGCCTCCCCCGGCAGGCCGGCCAGCAGCATTTCATGGGCATCCAGCGGACCGCTCAACGTATGCTTAAGCACCCGGCGCCCACCCAGCAGCGCGGCGACGTGATTGACGTCGCCCGCCTCGAAGGACGTCTGCGCCTCTTCAAAACCAGTCATCGCAATTTGAGTCATTTGCCGCCTCCGTCACGTGTCGTAAAATATATGTCACGTGACGGCAGAGAATGCAACCTCAGACACTGCCCTAATCTGAAATGACCACGCGGCTTCTTGCTGAAGCTCGCGTACCGAAACGACGCTCCGCTGATGGATTAGAACACCACGACGCTACGGATGCTCTCGCCCGACCGCATCAATTCGAACCCCTTGTTGATGTCCTCGAGGCGCAGCGTGTGGGTGATCATCGGGTCGATCTCGATCTTGCCGTTCAGATACCAGTCGACGATTTTCGGCACGTCGGTACGGCCCTTGGCGCCGCCAAAGGCGGTGCCCATCCAGGTGCGGCCGGTGACCAACTGGAACGGACGCGTTGAAATCTCCTGCCCCGCGGCCGCAACACCGATGACGACAGACTTACCCCAGCCGCGATGGCTGGCTTCCAGCGCCTGGCGCATCACCGTGGTGTTGCCGGTGCAATCGAAAGTGTAATCCGCCCCACCAATGGTATCGCCGCGCCGTTTGGTCATGTTGACCAGATAGGGAACGATATCGCCCTCGATCTCTTTCGGATTGACGAAATGGGTCATGCCGAAGCGCTCCCCCCATTCCTTCTTGGAATTGTTCAGATCGACGCCAATGATCATGTCCGCCCCGGCCAGGCGCAGGCCCTGGATGACGTTGAGGCCGATACCGCCCAGACCGAACACCACGGCGGTGGCGCCGATTTCGACCTTGGCGGTGTTGATGACTGCGCCGATGCCGGTGGTGACACCGCAACCGACATAGCAAACCTTCTCGAACGCCGCCTTGGCGTCGATCTTGGCGACGGCGATTTCGGGTAAGACCGTGTAGTTGGAGAAGGTCGAGCAACCCATGTAGTGGAACAGCGGCTGGCCCTTATAGGAGAAGCGCGAGGTGCCATCGGGCATCAGCCCCTGCCCTTGAGTCGAGCGGATCGCCGTGCACAAATTGGTCTTGCCCGAGCGGCAAGAATAGCACTCGCGGCACTCCGGCGTATAAAGCGGAATGACGTGGTCGCCCACCTTGAGGCTGGTCACGCCCGCGCCAACCTCGACGACCACCCCTGCACCCTCATGGCCGAGAATGGCTGGGAACAGACCTTCCGGATCGGCGCCCGACAGGGTGAAATCGTCCGTATGGCAGATACCCGTCGCCTTGATTTCGATCAGCACCTCGCCGGCCCGGGGGCCATCCAGATCGACTTCAACGATTTCAAGCGGTTTTCCAGCCTGAAAGGCGACGGCGGCGCGGGATTTCATGATGCGGTTCCTCGATTCAATCCCTCGCAGTTCTGGCATGATGTGCCGGAGCCGACAACGTTAAAGGTCTTGAACGACAGACGCCGGCGGACTTACCACTGATTACAAGCACTTGCGGACGAAACCGGACTCAATCCGGCAGGTGACACCGCACCAGGTCGCCCTCGGCGTCATCGATATTGATGGTCTCGCTGTCGATCACTCGCACGGAGAAAGTGGCTTCGGCGTGCTCGCCTTCATCCTCGCACATGGCGGTCAGTGAGAATCCGTGCGGTGTGGATAGCGCCGGCCCGGTACTGCAATAGGAGCCGTAACTGCGCAAATGGGTGGGCGTCATGATGACGAAACCATCATAGGGCATATCGGTCTGAATGATGGCACAATCCAGCGGCGTATCGGCCCAGACGCCCACATAGGACAGACCACTGCTCTTCCAGTCAAAGCGCGCGGCTTCGAGCGTTTCGGCATCCAGCCGGGCGGCGGGTTGCAGCAAAGCCGGCGGCGCGGCCATCGCCGGATGCGCCGCCATCAATCCGAGCATCAATCCGACGAGAGGCAATTTCATTTCATACCGCCGAGTGTGACGGCCACATTGACGGTCGCCGCGAGGATGACGGTGTTGAAGAAGAACGAAAAAATGCCATGAAACAGGACGATCCGCTGCATCTCTCGTGAGGTGACCGAGACATCGGCGACTTGGGCCGTCATGCCGATGACATAGGAGAAATACAGGAAACTGCCGCCATCTGGCTCCTCGCCAGTAGGAAAATCAAGGCCGCCGACCACGGCCTTCTTGTCCTTTTTGCCATTCGGGCCGGATTCTGGCACTTCGTAATATTCATAGGCGTAGTGGTGAGCCACCATGGCGTGGATGGTGAACCACCCCAGCGGCACCGACACCGCGGTAACGATCAGCCGGAGCGCATCGCCTGGCCCGCCGGCATTCAACAATTGGAACAGCGAGATCACCGACGCAATGATCACCCCCGCCGTCACCACGAAAATGATCCAGACCGGCGCGTCTTCCTCGTCCGCGTGGTTTTTAAGAAAGGCCGCGCTGGCTCGCGGGAAAAATGCCAGGCTCACCACCAGATAGCCGATGAAGAAGGCATTGGCGCCCCAGACCACCGCTTGCGCCGGCAGCACAAATAGCGTCGCCACCAGCGCCACGAACCCCGCGGCCAGCCCAATATAGAACGCCTTATGCCGCCGATATCGCCCCAAAACCATGCCAGTCCTCGCCATGTTCAGGCGAGGATAGCCCCTTCCGTCGGGCCGTCAAACCTTTGAACGCGCTACCGAACCCCGGATACCGCTTTTCGCAGCAGACCGGCGATGCCGGGCGGTCAGTCCTCGAGCGCACCGGGCCCGGCTGTGGCGCCCGGAGGCACCTTGCCCAGAATGATCATGCCCAGCACTTCGTCCTTGGTGACATCCTCGGTGCGAGCGCTGCCCACCACCTGGCCGTTTTTCATCACCACGACGCGATCGGCGAGGTCGAACACGTCGTGAATGTCGTGACTAATCAGGAAAATGCCGATGCCGTCGGATTTGAGCTGCTTGATCAGGTCGCCGACCTGGGCAGTTTCCTGCGGGCCGAGAGCTGCCGTGGGCTCGTCCATGATCAGGATGCGGGCATTAAACAGGATGGCGCGGGCAATGGCGACCGACTGGCGCTGGCCGCCGGACAAGGCCTTCACCGGCTCCTTGAAGCGGCGGAAATTGGGATTGAGCCGCCCCATGACTTCGCGCGCCTTGGACTCCATCGCGGCATCGTCAAGCGTACCGATCGAGGTCACCAGTTCACGCCCGAGGAACAGGTTGGCGGCGGCGTCGACATTGTCGGCCACGGCGAGCTGCTGATAGATCGTCTCGATCCCGTAGCCCTTTGCATCGCGCGGATTGTTGATCGTGGCGTCCTGGCCGTTGATGCGGATCGAGCCGGCGTCGCGCTTGTAGGCGCCCGACAGGATTTTAATCAGCGTCGACTTGCCGGCGCCGTTATGGCCCAACAAGCCCACGACTTCACCGGGATAAAGATCGATCGAGGCCCGGTCGACGGCACGAATGCCGCCGAAGGAGATCGAGATATCGTCCACTTCGACGAGCGGCGTTCTGGTGTCCAGCATGATCAAGGACTCCCTAATTCTTGTTACGGCGGTACAGCGTGTCGAGCCACACCGCGAAGACGAGGACGATGCCGACGACGATGGATTGCAGCGGGCTATCCATGCCCATCAGCACCATGCCGGATTGCAGCGATTGCATGACCAGGGCGCCGAGCAGCGCGCCGGCTATGGTGCCGACACCGCCCGCCAGCGAGGTGCCGCCGATCACCGCCGCGGCGATGACGTAGAGCTCGTCGAGCGTGCCCAGGGCATTGGTCGCGGCGTTGAGGCGGGCCGAGGAGATGGCGGCGGCGATGGCGCAGAGCCCACCCATCAGCATGAAAATCTTGACGGTCACCCAGCGGGTATTGATACCCGCCAGTTCCGCCGCCTCGGGGTTGCCGCCCATGGCAAAGACATAGCGGCCGAAGCGGGTGCGCATGGAGATGAAGGTCATCACCACGCCGACACCGACTGCGATCAGCACCGGAATGGCGATGCCGTGGGAGATGAATAGTCCGCCTTCGGGAATGGTGATGCCGTTGGCCGCGGCAAAATTCTCGGCGATACGGCGCGGCCAGGGATAGGCATTGGCCACCCAGACAGCCGCAATGGCAAGGCCGCAACCGATGACGCCAAGCGAGATTTCGGCCCAGATCGGACGCAGCGGAAAATTGAAACGCAGGCGCTGCTTGCGTCCGAAATACAGCCCCACAAGGATGGCGACGCAGGCGATGGCCGCGACCACCCAGCTCCAGAAGAACCCGATCGAGCCGGCAGGACCGCCGCCCATCAACTGGAATCTCACATCCATCGGCGCCACGGTGCGTCCCATGGTGACCCACCAAGCCGCGCCGCGCCACACCAGGTAGCCACCCAGCGTGACGATGAACGCCGGCACCTTGAGATAGGCGATGATGACGCCTTGCAGCGCACCGATACCGACACCGACAACAAGGCCGGCAGCCAGGGACAACACCCAGATCATGGGATGACCGAGGCCCAGCCCGAGCTGGTTGGGCAGGATATCGGTCTGCATCACGCCCATCACCATGCCGACAAGGCCGAGGATGGAGCCCACCGAAAGGTCGATATTGCGGGTGACGATGATCAGCACCATTCCGGTGACCATCACCGCCACGGAGGCGGTCTGCACCGACAGGTTCCACAGATTGCGGGGCGTCAGGAACAGCCCACCTGAGAAGATGTGAAAGCCGATCCAGATGATGGCAAGGGCCCCCACCATGCCGAGCAGGCGCGTGTCGAGCTCGGTCGCAGCCAGAAAGCGCTGCAGCGGATTAGTCACGTGCCGGCTTGGATGTGCTGCAGTTGAAACCGCGGGCTGATGAGCCATCATATAGTCCCCCATTTACAGCGGTGCCGCGGCTGAGGCCACGGCACCGCCAGTTCGATCAGATTATAGCGCGTTCTTAGTTGCAGGCTGCAACTGTGCCGGCAGCAACGCCTTGGCACACGACATCCTTGGTCACCCAACCCGCGTCGATGACGACGTTGAGATTGTCCTTGGTGATGGCCACGGGTGCGATGAAGAACGAGTTCATCTCGACGCCCTTTGGCCCGCCCGAGAACTTGGTGCCGCCGGTGACAGCGTCAAGCGCCGTGCCGCCAGCAAGCTCAAGCGCCACTTCAGCGGCCTTCTTGCCCAGTTCGCGTGCGTCTTTCCAGACCGACACGGTCTGGGTGCCGAGCGCGATCCGGTTGAGGGCAGCGTGGTCGCCGTCCTGGCCCGAAACCGGCACGGAACCGGCGAGGCCCTGAGCAGTCAGCGCCGCGATGGCGCCGCCAGCAGTGCCGTCATTGGAGGCGACGACGGCGTCGACCTTGTTGTCATTGGCGGTCAGGAACTGTTCCATGTTCGCCTGAGCGACTTCGGGGTTCCAGTTGTCGGTATAGGCTTCGCCGACATTCTTGATGGCGCCGGAGTCGATGGCGGGTTTCAGAACTTCCATCTGCCCGGCGAACAGGAAGTCGGCATTGGGATCGGCACCATTGCCCTTGATGAAGACGTAGTTGCCGGTCGGCTGTGCGGCGAACACGGCCTGAGCCTGCATACGGCCCACTTCCTTGTTGTCGAAGGTCAGGTAGAACGCATCCGGATTTTCGATCAGGCGGTCATAACCAACCACCGGGATGCCTTCGGCGACAGCAGCTGCGACTGCAGGACCCACAGCGTCGCTATCCTGCGCCAAAACGATGATGGCATCGGCGCCCTGGCTGATCAGGCTTTCGATATCGGTCAATTGCTTGCCGGCGGACGACTGGGCGTCGGCCGAAATATAGGTGGCGCCGGCGGCGTCGAGCACGGCCTTGATGGCGGCTTCGTCAGTCTTCCAGCGTTCTTCCTGGAAGTTATTCCAGGACACGCCAACGGTCAGCTTGTCCTGCGCCAGGGCGGCGCCGGCAGCACTGGAAATGACGGTCGTGCAGAGCAAGACCGCGAGAAATTTGTTCATGATGTCCTCCCATTTGGCGGTTTCCCACCCGATTGCTGGCGAAAGCCCAGCGGGCCCCTCCAGCGCCCTGAGCATTATTTTCAATGCTCGAAAAAACAATTCGCATGAGGTACGTACGTCTGTCAACATCATTTCGATACTCGAAATAATCAACTGAGTACGCTATCGATACACAAGGGGATAAGTTCTGATGGGGAAAGCGGCTTGACGCGATTTGTCAGCGATAGCGACAGCGTCCGGCGGCAAAACCGTGGCCTGGTCCTGAGCGCCCTGCGCGTTCATGGCCCGCTGTCGCGTACCGTTCTGGCCTCCCAGACCGGCCTCAGTCATGCCAGCATGACCGCGATCACCCAGGACCTGCTGGCCCAGCACATCGTTACCGAACTTGCCGAAACGCCAAACTCCGACGCCAAGACGCGTGGCCGCCCCGCCGTCAGGATGGGCTTCAACCGCACCGCCGCCTATGCCGCACTGTTCGAGATCGAAGTCAGCCGGGCACGCCTGTCGCTGGTCGATTATGGCGGCACTCTGGTGGACCGCATCGACCTGCCGCTGGCGCCCACTCTGTTCGCCACCATAGCGCCGGGCGAATTCCTGCGCGAACGCATCGAGTATCTGCGCACGCGCAATCCCGTCGAAGCCAAAACTCTGCGGCGGATCGCAATTTCCGTGCAAGGCATTCTCGATCGCGATGGGCGGAGCCTCAAATGGTCGCCCATAGCCCATCTGGCGGGCACGCCATTCGCCGATAGCCTGGCGGACGCATTCGATCTGCCGGTGACACTCTACAAGCGCGGCCGATTGCTCGCGGAAGGCACTCGCTGGCTCAACCCCGAACTGCACGACGCCAGCGTCGCCACTGTCTTTGTTGGCTCCACCGTCGCCATGGGCATGACCTTTCCCGGCGAAATCCTTGGCCGTGGCAGCGAAGGCACCACCGAGTTCGGGCACATGAACCATATGCCCAACGGCGCGCTGTGCCGCTGCGGCATGCGCGGCTGTATCGAGGCTTATGCGTCCGACTACGGCGTGTTGCGCACCGCCTATTCGGTGCCAGAAACCACCACCCCTGCCCCGTCCGTACCACCACAGCAATATGACGACCTGATCCAGCGCGCCGAAACCGGCGACCGCAGCGCCACACATGCCTTCAACATAGCCGGCCGCGCCATCGGCTTCGGGCTCAGCCGCATGATGGCGGTGTTCGATCCATCCCATATCCTGATCGTCGGACCGGGTGCCCGCTCGTTCGAACTGATGCGCCCCGAGATCGAAGCCGCATTGGCCGGCGCACTCGTCTGCCGCGTCAACGGCCTGCCCGCCATCGTCGCCTATCGCGACGAAAAGGAGCCCATCTTTCGTGGCTTGATGATGAAGGCCCTCAACGAGATCGACCAGGCCGAGTTCGCCGCATTGCCGACCTCGTCGCGCGGCATCGAGCGCTCGGCGGGCTAGGCAACCTTCGCCGCCAATAGCTGTTAGGCGTTTTCAACTGCGCGCAGATTTCTGCCACGAAACCACCGTTGACGTAATATAGAAGCCGCGAACATCTGTTGGTATCGCCCCTAGCCTTTCCCGGAGCCTCCATGACGAAATTGATTGTGCCTGTGGTGCTTGCCGGTGGCCAGGGCACGCGGTTATGGCCGATGTCGCGCGCGGCCCGACCCAAGCAGTTCCTGCCGCTGACCGGCCCAACCAGCCTGTTTCAAGCGACACTGCAGCGCGTCGGCGATCCCGAGGTCTATGCCAGGCCCATCATTGTCACCAATGCCGAGTACCGCTTCCTCGTGGCCGAACAGGCGCTGGAAATCGGCTGTGAGCTTGGCGGAGTGCTGCTGGAGCCGGTGGCTCGCAACACCGCCGTCGCCATCGCGGCGGCTGCCGCCTACGCGATGACCAATTTCGGCGCCGATGCCATCCTGCACGTGCTGCCGTCCGACCACGACGTGCTGGTCGACGAGGGCTATGCCGTCTCCGCCCAGCGCGCCGCCGAGGCAGCCCGGGCGGGCAAACTGGTGACATTCG
Organism: Devosia sp.; assembly: GCF_028290435.1. Lineage (GTDB taxonomy): Bacteria > Pseudomonadota > Alphaproteobacteria > Rhizobiales > Devosiaceae > Devosia. The sequence goes on along the minus strand of NZ_JAQGJV010000042.1, from coordinate 2,899 downwards.
GCATTGTGCCAACCATGCCGGAAACTGGTTACGGCTACATCAAAACCGGCCAAGCCGTGGGCGAAGGCGTCAACGCCGTGGACCGTTTCGTCGAAAAGCCCAATCGGGAAACGGCGGAGAGCATGCTGGCCAGCGGCGGCTTCCTGTGGAATTCGGGCATGTTCATGCTGGGCGCCGGCAAGTTCCTCGAAGAGTGCGAGGCGTTTTCACCAGACACCTACACCGCCGCCAATGAAGCAGTCTTGCACGCCAAGATCGACCTGGACTTCGTGCGCCTGGACGAAGCCGCGTTTGCGCAAGCGCCAAATATTTCAGTCGACTATGCCATCTTCGAAAAGACCGCCGATGCGGTCGTAGTGCCGGTCAGCTTCCACTGGTCCGACCTGGGTAGTTGGGACGCAGTGTGGAAGGTCGGCAGCAAGGACGCCGCCGAGAATGTCACCAGTGGCGCCGTCACGCTCAACAATGTCAGCAACTCATTGGTGATGACCGAGCACGCCCATATCGCCATCGACGGGCTCGACGATATCGCCGTGATCGCCAGCGACGACGCCATTTATATCGGCAAGCTGTCCGAGGCGCAGAAAGTCGGCGCCATGGTCAAGGTGCTGCGCGGCGATACCAACACCGCGGCGCTGACCGAAATTCACAAGACCGCCTATCGTCCCTGGGGCGGTTATTCCTCCGTGGTCAGCGGCGAGCGCTTCCAGGTCAAGCGGCTGTTCGTCAAGCCGGGCAAGAAGCTCAGCCTGCAGAAGCACCATCACCGCTCCGAGCACTGGGTGGTCGTGCGCGGCACCGCGGAGGTCACCCTGGACGGCAAGGTTACCATGCTGGCCGAAAACCAGTCGATCTACCTGCCGCTCGGCTGCACCCACCGCCTGGCCAATCCCGGCAAGATCGAGCTGGAACTGATCGAAGTCCAAACCGGCTCCTATCTGGGCGAAGACGACATCATCCGCATCGAAGACGAGTTCGGCCGGGCCTAACGCCCGACCACTCACTCAGCGCGCAAACACCAGCTTGGCATAGAGCTGCTCGGCCAGTTCTTCCGGCGTATTGAGCGCGCCATGCAGCACGATGTCGGGCGTCTTGGGCGGCTCGAACGGGGAATCGATACCAGTGAAATTCTTGATTTCCCCTGCCCGCGCCCGCGCATAAAGCCCCTTGGGATCGCGCGCTTCGCACACTTCCAGTGGCGTATCGACATAGATTTCCGTGAACGGAATATCGCCGGCGATCTCGCGCGCCAACTGCCGCTCCTTGGCGAAGGGCGAGATGAACGATACCAATACCACGAGGCCAGCATCGGCCATCAACCGGGCGACTTCAGCGACACGGCGGACATTTTCGACACGCGCGGCTTCGGTGAAGCCCAGGTCCTTGTTGAGCCCATGACGCACATTGTCGCCATCCAGAATATAGGCGTGGCGACCCTCGGCGGTCAGGCGCTTTTCGATCAGGTTGGCGATACTCGACTTGCCCGAACCCGACAGGCCGGTGAACCACACCACCTGAGGCGTCTGCCCCTTCATAGTGCCGCGAACCTCGCGATTCACGTCGAACGATTGATAGGTCAGGTTCTGCGCCCTACGCAGTCCGAATTCGATGGTGCCGGCGCCCAGCGTGGCGTTGGACAACCGGTCGATCAGGATGAACCCGCCGGTCAGGGCATTGGAGGCATATGCGTCGAAAGCGATCGGCTTGTCGGTGGCGATGGTTAGTGTACCGACCTCGTTGAGATCAAGCTTGGTCGCCGCTGTCTGTTCCAGAGTATTGACGTTGGTGCGGAATTTCAGGTCCGTAATCGTCGCCGGCACCGTCTGGGAGCCGATCTTGAGTAGATAGGAGCGCCCCGGAAACGCCGATTCTTCACTCATCCAGACCACGCGAGCCTGGAACTGGTTGGAGAATTCAGGCGTCTCGCCGCCGTGCGTCAGCACATCGCCGCGCGAAATATCGACTTCGCGGTCCAGTACCAGCGTCACCGCCTGCCCGGCGGACGCATAATCCAGGTCGCCATCCATGGTGACGATCCGCGCGACCTTTACCGGCTTGCGCGACGCCGCGACGAGCAGCTCTTCGCCGACGGCGACGCGGCCCGACGCAACGGTGCCGGAAAATCCGCGGAAATCGAGGTTGGGCCGATTGACCCACTGCACCGGAAACCGCATCGGCTGCGCTGACAGGTCCTCGCTGACGTCGATGGTTTCGAGATACGGCACCAGCGATGGGCCATTGTACCAGAGAGTATGCTTGCTCTGCGCCAGCATATTGTCGCCACGCAGCGCCGACACGGGTATCGCAGCCAGCGTCTTGAAGCCCAGCGGCGCGGCGAAGGCTCGATACTCCGCCTCGATACGCTCGAACGTGGCCTGATCGTAATCCACCAGATCGATCTTGTTGATCACCAGCACGACATGCTTCACCCCGATCAGCGACAGGATAAAGCTGTGCCGCCGGGTCTGAGTCAGCACACCCTTGCGCGCGTCGATCAGCACCAGTGCCAGTTCGGCATTGGAAGCGCCGGTGGCCATGTTGCGGGTATATTGCTCGTGGCCCGGCGTATCGGCGACGATGAACTTGCGCTTGTCGGTCGAGAAGAAGCGTTAGGCGACGTCGATGGTGATGCCCTGCTCGCGCTCGGCGGCCAAGCCGTCGACCAGCAGCGAAAAATCGATACCCTCGTCGCCCGTGGTACGGTTGCGGCTTTCCTTCTTGAGGCTCGCCAACTGGTCGTCGAGGATCAGCTGGCTGTCATAAAGCAGGCGGCCGATCAGCGTGGATTTGCCGTCATCGACCGAGCCGCAGGTCAGAAACCGCAGCAGCTCCTTGTTTTGAGCGGCGGTTTCGAGAGCGGGCCGGTCCGCGGCGGGGACGGTCAAAAATAGCCCTCCCG
>NZ_JAQGJV010000022.1 GCF_028290435.1 Devosia sp. | reverse complement strand
GCGATGCCCTTGCCGCCCGTCACGCCGTAGACCTCGCCGTTGATGAAGCTGGCTTCCTGGCTCGCCAACAGCACATAGACCGGAGCCAGTTCGACAGGCTGGCCGGGCCTGCCGAAATCGCTGTCCTTGCCGAATTGCTGGACCTTCTCATCGGGCTGGCCGCCGCTGGGCTGCAGCACGGTCCAGAACGGGCCCGGCGCGACGACATTGGCGCGGATGCCCTTCTCGATTACCTGTTTGGCCAGCGCCTTGGTGTAGGCGACGATGCCGGCCTTGGTGGTGGCGTAGTCCAGAAGGATCGGCGAAGGCTCATAGGCCTGGATCGATGCCGTGGTGATAATCGCCGCACCCGGCGGCAGATGCGGCACGGCCGCCTGGGCGATCCAGTGCAGCGCATAAAGATTGGTTTTCATGGTCTGGTCAAAATCCTCGGTGCTGACTTCAGCCACGGACTGGCGAAACTGTTGGCGGGCGGCATTGATCACCAGAATGTCGAGCCCGCCAAGACCGTCGACGGTGCGCCGCACCATGTCCTTGCACCACGCCTCATCCTTGACATCCCCTGCCAAGCCGAGCGCCTTACGACCTTCCGCTTCGATCAGGGCGATGACCTCTTTGGCGTCAGCTTCCTCGTCCGGTAGATAGCCGATCGCGACATCAGCGCCCTCGCGCGCATAAGCGATTGCGGCGGCTCGACCTATGCCGGAGTCGCCTCCGGTGATGAGGGCTTTACGGCCGGCCAGCCTCCCCGATCCCTTGTAGCTTTGCTCGCCATGATCGGGTTTAGGATCCATCTCTCGGGCCAGCCCGGGCGCCGGTTGCGGTTGCCTGGGGAAGGGCGGGCGGGGATACTGCTTGCGGGGGTCCTGCATCTTCAGGCGGTCGGTCATGGGGTCCTCGCTGTGTGAGATTACAGGCAGCAATGACATTGCAAGCGCTGGGGTTCCGCTCGCGCCGATCACCATCAGCGCCGGACTTCCGGAGTTATCAGTCCGGCGATAGAGCCTTTTCGCACCAACGCCGTTGGAAGGTTATGAGAGAGCGGATGACTCCTGCCGATCGCGAAGAGCTGTTCGAACTTATTCGGAGCTGCATCTGGCTTGCGGCCGGGCGGCGGCGGCTCTGCGGCTAGCGGAACATTGGGACGCTCGGAGGAACTGCTGGCGCGGTTTCGCATCGAGGACGACCGCGCCCCAGCAATTTGGAAGCGGATAGTGGCGGTCCGCGACGGGTCGGCCGACTAAGGCCATCAAGGACGCCCCCAGATCTCCCTCTCCTGACCACGCCCCAAAACGTGAACCGCCCGAACATAGCTTTCGCGGTAGCTATTCCGCCGCGGAACAAATCGCCTCGCGACCATTGCACGCTGGAATTTCTACCGAGAACACAGATGTCCGAGAAATACGCGTCAGCAATGCTGCGTTGGCGGCAATATGCCGGGCCGGCGGACACGTGGTCTAATGCCGCGGTCTCCTCCAGTGGGGCCAATCTCCGCGACAGGGCCAGCGATATCACCGTCGGGGAACGGACGTTGCCGCGGCGAAGCCAACAGCATTTCGGCTACGGCCCGAAAACCCTCGAGCGTGTCCTGCGGGTCCAGAGATTTCTGCGTGGCGCGCGAGACCCGCGCCCGAACCGGCTTGCGGCGATGGCGCTGAATGCGGGCTATGCCGATCAAGCCCACATGAACCGAGAGGTGAAGGCACTTACGACGCTGACCCCGCTATGCTGTCATGGGTCGATGGTACAGGTGGCACGATGGTTAAGCCAATCTACGGTGTTTCCCGGCCGCCGGCGCTTCGATTTCATCGGGCCAAAGGGTACGAACTGGCCGCATGGCCGGACAAATAGAACGTGCCGCCGAACGCCGTCGTCGAAAGAAGCAGCTCGCTAAACGGCGGTCTCATGCACTCAACAGATCGCGTAGCGCAAGCTGGATATAGGCCTCAACCAGGGCGTCTCCCTCGGACCGGTCGACCGAGATGGCGAGGCGCATGGTGGCAGTGCCCAAATGCATTACCAGCATGGCCTTGGTGAAGAGCGCGCCGATCTCGCCCGTTGGGCGAATGCGCGCGAGCGCCTCCGCCAATATCCGTCCGTTTTCGCGGCTGTCGCCGATATCTATGTCCTGCAAGGCTCTGTCCGCCTGGGTGCCCGACCATATGTCGCGCATGACCGGCTCGTCCAGGAATAGGCCGTAATAGATATCGATCAGTTCGCGAAAGGCACTGGCAAGGCCATCCGCATCGCGAACGCCATCCAGCCCGTCGCGAATGCAGGTGCGGCCCTCGTCGTTGTATCGCTCCGCCAGCGTGCGAACCACCGACCCTTTGTCGGGAAAATATTGGTAGAGCGAGCCGATGGGGACGCCGGCCCGTTCGGCCAGTTCTCCCATTTTCATCGCATCGCTGCCGCCTTGGGCAATGAGGTCCTTGGCCGCCGACAGGATGCGCTCGACGCGCTCACGGCTGCGCTGCTGCTGCGGCGTGCGCCGAACGCTGGCGCCGCTCTCCCGATGATCCACAACAGGCACAGGCATATGTGAGGTTTTCTCATATTTCGCGTTGACAGTCATAATATGAGGATTTATCACCTTCTGCAATACGAGACTTCCTCATATTTTGGAGTGGGCCAATGCAGAAGCCAATCGTTGTCGTCGGCGGCACAGGCAAGACCGGCGGGCGCGTCGCCGAACGGCTGGCGGCGCGCGGCCTTCCCACCCGGCCGGCCTCGCGAAGGACCGGGTTCGACTGGACCGACCGCACCAGTTGGGCGCCAGCGCTCGATGGCGCCGAGGCCGCCTATATCACTTATTACCCCGACCTCGCCGCCAAAGGCGCCGCCGATACCGTGGGGGACTTTGTCACCTTGGCGGTGTCGCTGGGGGTCAGGCGGCTGGTGTTGCTGTCGGGCCGCGGCGAACCCGAGGCACAGGCCAGCGAACAGCGCCTGATCGCGTCGGGCGCGGATTGGACGGTGGTCCGCGCCAGTTGGTTCAACCAGAATTTCGACGAGGGCCAGCTCGCTCCGATGATCCTGGGAGGCAAGCTTGCCCTGCCGGTGAGTGCGGTTCGCGAGCCCTTCATCGATGCCGACGATATCGCTGACGTGGTCGTCGCGGCGCTGACGGAACCGCATCACATCGGCGAGCTCTACGAGGTGACAGGTCCGCGATTACTGACCTTTGCCGAGGCCGTGGAGGCGATCAACCAGGCGTCTGGACTAGCGGTGCAGTTCCAGACGGTATCGGCACAGGATTTCGTCGAAGGGCTTGAGGCAGGCGAGGTCCCGGGCGAGGTCATTGAGCTGCTCGAAGAGCTGTTTACCGTGGTGCTGGATGGCCGCAATGCGACCCTGACCGACGGGGTGCAGCGTGCCCTGAGGCGGCCGGCGCGCGACTTCGCCGATTATGCGCGGGCTGCAGCGGCGCGTGGCGCCTGGAGGCCGGCATGAACGCTCCGGCCAATATCCTGGCGCTGGTCACGGCACTGGGTGCCGCGTTGATCGGCGGCACTTTCTTCGCCTTCTCGAATTTCATCATGCCCGCCCTGGCGCGACAGCCGGCGGCGAGCGGAATCGGCACCATGCAGGCCGTCAATATCACCGTGATCAACCCGGTCTTCCTGGGCGTCTTCATGGGCACGGCGCTTCTGGCCATCGCCCTGGTCGTCGCAGTGCTGGTCGGGGGGCATCCGCGGCAGTTTCTCGTGATTGCCGGCGCGGCGCTCTACGTCGCCGGAACCTTTGCCGTGACCATGGCCTGCAACGTGCCGATGAACGACGCACTGGCCTCGTTGCAACCCCAGGGTCTGCAAGCACCGGAGATTTGGGGGCGTTATGTGGCGGACTGGACTTGGTGGAATTCGGTCCGCGCCCTCGCAGCAGTTGCGGCCGCTGGCTGTCTCACCATCGCGGTCATGGCATAGCGTTGAGGCCGTCGCCATGGAAGCGAGAGTGTATCTCGCGATGAAATCGCCCTGCCACTTCGGGTTCTTGCTGCCCTAAAAGGATCACCATCCGGCTGGGCGCCACCATGTCACGGACTGGACAAGCCACACCGCCCATGGCTCCACTGCGACCGTCCAGATCTTCGGAGTTTACATGCGGGCCCTCCTCGTTCTCGCCCATCCGCTCGAGTCCAGTCTTTGCGCCAGCCTTGCCCAAACCACTATCGCCGCGCTTGCGGCCCGCGATGCCGATATTGATATCCTCGATCTCTATGCCGAAGGCTTTTCCCCGCTCCTCACCCCGAGGAACGCGCGCACCACTACGACACGCCCCGTCCCGGCTTCGACGTCCTCCGCCTGCAGGCGCGTCTCGCCGCCGCCGATGCGCTGGTGCTGGTCTTCCCCACCTGGTGGTTCTCCATGCCGGCAGTGCTCAAAGGCTGGTTCGACCGGGTCTGGAGTCCCGGCTTTGCCTTCGCCCATGGCACGCCGATCAAGCCGCTGCTGACCAATCTCAAATCCTGCCTCGTAATCACGACGCTTGGTTCGCCTTGGTGGATCGATGCCCTGATCATGCGCAACCCCAACAGGCGCATCCTCAAGACTGCCCTGATCGGCGCCTGCGCGCCGCAGGCCCGCTTCGAGATGCTGTCGCTCCACGCCGCCGAAAACCTGGCAGCCGCAAAGGTAACTGCCTTTGAGGCCAATATCGCCCGCGCCGTCGCGCGGCTGTGCGGGAGACACACCGGATGAACGACGACAACACTTCCTGGCAACGCAGTATCGAGGCTCTTTGGGACCGATTTGGCAAACTGTCGCCGGATGCATTCCTCTCCGAAATGAGCGCCCTCGCTGCGGTGCGTCCCGCCGGGGACCCCATGGCACTCTTCGAGCTTGCTTCGGCGCATGACGCTCTCGATCGGGAGCAGGAAGCCGCCATCCTTTACCGCCGCGCCCTGTCGGGCGAGCTCCCCGAAAACGTGAGGCGACAGGCAGTCATTCAATTGGCCAGCACGCTGCGCAATCTGGGGGAACTAGAGGAAAGTGTCGGCTTGCTGAAAGCGGAGGTCGGTCGATCCGACGAACTCGATGACGCGGTTTTGGCTTTTCTTTGCCTGAGCCTGATCGACGCCGGCAGACCGCGAGAGGCAGCAGCCCGCGCCCTCGCGGCCCTTGCCACGCATCTTCCGCGGTACCGCAAGTCCGTGACCACCTACGCGAACGCAATCCTTTCAGACGATCTGGATTAGCAACTCTGTTCCGACGCCGAGCGCCCGCAAGATCGCACCCGCAGTGCCGCGGTCATTGTCACCACCTGAGGCCCTGCTTTGACGATCCATTCAGCCACGCGTAGACCGCCGGCACGAAGACCGGCGGTCGTGCTTCCAAATCGCTGGAGCACGTCGCCTAGACTCACATGGCCGAGCATCGCGCCCGACCCTTCCGGAGCCTCGCCATTCTCGATGGCGAGCGCAAACTGCACCGCCGCCTCCGCCTCGATGCCCGCCCGCAATGCCGCCAGCTTTGGCCAGCGTCCGGCCTCCGCTACACCGTGGATGGAATTTCAGCGTCGAAAACGGTCGGCGTAGCCACGACGCAAAAGGCGGCGGGCAATCAGCCAGCACCAGCACGGCTTCGCCCCAGCGAGGCGGTACGGCGCGACGTCCGGCCAGCGACTCGCTGCAATCACGGGAGTGCCCATATCCTCTCAGCAGCTCTGGCTTGGCTGAGTGACACTGAAAGGTAGCAGATGCAGCACGACGAAATGCTCTCGGACTTGCAACGGTGAAGCGATAGGAGATTGGCGCCCTGCTATGTGTGACCATCATCGCCGCCGACAACAGGGGCTCAAACGGTACAGCGTGGTCAATCAGGACAGCCGGGCCGCCCGGTTCTGAACATCATCGCAACGATCGTTTCGAACAATTCGGCCCGGGCCTGCTCTTGCGTAATGTCCCCCGCCGCGGCGGCGTAGGATAGGCGCTCGGCGGCCCCGAGCATGGCCCACATCCCCGCCGGAGCAAGCGTGGGCGTTCCAGCAAATGGCGCAAGCACGCCCCAGCACTTCTTCAGGAATGCCGCCTCGTAGTCGCGTTTAATTTTCTCAAGCTCCGGCGAACCTGCCAGCGCCGCGATGACGCCCGGAATTTCGCGCCCATGCCGAATGACACATTCCACGTAGGACGACGCAATGACGGAAGCCTTGCTCTCCAGCGTCGTCTCGCTGGCCTGCAGCGCCGCGTCCATCACGGCCGTCTGCCGCCGATCAAAGTCCTGATAGAGCACGGCCAACAACTCGGACCGTGTCGCGAAATGGCTGTAGACAACTGGCTTGGAAACACCGGCAGTTTCGGCGAGATGTCCGAGCGTCAGCGCGTCCGTTCCGTCAACGCGGACAATCTGCCATGCGACATCGAGAAGCTGACGGAGGCGCCCTGCCCGCTTGAGCCGGTGGCGGGGCCCTGGACTGGAAGTTCGTTCGTGCGGCTCAACGCTTGACATATTTATATACCAAAAGTAACTTACCAAAAGTATATAAGACCCGTCTTTCGTCCGCAATCAGTTTGCCGGAGACCGCCATGCACGCCCTCATCGTCATCGCCCATCCCGACCCAAAGTCTCTCACCCATGCCGTTGCCGCCCACGTGCTTGAGGACATGTCGCAAGCCGATGGCACACATTCCTTCGAGGTCGCCGATCTTGCCGCCGAAGGTTTTGACCCTCGATTCACCGCCGCGGATATTGCTGTCCATCTCCAGGGGGCGACACCCCCCGCCGACGTCGTCACCCACCAGGAGCGGATCGATCGAGCCGACGCTCTCGTTCTGGTCTACCCCGTCTACTGGTGGTCGATGCCCGGCTTGCTGAAGGGCTGGATTGATCGGGTCTTCACCAACGGCTGGGCTTATGATGAGCGCTCGGACGCCAAGCTCATAAAAAAGCTGGGCCGACTTCCAGTCCATCTGATCGCTATTGGCGGCGCTAGCGAGCGAACCTATGCACGACACGGTTATTTCGGCGCCATGAGGATGCAGATCGATCATGGAATCTTCGATTATTGCGGCGCGCGTGTCGTGACGTCCGAACTTCTGCTCCAATCGGACGCGCAAGATCCGAGCACTTACTTCGAGACCGCGCGTTCGATCGGCCGCGTCCTCTTTGCAGCATCAAAACAGCGCGACGCCGCTTGAGTGGTCTCCCCACTTATAGGCGCCCGCACAATGCTTGATCTCCGCCTCATGGAGCATCTTCGACGCCATGCGACGGAGTTGCGGGTCGTTCACGAACGTCCAACGCCCTTGAGGGTCCGTTTGTGGCCATCTGGTCGTGATTCTCTGGCTCAATCGATCGAGCGCCAGTCCGCGCGATAGACACTGCTTGTGACCCGACGCTCGGCTGACGCTTTACGCCCGCCCCATATCTCTTGAAATCGGTTAGTATACGCGGCCCCCAGGCATCGACCCTCGCCGCGCCGCAACAAGCAGGGCGTTCAATCCTGGCACTGTGTCATTGCCTGAGATGCGGCAAGATTTCGGCGATGTCATTGGTCCAGACATAGTCTGGAAACCCCTTGGGGACGGCGTCGGCATACGGGATGGTGTCGATACCATCGCTGTCGTCGGGGCCGCCATAGGGTCCGCGCAGCAGAACAACGCTGCCGGCATCGTGCATGCGCTGCACAAAGCGGTTGGGCCAACCCCACATCCAGCCGGCATAGTTGATCGGCAGCGGCACGATGGTGTCGCGGCATGCGGCCGGAACGTGTCCGGTCCAACCCAGCAGCAGATAAGGCACGAGACAGTCTTTGATACTGGTCGTCGAAAAGCCTCTGAGTCCTGCCACCTTGGCCAAGGCGGATTGCGTCGGCTCGGCCCCGCCATAGATGCCCCAGATGGCGAGCCGCCACGACGGGTTATCGGCAATCATCGCCGCCAGCATCTCCCCTTCGGCCGGATCGCGGGACTTGAAGTTGATCAGGAATTGCCGGTTTGGAAAGGCCGCAATGACCTCGCCTAGCGACGGCATTTGCCCAATGCCCTTGCCACGCAAAGGAAAGGTCCGGCCGCCATCGGCCGTATAGCCATAGCCAATGTCGAGCGCCTTGAGATAGGCCATGTCGTGCTCGCGCGTTACGCCCTCGCCATCAGTGCGGCAATCGAGCGTCCAGTCGTGAAACACCGCGAACTGGCCGTCGGTCGTCGGCTGCACATCCAGTTCGACGACACTGGCGCCCAAGTCGAATGCAGCCTGCATGGCCACGATTGTGTTCTCGATTTCCGAGAGGATGGGCTCACGGATTCGCGTGGCTGTGCAGGTCTCGTCAGTCAGCCCGGCGCGGTCGAAATTCTGGTGCACGCCGCGATGGGCCATAAGCTTTGGAGTGCCATCCAGGTTCGGCGCCAACCACGACGCGTTGAACAGGTAGCCGGCCCCTGCCATGATGGCGGCAGCCACTATCAAACTCAGCAGCAGCCGGTGGCGTCGCATAAGCTTCCCTTCAAGTGTCGGATTTCTCACTCAATTGCAGGATATTGAACGCGATAATGGCCGGCTTGGATAAACGCGACAAAAGGGCGGATTTGCCGGAGCCCCTGCCCAGGGGCTTCCTTGATCGGCGTCGCGCCGCCGAGCGTGTCAGCGTTCGCCGCTATCCACCGAGCCCCGAACTGGCGCATATCATCGACAATCATTTCATCATCGAGTGGAGCCTGACTCCAGAGCGAACCGAGCCGCAGCGCTTGCTGCCCTCGCCCCAGGCCAACCTCATCGTGGCACCCGGTTCGGCCTCGGTCTTCGGGGTTCATACCGGCCTGCGGGTGGATATGTTGCAAGGCGCCGGCCGCGTGGTCGGATCGCGGTTTCGCATTGGCGGCCTGCGTCCGTATCTCGATAGGCCGGTCACATCACTGACCGGCGGCAGCGCCAGCGCCCGGCTCGTCAGCGGGATGGCTGACACGCAGTTCATCGCGACACTGTCGCGCGAACAGGATGATGGGGACGTCATATGCGCTCTCACATCGATTCTTGCCGCATCCGTTCCGCTAGCCGATCCAGCCATCGATCTGGTCGAGGCCATGGTCGACGCCATGCGTCAAGCGGGCGGGCCAATGCGAGTGGAAACGATCGCCAAGCAGTTTTGCGTTACCCTGCGCCAGGTGCAGCGCCTGTTCCATGACTATGTCGGGGTTCCGCCCAAATGGGTCGTTCGCCGCTATCGCCTGCAGGAGACGGCGCTGCGCCTCGCTTCAGCCGACCAGGCCAGTATCGCCGCCATTGCCGCCGAGTTGGGCTATTTCGACCAGGCCCATCTCACCCGCGATTTTCGCGCTCTGTTCGGCTGCTCGCCCAAACAATATCGAGTGTCGAGCGAGCGTGTCGCGCCATGATAGATAGACGCTAGTCAGCGTATGGTCCTTGGCGACGAGATTGTCTGGCACCCATCCCTCGCCGCTGAAATCCTGGGTTGCCCAAAGGACGCGGAGGAGCCTCGTCTAGATACGCCCCAACGGCACTTTCAGCCCGCGCGTACTGCGGGTGCGACCCTGGTCGCAAACAGTTCGATGCCTCTGGCAATATCCTTGAACGGTTGACCGCCGATATCGATCTGGCCCGCGAAGCGGGAGCTGCCGACGCTGTGCTTGAGGATCAGGATCTTGTCGACCACCTGTTGCACACTGCCACCCATCAGCGTGCCCTGCGGAGATAGCATCTGAGCATAGGTCGCCACCGGCATGGGGCCTCTAAACATCGGCCGCAGATAGGCCGAATAATAGGGATAGAAGTCCCGCTGGGTCTCTTCCGCTGTCTCGGTGACATGCAGGTGGCCGAAGGTCGATATCTTCGCCCATGCAGGATCGCGTCCCGCCTCGGTCCAAGCCTGACGGTAGAGCTGGGCCATCTGGGCATAGCCGGCAAATGAGCCGCCCAGCACGGGCATCGTCAGGGGATAACCCAATTGCGCCGCGCGCACCACGCTGCCCGGTGAGCCGGCCCCGATCGAAACCGGCAGTTTGCCTTGGGTCGGACGCGGGGCGATCTCGGCATCGCGCAACGCCGACCGAAATTTGCCGGACCAACTGACGTGATCATGGCTGTTGAGTTCGGCGAACAGGTTCAGCTTTTCGATGAACAGCGCGTCGTAGTCCTTCAGATCCATACCGAACAACGGGAAATTGTCGGTGAAGGCACCGCGGCCGAACACGATCTCCACCCTTCCCTTGGACACCAGGTCGGCGGTTGCGAATTCCTGGAAAGTGCGCACCGGATCTGCCGTGCTCAGCAGCGTCGAGGCGCTGGTGATGCGGATGGTCTTGGTCACGGCGGCCATGGCCGCGATGATGGTGGCGGTGGCCGAGTTCACATAGTCGAGGCCATGGTGCTCGCCGACCCCGATAATGTCGAGGCCGGCCTCTTCCGCCAGCCTTGCCAAGTCCAGCATCTGTGTCATCCGCTCGGTCGGGGACGGTTTGAAGCCGGTATGCGGGTCGGCGACCATGTCGCCAAAGGTGTAGAGGCCCAGTTCCATGGCTCAACGTCCCCTGTAGCGTCAGGCCAAAATCGTCTGCAGCACGACGTCCAGCGACTTCGGCGGTCGGCCGCCAAGACGCTCGACATCACCCGTCACGATATCCATGGCACCGGCGGCAAAGGCTGCCTGAATGCTCGTTACCGCGTTGACCACGCCCTCCGGCATCCCAGCACCCACGAGACCGGCGCGCAATTGCTCGTCGGTAATGATCCCGAAGCTCATGGGCTTGCCGGTGGCAGTCGCCGCCGCAGCCGCACGCTCTGCCCCGGTCACGCTCCGGGGACCCGTCGCGGTATAGATGGCGCCGACGTGACCGTCGCCGACCAGGATTCCGGCTGCGGCCGCCGCGACATCATCGCGCGAGACGAAGGCGACCTTGTTCTCGGCAAGGCCAGTCAGCACGCCCGTGCCAGCGGACATCTGGACTTCCTGGGCCAGCGACTCGGCATAGTAGTTCATGCGGAGAATGGTCCAGGCCGGGGCGACGGCGATGAGGCGCTGTTCGCCCTTCCAATAGGAGGCGCCAACCGCCGGCTCTTCTTCATGCCGTGTACCAGCGGCAGACATCAGGACGACATGGCCGACGCCGGCCCTCACGGCTGCGTCGATGGCGGCGACGTTCTGCGTGCCCCGCTGGCCAGGCTGCATGTCGGAGGACGGAATGATCAGCAGGCGGTCGAGACCGGCATAGGCGGCCGCCAGCGTTTCGGGATGATCATAGTTGCCGGCCCTCGCTTCCACGGCGCCAGCGACGACGTCGGGTGTCCGCGAGATGGCGACGACACTGTGTTGGGGAGCGCGATTTGCCAGTTCCGCCAGCACGGCCCTGCCCAGATTGCCGCTCGCACCACTAATGCCGATCTTCATTGCCGTCTCCACTTTTCGCCGTTACGAACATTTTGTGCGTGACGATATGTCGGTAACCGACGTCCGGCACAAGAACGCACGATTTTCTCCCTCACGCACACGCGTGATCGTAATGGAGCCCAGTCATGAGTGGATCGATCCTGGGCCTCTCGGCAGATGAGGCATTGGAAGGCGCGGCGAACTGCAAGGCGATTGGACAGATCATCGAGCGGATCGGCGACAAGTGGACCGTCTTGGTGGTGGGCTGCCTATCGCATGGCCCCATGCGCTTCACCGTGATCCAGCGCACCGTGCCGGGCGTGTCGCATCGCATGCTGACGTTGACCCTGCGCGGCCTCGAGCGCGACGGCCTGGTCAAGCGTACAGCCTTTGCGACCATTCCACCCCGTGTCGACTATGAACTGACCGAGGCCGGGCAATCCCTCAAAGAGCCGCTCGAAGTGCTGGCCAAATGGGCGCGCGACTGGCAGCCCAGGATTGAAGCGGCGCAGATCGAACACGATGTGAAAGCGGCATAGCCTTTATTGGCGGAGCTGTCGCAAGTATGTTGTTGGCGTCATAGAACCGATCGCAATCGCCCATTCGAGCTGAGGCGCACACATGCGTAAATCCGCCAATCCTCTGAACTATACCGGCTGATCAGCCCCTTCGAGGCCAGCCTTGATGGCTGCACCCTTGTTCAGCAGGTGCTGCCGAAGCAGGATCCCGAGACGCGAGCCATCGCGCAAGATGAGCGCCGACAGGATGTCCTCATGCTCTTCGACGGCGGCTTGCCAGCGTTCGGGCTGCAGGTTCGCCTGATAGCGATAGCGAAGGATCCTGGTGTTCAGACTGGTGTAAAGCGAGACCAGAACGCCATTGCCGGTGGCTGCGGCCAGGCTGAGGTGGATTTTCTGGTTGAGCTCGAAATATGGCGCCATTTCCCGACGCAGGAAATGGGCGAACATCTGGTGATGCCAGGCCCTTATGGTTGCGATGGTTTGCGCGTCGCTGTTGATAGCCGCCTGCTCGCCGATCATGGTCTCGAGATGCGCCATGACCGCCAGCGTCGCCTCGAAGTCCTTGATCGACAGGCTGGTAACCACCGCGCCCCGATTGGGCAGCAGGGTCAGCAGACCCTCCGATGCCAGCACCTTGAACGCTTCGCGCAATGGCGTGCGCGAAATGCCGAAGCGCTCGCACAACAGCCGTTCGTTGAGCCGCTCCTTCGGCTTGAACTGGTTCTCCATGATGGCGGCGCGCAACAGCGCCAAAACCTCGGAGTGCAGGTTTTGCCTGGGGATGCGGGTCTCGCCCTGCGGAAGGCTCTCGATGATTTCCGGGCCGGCTTCGAGCATCTGAATTGCCAACGATCCTTTCCATTCCCATCCTCGGTAACCCGTCACTCCGATGAAGTCCATTTCGCCATTCGTTCATATTGCATTCAAAATTCATTATGGTGTAGACCGATGCTACCGATCGCGCCGAAATCTCCGCGCCGATCGAAACCGCACATCGTTGGAGGACGGCCAAATGAATGCACTGGCGAACGCGAAGCCCTATTTCCCGGGCTGGCAGCTCCTGCAGATTCCCGGGCCCTCCAATGTTCCGCCAAAAGTGCTGGCGGCCATGGCGCAGCCGACGATCGATCACCGCGGCGAGGCTTTCGCGGCGTTCGCCAAGACATTGCTGGATGACCTCAAGCCGATTTTTGGCACCAGCGACGACGTCGTCATCTTCCCCTCCTCGGGGACCGGCGCCTGGGAGGCTGCGCTCGTCAACGTGACATCGCCGGGCGATGCGGTGCTGATGGCCGAGACCGGCCATTTCGCGACGCTTTGGTACAAGCTCGCCAAGCAACTGGGCCTCAACGCCGAACTGCTCCCGGGCGACTGGCGCAAGGCAGTTGATCCGGAGGCTATCGGCGCGCGGTTGCGGCAGGACAAGGCCCACACCATCAAGGCCGTCTGCGTCGTGCACAACGAAACCTCGACCGGAGCGACGAGCGACATCGCGGCCGTCCGCGCGGCCATCGATGCTGCGGGGCACCCGGCCCTGCTGCTGGTCGACACCATCAGTTCGCTCGGTTCGGTCGATTATCGGCAAGACGAATGGGGCGTTGACGTGACCATTGCCGGCTCTCAGAAGGGCCTGATGTTGCCGCCGGGCCTGGGCTTCAATTCCTATGGTCCCAAGGCGAGGGCGGCGTCCGAAACCGCGCGCATGCCACGGTCCTATTTCGATTGGGAGACGATGCGCCCGGCGCCGTTGACCGGGCAATTTCCGTATACACCCGCCACCAACCTGCTGTTCGCCCTGCGTACTGCGCTGGACCTGCTGGCGCAGGAGGGCATGGAAAACGTGTTCAACCGCCATGCCCGACATGCCCGTGCGACACGCGCCGCCGTCGAGGCATGGGGCCTCGAAGTGCTGTGCATCGAACCCGAACATCAATCCAATGTACTGACCGCCGTGGTGATGCCCGAAGGGGTCAGCGCCGATGGCTTCCGGGCGCATATGGTCGAGCGGGTCAACATGTCGCTCGGCAACGGGCTGTCCAAGCTCAAGGACCGCGTCTTCCGCATCGGCCATCTCGGCGATTTCAACGACATGATGCTGATCGCCACGTTGGCGGGAGTGCAGATGGGTTTGATCGCTTATGGGGTCAAACCATCCGCCAGCGGCATTGAGGCCGCAATGGCTGTGTTGACCGAGACGCTGTAATCAGCGCCCCGTCCAAACCGGCGCGCGCTTTTCCACGAAAGCGCGCACACCTTCCTTGAAATCGGCGCTGCCATAGACCCGGCGGATCATCTCGCTATCGTCACCGCCACGCGCGGCGAGGCGGATAGCCTGGCGCCCGGCAGCGATGGACAGCGGGGCGTTGGCGAGAAGGATGCCGAGCAGTTCGGCAGCGCGAAAGTCGATGACTTCGGGTTCGACCGCCTCGAATGCGAAACCCGAGGCCACGGCCTGCTCGGGCTGCAGGATCTGCGCCAGCAGCAGCATGGCCCGCACCGGTCCAAGGCCGAAACTCTCCACGAGGCGCGCGACATTGCGCCCCGACAGGCAATTGCCGACCGTGCGGGCGATCGGCACGCCGAAGCGGGAGCGCGTGGACACTAGCCGCAAGTCACAGGCGGCTGCTATGACCAGGCCTCCGCCCATCGCGGCGCCATCGATAATGGCCAAGGTCGGCACCGGCAGTGCCTCGATCTGGGCAATGCCGGTCTCGATGCGCTGCTCATAGGCGAGCCCGTCCTCGGCACCGGTGAAATCGAGGAACTCCCGAATATCGGTACCGGCCACGAAGGCCTTGCCTCTGCCCCGGAAGGCCGCGGCCCGCAGGCCGGGCGTCGCGGCGATCTGCGTGCAAGCCTCGGCCAGTTGGGCATACATCGCAAAGGTCATGGCGTTGTACGCCACGGCATGGTCGAACCATACCGTGGCAACGGCGCCCTCGATCGAGAGCGTGACTTTGCCCTCGCTCATTTGGCCAGTCCCGCCGCAGCCATTGCCTGTTCGGGCGCGATGCCGAGTTCGGCGAAAATCTCGGCATTGTGCTCGCCCAGTCGTGGCGGGTGGCGGCGGACTTGCTGGGGCGTGCCACCCAGCTTGACCGGGAAGCCGATATTGCGCACCCGGCCTTCCACCGGATGATCGATTTCCATCACCGCGTGGCGCGCCTCGACATGCGGGTTGTTGAGCGCCTCGCTGTAATCGTTGATGGGGCCAGCCGGAATGCCGACGGCAAGTAGGCGTTCGACCCATTCCTCCTTGCCGGCCTGGGCGAAGGTGGTTTCGAGATCGGTGATGAGCGCCTCGCGATTGGCGAGGCGATCCGCATTGGTCTTGTAGGCCGGATTGTTGGGCAGGTCGGGCCGGGCGATTGCCTCGCAAAGCCGCAGCCACAGCCGGTCATTATTGGCGCCGAAGACGAAATACCCGTCAGCGCAACTCACCGCCTGATAGGGCGCGGCCATGCGATTGCCGGTGCCGATGCGCTGGGGAATGCGCCCGGTGCCCCAGAATTCGGAAATGTCCCATATGGCGAAGGCGAGACCCGCCTCGAACAGCGAGGCATCGATATATTGCCCCTGCCCGCTCGCCTGGCGGCCGATATAGGCCGAGAGGATGGCGTAGACCGCGAACAGCGAGCAGCCGATATCGGTGACCGGTACGCCGGATTTGGCCGGAGCGCCACCGGGATGGCCGGTGATGCTCATGACGCCGGCTGCAGCCTGGGCGATCAGGTCGAAGCCTGGCCGATCGGCCCAGGGCCCGGTCTGGCCGAAGCCCGAAATACTGGCATAGATGATTTTGGGGTTGATCGCCTTGATGGTGGGATAGTCGATGCCCAGCTTTTTCATCACGCCGGGCCGGTAGTTCTCGACGATGACATCGGCAGTCTCGGCAAGCTTGTAAAATACCGCGCGGCCTTCGGGGCTCTTGAGATCCAGCGTGATCGAGCGCTTGTTGCGGTTCATGTTGAGAAAGCCCAGGCTGTCGTCGCCCTTTAGCTTGAAGCCCATGGCGCGGCGCGTCTGGTCGCCGCCCTCGGGCGGTTCGACCTTGATGACATCGGCGCCCAGATCACCCAGCAGCATGCAGCAAAACGGTCCGGCCATCACCTGGCTGACATCGAGCACCCGCATGCCGGCGAGCGGCAGAGGCAGTTTGGGCTGGGCCGTGTCGGCTTCCGAAAGAGGCATGGCAAAACTCCGAATCTGAATTTTGCATTCATAATTCAGATCGAAAAGGATTGCAAATGCTGACAGCAAGGCGACGCGAATGCTACGGAATCGCTATTGCTTGGTCAGCGTTTGGCGCGCCACATCGGACGCAGTGCCCAACAGATGGTCGCGCAGCAACTCGGCCAGTCGTTTGCCGTCTCGTTCCTCGATGGCGGCGAGGATGGCACGGTGATCCTCGACGGCGCGGCCCCATTGCTCGGATGACTTGCGGGCGACGAAGCGCACGGCATGGGTGCGCACCAGCAATTGCTCATACATGGCCTGCAGCGCGCTATTGGCGGCCACGGTGAACAGCTCACGATGGATTTCGCGATTGAGCCGCAGATAGTCCTTTTCGTTGCCGGAGACATGGCAGCCGAATAGCTGGTCATGCAGCTTGCGGAACTTGGAGATGTCCTTGTCGGTCAGGCGTGCGACCGCCAGTTCGCCAGCCAGGGCCTCCAACGCCGCCATGATGGGAAAAAGCTCATCGATTTCGGCCTGGGTGATCTGCGCCACATAGGCACCGCGGCGCGGCATGAGTTGGATCAGGCCTTCGGAGGCCAGCACCTTGAGGGCTTCGCGCAGCGGCGTACGGGAGATGCCAAAGCGCTCGCACAGTTCGGGTTCGCGCACCTTGCTGCCCGGCGCCAGATCGCCGGCGACGATCATGTCACGCAGCGCGTCGCTCACATTGAGGTGCAGCGCCCCCTGTTGCAGCAGCGTCGATGACAAGGCCGTTCTCCGCTCGAAAATCTGCGCCCTTCTGGCACAAAACCGGGCGGGCATACAAGCCACGCGCCCGGTGCCGTTCGGCGCGTCTTGGCATCGCGGCAGGCACCGGACTGCGACGAAAGACCTAAACGACACTCTTGCGCTTGGGCAAAACATATCGCTACTATCGAGAGATCAGACCTCTGTCCCCTAAGGTCTAATGTTATTACTTTGGAGGCTGTTTTGCGCGCAGACGTAGTGCGGTTTGCCCTGCCCGATCCCGGCGATGTATCGGGCCTGCGCCAAGCCATCGACACTGGCCGGATCGACCCCAAGACTATCGTGGCGGTGATTGGCAAGACGCATGGCAATGGCCTCGTCAACGATTATACGCGCGGCTACCTCACGCTATCGCTGGCGCTGCTAATCGCCGAAAAGACCGGCGATACGCCGGAGGCCGTGCGCGCCCGTGTTCCATTCGTGTTCTCGGGCGGCGTCGAGGGGGTGCTGTCGCCCCACTACAGCGTGTTCACTGCCGTGGCGGACGAGACCCCTGATAGCGGCGGCAAGTCGCTGGCGATCGGAGTGGCCTTTACCCCAGATTTCCATCCCCACGATATCGGCCGCCAGCGCCAGATCGACCTGACGGCGGCTGCAGTCGAACACGCTATGGCTGCGGCCAAGATCGATCGCGCAGACGTTCATTTCGTGCAGACCAAGGGACCGGCTTTCACGCTGGCCGAAATCATCGCCGACCGCTATGCCGGCACGCCGCCGGTCACCGACAATCCCGGCAAGCTGATGAGCTATGGCCGCGCCGGCTCGGCGCTCGGCGTCGCCAAGGCTTTGGGTGAGTCGGCGGGGCTGGAGGCCCCGGTCCTCAACGATTTCAGCCAGTTCTCGTCCGTCGCCAGTTGTTCGGCCGGCGTCGAAGTGCGCGGCAATGAGGTGATTGTCATCGGCATGAGTTCGGCATGGTCCGGCCCGCTCGCCATTGCGCACGCAGCCATGAACGACGCACTCGACACCGCCGGCATTTACCGCGCACTCGCCGATCTCGGTCTCCCCGCCAGCCCGCAAGTCAGTGCGGCGGACGCAAAACGCCTGCGCGCCGGCTTCGTCAAATGCGAGGCCTCGCGCGACGGCAAGATCCGTGGCCGCGGCCACACCATGCTCAATGACGGCGACATCGACCCCCAGCGCCACATCCGCGCCGCCGTCGGCGCCGTCGTGGCCAGCGTGGTCAACGACACCGCCCTGTTTGTTTCCGGCGGCGCCGAGCACCAGGGCCCCGATGGCGGCGGCATGATCGCCCTGATCGCCGAACGCAACGCCTGATCGGCCCACAGAGACAGTGCAGATGACCACCGGAACCAAGCCGAAAATTGTTGTGGTGGGAGCTGGAATTGCCGGCAGCCTTGCCGTCTCCGGCCTCGCCGAGCGAGACGATATCGAGCTGATCTGCCTCGAGCGCGCCGCCGAAAGCGGCCAACTCGATGCCGGTACCGGCCTCAATATCGGCCCCAACGCCATTAAGGCGCTGGTGGCGATCATGCCCGAACGGGCGCGCACGCTGATCGACAATTCGCTGGCCTGGAAGCAGTGGACGGTGGAACTGACCGATGGCACTCCGCTGATGCATCTCGATCTCGCCAGCGTCGCCGACAATGCCGGCATTCGCATCCGCTGGGCCGAGCTCTACGCTTTGCTGCGCCGGCCGATCGCCCGCCACATCCGCTTCGGCACCGAACTCACCAGCATCGGGCACGGTGACGAGGGCCTATTCGTCGACGTGCAGGACGCGTCCGGCGTCGCAGGCGAGCGCATCTCCGGCATTGACCTGATCATCGCCGCCGACGGACGCTATTCGGTGGCGCGCCAGACCCAGTGGGGCCAGGAGCCGCCGAACTTCCTCGGCGTTTGCCTCTATCGCCTTTTGGTGCCGGCCGGCGCCGGTTGCCCGATCGACGATTACGGCCAGTGGTTCAACGGCTCCAACCGGCTGCTCGCCTTCCGCGTGCCGGGCGATTTCGTCTATATCGCCGGCTCGTTCCCCATTCCCGCCGATAGCGCCATCCCCGAAACCGCCAAGCAGGGTCCGGCGCTGCGCGGCCTATACACCCCGCAAAATGGCTCTCTGACTGCCCAGACCAAGTTCCTCGTCGACGCCGTCGAAACCTATGCCGATCACATCCACTGGGCGCGGCTGCAGGATGGCACGGTGCAATTCGCCGGACCACCGGGCGTACTGCTGCTTGGCGATGCCGCGCACCCCATGGTGCCCACGCTTGGGCAAGGCGCCACGCAATCGGTCGAGGACGCCTGTGTGCTGGTTGACGAGGTGCGGCGCGCGCTCGACAGCGGCGAGCCCCTCAACCTAGTGCCGGCCCGCGTCGAGGCGCGGCGGCGCGAACGGGTGGAATTCGTGGTCAGTCTTTCCCGCGCGGCGACCGATACGATGCTGGAGGGAGCCGACCCTGTAGCGGGCACGTTCAAGAAGACGCAGCCGGCATTCCTCAGGCAGCTCGAACGGCTTTATCGCGACGTGCCGGAGCCGCTGGCATGAGCAATCCGGGTGACCTGGCCGACCTGACCGCAGGCGAACTGCTCGCCGGCTATGGCAGCGGCGCCTTCACTCCGGTGGAGGCATTGGTCGCGGTTCATGCGCGCATCGATACGGTCAATGCCGGCATCAATGCGATCATCGCGGAGGACCGGGCCGCTGCGCTCCGGACGGCGCAGCAATCGGCCGGGCGGTGGGCTGAACACGCGCCGCTGTCGGCGCTCGACGGCGTGCCCCTGACCATCAAGGACAATCTGCATGCGGCCGGTCTGCCCGCCACCTGGGGCAGCCGGCTCTATCGCGATTTCGTCCCCGAGGCTGATGAGCCGCCGGTCGAGCGATTGCGCAAGGCGGGCGCCGTGTTCATCGGCAAAACCAATGTCCCCGAATTCACCCTGCAGGGCTATACCGACAACCTGCTGTTCGGCATCACGCAAAACCCATTGGCGCCGGGCATGACGCCGGGCGGCTCCAGCGGTGGCGGCGCGGCGGCGGTCGCTGCGGGTATCGGCCCGATTGCGCTTGGCACTGATGGCGGTGGCTCGCTGCGTCGGCCGGCCGCACATTGCGGGCTGTTTGCCATCAAGCCCTCCATCGGACAGGTGGCGCGCGCCGGCGGGTTCGCGCAGATCCTGGCTGACTTCGAAGTCATCGGCCCGATCGCCAGAACGCCGGGCGATTTGCGCGCCGCGTTCGATGTGCTGGCAGGGTTAGACCAGCGCGACGCGCGCTCCTTTGCCACCCTCGCCGCCAACGTGCTGTTCTCACAGACGCCGCGCATCGGCTATTTTAATACGCTGGGTGCAGCGCCGGTCGATCCGCGCATCACGCGCGCATCGAACGATTTTGCTGCTGCGCTCGCCGCCGCCGGTTGCCGCATCGAGAACATTGCGGCCCCGTTCGATCTCGAACGCGTCAATGCCGCCTGGGGCACTGTGGCAGCAGCCGGCTTGGCCTGGCATCTGTCGAGCCAACCCGAGGCCAGCGCCTTGATCGGGGACAATGCGCGTGCCACTGCCGAACGTGGCCGCGCCATCTCCGCCAGCGACTACCTGAACGCCTGGGGCGACTGCCTGGCGATCCGTGCCGAAGCCGCTCGCCTGTTCGACGACTTCGACCTCTTGCTCTGCCCCACTACGGCCGCGATTGCCTGGCCGGCCGCTGAGCCGTTTCCGCCCTTGATCGATGGCCGCCCGGCTGGGCCGCGGGGGCACGCCATCTTCACAGCCTGGATGAATGTCGCCGGGCTTTGCGCGCTGTCCATCCCGGTCGCCACCACGCCCGATGCCGGCGGCATCGGCATGCAGCTGGTGGCGGCGCCAGGGCGCGACCGCGCGCTTCTCGATTTTCTCGCAACCCTTCCGGCCGCGGCAATGGCGCCGCGCCAGACCATCCAAGGACGGCCCTCATGAGTGAATTTAGCGGCAAGACAGTCATCGTAACCGGCGCAGGCGACGGCATCGGCCGCGCCACGGCGCGTCTCTTCGCGGCAGGCGGCGCCAACGTCGTGCTCGTCGATATCAAAGGCGCCGAAGTGGCCGCCGATGAGCTGGCGGAGGCCGGCGGCAAGGCGATCGCCGTTACCATGGACGTGCGCGACGTCGCCGCATGGAAAGACCTCGTCACCCAGACTGTAGCGCAGTTCGGCACCGTGGATGCGCTGGTCAACAATGCTGGCATTGCCGTGCCCGACGATACCGCCGTCAACGTCACCGAAGAGTCCTGGGACAGGGTGATGGACATCAATGCAAAAGGGGTGTGGCTCGGCATGCGCGCGGTGCTGCCGATCATGCTGGCCAAGAAGGAAGGCAAGATCTGCAACGTGGCCTCGACCGCCGCCCATATCGGATTGCGCAATGCCGCCGCCTACTGCGCCTCCAAGGGCGCGGTGCTGGCGCTGACGCGGCAGGCCGGCGTGCAATATGCCTCGCAAAACGTGCAGATCAATTCGGTCTCGCCCGGCACGACGATGACCGGCATCCAGAAGGAAGTGACCGACGAGCAGCGCGCCGCCTTCCTGCCGCTGACGCCGATCGGACGGTTCGCCCAGTCCGAGGAAGTCGCCCGCACCATCGTGTTCCTCTGTGGGGAAGGCTCCTCGTTCATGACCGGCGCCGATCTCAGCGTCGATGGCGGCATGGTGGCGCTGTGAAGGTACTCGTCACCGGCGGCGCGGGCCTGGTCGGCATGACGCTGCGCCAGACGCTGCAGCGTGCCGGTCACCAGGTCACCGCCATCGACGTCACCGATTTCGGCCGCAGCGACGCCAGCCTCACCATTATGGGGCTGGACGATGCCGCCCCGCTCGATGCGCTTGTGACGCAGAACGGCATCGAGGCGATCATCCATTGCGGCGGCATTTCCGGGCCGATGCTGGCCGCCGGCAAGCCGATGCTGCTGGTCGATGTCAATATCACCGCCACCGCAAGGCTGCTGGATATCGCGCGGCGGCATGGCATGAAGCGCTTCGTGTTCTGCTCGTCGGTGTCGGTCTACGGCAATGTCGGTCCCGGCGTCATCACCGAGACCACCCCGCTGCATCCCACCTCGGTCTATGGCGCCTCCAAGGTCGCGGGCGAGGCACTGGTCGATGGCTTTGCTACTGAATACGGCCTTGATGGGCTCAGCCTGCGCATTGCACGGGTTTATGGGCCATATCGCCGCGCCAATTGCTATCTCGGCGATATCATCCGGAACACCGAGAAAGGCCTGCCAACCGAAATCCCCTGCGAGGACGATTTCAAATACCATTATATCCACGTCGATGACGTCGCCGACGCCCTGCTGACGGCGCTCGAAGCCAAGAGCCTGCCGTCCCGCGCCTACAACGTCGCCAACGTCGAAATGACCATGCCGCAAATCGCCGAGATCGCGCGCCGGACCATTGCGGGAGCCCAAGTCAATCTCGTGGCCGGCGCCGACGATGTGCCGGATGTGCAGAGCGCCTTCGACAGCACCAAGATCGACCGCGAACTCGGCTGGCGTCCCCGCCTCGATCTCTCTGCCGGCCTGCTCGCCTATCGCGACGCGATCCGCTCCGGCAACGCCGCCTGACATCGTCGCATCAAAGCAAAAAGGCCGCGCTCCATAATCGGAGCGCGGCCTTTTCGTCGGGGAGTTGAAACCTCTTAGCCGATATCGAAGCGCCAGGCACTGTGGCGGCTGCGGGCGCGGGTCGTGCGCCACCCGACCAGCACCAGGGCCAGCACGGTGACCACGTACGGAATGAGCTGCAGCAATTGCGGGGCAAGCCCCGTGACCTGCGGCAGGCGCACGGATAGGGCTGTCGCCGTGCCGAACAGGATTGCCACTAGCGCCGTCAGGTATGGATTGCCGCGAGCGAAGAAGATGGCCGCGAGCGCGATCAGACCGCGCTCATTGGTCATCTTGTTGGCGAACAGCGACACATAGGCCAGCGACAGGTAAGCTCCGGCAAAGCCGCAGAACAGGCCGGATAGCAGCATGGCCTGGAACTTGACCCAATCGACATTGATGCCGGCGGCGGCCGCAGCCTCCGGCGCCTCGCCGACCACGCGCAGTTGCAGGCCCCATTTGGTCTGGTACAGCGTCCAGGCGACGATCGGCACGAAGATATAGGCGACATAGACCAGGATGGTATGGCCGCTGAATATCTCGCCGATCACCGGGATATTCTCGATCCCCGGGAGGTGGATGACCGGGAAGGTGGGGATGCGATCGGACGTGAACACCCCATCCTGCCCCAGCACGCCCTTGAGCAGCAAAGCCGTCAGGCCGTAGGCGAGGAAGGTCACCGCTGTGCCGGCGATGAAGATGTGGGCGCGGAACTTGATGTTGAACATCGCCATCAGCGCCGCCAGCAGCATCGAGGCGAGGATAGCCGCCAGCAGCGCGAGCTCCAGGCTCCCAGTGAAATAGGCTGTGGCGACGGCGGTAAATGCCGCCACGATCATGAAGCCATCGAGCGCGATATTGAGCATGCCGGCCTGATAGGTCAGCAGGCCCCCCATCGCCGCGAACACCAGAGGGGTCGAAATGCGGACGGCGGAATTGAGGATTTCCAGATCCATTTCAGGCCTCCGTTGGGGTAGCGTTGACGGGCTCGACGGCGTCGGGCGTGGGTGATTTCGGCGGCGGCTCGGGGAACAGGCGCAGGATCAGCCAATCCCAGGAGAACTGCGCCGCCAGTACCAGCACGGTGATGAACTGCAGCACCTGCACCAGATACTTGCTCAGCCCCGTCATCATCTGCAGCACGCCGCTGCCGCCATTGAGGGCGCCGAACAGGAAGGCGGCGACGATGACGCCGATCGGGTTGAAATTGGCCAGCATGGCGACGGCGATGCCGTCGAAGCCGTAGCCGGGGGAGAAATTGTCGTAGAAGGCGCCATATTGGCCCAGCACCTGCTCGGCGCCGGCAAGGCCGGCAACGCCACCGCTCAGGATCATCACCCAGATGGCGCGGCGCGGCACGTTGATGCCGCCATAATAGGCGAAGCGCGGACTGAGCCCCATGATCTTCCACTCAAAGCCGCGCACGGTGCGCACATTGATGATGGCGAAGATGATGCAGCAGGCCAGCGCGATGAAGATGCCAGCATTGACCTGCGAATAGACCGAAAAGGTATGCAATGCTGCGCTTGGGGCGATATCGGGCAGCTTGTTGGTCGGTCCGGGCGCCTTGAACACATGGGTGGCGAAGAACCCGGTCAGCAGCAGCGCGATGGGGTTGAGCATCAGGCAGACGACGAGTTCGTTGACGCCGAGATAGACCCGCAGCAGCGCCGGAATGGCGGACCACAGTCCACCGCCGACAAAACCCGCCAGGATGGCCAGCGGCAGATGCAGGAACCAGGGCATGGGAAAGGCATAGCCGACCACGCCGGCGAACAGCGCCCCGACCAGCATCTGGCCCTCGGCGCCGATATTCCACAATCCGGCGCGGAAGGAGATGGCGACCGCAAGGCCAGTGAAGATCAGCGGCGTCATCATTTGCAGGGTGACCAGCAGATTGGGCACGCCGATCACGCTGCCTGAAATCAGCAGCCAATAGACCTCGATCGGATTCTCACCCAAAGCGAGCACGAGAAGACCGCCCACGATGGTGGCGATCAGCACGGCGACAATAGGTTGAAGCGCGGGACGGCAGAAGTTGAGCACGGCCATGCCCGGACCCGAACTTGTGGTTTCAGACGACATCCAGGGTCTCCTTGGGGAGTGTGTCGGCACTGGCAGGTTCTTCGTCGAGGCCGCCCATATAGCGGCCTACTTCCTCGGCATCGGTATCGGCGGCCTTGAGATTGGCGACGATGCGGCCGCGATAGATCACCAGGACGCGGTCGGAAATCGACAGCACCTCATCGAGATCGGCCGAGACGACGAACACCGCCCTGCCCGCATCGCGCATTTCCACCAATGTACGGTGGATCGCCTCGATGGCGCCAATGTCGACACCCTGGGAGGGCTGTTCGGCAATGATCAGGCGGGCGTCGCGGGTGAGTTCGCGGGCAATCTGCACCTTTTGCTGATTGCCGCCGGAGAGCGAACCGGCCGCTTTGTCGGGCGTGGCGCCACGAACATCGAAGCGGGCGATCAGTTCGGCGGCGCGCTGCTTGGCGCGGGTGGCGGCAAAGAACGGACCAGTCTTGAACTTGCCAAGATGGCCGACCGTCATGTTTTCCCAGATCGAGCTTTCCAGCGACAGGCCGAGATCGCCGCGGTCGGCGGGAATATAGGCGAGGCCAGCGTCGCGATTGCCGCGCGGATTGGGGCGCAGCGGCGTGCCGCAGATCTGCACTTGCCCACTGACGGGACGGCGCAGGCCGGCAATACACTCGACCAATTCGTCCTGGCCATTGCCTTGCACGCCGGCCAGCCCGACGATTTCGCCAGCGCTGACGCTCAACGACAGATTGTCGACCGCAGTCTCGCCACGTTCGCCCAGGGCCGTCAGGCCCTTGACGTCGAGCAGCAGTTCGCCAGTCGGCTTGGCCTCGTTCTTGGCGACACGCAGCAGCACCGAACGGCCGACCATCAGGCTGGCGATTTCCTGGGCAGTCACATTCTTGTTGTCGATCGTCGATACGATACGACCCTGACGCATAACCGAAATGCGGTCGGAGACGGCCAGCACTTCGCGCAGCTTGTGCGTGATGAAAATGATCGAGTGCCCGCTATCGGCCAGCGATCGCATGGTGGCGAACAGCTCGCGCGTTTCCTGGGGCGTCAGGACTGCCGTGGGTTCGTCGAGGATCAGGATCTCTGCCTCGCGGTAGAGCGCCTTGAGGATTTCGACGCGCTGGCGCAAGCCGACCGGCAGCGTGGCGATGATCGCCCTGGGATCGAGATTAAGCCCGAAGCGTTCGCTGATTGCCTTGGTTTCGCGCTCGGCGCGGATGCGATCGAGTCGGCCGAAGGATTTGAGCGGCTCGGAACCGAGAATGATGTTTTCGGCCACGGTGAAGGACGGCGCCAGCTTGAAATGCTGATGCACCATGCCGATGCCAAGGGCGATGGCCTCCTTGGGATTGGCGAAACGAATGGCCTCGCCGCGCAGCTCGATGTCGCCATCGGTGCGGGGGAGCAGGCCATAGAGAATGTTCATCAGGGTCGACTTGCCCGCGCCATTCTCGCCGACTAGGGCATGAATCTCGCCGCGGCGAATATCCATGCTGGCGGAATGGATGGCGGTGAAATTGCCGAAGCGCTTGACGATATTGCGCATGCTGACGACGGGCACTGAAGCGTCGGGCATAGTCTTGTCCTTTGCCTAGCCGAATGAAGCCGCGGCGCGTTTGCCGCGGCTTCGATGTGTCGACTTTACTGTGCCAGTGTCGTGGCAGTCGCGATCGATGGCGGGGTCGCGATCGGGGGCGTGCCCATCTCGGCCTGACCAGCCTTGAGATCGAAGTAGTTCGGCACGACGATTTCGCCGGACAGCAGCTTGGCCTTGAGGGTATCGACTTCGGCCAGGACGGCGTCGGAGATCAGGCCTTTGTTGTTGTCGTCCATGGCGGCGGAAACGCCGTCTTCGGCCAGGCCATACATCTTGACCTGGTTGCCGGCGAAGGTGCCGTCAGTGACCGACTTGATCATGTCGAAGGCCTGGGTGTCGACGCGCTTGACCATCGAGGTCAGAACGCTACCGGGCGCCAGGTAGTTCTGGTTGCTGTCAACGCCGATGGCGAAGGTGCCGGTGCTCTTGGCCGCTTCGATGACGCCGACGCTGGTCGGGCCGGCGACGGCGAAGTTGATGTCGGCGCCCTGGTTGATGTTGGACAGGGTAAATTCCTTGCCGCCTGCCGGGTCGGTGAACGAGCCGGTATAGGTCTCGATGACCTTGACGGCCGGATTGGCCATCTGCGCCCCGTAGTAATAGCCGATGAAGAAGCGGTGGATGATCGGAATGTCCTTGCCACCGACGAAGCCGATCGTGCCGGTCTTGGTGGTCTTGGCGGCAATGTAGCCGACCAGGAACGAGCCTTCCCAGTCCTTGGTCACCGTGGAAACGACGTTAGGGCCGAGCGGCTCGGGACCGACGTCGACGAGGCCGAACTTCTGGTCCGGGAACGCGGCGGCCACGGTTTTCATCGGCTCGATCATATCGAAGGAAGAGCCGATGATGATGTCGAAACCCTGACCGGCGGCGCGAGCCAGCGCGGACTGGAATTCGGAAATTGCGCGCGGCTGGATAACGACGTAGTCGGCGCCGAGCTCGGTTTTAGCGCGCTCCATGCCTTCTACCATCATGTCGTTGAACGACTTGTCGCCCAAGCCGGATTCAGAGGTGATCATGGCGACCTTGGGGCCGGCAAAGGCCGGAACCACCACGGTAGTCAAAAGCGAAAGCACGACCAGGCCAGTCTTCAGAAAATTTCCAGACATCGTTTTCTCCTGTTGCGTTCCATTCCGACAGGCGTCGCTCTGACGGCGATTGTCCTGCTTATTCAAGCTTTTGGGGGATCTTGCACCGTCCGCGCCATAGCCATGAATTCCTTGACCTTGCTCGGAATGAAGCGGCCGACGGCGCTCCCCGAGTCTTTCATCGACGTGGACACCATGGCCCCGTCGGCTTTGCTCGCCACTTCGGCGAAATTGGCAGCAGTCACGCCGCCTCCGACCAGGATCGGGATCTGCGCATATTTGGCGCGGGCCCGCGCCACCATGTCCAAGGTCTGCGGATAGGATTTGCCGGTCAGCACCAGACCATCCGCGCCGCCGAGGCGGACCGCGAATTCGACATCTTCCTCGAAGCCGCCGGTGGCGATTGGCGTGCCGGTGCGATCATGCACATCGGCAAAGATCGCGACCTTGCCGGCATTCCAGGACGTCCGTGCCTTGATGGCATTGTGCGCCTGCGCGGTTTCCATGCCGAACGGCGTCATCATCGCCCCGACATAGATCTTGATGCGCACGAAATCGGCGCCCGAGGCAGACGCGATGGCGAACATCGCCTCCGCGTCGTTTTCCAACAGGTTGAGGCCTGTGGGCTTGCCGAATTTATTGCGGATTTCGGCGGTGACCCGCGTCATCCACGCCACCTGCACGGCAGTCGCGGTCATGTCGACCGGGATATCGCCGAGGTTCTGCACCATCAGCACGTCGACGCCGTTCTCGGCCAGGATGCCGGCCTCCTCGAGGCCCGCCTCCAGCACCGAGGCGAAACTTTCGCCCCGGTAGTTGGCGCCGCCGGCCAGAGCCGGCAGTTGCACCATGCCCACGACCGGCTTGCGGCCATCGCGAACGAGTGAGAGCAGTTCGCTCATCACACCTTCTCCGTCTGGCTGGTCTTGGCTTCCTGCGAGTTGAAGATCTGGCGGAAATTGACTTCCTGGCGCTTCTTGTTGTCGAAGCCGAGGAAGGCGATGTTCTGCACGGTCGAGATTTCGCAGGACAGATATTCGAACGGCAGCTTGTACACGAAGGGCGTCAGCGTCTCGGGAATGCCCTTGGGCATCGGGAAATAGATGTCGGATGCCTTCTGCGCGACCGCGTCGCCTTCTTCGCCGACGATGATGATACGCGAGCCCATTTCGCGGGCGGCCTGAGCCTGCTCGAGGCCACGATCATAGCCGGCGCCGGGGGGCAGGATGATGAAGGTGTCGGTCTTTTCGCCGGTCATGAAATAGTGCTCGTGCGCCCATTCCTCGAGTTGCGACAGATGCGCCGGGCGGGTCAGGCCTTCGAACCACTTGGCCATGGCGAAGTAGGCGGTCGAATAGTTCGGGCCGCCGCCCAAGATCACCGTCTGGCGATCGGGCGTGAAGGTCGGCGCGAGCTTGCGGGCCAGAGCCAGCGTGCCGGCATCGGAGGCTTCCATCGCCTTGGCGGTGGCATGAAGTTCGGCAACCAGCTTGGCCGACTGGGCGGCATTCAAATTGCCCAGGCGTTCGCCGATGGCGATGGCGGCGACGAACAGGCCGAGCATGCTGGCGGTATAGGTGATGGAACCGGGGGTGACGACGCGGCTGCCGTCCGGCAGTTCCTTGATATTGGGGGTGGCGTTGACCTTGATCAGCGTCTCAGCCGTCTGCGCCAGCTTGTTGTCGGCGCTGACGGTGACGGCGAAGGTCCAGGCGCCACGGTCACGAGCGAGGCGGACGCCTTCGATGGTGCGCGACACGGTGCCGGAATTGGAGACGCCGAAGACGAAGGAATTGGCCGGCAGGTCGCCGACGAGATAGCGCGAGAATTCCAGCGCTTCCACAGGTTCGACGAAGCGGCCTGTGGCCTTCATCATGAACTGGCGGGCGGCGAGCGCGGCGCAATAGCTGTCGCCGCAACCGATCATGAAACCATGTTCGAGCGTGCCGGGGTCGCGGTCGGCAAGGATCTGGCGCATATTGGCCAGCATCAGATCGATATTGCTGCCGACAAATTCGGGCTGCATACCGATTTCACGCAGCATCACGGTCTTTTCGTTTTCCACTGAAGGCTCCTATTTGCAAAAATAATGGCGGGCGATCGTCACAGACGATGAGCGTCCACCTGTGTCCTGAGATGATCGAGACGGCACTGCGCCTCGTGCTTGGTGGCGCCAACCAGCGCCGTCGGTCCCAATCCAGCTACGGCGAACGACGCCGAAACCGATCCCCAGAGCACCGCATCCAGCGGCTTGCCGGTACGGGCCAGGCCCACCAGCGTACCGCCCGAAAAGGCGTCTCCGGCGCCGGTGGCATCGACAACCGTCTTCGCCACCGTCGGTATTTCGAGATAATCGGCCTGCCCGGCCGCATGCATGATCACGCCCTTGTCGCCACATTTGATGGCGATGACCGGCAATTCCGGCGCCATCTCGCGCAGGACCCGCAGCGCATCGGGCGGCGACTTGCCGGGCACCATGGCCTCGGCATCCTGCTTGCTGGGCAGGAACAGATCGAGCAGGTCGAGCAGCCGTTTGAGCGTGGGGCGATCGACCTCGCGCAGGTGGCGATCGTCCGTATCGACGCCGATCAGCGTCGTGCCATCATGGCGCAGCCGTTCGGCCAGTTCGATCTGCACTGTCCATGGCATCGGCGCCAGCAGCGCATTGCCACAGGTGAACCCATCGAGATCGCTCAGCGTTGGGCTAAATTCGTGCCAGTTGCCCGTCGCAGTGCGGAAGATGAAATGGCGCGAGCCGTCTTCTTCATAGAGACCCCAGTTGCGCAGGTTCCGCAGCAATTGCCGGCAATTGGACAGATCGATCCGCCCGCCCAGGTCCGCGACCGGGTATTCCGGCCCGATCGGGGCGATGATGGCCGGGCGCTCGTCCCAGACTGCCATGCCGAGCCCCGAATAGACCGCGTTGCCGCCCGGCACGCACCACTTGGTGCTGCCATCGACGAACACGAGGTCATCGATGCTGATATTGCCGAGCGTGGCGAAGTCTGCGTGCATCAGACAGGTGCTCCAGACCGCATCGAGGTAAACTCGACCACTTCGGTGTTGTGGTAGTTGATGGCCAGCAGCACGGGCTTGCCGTCGAAGCCATAGTGAATTTCGTGCATCAGCAGCAGAGGCGCGCCTTTGCGCAGGCCGAGCACCTGGGCCATGTGCCCATCAGCCGCCACGGCCGAAATCCGCGCCTTGCTGTGCGAAACCGTGACCCCGAAATCCTGCCGCAGGAACGCATAGAGCGAGCCGCCCTCGAATTTTGACAGCGCCTCGAAATTGCGGCGATAGTCATCGAGCACGACATATTCCTTGGCGACGACGAAAGGCGTGTCGTCGATCAGGCGAACGCGCGAAATCAGCCCCACTTGCGCGTCTGCATCGATCTCGAGTTCGCCTGCTGTGCTAGTGGACGGTTCGATCTGGGTTATGACCAGATCGCGATAGGACGGTTCGCCGCCTGCGGCGCGGATCAGGTCTGTCATCGACCGCATCAACTCGAGCGAGCCGAGCATCGGCTTAGTGTCTTTGCTGACGAAGGTGCCGACGCCGTGTTTGACCAGGATCAAGCCTTCGCGGGCCAGGATGCGGATCGCCTCGCGCAGGCTGGGCCGGCTGATGCCTAGATGCTTGGCCAGCTCCGCCTCAGGAACAAGCTTGGCGCCCGGCACCAGTTGGCCGGACAATATCTGCTCGCGAAGGGCATTTGCTACACGCGCCACAAGGTCCTCACGCCGCCCGCTGGCAGCCCAAATTTTTTCGCTGAGATTGGTGAAGTCGGTTTCGTTCACGATTGTTCTCGCTGGTTCGTTGAATTTTGCATTATAAATTCACATCGTCAATACGACTGACGTCTAAAGTCTGACCTCTTGCTTCTTGGTCATGGCGTTGACACAGTGGCGGAGCGATTTTGACATGGTTTGCGCGTAAGGAGCTAGGAGATAAGATGTCTGTCCACTGCCGACCGGAAGGCTTGCAAAATATGAAGCAAGGCCTAGTTGGCCGGGATTTTCTCCTGGCGCTCGAAGCACGGCACTGTGCGTCCCCTGCCCACTTCGATT
This sequence comes from Devosia sp., assembly GCF_028290435.1. GTDB lineage: Bacteria > Pseudomonadota > Alphaproteobacteria > Rhizobiales > Devosiaceae > Devosia. The sequence continues at coordinate 380 of NZ_JAQGJV010000022.1, read as the reverse complement.
CTCAAATCGGAAACTTGGTATGAGCCTCAAGGTCGTCGACAACACGCAGCACGTGATTGGCCATAAGCGCAATCCGGGTTATCCGCTCGATCTCGATTGGGTCGGCCGGGTGCGGATGAACCGTTCGGCGCTGGAGCGCCGCGCCGGCAGCATCGGTGCACGGCGGACGGTCAAGAAGGACTATCAGTTGGCCTGGTTGCTCAAGGCCATCACGCTGATGGACCTGACCACGCTCAATTCCGACGATACCGACGGGCGGGTGGAACGCCTCTGCGCCAAGGCGCGCAACCCGCTGCGGCGGGATATCGTCGAGGGCTTGGGGATCGGCGGCTTGCGGATTTTGCCCGGCGCGGTGTGTGTCTATCATCCGTTCGTCAAGA
>NZ_JAQGJV010000095.1 GCF_028290435.1 Devosia sp. | reverse complement strand
GGCATCGACACGCGGGCTCTGACCGCGAAAATCCGCGAGGGCGGCATGCCCGACGGCGTCGTCGCGCACTCGCCGGACGGCTATTTCCACGAGCCATCGATCATGTCCGAACTCAAGGCCTTCCCGGGCCTTGTGGGCCTCGATCTCGCCAAGGAAGTCACCACGGCCCAGACCTATCACTGGGACCAGAAAAGCTGGAAATGGGGCGAAGGCTACAGCAAGCTCGAGGATGCGCCGTTCCATATCGTCGCGGTCGACTACGGCGCAAAGCGCAACATCCTGCGGTGCCTCGCCGATCAGGGCGCCCGCGTGACCGTTGTCCCCGCCACCGCCACCGCGGCAGATGTGCTGTCGCACAAGCCGGACGGTATTTTCCTGTCCAACGGCCCCGGCGATCCAGCGGCGACCGGCAAATATGCCGTGCCGACCATCAAGGCGCTGATGGAAACCGGCAAGCCCGTATTCGGCATTTGCCTCGGCCATCAACTGCTCGGCCTGGCGCTGGGCGGCACTACATCCAAGATGCATCAGGGCCATCACGGCGCCAATCATCCGGTCAAGGACCTGACCACCGGCAAGGTCGAGATCACCTCGATGAACCACGGCTTTGCGGTCGACAAGACCAGCCTGCCCGCCGGCGTCACCGAGACCCATATCTCGCTGTTCGACGGCTCCAATGCGGGCCTCAGCGTGGACGGCAAGCCGATCTTCTCGGTGCAATACCACCCCGAAGCCAGCCCCGGCCCCCGCGACAGCCACTACCTGTTCACGCGGTTCCTCAACCACGTACGTGCGCAAAACGGCGCCGAGCAGCAGCCGGAATTCGTCAAGGCCTAGCTTTACGGCAGACGGTCGCTAGGGCCGAAGGCATTCAACTCAGGTTGAGTCGAAAATGCCAGTTTTTGAGAACCGGACCGGAGCGTACTTAGGTACGTGAGGACCGGAAGCGCAGAAAACTGGCATTTGCAGACCAACCTCAGTTGAAGACCGAGGTTCTAGACATTGCCCGAGAACGTATCGCACTGGTTCACGTCGCCGCTCTTATACCCGCGCGCGAACCAGGTCTGGCGCTGGGCCGACGTGCCGTGGTTAAACGTCTTGGGCACGGCGAAACCCTGCATCTTCTTCTGCAGCGTATCGTCGCCGATCTGGTCGGCGGCATTCAGGGCTTCCTCGAAATCGCCCTGTTCAACCAGGTTTTCCTGGCCCGCATAATTGGCCCAGATACCCGCATAGCAATCGGCCTGCAGCTCGATCCGCACCGAATAGGCGTTGGATTCTTCCGTGCTCATAGACTGGCGCAGCTGATTGAACTTGGGCAATACGCCGGTCTGGTCCTGCACCGCATGGCCGACTTCATGAGCCAGCACATAGGCTTGGGCGAAGTCGCCCGGCGCACCGAATTCGGTCCGCAACTGGTCGTAGAAAGCCAGGTCGATATAAACCTTCTTGTCGTTCGGGCAGTAGAATGGACCCGTGCTGGAATCCGCCGCGCCACAGGCCGTGTTGACGCTATCGGTGAACAGCACGACCTTGGGCGGGGTATAAACTTGGCCCGCAGCCTTGAACTGCGCGCCCCACAGGTCCTCGGTCTCCTTGATCACCACGCCGACGAAGTCGGCCAGCTCATCCTGGCCAGCCTGCGGCAATGGCCGGGCGGGTGACGAAGTAGCACTCGAACTGGTGCCGGAGCCACCCGTCAAAATGTCGATGGGGTTCTGCCCGGTCAGCGCCCAGATCAGGCCGACCACCACCACGATGCCGATCAGCCCGCCAATGCCGCCACCCGAGCGGCCCGTCGGCAGGCGCATACCACCGCCACCACGCCCGAACGGATTGCCACCGCCCAGGCCACCACCCAGGCCGCCGCCGGTCTGACCACGCTGGTCTTCGATATTGGAGCTGCGCTCGCGCCCTTGCCACTTCATGGTCGTGTTCTCCTACCGGCCCCTGCCGTTAACGTTTCGCACAGCCGCAAGCTGCCAGCAAATGTGAAAATTTGACCGTCCGGTCCAATTTCCCTAACACTTGCCAAGTCGGCGTCATGGCAGCGTCATTTGAGGTCGGCAAGAGGAGGCTTACTGTTCAGTGCGGAACACAACCGGCGCTGCTGGTTATCGTTCCCGTGCCTCCATCCAAACCTTGGATCGTTCCGGAGAACCGCGATGAAATTTGATCCCGCCATTTCCCGCCGCGCCTTCCTGGCCGGCTCCGTTAGTGTCGGAGCCATGGCTGCCTTGCATCCTTTCGCCGCCAGCGCCCAGGCTAACCAAGTCCACCTGCGCATCATGGAAACCACGGATCTGCACGTCGCGGTCTTCGCCTATGATTATTTCGCCGACGCCCCCAACGACACGATGGGCCTGGCCCGCACTGCCTCGATCATTGACGCCATCCGCGCCGAGGCCGGCAATTCCATGCTGATCGACAATGGCGACATCATCCAGGGCAATCCGATGGGCGATTACGTCGCCTACGAAAAGGGCCTGGAGGACAATGTCCACCCCATGATCGCCGCGATGAACACGCTGGGCTATGAAGCCGCCACCGTGGGCAACCACGAATTCAACTACGGCCTCGACTATTTCGATACCGCCCTGCAGGGCGCCAGCTTCCCCTTCGTCTCCGCTAACCTGGTCAAGGGCGAGACGCTCGGTGCCGACATTCTGGCCGACGAGACCTATCTCGACCCCTACATGATTATCGACAAAGAGCTGACCGACGGCGCCGGCGCCACCAAAACCATCAAGATCGGCCTGATCGGTTTCGTGCCGCCCCAGATCATGACTTGGGACGCCGGCAATCTGGCCGGCAAGGTCAATACCCGCGACATCGTCGAGACCGCCAAGGCCTATATCCCCAAGATGAAGCAGGAAGGCGCCGAACTCATCATCGCGCTCTCCCATTCGGGCATCGCCGCCGATGGCGGCCCCGGCGCCGAAAACGCTTCGCTGCAGCTTGCCGCCGTCGAGGGCATCGATGTGATCCTCACCGGCCACCAGCATTTGGTGTTCCCCAATTCCAAGGACTTCGAGGGCCTTGAAGGCGCCGATCTGGAAAAGGGCACCTTGGCCGGCAAGCCCGCCGTCATGGCCGGTTTCTGGGGCAGCCATATGGGCCTGATCGACCTGCTGCTGGAGCAGGACGCTGCCGGCAAGTGGAGCATCGTCTCACACACCTCCGAAGCCCGCCCGATCTTCGAGCGCGTCGACGGCAAGGTCAAAGCCCTGGTCAAGGACGAGCCCAAGATCATCGAGGCCGCCCAGATCGAGCATGACGAAACGCTGGAATATGTCCGCCGCCCGGTCGGCGAAACCTCCGCACCGCTCTACTCCTACTTTGCCCTCGTCGCCGACGATCCGTCGGTGCAGGTCGTCTCGCAGGCCCAGACCTGGTATCTCAAGCAGATGCTCAAGGGCACCGAGTGGGAAGCCCTGCCGCTTCTCTCTGCCGCCGCGCCGTTCAAGGCTGGCGGCCGTGGCGGTCCCGATTACTACACCGATGTGCCGGTCGGCCCCGTGGCTATCAAGAACGTCGCCGATCTCTACCTCTATCCCAACACCATCATGGCGGTTGCGATCACCGGCGCCGAGGTCAAGGACTGGCTGGAACGCTCGGCCGGCATCTTCAACCAGATTGAAAAGGGCGCCAAGGACGCTGCCCTGATCAACCTCGACTTCCCGTCATACAATTTCGACGTCATCGACGGCGTCACCTACAAGATCGACCTCACCCAGCCCTCGAAATATGCCACCGATGGCAAGAGCGTCACCAATCCCGACGCCAACCGCATCATTGACCTGATGTTCGACGGCAAGCCTATCGACCCCGCGGCCAAATTCGTCGTCGCGACCAATAATTACCGCGCCGGCGGCGGCGGCAATTTCCCCGGCACCGGCGCCGACAAGATCGTGTTCAAGGGCCCCGATACCAATCGTGACCTCTTGATCCGCTTCATCATCGAAGAAGGCACCATCAACCCCAAGGCCGACAGCAACTGGTCGCTGGCTCCGATTGGGGGCACGACAGTATTGTTTGAAACCGGCCCGAAAGCCGCCGGGCACTTGGCGGACGTGACCGCGGTCAAGATCGAAGCTACCGGCGAGACCAGCGAAGCCGGTTTCGGCGTGTATCGGATCGATTTGTAAGGAACGGTTGGCGGCTGGCACACTGCCGGCCGCCCAACTCTGGAAGCCTAAGCGCTCACCTGCGCCACCAATAACTCGTCCGGGTCCCCAAACGCTTTCATTTGCGTCAAACTCGTATTGTCCAGCACCTCGGCGATGGCGTTGCGCACGTCCAGCATCAAATGCCGGATTTGACACGTGGCGACATCGCAGTCGCTACACGGCTGGTAGCGCGTTTTGCTGGCGCAGGGGATCGGCGCCAGCGGCCCGTCCAACACCCGCACCACATGGCCGATCTTGATCTCATCGGCCGGCCGCGCCAGGCAATAGCCGCCCGCTTTGCCCTTGCGGCTATGCACAAAGCCCGCATTGCGCAATTCGCCCAGGATCGCGTCGAGGAATTTCTTGGGAATGTTCTCGGCCACCGCCACGTCGTTGACAAAAGCCAGCCGCCCCTCGGGAACGTCGGCGAGATAGGCCAAAGCCTTGAGCCCGTATTTGCCCTTTTTCGTCAGCATGTCGGTATCCAGCTTGATTGCGCAGCGCGCATTGACCTCTCACAGTCAATAAATTCTAGCAACTCACTGCACAAGAGCAATTCGTTCTGCCGCACCTACACCACGGCGTGTGCAGCAGCGGCATGGCTGGCTTGCCGCCACAGCCCTACAAACCGCGCGCCCCTGCCCCATCTATTGGATCATGAAGGCGACGGCGCTCTGGCCGGATCCTTGGAGAGCTTGGAAAATGAACACCCACCACAACAAATCGTTGTTTGCCCGTCTTGGTTCTGTCGTCGATGTTTTTGGCAGCGCTGTTGCCGCTGCATCGGCCGTCCAGTCGGGTCGGGTGCCCCACTCCCGGCATCTCAGGACCCTCGGTATCGACCCCGTAGCCTTCCGGTCGATCGGCAGGATCTAAACCCCTCCCCCTGGGCGGAGCGCTGTGATCGGCGATCCGCTTGATCCTGCCGCGACAGGAAAGGCTCGGCTGCCACATCGGTAGCCGGGCTTTTCCATGTCTGGTTACAGGCTCAGGCGACTTTGTCGTAGCGTTGGCCAATATCGGAGGTCGGGCTCGGCGACGGATTTGCCGGCGATGCAGCATTGAGGAACGACAGCGTCCCCCCAAATTTCACCGCCCGCTGTGGATCGTTGTCGCTGGCCTCGCCCGCCCCCGTACCGGCATTCGGCTTCGACGGATCGATGAACCTCTTGGCGTCCGAGACGTCATCACAGTTGCGGCACAGGAAGCCGTTGACGGTAATCGGGCGCGGATAGTCGCTGCTGATGGCCATGAGCAAATCCCCACTGCTATGCCATCCTATACGGAGCGCCCTTGGAAAACGTTACAGCGGCCGGCAAGAAATTTTTCGCGCTATTTCGCCCGCATCCAACGCCCCCGGACAACCCCGTCTTGGCACGGCACTTCGTCATTCCTGAACCCTTGAAATACCGTCGCAAAATTGCTCTGGTGCCCTCCTGTCGCCACAGTTCGACTCGCGACCAGCTTCAGGATTGCGCTCCACATGACCCAGAAATCTACTATCGTCGCCCTGCTCGCCGACGCGGGTGTTGTCGTCAATGGTCCCGATCCGTGGGACATGCAGGTTCATGACGAGCGATTGTGGAACCGCTTCCTGGCCGAGGGCACGCTGGGCATGGGCGAGGCCTATATGGATGGCTGGTGGGATTGCGCCGACGTGGCCGAGTTCTTCAACCGCGTCATCACCAAAACGGTCGACAAGAACTTCAGGCCATCGGTGAACCTGATCTGGCAGACGGTGCAGGCGCGCCTGTTCAACATGCAGACCATCACCCGTTCGCGCCGCGTCGCCGCCATGCATTACAACGAGACCGACGCCTACCGCGCCTCGCTGGATGATCGCATGACCGGCTCTTGCGGCTATTGGCCGGAGGGGGTGGTCAACATCAACCAGGCCCAGGAAGCCAAGCTCGACATGGTCTGCCGCAAGATCGGCGTCAAGTCGGGCCAGAAGGTCTGGGACATCGGCTGCGGCTGGGGCGCCTTCATGGGCTTCGCCGCCGAAAAATACGGCGCCGATTGCGTCGGCGTCACCGTCTCGCCCGACCAGGCCGCCTATGGCCGCGAGCGCTACAAGGACTTGAAGGTCGAATTCCAGGTCAAGGACTACCGCGAATTCACCGGCAAGGTCGACCACGTGGTCTCGATGGGCATGTTCGAGCATGTCGGCTACAAGAATTACCGCGCCTATTTCGAGGCCGCCCGCCGCGCCATCTCCGACGATGGCCTGTTCATGATGCACACCGTGGGCTCGGCCCACACCACCAGCACCATCGATCCATGGCTGGAAAAGTACATCTTCCCCGGCGGCGTCATCCCCTCCATCGCCCAGATCGGCACCGCCATCGATGGCCTCTTCGCCACCGTGGATGTGCACAATATCGGCCCGCACTACGACAAGACCCTGATGGCCTGGTCGGAGAATTTTGCCGCCAAATGGCCCAAGGACCGCGACGCCCAGGGCGAGCGCTTCTATCGCATGTGGCAGTATTACCTGCTGTGCTGCGCCGGCGGCTTCCGCTCGCGGGCGCTCCAGGTCTGGCAGTTTGTCCTCTCGCCCAAGGGCGTGCCCGAGGGATATGTGACGCAGCGGTAGGCGCTCAACCGAGCTTGTTGGTGCCGGACGCCGCCGCCATTTGCTTGGTATATGACTGGATCATCACGGCCACCTGTGCCGGGCTGTAGCCGAGATCGCCTCTGGTCCTCGCGGTCTTGAGCTGTGTCAGGCCGATCTGGCCGCGGATCTGGTCGTATGGATTGGCGACACCCTTGGAAATTTCGGCGGGCCCAATGGCATTGTCCAAGGCCAAGGCAGCCGTAAGAATCGCCTTGCGGCTCGCCGCGGTCAGGGTCGCTTCACTCTCATCGACGGCTTCCTGGACGGCATGCGTACCGGTGACGATCTCGCGGTCGCCATCACGCCTATATTCGCGCCCGACCTCCACCTGCTTGGTGCCGGTCTGCGCCATTCTGGTGCCGATCTGAACCTGCTCGATACCGGTGCCGTTGAGATCGAAGTTCCCAGCCGTCAGGCCGAGCGACCCCAGGGGGCTGAACAGCGAGTCGGTCAGCGTCAGGGACTCCGACTTCTCGGTTTCCAGTTTCAGCTGGCCGCCATCCATCTTGGCCTGCAGCCCCGGGACGCCATCCAGAATCTTGGTCAGGGTGCTGGCAAACTCGCCCTCTGCGCCCCCATAGGTATATTTGGTGGTCGAGGACCCCGAGGTGACGTTAATGGTCCGGCCGGTGCCAAACGAAATCGATGTCGAAGCACCGCTGCCGACTTGAACCTGGAAGGTGCCGCCTATCTCGATCCCGGCTTGACCAGCCTCCCGAAAGCTCGTCAGCGACCTGGTGCCGTCCGCGACGCTCTTGGCAGCCTGGCGCCCTTCATAAATGGGCACCTCGGTCATGATCGCTTCGGTGTTGTAGGTGATCAGCGTCTTGTACTTGGGCACCTTCACGACGTTGTCCACGTAGCTCACGCCGCCGCTATGGGCTTGCTGCGCGAATTTGGCTTTCGCCAACGCGTCATTGAGCATCTTCAACCCAGCAAAAGTGCTCGACTGCCGGGCCTGCTGCGTCGCCGTGATTTTCGTGGCCATTCCGAACGGTCCTTAACCTTGTGCAAAGACATTGCCCGAATCGCCCCTAAAATTCGTTAACGCGTCTCAACTATTTGCCCCATGAGCCACCTTTGTTGGTACGGCTACAGCTTAGTCTGGCGGCACGTCCTCGCAGAGCTCACGATCAGCGGCCAGACTGTCGCGATGTTGGAGCGCTTGATGATACGCACGATCCTGAGCCTGTTGCTGCTGGCCGTCATGGGAGCCGGCGTGCGGGCCGAGGTGCCGCTCGACGGCACGTTCATGGCGCAGCGCACCTGCCCGGCCTTGCAATCGATCAACCGGCAAACCAATCCCGGCGACATCACCGTTTCACCGGGCGCCACCTATCGCGTGATTGCGGCCAACAAGGCGCAGGCCACGCATTACTGGATCGTGGTCCCCGGCGCACAGCCCGACCGGCGCTGGGTCGCCGTCGAGTGTGGCAGCCTCAATGGTGGCACGGCCAGCATGCCGGCTCCACCGCGCCAACCACCGGCATCGGGTCCCAAGCCGCGCTACACAATGGCGGTCAGCTGGCAGCCCGCCTTTTGCGAGGCCCATACACGCACGCCCGAATGCCGCAGCCAGACACCGGGCCGCTTCGATGCCACCCATTTCAGCCTGCACGGCCTGTGGCCTGAACCATTCGAGAATGCGTTCTGCGACGTTCCGGCCGATCAGGTACGCGACAGCGAGGACGGTTCCTGGGAAGATCTGCCTCCGGTCGCACTCAGCGCCCGCCTGCGGTCCGCCCTCGATCAGGTCATGCCCGGCACGCGATCGCAGCTTGAGCGCCACGAATGGACCAAGCACGGCACCTGCTATGGCGCGACGCAGGAGCAGTATTTCACCGATGCCGTCGCCCTGATGGGCGCTCTCAACGGCTCCGGGGTGGCCAATCTGTTCGCCGCCAATATCGGACGCCAGCTCAGCCAGCGGCAGATTCGTTCCGCCTTCGACGCGGCATTCGGCTCAGGTACCGGCCAACGCGTCAGCATGGACTGCGAGCGTGACGGCGATCGCTTCCTGATCAGCGAACTCACCATCAGCCTCGTCGGTCCCGTCACCCAAGATGCTGACCTCGCCTCGCTGACCGCCGCTGCCCGCCCCGCCGATGGCGGCTGCAGTATCGGCACGGTCGACCCCGCCGGCCTGCAATAGATCGGGGATGGACCAAATCTTAACCCATCGCGTTCACCTCGCCGCAAGGCGGCACGCCTAGAGTTCCGGCAGCCCAGCCGGAGCCGCCATGTCCAGTTCCACGCCTGCCCTTGCCATTACCGGCCTGTCGAAAACCTTCGACCGCAAGGTGGTCAACGATCTGGCTCTGCAAGTGCGCGCCGGTGAGTTCTACGCCCTGCTTGGCCCCAACGGCGCCGGCAAGACCACGATCCTGCGCATGGTCGCCGGCCTGCTACAGCCCGACGAAGGCTCCATCTCCATCTTCGGCATCGATGCCCGCCGCGATCCCCTCGCCGCCAAGCGCGTCACCGCCTGGGTGTCGGACGAGCCTATGGTCTACGACCGCCTGACCCCGCTGGAATATCTCGAATTCGTCGCCGGCCTCTGGCAGATCGATGCCAAGACGGCGCAGGCGAAAGCCCATGAGCTGATCGGCTGGCTGGGCCTGGGCCCACATGCCAACGAGCTGTGCGGCAGCTTTTCCAAGGGCATGTTGCAGAAGGTCGCGCTGGCCGGCGCCCTCGTCCACGATCCCAAGCTCATCATCCTCGACGAACCATTGACCGGGCTCGACGCCGGCTCCGCCCGCCAGGTCAAGGACGTGCTGCTCGGCAAGGTGCGCGATGGCGTCACCGTCATCATGACCACCCACATTCTCGAAGTCGCCGAACGCATGGCCGAGCGCATCGGCGTCATCACCCATGGCCGCCTGATCGCCGAGGGCACGTTGACCGAACTGCGATCCCGCATCGGCCGCGGCCAGACCAGCCTCGAGGAAATTTTCCTCGATCTGGTGGCACAAGACGACGCCGAGCCAGCCGCCGCATGAGCGCTGCACCCGCCTCGCTGAGCTGGTTCGCCCGCCACGAAATCAACCTCGCCTGGCGCGAGGGCATTGCCATGATGACCGGCGGCCGCCGCACCCGCGGCATCGTGCTGGCCGCAGTGCTCGGCGTGGTCTACGTGCTGCTGCACCTGATGGCCTATACGATCCTGGCCCCCTGGGTCGCCCGGGGCATCACGCCCGATAAACCAACCCTCGTGCTGCTCACCGGCGGCGGATTGCTGTTCTGGTCGGTCATGCTCAGCCAAGCGCTTGAATCGGTCACCCGCGTCTATTACGCCCGCTCCGATCTCGACTTGATCCTCTCCTCCCCCGCCTCCTCGCGCCGCCTGTTTGCGGTGCGCACGGCGGCGGTTGCATTGTCAACGGTCGTACTGTCCTGCCTGCTCGCCAGCCCGATGATCAACACGCTGATCGTGCTCGATGGCCCCAAATGGCTAGCCGCCTATGGCACGCTGGCCGCCCTCGGCGCGCTCTCCGCCGCCATCGCGGTGGCCATCACCATCGCCCTGTTCCGCACCGTCGGCCCCAAGCGCACGCGACTGATCGCCCAGATCGTCGCCGCCTTGGTCGGCGCCGGCTTCGTCATCGGCATCCAGGCCGCCGCCATTCTCTACTACGGCAGCTTCTCGCGGTTCTCGCTGTTCGAATCCGCCGCAGTCATCTCGGCTGCCCCAGGCGTCGACAACCCCCTCTGGCTCCCCGCCCGCGCCGGCATGGGCGATTTCACAGCCCTCGCCATCGTCGCCCTGCTGGGCTTTGGCGCACTCGCCTTGACCATCGCCGCCACCGCCTCCAGCTATGGCCGCCACGCCATTTCAGCCACCGGCCTGTCCCACATCCGCAACCGCCGCAAGCCGGCTGCCCAGCCCTTCCGCACCCGTTCGCAACGCGCCGTGCTGCGCGCCAAGGAATGGCGGCTATTGCAGCGCGATCCGTGGCTGCTGTCGCAGACGCTGATGCAGATGCTCTACCTGCTACCCCCGGCCCTGATGCTGTGGATCAACTACGGCGACCGCGCCGGCGCCTATGTGGTGGTGGTTCCGGTTCTGGTCATGGCCGCGGGCCAACTGGCGGGCGGGCTGGCCTGGCTCGCCATCTCCGGCGAGGACGCGCACGATCTGGTGGCCACGGCCCCGGTCGCGCCCCGCGCCGTGCTCACCGCCAAGATCGAGGCCGTGCTGGTCATCATCGCCCTGGTGCTCGCGCCGCTGCTGCTCATGCTGGCGCTGTCCTCGCCGCAGATGGCACTGGTGACGGCGGCCTGCGCCGCGATCGCGGCCAGTTCCGCCACCGCGATCCAACTCTGGTTCCGCGTTCCGGCGAAACGCTCGATGTTCCGCCGCCGCCAGGTCGCCTCCCGCGCCGCCACCCTGACCGAGGCTTTCGCCTCAATCCTGTGGGCCGGCACCGGCGCCATCTGGGCGGCGGGCTCATGGCTGGCCGTGGGCACCGCCATCATGGCGCTCGGCGTGGTCGGGCTGGCGCGGCTCCTGGCACCGCGCCGTTAGCCCAGCCGCATTTCGCCGGTGATACGCTCGCGGCCCGGCGCCGCCACTACGGTCAGCACCAGCGCCGCGACCGGGAACAAGGCCCCGATCCAGCCCAGATCGTTGACACTGGCATTCTGCAACACCAGCCCACCGACGAACGAGCCGGCCGCGATGCCGAGATAAAGCGCCGACGCATTGAGAGACAGCACCAGCGGTGCATTCGTGGGCGACAAGCCCAGCAAATGGCTCGACTGCGGCGGCAAAAACGCCCAGGCCACAAAGCCCCAGACGAAGATCAGCGCAAAGAACACCGCCCCCACCATTGCCACCGGCAAATGCACCACGGCAGACATCGCGAACATCAGCGCCGCCGACAGCACGATCGCCCCGATAATGGTCTGGCGCGACCCGAGCCGGTCCGACAACTGCCCGCCCGCCACATTGCCGATCGCCGCCCCAATGCCGAAGGATAGCAGCACCGCCGGCACCAAGGCCGCTGGCAATCCAATCGATTTGGTGGTCAGAGCCGCGATGTAGATGATCACCGTAAAGCCGCCGGTCATGTAGAGCCACGTCGTCAGCAGCGCCACCGGAACACCCGGAATGCCGATCGCCGCGATACGCTGCCGCAAGGGCAAATGTGCGCCGCGCAGCCCAGCCGGCAACAGCAGCCAGATCGAACCAGCCGCGATCACGCCGAACGCCGCCACCATCACATAGGCACCGCGCCAACCCACCAATCCGCCGATCAGCGCGCCCAATGGCGCCCCAAACGCCACCGCCATCGTGGTGCCGCCGACAATCACCGAAATCGCCCGCGCCCGATGGTCAACCGACGAAATGGCGACGCCCGTGGCCTGCGCCGTCGCAGTATAGAGCCCCGCCGAAAACGCCATCAGCACGCGCGCCGCCATCAGCTCGAAATAGCCCTGCGAAAAACTAGCCCACAGCGCGCCGACCGAAAACACCAGCGCCGCCAGCGTCAGCGTGCGCCGCCGGTCGGCCGTGCCAGTCAGCGCTGCCAGCACCGGCGCGCCAAAGGCATTGGCCAGCGCGAAGGCGATTACCAGATAGCCCGCCTGCGTCAGCGTCACCCCGGTGGAATCGGCAATTTGCGGCAAGAGGCTCGAAATAGCGAAGCTCTCGACGCCGATGGCGAAGGTGCCGACCGCCAGCCAGATCAGACGGATATCCATGAGGAAACCTCTTTGTTCAAAATTCATTGAACAATTGGACCTCGATCACCGGACTGTCAAGGTAAAGTTCAAAAGTCTTTGAACATTGAAAGCAGGCCAGCGATGCGCTATGTGATGGTCATGACCTATCTTCCGCATCCCGATATCGAGCAGATCGTCTTCGCCAATGTGCTGACCGCGCTGGGCGACGAAACCCGCCTTGCCATCATCGGCTACCTCGCGCGCAACGAGGAAAACGCCATGACCTGTGGGCAGTTTCTCGATCTGGGCTCCAAGACCTCGCTGAGCTATCACCTCGCCAAGTTGCGCGAGGCCGGCGTCGTGCATGTGCGTCCCGAGGGTACGCGCCGGCTGGTAACCCTGCGCCGCGCAGATCTCGATCAGCGCTTTCCCGGCTTCCTCGATTCCATCATCGCCACCTGCCGCGACCTGCCGTTCTTCCTGCGCGACGGCGGCACGCTGCTCGATCGCGACACCGCCAGCGCCTTCGATCAAGCCAGGCATTCCTAAGACAGCCCGGCTGTTCCGGCGGCCGTTTCGTCGCTAGAACGGGCGCAGTCTCCTCATTGGGATTGCCGCCATGCCCGACCTGACCTTCCGCGACGCCACTGCCGCCGACATTCCCATCATGTTGACCCTCAGCCATGCCGGCGACGCGCGCGGCCCCGATACACCCTCGCTCGATCCGGCCACCTTTACCGATCCGCGCACCCTGGCGGCCTTCGCCGCCATCAAGGCCGATCCAGCCCATCGGCTGATCGTCGCCGAGCGCGATGGCGAGGTTGTCGGCACGCTGCAGATCAGCTTCCTGCCCGGCCTGCCGGCCTTCGGCATGAAGCGCGGAGTGCTGGAAAACGTCCACATCCGCTCCGACCAGCGCGGCTCCGGCCTCGGCACCACCATGGTGCAATGGGCCATCGAACGCTGCCGCGAAGCCGGCTGCGGCGTGGTGCAACTCACCTCCAACAAGCTCCGTACCGACGCCCACCGCTTCTACCGCAAACTCGGCTTCGATCAGTCGCACGAGGGGTTCAAGCTCAAGCTTTAGCCTGACCCTGAAACGTCCCCACACGCGATGTCACCCCGGCGCAGGCCGGGGCCCATCCCGAGATCACACCATACGCCGCCAGGTCGACCTTGCGGCCGCCCTTCTATCTTGAGATGGCTTCTCTATCTTGAGATGGCTTCCGGCCTCCACCGGGGTGACACCGAGTTTGGTGAACGTTCACCTCTAATCGGCTAATGCCCCGCAATCTCATGCGGCACATAGGGCGCCTCCAGCGCTGCCACATCCTCGGCGCTCAACTTGACCCCAACCGACGCCACCGCGTCCGTCAGATGCTGCGGCTTGGTCGCCCCAACGATAGGCGCCGTTACGCCGTCGTTCTGCAAAACCCACGCCAGCGCCACCTGCGCCCGCGACACGCCAAGCCGCTGCGCCACCTGAGCCACCGCCTCAACCACCTTGCGGTCGGCGGCCTCGGTGTCGGTGTACATTTTGGCGAGCACGTTGTCGGTGCTATTGCGCGGAGTTCCCTCGTCCCAGTCGCGCGTCAGCTTGCCCCGCGCCAGCGGGCTCCACGGGATGACGCCCACCCCCTCGGCCCGGCACAACGGCAGCATTTCGCGCTCTTCCTCGCGATACATCAGGTTGAGATGGTCCTGCATGGTCACGAACCGCGCCCAGCCATTGGCCTTTTGCAGATACAGCGCCTTGGCGAATTGCCAGGCGAACATCGAGGACGCGCCGATATAGCGGGCCTTGCCGGCCTTGACCACGTCATGCAGCGCCTCCAGCGTTTCCTCGATGGGCACCGCCGGGTCCCAGCGATGGATCTGGTAGAGGTCCACATAGTCGGTGCCCAGCCGCCGCAGGCTGTTGTCAATTTCAGCCATGATCGCCCGCCGCGACAGGCCTGCACCGTTCGGCCCCGGCCGCATCCGGCCATGCACCTTGGTGGCGATCACCACTTCGTCCCGCTTGGCGAAATCCTTGAGCGCCCGCCCGACGATTTCCTCGCTGGTGCCCTCCGAATAGACATTGGCCGTATCGAAGAAATTGATCCCCGCCTCCAGCGCCTGCTTGATGAAGGGCCGGCTGGTAGCCTCGTCCAGCGTCCACTCGTGATTGCCGCGCGTCGCGTCCCCATAACTCATGCAGCCCAGGCAAATGCGCGACACTTCCAGCCCGGTCGTTCCAAGGCGGCGATAGTCCATGGTGAGTCTCCAGCGATAGGGGGATGGCCGAGCCTACGCCCCCGGCTACTGGCCGGTCAAACCTCAGGGGAACCCGCGGCCCCGGGTTTTCGTTATTTCCGCCATTGAACCATCCGGGGCACAGTGCCATCTGTAAACGGCCGCCGGACTTTGATAAAATGATTGCCCGAGCATTGGCAGGAGCGCCTTCCAATGGCTGATACCGATACCAAGAACCGCACCGAGACTGTCCTCAAGACGGCGAAGCCCCCGCTCTACAAGGTCATCCTGGTCAACGACGATTTCACCCCGCGCGACTTCGTCGTCCGCATTCTCAAGGCCGAATTCCGCGTGCCCGAGGCCCAGGCCCTCGGCATCATGCTGACCGCCCACACCAAGGGCTCCTGCGTGGTCGCCGTGTTCACCAAGGAAATCGCCGAAGAGAAATCCAACCGCGCCACCGAAATCGCCCGCGACAAAGGCTATCCGCTGCTGTTCACCAGCGAGCCGGAAGAATAGCTCGCAGGACCTGGCGCTAGTTGAGCAGCCCGTGCCGGATCACCTCGGCCACCGTATGGGCGCGGTTGCGGGTGCCCAGCTTGTCGGCGACATTGTCCACGTGCTGGTTGACGGTGCGCGGCGACATGCCCAGTTGCAGCGCGATCTCCTGCGACGTCAGCCCATCGGCCGAGAGCCTGATGACCTCCTTTTCGCGCGGCGTCAGCGGCTCAGTCGCGGTGCGGCTGACGCTGGCCCGGAACGAGCGGGTCTGTGCAAACAGGCTATAGACCACCAGTTGTAGCGCGGTCTTCTGCGCACCGGTGAGCGGCGGATTGCCCGAAAAGCCTCCCAGCCCGATGACAGAGCCATCGAAGCTGACCGGCACAAGCACCAGTTCCACGATATCGACCCGGCGCGCGAAGGACAGCAGGCGGCTTTCCGCATCGAAACGGCTGCCGTCGAAGGTCTGCACGCCGCCTTCCGCCAGCAGCGCCGCCAACTCGCTTTGACTGGTACGCAGGCCGGTGGCGACATAGTCCTGAAGCCAGCCTTCGCGCTGCGGATTGCTGTCCAGGATATGCAGCGCCGATTTCAGATCGGTGGCGTATTCGATCAGGAAGCCGCTGCGAAACCCTAAGGATGCGCTGATCTCGGACAGCACACCGATGATGTCGGTGTCCGTTCGGGACTTGCGAATGCCATCGAGAACTCGCTCCACCAAAGCTAGCACTGTTTCCCCCTCGTCGCAGACCGCACCGAGGATTCTGCGATGCCAAAACCTAGCAGGTTATCCGGCTTTGTCATCGTTCCTCGTGAAAAACCCCATCGTAAAATCTCCCGATGGGATTTTCCACGATGGCCTTTTTCACCATGACAGTTTTGCCAGCGTCATTCCTCACAATTTTCAGGCGACTCAATATGTTGTATTGTCTCTATTGTGAGTAGGGGCAGCATTTGGGGCGGGCCCGCTATCGGAAATGCGGCACTGAATGACCATGTTCGACACTGCGCCTGATCCAGAACTGGCGCGCATCCAGGCGCGCAATCCCTACAAGCTATCGCCGCGCGAACTCGAAGTCGCCAGCCTCATCGGCCAGGGGCTGACCAGCCGCGAGGCCGGCCAAAAGCTGGCGATCAGCTACAAGACGGTCGAAACCCACCGCGCCCATATCATGACTAAAGTCGGGGCTCGCAACAGCGCTCACCTCGCCTACATTATCGGCACGCTGGCCCGCACACAGCTCGCCCGGCCCGACATCGTCTATATCGAAGATTTCCGCGACGCCTTCGGGCGCACCGCACAGAACGCTGCCAACGACACGACACACGCCGTCGTCTTCGCCAAATAGGCATTGCGCTTCGGATTCGGAACGTCCTGCGTCCACCAGGCTGTTCTGACAGGGGAGAGACGTTGCAAGCCGGTTCGCCGGTCTGCATTCCCAAGCGGCTCTCCCCTCATTACTCTCAGGTCCTCAGCACCTTATAGCGAATATGGGTCGCCAGCGGCCCGTCGCTCACGTGCAGCTTTTCCAACCTGATGCCCTCCGGCAGCTCATCGAACAGCCGCACGCCCCCACCCAGCAGATAGGGCGCGACATGCACGTTGATTTCGTCGCATAGCCCGACCGCCAGTGCCTGCTTTCCGGGCGAGGCCCCGCCCAGCTTGATGTCCTTGCCATTGGCCGCGCCGCGCGCCTGCTCGATGGCGCTGGCAATGCCATCCGTCACAAAGGTCAGGTTCGAAGGCCCCTTGGGGAAATTCTGGGGCGGATTATGGGTCAGCACGAACACCGGCACCCCATTGACCGGATGCCGCCCGCCCCAGCCATCGGTGATGTCGTAAGTCCGGCGCCCGAAGATGAAGGCGCCGGAGTCCGCGAACATTGCGTCCACCTCATCGCGGTTGGCGCCCGGTGCTGGCCTGAACAGCGGCGTCTGCACCTGCTCCGTGCCGCTGGTGTACCAGTCGAAAATCGCCATGCCGCCATGCTGGCCCAGCGGATAGGCCTTGCCGTCGTTCGGCCCGGCAACGTAGCCCTCCAGCGACATGGTCATATCGATAACGACGTTGCTCATCGGAAATCTCCTTGCGGGACACTCCATAATGACGCTGAGCCGATGATCGATCCGACACTGCGGTCGAATATCGTCGACCACCGAGCGCCCATGCCCCAACAATGCCTGCAATTTCATTTGCTTATCGGCGGCCAGTGCGGCAGCTTCGCGCATCGCCAGCCTTGGAGACGACGATGTTGCGCCTTGCTTCACTGACGCTTGCCCTGTTTGCCGTTCTGGCCGCCGCGCCCGCCGCCTTCGCCCAGTCCGAGGAGGACGTTACCGCCAGCATCGAGTCGATCCACGGCGATTCCGAGGGCTTTTTCGAGCTGTTCGGTCTCATGCAGGACGCCATGATGTTCGGCGATCCGACGACCATCGCCGCCAATGTCGCCTATCCCATCACCATCAAGGCCAATGGCGAAGTCTATGACGTGCTGGCCGAGCAGGACATGATCGACAATTTCGACACGCTGGTCTCCACCGAGGCGCAGGAAGCCATTCGCACCCAGGACGTAGCCGACCTGATCGTCACCAGCGAAGGCGTCGGCTTCGGCGATGGGAAAGTGTGGGTCTCCAACATCTGCGACGATGACAGTTGCTCGCAGACCCATTGGGGCATCATCGCGATCAACAACTGATCGCGGCAAAGCCTAGCTGGCACGCGCTTTCGCGCTCTCGCCCAGTTGGTCGGTGAGCCGGTCGATCGTATAACCCCAACCCTCGCGCATGCCCGTCTGCAGCCATTCGCGCACCCGCCCTTCGCTCAGGTGATCGGGAAATTGCACCTGCAAATCCATCTCGGTGCCGCCTCCGGCCGGTTTGAACCGCAGCGTCACCAGCGGGCCTTCGTCGAGATTATCGAGATCGATCGGCGGCCAGCCGTCCTCGGCGCCCCAGCTGAACACCAGTTTTTCGCCGGGCACGATTTCGCGATAGACCCCGCCGGTGAAATACTGCTTGTCGGCATTTTCCACCATCTGCTGCCGCCACACGCCCCCAACCCGTAAATCCACCACGGTCGGGGCGGTCACCGGCAGACCCGG
Source organism: Devosia sp. (assembly GCF_028290435.1). Taxonomy (GTDB): domain Bacteria; phylum Pseudomonadota; class Alphaproteobacteria; order Rhizobiales; family Devosiaceae; genus Devosia. The sequence goes on along the minus strand of NZ_JAQGJV010000095.1, from coordinate 140,545 downwards.
ATTGAAAAACCAGTCGAGATAAGCCGGCTCGGTCCAGGCCTGGAACACCATGCTGGGCGGGGCGTCGAACTGGCGCTTGAGCGTAAACCCCCGGTCGAATTTGTAGGTCGCGGTCATTCTTCCTCTCCTGTTTCCGGTTTGTGGTTCGTGGCGGCCTTTGCCGCCATCATGGTCTTGAGCTGCGCATCGAGCCGGTCGAGCCGCTCGCCAAAAAAGGCGCGGTACTGCCCCATCCAGTCATCTGCCGCCTCCAGCGGCGCGACCTCCAGCCGGCACGGCCGGAACTGTGCCGACCGCTCCTTGACCACAAGCCCCGCCGCCTCCAGCACCTTGAGGTGCCGCGACACCGAGGGCAGCGTCATGCTGAATGGCTCCGCCAGTTCATTGACCGTCGCCGCGCCATGCGTCAGCCGCGCCAGGATCGCCCGCCGCGTCGGATCGGCCAGTGCCGAAAAAGTCGCGCTCAACCCGTCCGTCATATTTGCACAACCTGATAATTACGTAGATTGCTAAATACAACCAATGAGGTCCTGCGTCAACCGCCTGCTGACGGGCTAACCCTGCTTGCTGGTCCCACTTCGAGAACGGGGCGCCGAATCACTTCCCAATCCGGAAATCACAACAAGTCGAAGCTTTTGCCGAAAACCAAACAACATTATAGGCAGCACTCGGAGGCGCAATATCAACGTAAAACCATTTTAGCTTCGCTGAAATAACGAGAAATCATGCTCCGCGGTTTGCCAGTTGCGGAACTCCGCGTCATTCTTGGGCGTTGAACTTTAGTTGCATGCGCGGTAACGTGCGTACGGGAGTGCACGGTAGCCACGATTGTTGTCATCAACAGCTCGAAAGCCAATCCGGTGTTCACTAAGTCTATTGGTAGATCATACGAATTTTTGTCGGGCGGCGGTGAAATGGGACGTCTTATCAGGGCATTTCCCTGGTCGACGTCTGCTGTTGGTGAGCCCAATTCTTGGCACCAGAGCCTTCGAGTCGCGAATCGACTGATCCTGAGCACGAGCATCCCTATGGTTATCTGGTGGGGGAAAGAGCTCGTACAACTCTACAATGATGGCTATAGCGCCACGATGGGCCAGGACCGTCACCCACCCATGCTCGGCACCGCTGCCTCTACACGTACCGACACGGTGTGGCAGCAAATCAGCCCCGCCATCAATGCCGTGATGGCTGGCGATGCCCCTGTATCGCTGTCAGATACAATGCTGTTCCCTACCGACGGCGCGCCGCTACTTTTAGAGCTCGATTTCTGTCCCATCGATCGAGCCGGCACCGTAGGCGGTGTCCTGGGTATTGGCAAAAATTTCGTGGACGACCATGAGAATGACGAGCAACTGGCCAAGACATCGTCAAATTTGGTCAGTCTTTTTGAATCCTGCCCTGGTTTTATCGTTATATTTGGTGGTCCAGATCACGTATTCGAATTCGTCAACAACGAATACAAAACGTTGATGGGCGATCGCAACTATATCGGAAAATCTATCCGAGATGTAGTGCCGGATATCGCGGGGCAAGGCTTCTACGAGTTGCTTGATCGCGTTTACAGCACTGGCGAGACCTATGTCGGCAAGCATATGCCGCTGCACTATGATCGTGAAGGCACGGGCAAGACCTCCGAAGCAGTGGTGGATTTCGTCTACAAGCCCCTGATAACCGCGGGGGGCCATATCTATGGGGTCTTTGTTGAAGGCACCTACACCAAAACCGACCGGGACCCAGCGCCCGAGGCACCGCATTTACTGACGCAAAGAGAACGCGAAGTTCTGGGTTGGATCGCCATGGGCAAAACGGCCGGCGAAACAGCCACCATCATGCACCTCTCCAAGCGAACGTGCGAAACCCACATTTATTCGGCCGCGCGCAAGCTGGACGCAGCGAACAGTACCCAAACGGTCGTGGAGGCAATCCGCCGCGGCGAAATACGGCTTTAATCAGCGAATCAAATACATCGATACGCGCTTTACGAAAGACCGCATTTCGCAAATATGATTCGAATGCAACCGACACTGATTTGGTACATATATTTTAGTGGCGCTATACATTGCGAAATGTACGTAGGCAGATACCCAGATCCACCCGACTGTTATTACGTGTAAGCGCCGATATTTTCAGTATTCCTCACAGTAGTGACCACAGAGAATCCGGTTCAGATTCTATAAGTCATTGGGGAACATCCTGATGATCGAACAACGGGCAGGACCTCAAAATGTACAACATGGGACACACCGATCTCGCCGCCAATTCCGGCAGCGATGACACCAAGGAATTGTACTATCGGTCGTCCTACAATCGGGACCGGCTGGTCCATATTGTGGACGCCGATACCGAAACGGTGGAAATGCTATCGGTGCTATTCCGCCTGGATGGCTATCAGACGACCTTTTCCACCGAGGCCTCGCAATTTCTCTCAAGTATATCGCGCCGTCGCGCTGACGTTGCGATCATAAACTTCAAAGTCGGCGAGGAGGACGGGCTGGGCCTGTTGCGCCGCGTCCGCTCGGCGTTCACCGGCACTCCAGTGTTCATGATTGCCGATACTCCCGATGTCGATACCGCGGTCACCGCAATGAAGCTGGGCGCCAATGACGTCCTCTGCAAACCCTTCGACAACGACACCTTCCTGTCCTACGTCCGCGATGCCTTGCGCAGCGATATCCACCTGGGTGTGATGAGCGGCGGCGGCAGGGCCGTGGAGATTCGCGGCTTCGGCCAGCTTACCCCGCGAGAACGCGAAGTCCTGCAGTTGATCACCAACGGTCAATCCAACAAGCAGGCCGGCCGCGAGTTGGGGATTTCCTCCCGAACCATCGAAGTGCATCGCGCCAACATCATGCAGAAGCTCGGCGCGAAAAACACCGCCGATCTGCTCAGAATCGTACTGACGCGATAGATCGCGGCTGCGTGACGAATTGTTGTCCGAACCTGCCCGTTCGGCCTCAATCCCTGCCTCCGCCTAAAAGCCAATGGTCCAGCGTTTGTACTGCGTCGGCGTCCGGCCCATCACTGCCTTGAAATCGCTATTGAAATGCGCCTGGCTGCTATAGCCAAGATCGTAGGCGATACCGATCCAGTCCGGCTTGTCGCTGTCTTGGATCAATGCCGCCGCCGCCAGCAGCCGGTTGCGCTGCAGCAGCCATTTGAGCCCGATGCCCAGATAATCGCGGAACAATTGCTGCACCCAGCGCTCGCTTTTGCCAAACGCTTCCGCCACCGCGGCCACGGTTGTTAGCGCCTCATCAGTCTCGATCGCGGCAATGATCTGGTTCACCAGCTCGATATCGGCGTCGGCCTGCGGCTGCTTGCTCCGCACCAGCTCCACCAGCTCATCCATCGCCGCTTGGTCATGCAGTCCCGAAACCCGCGCCACATAGCCTGCGTCCGCCTCGGCGAACACTTGCTGGAGATCCACGATCTTCTCCTGCAAATCCGACAGCGCCCCACCGCCCCAAAACGCATGGAACGCCCCCGGGCGGAACCGCGCGCCCACGATGCGCCCCTGCCCCTTTGCCAGATAGGTCCGCCGCCCGCGAAACGTTCCCTGAATGCCGGCCTCATCGGCGGACACGAACACATCGACATAGGGCCGATGCATCACCTCTTCGGAGCCATAAGGATCGAGCGGCGCGTCCCAGCGCACGATCCAGAAATGCTCGATGAACGGCGCCAAATCCCCGGGCGGCAACCGCGTGATGAACTCAACGTGGCGCTCGAACCCGGCCGGATCGAGCCGCCCGCGCGGCTCGTAATCGTCTGCGGGTTTTTGAAATACTTCGACCATGCCAACGCCCATTGTGGGTTCATCAACAAGCTTAGACAAGGAACGCGAAAATGACGAACACCAACTTCCTGCGCGGCATGGCCACGGTGAACTTCTGGGCCGACGACGTCGCCGCCGCCCGCGACTGGTATGCAAAACTCTTCGGCGTCGAGGCCTATTTCCAGATGCCCAACGCCGAACACCCCGCCTATGTCGAGTTCCGCATCGGCGACTACGAGCATGAATTCGGCATCATCGATCGCAACTACGCGCCCTCCGCCATGCAGCCCGGCCCCGGCGGCGCCATCGTGCTCTGGCAGGTCGACGACATCCACGCCGCCCTCGAACGCCTTCTGGCCGCCGGCGCCACCGAATACGATCCCGTCACCCCACGCGGCACCACCGGCTTCATCACCGCCTCCGTCATCGACCCCTTCGGCAACGTCCTGGGCATCATGAGCAATCCCCACTACGTGCAGATTCTGGCCAAGCTGACCGCATAGCCCTGCGAAAATAGGGACGGCCGCCTGACGTGCGCCTGTTCCTTGGATTTCGCCGATTACGCCGCCTTGGACGCGCCAAACCAGGTGCTCAGCGCCTCGCTCAGCCCGAATTGGGTTCCATCTCCCACCCAGGCCACATAGCCATCGGGCCGGACCAACACCGCACTGGGCGGCGGGACCGTCCCCAGCGCGGGAAGCTCCCAGGGCTCGCTATATTCGGCGTCCACCACTCGCACCCGATCCGCCCACGCGGTGATCCCGATGCCGCCCGGTAGACCAAAATTGAGCAGCAGCGGCCTCGCATCATGCATCAGCGCGAAAACCCGCATCGGACCGCTGGCGGTAACCAGATCGACATCGGGCATACGGCGCCCCAGCAAGGGATGCCCTTCGCCGAGCTCGTAGTGAATACCGAGACCCGACATTATCCCCTCGAACCGCTTTCGCGACTCGTCCGTGCCGAGCAGTTCAACCATCGTCTCCCGCAGCGCCTTGGTGCGATCATCCTCGCGACGCAGCGCGACAGCAGCCAGCGTATGGCGCAACACGCGGGCAGCGATAGGATAGCGCTCGGCCTGATAGGTATCGAGCAGGCTGTCCGGCGACGTCCCCTTGACCACCTGCGCCAGCTTCCATCCCAGGTTTACCGCATCCTGCACCCCGGTCTGCAGGCCCTGACCACCATCGGGCGGATGCACATGCGCGGCATCGCCCGCGATCAGCACCCGTCCCTTCCGATACTCCGCCGCCTGCCGTGTCGCATCGGTAAACCGCGACACCGAGGTCACGCTCTGCAGTCCGTAATCGGTCCCATAAACGGCGATGAGCCCAGCGCGCAGGTCCTCGATTGTGGGCTCCGCGGTTCCGATCTGCCGCTCGGTCAGCAGCACGCGCACCGGTCCCGTATCAGCATAGATAATCTCGCCATCACGGATCTTGTAATCGACACGGCCCATGGAATGGATGCCCATGGCGTCGCGGCGAATGCCCCATTCCGGCGGAGTTTCCGCCAGCTCAACTTCGGCAATCAGATTGCTGGTCGTCGCCTCCGATCCCGGAAACCCGATGCCCGCCGCCTTGCGCACCAGACTACGCCCGCCGTCGCACCCCACGAGATAGCCCACCCGCAGCGAGCGTCCATCGCTGAGCGCAACATCGACGCCGGTTTCGTCCTGCACAAACCCCGTCACCTCGACGCCACGATAGATCGGCACCTTGAGCTCATCCACCCAGCCCGCCAAAATCCGCTCCGTATGGTTTTGCCACAGCCCCAGGCTATAGGGGTGGCGCGTCGGAAAATCGCTGATGTCGAACTTCATTCCGGCGAACCCAAGCGCCTGCGACTTCTGCCCCTCCGCCAGAAACCGGTCGACAATGCCCCGCTGATCGAAAATCTCCAGCGTGCGCGCATGCAGGCCACCGGCCCGCGAGCCGGAAATCTCCTGGTTCGGACGCCGTTCGACAGTGGCGACATCGACCCCCGCCAATGCCAACTCGCCCGCCAGCATCAGCCCCGTTGGACCGCCTCCCGCAATGATCACCGCATGTTCTGCCATCTGTAACTCCTAAGCCGAAATTACCCGTCTGCGCCCCAGTGAGGCACCGACAGCTTCAAAAATCCGCAAGATTTCGCTAACAGATTGAAATTTATAGAGAAAAACTTGACGTCACAATTCTTGAAGACAACTATTCTCGCACTACATAGAGTATGGGGAAGGCAGTCGCCGTTTTGACGCGCCAACCGCGCACCCATACCGGTGCTGCATCGCGATCCGTGACGCGTTACACTGCGTCATCATCACGCGAGTCCCCCATGCCGAACTTCCGCCTCGACCACGTCTCCATGCTCGTCCGCGACATCGCCGTCAGCACGCAGTTTTATGTCGACGTGTTCGGCTGGCCGATCGTGCGCACCAGCGGCAATCCGGTGACCGGGCAATGGCTGGGCATTGGCGGCAGCGATACGCTGCATCTTAACCAGGGCGACATGGCTACCACCACGGTGACCAAGGAAAATCACCTGGCCGTTCGCATCGACGGGTTCGACGATTTCCTCGCCAAGCTCACCAGCATGGGCATCACCTATTACGACTGGGTCAACACGCCCAACACCATCGGCCACCACCCGGCGGGCTTCCGGCAGGTCTATATCCAGGACCCCAATCACTACTGGATCGAGATCAACGACCACGCCTAGAACTGACGCAGCGGCGGGTAAGCTTCCCGTAGCGTTGGTGCCGTTTCGAAATCGGGTGGCCCGAGGGCCGCGCTGAAATTACGGTGAGCGCGTTCGATAGTGTTCAAGCGCTCTATTTGGCGATGCAACGCGTTGCGTTCGAACTTTATGTCAGTCCCCATCACGCAACCGGCAATCTGCGCTGGGACAAGCCGGGCGATGGCTATGGCTTTCCCATGGCAAAGTCAGGCTACGGGGACTTGATCGGTTTCGACCGCGAGACACAAGTCCCCTAACCTTGGAAAGGGAAGCCCTCCCCCTTCCCTTCCCCGCCTTGTTCGGTTAGACAGCCCTCTTAACCACCACGCCCAAGCCTGACCCAAGCGCCGCAGCGCCCTGTTGCCGCGCGCGTCTGGCCGGGCGGTTAAATTGGCGCGCGATTCTCCCCTCGCAACGCCACCACCACGAGCCGAGCGAGCCCGAGCCATGCCAAAGCGTACCGACATCAAATCGATCCTCATCATTGGCGCCGGCCCGATCATTATCGGTCAGGCCTGCGAGTTCGATTATTCGGGCACTCAGGCCTGCAAGGCGCTCAAGGAAGAGGGCTACCGGATCATCCTGGTGAACTCCAATCCGGCCACCATCATGACCGATCCGGACCTGGCCGATGCCACCTATATGGAGCCGATCACCCCCGAAGTGGTCGCCAAGATCATCGAGAAGGAACGCCCCGACGCCCTGCTCCCCACCATGGGCGGCCAGACGGCGCTGAACTGCGCGCTCAGCCTGCGCAAGATGGGCATTCTGGAAAAGTACAATGTCGAAATGATCGGCGCCGATGCCGAAGCTATCGACAAGGCCGAAGACCGCGAACTGTTCCGCGACGCCATGAAGAAGATCGGGCTGGAAACGCCCCGCTCCATGCTGGCGCACAACACCATCGAGGCGCTGCAGGCGCTCGAAGTCATCGGCCTGCCCTGCATCATCCGCCCCTCGTTCACGCTCGGCGGCACCGGCGGCGGCATTGCCTACAATCGCGAGGAATATCTCGCCATCGTCGAGAGCGGCGTCGATGCCTCGCCCACCAACGAAGTGCTGGTCGAGGAAAGCGTGCTCGGCTGGAAAGAATACGAAATGGAAGTTGTCCGCGACACCAAGGACAACTGCATCATCATCTGCTCGATCGAGAATATCGACCCGATGGGCGTCCATACCGGCGACAGCATCACCGTCGCTCCGGCCCTGACGCTGACCGACAAGGAATACCAGATCATGCGCGACGCATCCATTGCGGTGCTGCGCGAGATCGGCGTCGAAACCGGCGGCTCCAACGTGCAGTTCGGCATCAATCCCGCCGATGGCCGCATGGTCGTTATCGAAATGAACCCGCGCGTGTCGCGCTCCTCGGCTCTGGCGTCAAAAGCCACCGGCTTCCCCATCGCCAAGGTCGCCGCCCGCCTCGCCGTCGGCTACACGCTGGACGAGTTGGACAACGACATCACCGGCGGCATGACCCCGGCATCGTTCGAGCCCTCCATCGACTATGTCGTGGTGAAAATCCCCCGCTTCGCCTTCGAAAAGTTCCCCGGTGCCGACAATCGCCTGACCACCTCAATGAAGTCCGTCGGCGAGGCAATGGCTATCGGCCGCACCTATCAGGAAGCCCTGCAAAAGGCGCTCCGCTCGCTCGAAACCGGCCTGACCGGGCTCAACGAAATCGGCATTCCGGGCCTCGGCGAAGGCGATGACGAAAACGCCATCCGCGCCGCCATCGGCACCCCGACGCCGGACCGCCTGCTGCACGTTGCCGAAGCCATGCGCCTTGGCATGAGCCTCGAGGACATCCACGAAGCCTGCAAGATCGACCCCTGGTTCCTCGAGCAGATGAAGGGCATCGTCGATACCGAGGCCAAGATCCGCGCACTGGGCCTGCCCGACAACGCCGCCGCCTTGCGCGGCCTCAAGTCCATGGGATTCTCGGATCGTCGCCTCGCCGAACTGGCAAACCTCACCGCCGCCGATGTGCGCAAGCTGCGCTGGTCGCTCAAGGTGCGCCCGGTCTATAAGCGTATCGACACCTCCGCCGCCGAATTCGCCTCGCCGACCGCCTACATGTACTCGACCTACGAGCAGCCCTTTGCCGGCACCGTGGCCGATGAAGCCCGCCCGTCGGACCGCAAGAAAGTGGTCATCCTCGGCGGCGGCCCAAACCGTATCGGCCAGGGCATCGAGTTCGATTATTGCTGCTGCCATGCCGCTTTCGCGCTCAGCGAGGCCGGCTATGAAACCATCATGATCAACTGCAATCCCGAGACCGTTTCGACCGATTACGACACCTCCGATCGCCTCTATTTCGAGCCGCTGACCGAGGAAGACGTCATCGAAATCCTCGAAACCGAAAAGCAGAACGGCACCCTGCATGGCGTCATCGTCCAGTTCGGCGGCCAGACGCCGCTGAACCTGGCCGAAGCCGTGCAAAAAGCCGGCGTGCCGATCCTGGGCACCCAGCCCGACTCCATCGATCTGGCCGAAGACCGCGACCTGTTCTCCAAGCTCATCAACCGCCTCGAACTGCGCCAGCCCAAGAACGGCATCGCCTATAGCCTTGAGCAGGCCCGCCTCGTTGCCGAACGCCTCGGCTATCCGCTGGTGATCCGCCCGTCCTACGTGCTCGGCGGCCGCGCCATGGCCATCGCCCACTCGCCGGCCGATTTCGAGCGCTACGTCCAGAATACCCTGACCGGCCTCGTGCCGCCCGATATCCTGATGCGCTACCCCAACGACAAGACCGGCCAGATCAATTCGGTCCTGTCCGATAACCCGCTGCTGTTCGACGGCTACCTCTCCGACGCCATCGAAATCGACGTCGATTGCCTCTGCGACGGCAAGGACGTGTTCGTCTGTGGCATCATGGAGCATATCGAGGAAGCCGGCATCCATTCGGGCGATAGCGCCTGCTCGTTGCCGCCGCAGAGCCTCTCCCCCGAAATCATCGCCGAACTCAAGCGCCAGACTACCGAACTCGCCTTCGCCCTCAAGGTCGGCGGCCTGATGAACGTGCAATACGCGCTCAAGGACGGCATTATCTACCTGCTCGAAGTCAATCCGCGCGCCAGCCGCACGGTGCCCTTCGTCGCCAAGGTCATCGGCGAGCCCATCGCCAAGATCGCCAGCCGCATCATGGCCGGCGAAACCCTGGCCAGCTTCGGCCTCGTGGAAAAAACCTTCAAGCACATCGCCGTCAAGGAAGCCGTGTTCCCGTTCAACCGCTTCCCCGGCGTCGATACGGTGCTGGGCCCGGAAATGAAGTCGACCGGCGAAGTCATCGGGCTGGATTTCGATTTCGCCATGGCCTTCGCCAAGTCGCAGATGGGCGCCGGCTCCAAGGTGCCCTCATCGGGCGTCGCCTTCGTGTCGGTGCGCGACGCCGACAAGGAACACATCGTGGATTCGATGCGCCACCTCGTCGCCGCAGGCTTCACCATCATCGCCACCAGCGGCACCCAGAAATACCTGGTCGAAAACGGCGTTCCCGCCACCAAGATCAACAAGGTGCTCGAAGGCCGTCCGCACATCGTCGACTCGATGAAAAACGGTGGCGTGCAGCTGGTGATCAACACCACCGACGGCGCCAAGTCGATCAGCGACAGCCGCGACATCCGCCGCACCGCCCTGATGGGCCGCATCCCCTATTACACCACCATCCCCGGCGCCATCGCCGCGGTCGCCGGCATCATCGCGTTCCAGCAGGGCAATTTGACGGTTCGTCCATTGCAGGATTACTTTGCCGCATGAGCGAAATCCATCCAGTCTTGGCAATCTTCGGTCTGGTCAGCGGCGCAGCCGCCGGCCTGACCGGCCTTGCCGCCGGACCGGTGATAACGTCGATCTTCCTCCTGGCCTATCTCGGCTTCAAGCTCTCGGGCGGCTGACCCGCTTCACCGCGCCCCTCCGGGATACGGTACGCCCACGCTTCCCTTGCGGTTGACACGAAAACCGACCTGCGTATGATCGCCGCACCATGATGATGACCCGCTCCTGTCTGTTCGCCGTGTTTATCCGCGCCTAAGCGCGACCTGAACACGCCATGAGCCGCGCCACGCGCCAGCTTATCCTGCCGCTCGCCTGAGCGGCTTTGTGAATTCGTGAGCAATCATGCCCCATTCTTCTCCCGCGCTCTCTCTGGCGCAGATCGATCGATTCATCACCGACGGCTACGTGCGTATCGACCACGCCTTTCCCCGCGAACTGGCCGACGCCGCCCGCTCCCTGCTCTGGGCCGATACAGGCTGCAATCCTGACGATCCCGCCACTTGGACCAAACCCGTCATCCGCCTCAACCAATATGGCCAGCCGCCCTTCCGCCAAGCCGCCAACACGCCGGCCCTGCATGCCGCATTCGATCAGCTCGTCGGCCCTCGCCGATGGTTGCCGCGCGCAACACTCGGCACGTTCCCGGTGCGTTTCCCCTCGCCCGATGATCCCGGCGACGCCGGCTGGCATATCGACGTGAGCTTCGGCATGGAAAACCCGGACTTCATGTCCTGGCGCGCCAACGTCTCCTCGCGGGACCGGGCGCTGCTGATGCTGTTCCTGTTCTCCGACGTCGAGCGCGAGGACGCGCCGACCCGCATCCGCATCGGCTCCCATCTCGATATCGCCCGCCAACTGGCCCCCGCTGGTGACGCCGGCCTGACGCTGCGCGAACTGGCCGCCAACGGCTTCTCCGAAACCGCGCATTGCCCCGAGGTCCTGGCCACCGGCCAGGCCGGCACGGTCTATCTGTGCCACCCGTTCCTGGTCCACGCCGCCCAGCCGCACTATGGCACCACGCCCCGCTTTATGGCCCAGCCACCGCTGGCTCCGGCCCAGCCGCTGTCCCTGCGCCGCCCGGACGGCGACTATTCCCCGGTCGAAGCCGCCATCCGCCTGGCCTTGCCCACGGCGTGATACCAGGGGCGGCGAGCCAGCCTCGCCGCCCGTCCCCGGTTGACAAACCCGCCCTGCTCGCTCGATAAAACCCGCCATGACGATGTCCGAAGCAACCAAGTTCGCCGTGCACCTGACCGCCTAGCGGCGCTCAGTGGAGCACGTCCGACGAGCGGCAGTCCCGCTCGATCAGCCGTCCAAGGACGGCAATGCGAACTCATGGACACATCATGACCAATTATTTCGAGGACCCCTTCAAGGGCGTCCAACTGCATCTGCAAGTCACCAATCCCAATATCGTCGTGGGCCGCTACAGCTACTATTCGGGCTATTATCACGCCCATAGCTTCGACGATTGCGCCCGCTACCTGATGACCAGGCCCGGCGTCGACCGGCTGATCGTCGGCAGCTTCTGCTCGATCGGCAGCGGTGCGGCCTTCATCATGGCCGGCAACCAGGGCCACCGCTACGACTGGGTCAGCTCGTTCCCATTCCACTACATGCCCGAAGTTCCCGACTTCGCCGGCGCCCGCGATGCCTTTACGCCCGCGGGAGACACGGTGATCGGCAACGATGTGTGGATCGGCTCCGAAGCCGTCATCATGCCCGGCATCACCGTAGGGCACGGCGCCGTCATCGGCACCCGCGCCCTCGTCACCAAGGACGTCGAGCCCTATGCCATCGTCGGCGGCAATCCGGCCAAGCTCATCCGCAAACGCTTCGATGACGCGCAGAACGCCATGCTGCTGGAACTGGCATGGTGGGATTGGACCGATGAGCAACTGACGGAAGCCATGCCGCTGCTGACCTCACAGGATATCGCCGGCCTCAACCGTCACTGGCTGACCCGCATCCGCGCCTAGTGCGCCGACGCCGCCCCGGTCTCTCCGCGGAAAAACCCCGCGACATGGGCCAGGGCGGCGTCGACCGCACCATCGTCCACATCCAGATGCGTCACCCAGCGCTGCTGGCCATAACCGCCATTGATCCGCACGCCCCGGGCCTTCAGGTATTCGGTGAACCGGCCTTCCACCTGCGCGTCCATGCCCACGAAAATGATATTGGTGTCCGGCACGGTCACCGTGAGCTCGCCAAACTGTGCCAGCCCTTCGGCCAGCTTCTTCGCCAGCCCATGATCCTCTGCCAACCGCTGCACATTATGGTCCAGCGCATAGAGCCCCGCCGCCGCCAGAATGCCGGCCTGGCGCATCCCGCCACCCAGCATCTTACGATTGCGGTTGGCCTTGTCGATCAGCGCCTTCGGCCCAACCAGAACCGACCCCACCGGCGCCCCCAGCCCCTTGGACAGGCAGATCGAAACCGTATCGAACGGCGCCGTAAATTCCGCGATATCCACCCCGAGCTTGACGCATGCATTGAACGCCCGCGCGCCGTCGAGATGAAAACCCAGCCCATGCTTGCGCGCCAGTTCCCCGGCCGCGCGCATATACTCAAGCGGCAGCACCTTGCCGCCCAGCGTATTCTCCAGCGCCAGCAGCCGCGTCGGCGCGGAATGCAGATCGTCGGGATGGATCGCAGCCTCGACCCTGTCGAGCCGCAACGTTCCATCACTCTCATGGGTAATCGGCTGCGGCTGGATCGATCCCAGCACCGCCGCATTGCCGCGCTCGTCCGCATAGCAATGCGCGTTCTGCCCGGCGATGAACGCGTCGCCCCGTCCGCAATGGCTCATCAGCGCCAGCAGGTTCGACATCGTCCCCGAAGGCACGAACAGCGCCGCCTCCTTGCCCAGCATTTCGGCCATTCGCGCCTGCAGCCGGTTGACCGTCGGATCGTCGCCATAAACATCGTCGCCCACTTCGGCCGCCGCCATCGCCGCGCGCATGCCAGCGCTGGGAGCTGTCACGGTGTCGGAGCGAAAATCGTAAATGGCGTTGCTCATCAATCTCTCCAAACAAATCAGTCGGGCTTGCGCGCCACAATCAGCATGCCAGTGATCGGCGCGCCAGCGTCCTGCCGCAGGGTCGCCCGCTCGAACCGCAAAATCTGCAACCCCGCATCCTCCAGCGCCTGCCGCGTCGCCGCCACCCCATGGGCATAGCGCAGCGATGGGCGCAAAAATACCGCCTCCTCGCCGTCATGGGCCTCCAGCGAAAACGCCAGCAGCCCACCCGCAGTCATCACTGGCACCACCGCTTCCAGCACCGGCGGCAGCGCCCCGCAATAGATGAACACGTCGGCGGCCGTCACCAGATCGGCCTTTGCCACCCGCCGGCCGAGATACTCCACCAGTTCGGCCTTTTCCAGCCGATCATAAATGCCCTTGCGCGCAGTCTCGGCCACCATCGCCGCGGACAGATCGATACCCTCGAGCAGGTCCGTCCGGCCCCGCAGCCGCACGCCCATCAGCCCGGTGCCGCATCCGAGATCGAGCGCATCGGCGAACCGCAACAACCCTAGTTCCGCCATCGCATCGACCAGCAAGCCGTCGAGCAGGTCGGGCACCTGATAGCCCAGCCGGTCGACCAGCGCCGCTTCGAACTTGGGCGCATATTGATCGAACAGTGCCTCGACATAGCTGACTGCCGTGCCGGCATCGGCGCTCGATGCCCCATGCGCCGCCAGCTTCAGCCGCGCGCCGAATTCGCCATCGTCATCCAGCGCTTCCAGATGTCGCCACGCCGAAAGCGCATGGGCGATATTGCCGGCCCGCTCATGATAGCCACCCAGCAGGTCCCAGCCGGCGGCCCAGTTGGGGGCCAGTTCCAGCGCCTGCGCCATGACTTCGCCGGCGGCGCCAAAATCCCCGTCTGCGGCATAACTCTTGGCATAGTCGGCACGGCGGTCGGCGATCACGTCGCCCGAAGAATAGGAGGTTTTGCGCAAGTGCTGGTTCCAGCAGTCCGGCTGATCGCCGGAGCCCAGCGGAGTGCCGCAAAGCCGCGCCAATTGCAACGGGGACGAACGATCTATTTGCCCTGCGACATTGGCGGCAGTGCATTTGCTGGCGCGCTGGGATATTGTGGCCACGTTCATGCCGTTGCCATCTATGGCGGTTATGGATGCGACGCCCTTGGCGCAGGCAGTTTTCCCGCTTCGCCTGGACCCCGCGCGTCGGCGCCGGCCCCTTCTCGGGTCTGGTGTCTATATTTGACGAGATCGGTTCGCGCCCTGGTTGACCCCTGAGTCAGCCGGGTGTTTTGTCATGTGTTAAGACATATTGAACACGCCATTTTTTCGCGCTAGGCTGCGCGCCATCGAATATTGCGGCCGACCGATCTGTTTATGCGAACACCATTCGCGCATGCTGACGTCACTTTCCGATATTTCGATATCAACCAAGTCACGGTCATTGTGACCGGGACTGCTTAGATCAGCGACTGCACGAGGGAACGCGCATCATGGCAACCGGCACCGTAAAATGGTTTAACGGCCAAAAGGGGTTTGGCTTCATTCAACCTGACGAAGGCGGGGCGGACGTGTTCGTCCACATCTCCGCGGTCCAGCGTTCGGGCCTGAACGGGCTCGACGAAGGCCAGAAGATCACTTACGAAATCGTCAAGGACAAGCGCACCGGCAAGTCCGCAGCGGACAATCTGGTCGCTTCGTAAGCCGACCGGCATAGATTTGAGAAGGCGCGGTTGGGAGGCCGCGCCTTTTTCGTTTCTGAAATAATGGCTCCACGCCAAAACCTGCACCCCACTGGCCTTTTGCGGCGAATATCCCTAAAGCTTGCAACCGCATGTGGAGAGCCCTATCTCCCAAGCGGACACCGGCTTGACCGCAACACGGTTGGCGGGCAGTTTGAGACTATCTCCTGAAACACCCAATCCTGTCGGATGCCGAACGGACCTGGCAGGAAGAAATATTGTTGCCGTGCCTTTGGAGGCAAATAGAATGGACAAGATCCCAATGACGATCGGTGGCCACAAGGCCCTGAGCGTCGAATATGAGCACCGCACCGCCACCGAGCGCCGCCGCATTGTCGAGGCGATCTCCGAAGCGCGCGCGCATGGGGACCTGTCGGAAAACGCCGAATATTCGGCCGCCAAGGAACAGCAGAGCCTCAATGAAGGCCGCATCCAGGAGCTGGAATCGCTGCTGGCGCTGGCCGATATCATCGACGTCACCAAGCTGAGCGGGACTTCCGTCAAGTTCGGCGCCACCGTGACCTATGTCGATGAGGACACCGAGGACGAGAAGACCTATCAGGTCGTCGGCGATAGCGAAGCCAATGCCAGCGATGGCCGCATCTCGATTTCCTCGCCCATCGCCAAGGCGATGATCGGCAAGTCCGAGGGCGATTCGTTCGAAGTCTCCGCTCCCGGTGGTGCCCGCAGCTATGAAATCATCAAGATACGGTATGTCTGATGCCTGTTTGTTGAGCATTCGCTCACTAAGGCTGTGACATTTCGGTGTATAGCGCCGTCCGCGATGTCGCGGGCAAACACTTGGCCTTGAAACTATGACCCTCGCGCCCCTAATCTAGGGCCGAGGGAGTTTTTCGTGGAAATTCGGAGAGCGTCGATGCACGCGAAAGTCATCATCATCGGGTCCGGCCCTGCCGGCTACACCGCCGCCATCTACGCGGCGCGTGCTATGCTTGAGCCCGTGATGATCCAGGGCATGCAGCCCGGTGGCCAGCTCACCATCACCACCGATGTCGAAAACTATCCCGGCTTTGCTGATGTGGTTCAGGGCCCCTGGCTGATGGACCAGATGAAGGCACAGGCCATTCATGTGGGCACCCGCATGGTCAGCGACCTGATCGTGTCGATCGATTTCGACCGCCGCCCCTTCGTGCTCACCGGGGATAGCGGGGATATCTACACCGCTGACTCCATCATCATCGCCACCGGCGCCCAGGCCAAATGGCTGGGCCTGCCGAGCGAGCAGAAGTTCCAGGGTTTTGGCGTTTCCGCCTGCGCCACCTGTGACGGCTTCTTCTATCGCAACAAGGAAGTGGTCGTGGTCGGCGGCGGCAATACCGCGGTCGAAGAGGCGCTGTTCCTCACCAATTTCGCCAGCAAGGTCATCGTCGTGCATCGTCGCGGCGAGTTCCGGGCCGAACGCATCCTGCAGGATCGCCTGTTCAAGAACCCCAAGATCGAAGTACGCTGGAATACCGAGGTCGCCGAAATCGGCGGCTCGGCCATGCCGCCATCGGTCAATGCCATCACCCTGCGAGACCTGTCGACCGGCCGCACCTACGAACAAAAAATCGATGGCGTATTCGTCGCTATCGGCCATGTTCCGGCCACATCGATCTTTGCTGGTAAGCTCGACATGAAGGCGGGAGGCTACCTTCAGGTCAAGCCGGGCACCTGTGAAACCAATATCCCGGGCGTTTTCGCCGCTGGCGACGTCACTGACAATATCTATCGTCAGGCCGTCACCGCGGCGGGCATGGGCTGCATGGCCGCGCTCGACGCCGAACGATATCTGGCAGAACATGAGCTGGCCGAGGCTGCGGAGTAGCCTGCCAAGTAAAAAAGAAGGCGTCAAAAAGAAATGCTCGACTGGGACAAGCTCCGGATTTTCCATACCGCCGCCGAGTCGGGTAGTTTCACCCATGCCGCTGAAAAGCTGGGCATGAGCCAGTCGGCGGTAAGCCGGCAGATCTCAGCGCTCGAAGATGACCTGGGGCTCAAGCTCTTCATCCGCCATGCGCGCGGCCTGGTGCTGACCGAGGTGGGCGAGCAATTGTTCCGCACCGCCCATCGCATGCACTGGGAGTTGCAGCAGGTGGAAACCCAGATGTCCGAAAGTCAGGACGTCCCCACCGGCCCGCTCATCGTCACCACCACCGTGGGTATCGGCTCGACCTGGCTGTCCTCGCGGCTCGACGAATTCCTCAAGCTCTATCCGCTGATCCAGCTCGAAATCCGCCTCAACGACGGTGAACTCGATCTGGCCATGCGCGAGGCCGACGTGGCCATCCGCCTGCACCGGCCCAACCAGTCCGAGATGATCCAGCGCAAGCTGTTCACCGTGCACAATTATTTCTACACTTCGCAGAGCTACATCACCGAATATGGCATGCCCAAGAATATCGAGGATCTCGATAATCACCGTATCATCAGCTTCGGCGAGCCGGTGCCCTCCTATCTGGGTGACATCAACTTCCTCGAACGCGTCGGCCGCGCCGACAACAGCCCGCGCCGTGCCGCGCTGAAGGTCAACGCCGTCTATGGCATGATGCAGGCCGCCCGCGCCGGCATCGGCATCGCCATGCTGCCGGCCTATGTGACCGAAAAGGAAGACGGCCTGGTCCAGGTCCTCTCCGAAATCACCATTCCCGAATACGAGGCTTACTTCGTGTATCCGCCGGCCCTTAAAAACTCCAAGCGCGTCGGCGTCTTCCGCGACTTCCTCGTCGGCAAAGCCCGCGAGTGGAGCTTCTAGCCGGCTCCCAGATGCCATCGATCACCACCATCGCCTTCGACGCCGACGATACCCTCTGGCAGAACGAGCAGTTCTTCCGCCTGACCGAGCAGCGCTTCACCGCCCTGCTTAAGGATCACGCCGATCCCAACGGCCTCAGCGAGCGCCTGCTGGCCGCCGAAGTGCGCAACCTTGCCACCTACGGCTTCGGCATCAAGGGCTTCACCCTATCGATGATCGAAACCGCCCTCGAGGTGACCGAGCATCGCGTGCCCGGCACGGTCATCGCCGAAATCCTCGCCGCCGGCCGCGAATTGCTGACCCACCCAGTCGAGACCCTGCCCTATGTCGACCAGGCCCTGGGCGAACTCCAGGACCGCTACCGCCTGATTCTCGTCACCAAAGGCGACCTGTTCGACCAGGAGCGCAAACTCGCCGCCTCCGGCCTTGCCGAGTATTTCGCCGCAGTCGAGATCGTCTCCGACAAGACCGAGGCCATCTACCGCCGCATCTTCACCCAGCAGGCCGATGGCCCTGACCACACCCTGATGGTCGGCAATTCGCTCAAATCCGACGTCCGGCCCGCGCTCGCCACTGGCGCCTTCGCCGTCCATGTGCCGCACGACCTGACATGGTCGTTCGAACATGCCGACGAACCCGTCGCCAATCCCCGGTACGCCCGCATCGCCCATCTCGGCGAATTGCCCGCCGCCATTGCCGCCTTCGAGGCGCAGGACTAGGCGCATTCAGCGCCGGTTCAGCCGCCACGCGTCATATCCGCGGTAGCACACGCATCCGGGGCCGATCATGAACCTGCCGACGACACTCGCCGCCCTCCTGCTCGCCATCAGCCTCACCACCGCCCAGGCCGAAACGCTGACCTTCACCCCCGATCAGGTCGGCGACATCTTCTGCATCAGCACCCTCGCCGATGACATGAGCCAGATCGAGGCCGGCTTGCTGACGCCGGAACTCGTCGAAGCCATCACGATCGCCGAAACCCGCAATGCGCAGTTCGAGAGCCAACATCCCGGCGACAAACCGCCGCTCGGCGATGGCCTGCCCTGGCGCAGCTATCCAGACACCGCCGATAGCTGCACCGTAGGCGCCGTCACGCTGAGCGATGACGCCACCGCCGCCAGCGTCGAGATCAACTACAGCTTCAAGGCCGAGCCATCAGCCAACTATACCGACACACTGCAGCTCAAGCAGACCACCGGCACCGACCGCTTCTACCAGCTCGATGACATAGAGCAGCTCGATGGGCAGACCTTTACTACCGCCCTGTCCGCCGCTTTTTCTGATCAGGATTGATAAAGCCTTAACGAATCAATTCGGCGCAATCGCCGCTCGCGTGAACCATTGCCAACCCCCGCGACAAACGAACGAAATCACGCCAGTTAAGAGCAATCACAGCATCCCACTGCACTCGTCAGGGCAAATTCTCTCCGCAACCCTTATCAGCCAATAGTCTACCCCGCTCTTCCAGGGCTATCGCCGCGTTGATTTCAAACGACAATTCCCGCTAACCCGCGCCTTGCGCATGGCTGGCATACGCCCTGCCTAATTGTGAGGCATGCTGCACAGGCTTATACCGCCCGAACACAGCGGGGCCTTCCTCCCTTGCCCCTGCTGCGTTCCCTCCTTGCGAGGCTTGCTTCGCATCGATATGGCCTCGCTCTCCCCTCGAGCGGGGCCATATTTTTTGCCCAGACCTTGGGCAAATGCCTGCGTTACGCGCATGGCACGCATGTCAGCTTGTTAATTGTGCATTCATGTCGCAAAGCGCATATTCACATTGTCGCTGAGACGAACACCGTATCCTCCTCCCTCGGTCTTCTGTATCGCGACACCGAATTTGGATCGTATCCTCCTCCCTCGATCCAGGTTCAACGGCAGAGCGCATATCCTCCTCCCTTGCTCTCTGCCCCACTTTTGATCGGCTCAGCCGATCGTCAGGCCCCATCCTCGGATGGGGCCTTTTTTTCATTCTTCCTTCGGGTTGAACGCAGCAAAGGCGAAGAGCTTCAGGTCAGGCCGAGTCGAGAACAGCAATGTTTGAGAACCGGAGCGGAGCGTACGTTCAAGTACGTGAGCACCGGAAGCACAGAACATTGCTGTTTGCAGACCGGCATCACCTGAAGATCGAGCCTTTGACAACTTGTCGCTGTGTGGGATGCATGGCTGACATGTCAGCATCTGCATTGCTGACCATCCGGTCAAAATATATACATACACCTGTCGCTGCGAAGCCCTCCGTATCCTCCTCCCTCGGACCGGCTTTACGCGACACCGGGTTTAAGTCGTATCCTCCTCCCTCGGCTTAGGCCCACCCGGTCCGGCGCATATCCTCCTCCCTTGCGCAGGGCCATTACTTTCGATTTGGCTTCGGCCCTATCATCAGGCTCCATCCTCGGATGGAGCCTCTTTTTTTGCCTCTATGTTTTCTGGTATCGCCAATTTTGCATGGCTGGCTTGCCCATTGTGCGTTTGTGTATGAAACCCGGCGGGCAGATAGTCAGCGGAACGCGGTCTTCGTGGGGACCGCATCTCCAAGGTCAGAGGCTTCGGCCTAAGACCCCTAGGCCCTGCCCATCCCCTCGGGCGGGGTCTTTTCATTTCCAGTCATTCTTGCCGCCGCTCCGGCAGTTTTTGCCGCCTGATGCGCGTCCGCATCTGACAAATCCCTGGATTTACGGGGGTTTCGGGGCGGCACGTTGCTTGCATAGGTTTGGTTAACCTTGCCAGGAGCCCCGTCATGGTCGCCCTCACCACCGCCTATTCCGCCACGGCCTATACCAGTTCGACAGCGGCCGCGATCGCCAGCAAGACCGCCAGCACCACTGCCGCCGTCACGCCCGCCGCCATGGACGACACCCCCGCCACCAGCGTGGAATTCTCCGCCGCCGCCAAGGCCGCGCTCGAAACCAAAAATCTGGCCACGGTCCTGACCGAGGCGCGCCAGAAGATGACCGCGTTGCTGACCGACGCCAAGCGCACCACGCCGCTGCAAGGCGGCAAGCTGGCCCTGGACATGAGTAGCCTCGATGCCCGCGAGATCTACGCCATGGCCAACAGCACCGATAAAGCGGCCTTCACCGACGACGAGAAGAAAGCCGCCGGCCTCGAAATGCAGCGCCGCTTCGATTCGGCCCTGGCCGGCCCCGCCGCCATCACCAAGGTCACCGGCAACTATACCGGCCTCTACCAGGCGGCCGCCGCCTATCTCGATAGTCTCGGCCCCGAGGAACGCGCCGATCCCAAATCGGTCGCCGCCCGCGCCGCCCTGACCGACGGCCTCAAGCAATTGGCCACCGCTCCCAAGACCAAGCCCGATGCGGGTGACGACGATCCAGTGGCGCTCTATCTAGCCCTCAAAGAGGCCGGCGGAGCGTCCGGCCCGCGCGACATCAAGGACGTGGCCAGCGACGTGCGCGTCGCCATCGACAAGAAATACGATGCGGCGCTCGCCAACGGCAAAGTGCCGACCTTCAACAAGAACACCAAGGTTGGCACGTTCATCGATCTGTCGACCTTCGATTCCCGCTCGCTGTCGGCCATCGTCCTCAACCAGGACGACGAGTTTTCGGGCGAGGAAGTCACCGCCGCCAATGCGATCCTGCGCAGCAAGGGCGGTGCTGCCCTGATCGCCGGCTACCAGAACGCTGCCAAGAGCAGCGACCCCACGGCCTTCAGCCAGAACGTTATCGGCATCTATTCGTCCTTGAGCGCCGAAGAACGCCAGGCTCTGGGCTGGAGCGACCAATTTTACCAAGCGGCCGTCAACAGCTTCGCCACAACCTCAAAACTCACCCAGATGTTCGGCGACGCCTCATCGGGCAACGCCACCAACTTCACGAGCTGGTTCAGCAAGTAGCGCCATCACAGGGATGAGCTGTCCTCAAACAGCTCATCCAGCACCGCCATAAAACTGTCAAACCGCGCCTCACCAACGGCTTCGCGATAACGCGCCTCGATCGCTCGCTTGATGCGATTGCCATCGTCCAGCGCCTGCGCGCCCTTGGCCGTAAGCTGCACGATACGGCCTCGTTTGTCCGCCGGATCGACGGCGCGCACCACAAAGCCATCCGCCTCCAGGGCATCGACGAACTGCTGCACCGCCTGCTTGGACACGCCCAGCTTCTGCGCCAATTCGGCCTGCGGCACGCCGTCAGCGCGCAATTGCCCGACCACCGCCCCCTGCGCCTGCGTCATCCAGCCGTGGCCGGCCGCGGTCATGGCCGCCTCGAACTCGTCCTTCCACTGCCGGCTCAGCCGCCACAGCCGCCAGCCAACGTGATCGATCAGGTCTGATGTGGCTTTTTCGTCAAGCTGCTTGACCAATTTACTGAGTCCATGTAGTCAAGTTGCTTGACGATATCACAATGCGCTGCACTTGCACAGTCGCACGCGCCCACGCCACGAGGAACCCCCATGCCCCTGATCACCGCCGCCAGCGCCCCGCAATTCACCATTCCGGGCGTCACCTTCACCGGACTGGCCTCGCCGACGCGCGGCGCCAGCGACACCGCCGTCTGGACACTCTCCCTCGCTCCGGGCAGCGTAGGCGCCACCCATCAACTGACCCGCGAGGAAATCTTCGTCTGCCTCTCCGGCACCGCCAGCATCCGGCTTGGCGACGCGGTGCTTACCCTGTCCCCGGGCGACACCCTGATCGTGCCGCCGCACACCGATTTCGGCCTGGACAATCCGGGCGACACGCCGTTCACCGCCGTCGCCGTCTTCCCCGTCGGCGGTCAGGCTATCCTGCCGGGCCAAACGCCCTTCACCCCGCCCTGGGCCGCATGATCCCTTGTCACCCTGAGGGGAACCGCCGCTAGCCTGGCGTCTGCACGAGGACCGGGGCCGGCCGCGCCACCACGCGATAGAGCATCAGCGTACTCATCGTCGTCCTGAACAATTCATCGCACACCGCCACGATCAGCAATCCCGCCAGGGCGGCATCGCCCCCCCACCACAGGATGACGCTGCCCCCAACCACGTTGCTCAACACTGACAGCATGGCCATGCGCCCCATGGCGTTCTTTGCTCGCAATCCGGCCAGCGCAATCTGGTTGAACGTCCCCAGCAACATGATCGCCGACAGGGCCGCAAACTCACTCTGGAAGTCCTGAATGTCGGTCATTGTGGTGATGAACAGCCAGATCAGCGCCAGCGATGGCACCACATGGGCGAGCCCCGCTCCAACCATTTTAATGAACAACCGATAGTGCTCGCTCACGCCCAGCGGTTTGCTGAAGGCGGACTGCAGAATGATCGAGAATGTCAGCCGCCACGCCACGGCGATCAGGCAGAGGCTACTGATGAAGTTGAATTTGGCCGCGCTGTCGACGCTGATCGCCAGCAGCGCTGTCGCGAACACATAGAAGAACGCATTATACGACAGCGACTCGATGACCGCGAAGGCCAGCGTTTTCAGGTTACGGATATCAAATCCCCTGAGCGCCCTTGCCAGCACACCTCGGGTTTCGCTACCGGCAAATACCTTGACCCAGACGTAGCCGCTGGCCGCCGATACGGACACGATGTTGGCCGCAATGCTCAGCGCAATGCCGGTATCGGCGTCGCGCACCAGCAGCACGATTGCGGTGTTCAGCAACGCCGCGCTGACTACCATGATCACCGAGGACACCAGCACCGTTCGCGATGTACGGCCGCCCGTCGACATGGCCTGCGCCACCATGCGCGGCGCCTGCAGCACCGACGAAAACAGGAAGACGCTGAGCAGCAGCGACCACAGCGGGCGCTCCTGCGGCCACGGCGCCACGAAGTGCAGCCACATCATGGCCGGAACATAAACCGCCAGCGACACGATGGCGGTCCTCACCGTCGCCGCAACGCCGTCTTGGTCCGGCGCAAAACCGTGCGAGAACACATCGCTTTGTGCGTAGATCCGGGCGGATGTCGAAATGATAACCGCCAGCGGGATCACCAGTCCCAGATAGGCCAGGAACACGATGTCGATCTTTTCGACCGCCAACGCTTCCACAATCGGCAGCGCAAAGCTGACGACAAGCGAAAGATACAGCGGCACCACAGTCTTCCAGTATGACGTCATTAGGCACCGTCCCCCGACCGCCCCGCCAACCGGCAGTCATTGCTCATCGTCTCAGCAAAACGACGGCCTACGCAATCCCCGCGCAAAACCCCTGGATGCGCGCCACCGCATCTTCCAGTTCGCTATTGGCCGCCGCATAGCTCAGCCGGAAATGCCCCGGCAGCCCGAAGGCGGTGCCATGCACCAGCGCCACGCCAGTTTCCTCCAGCAGCGCCAGCACGAAATCCTCGTCGGTCACCAGTTTCGTGCCACCGGCCGACGTCTTGCCCAGCAGCCGCTGGCACGACGGGAACACATAAAACGCCCCCTCGGGCGTTAGGCAATCCAGCCCCGTATTGGCATTGAGCCCCGCCACCACCAGATCGCGTCGCCCCTGGAACACCTTGCGCCAATCCGCCAGGAAACCCTGCGGCCCGTTCAGTGCCTCGACCGCCGCCCATTGCGAGATCGATGTCGGGCAACTGGTCGACTGGCCCTGCAGCTTGGTCATCGCTGCCAGCAATTGCCGCGGCCCGGTGCAATAGCCAATGCGCCAGCCCGTCATCGCATGCGACTTGGAAACGCCATTCATGGTCAGCGTGCGCGGCTGCAAGGCCGGCTCGACTCCCGCAATGGTGGTGAAGGTGCCCCCATCATAGACCAGCACTTCATAGATATCGTCGGTCAGGATATGCACCTGAGGATGCCGCAGCAGCACATCGGCCAACCCGCGCAGCTCGGCCGCCGTATAGGCCGCACCTGTCGGGTTGGATGGCGTATTGAGGATCAGCCACTTGGTCGCGGGCGTGATCGCCGCCTCCAGCACTTCGGGCCTCAGCTTGAACCCGCTTGAGGCATCGGCCACCGCAAACACCGGCTCCGCCCCGCACAGCCGCACGATTTCGGGATAACTCACCCAATAGGGCACGGGCACGATCACTTCATCGCCCGGATTGAGCGTCGCCATGAAGGCGTTGAAGATGATCTGCTTGCCGCCCGAAGACACGAAACAATCCGCTGACGTTACATTCAGCCCGTTGTCGCGCCGGAACTTGGCCGCCACCGCTTCCTTGAGTTCGGGAATGCCGTCGACATTGGTATAGCGCGTCTTGCCCTCGTTCATGGCGCGGATAGCCGCCTCGCGCACATGCAGCGGCGTGTCGAAGTCGGGCTCCCCTGCGCTAAGCGCGATCACGTCGCGCCCGGCCGCGGCCATGTCGCGCGCCTTCTGGCTGATCGCGATCGTCGCCGACGGCGCCACGCGACCCAAAGCCTCGGACAGGAAACCCATGCAAAAACCCTCCCGGAAATCGCGAGGATTGATAGAGGCTCAACGCCCGCCGGGCAAGCCTAAGCCTTGGGCTTGCCCGTACTCGCGCGCACCGCGATCGTCAGCGGAATACTCCGGCGCTGCGCCGGCACGGCGTCCTGCAAAATCGCCTGCACCGCCTGCCGCGCAATTTCGGCAAGTGGCTGCACGATCGTCGTCAGCGGCGGCTCAGACAGTTCCGCCTCCTTGACGCCATCGAACCCCACGATCGACACATCCTCCGGCACGCGCAGCCCCTGCTCGGCCAGCCATTCCATCGCCACCAGCGCCACCCGATCCGACATCGCCAGGATCGCCGTCGGCGGCTCGGGCGCCGCAAAAATCGCCGCGACTGCGGTTCTTATGCTGGCCACATCCTGGGTCTCGTAAACCGGCACGGACTCCGGCGCCACGCCAAATTCCGCCAGCGTCCGCCAATACCCAATGGCCCGGTCACGCGACGTGGAAAACGTGGCGCCCCGCACCTGCCCGTCCGTCAACAGCCCCGCGCCGCCCTCGGAAAACTCTGTCCCCAGCACCGCAAAGCGCCGATGCCCGAGTTCCGCCAGATGCCGCGCCGCCATGCTGGCCCCCTCAATATTGTCGATGCCGATGGTGGGAATGGACTTGTCATCGACGCCCAGCGCCAGCGCCACGAACGGCAGATGCCGTTCCCGCGTCAATTCCACCAACTTCTCGCCGCCCTCGACGCAGAGCAGGATGAACCCATCCACCAATGCGCTCTGGATGTTCCACACCAGCTTCTGCTGGTTCTTGGCCGACACCAGCGCCATGCCGGTGCCGCTGGCGTCGCACACCGCCGATATCTCGGCCATCAGCGCCCGCGCCCAGGGATCCTCGAAAAAATACGCCATCGGCTCGACGGCAGCGACGCCGATAGCATTGACCTTGCCCGCCCGCAGCAACCGCCCCTGCACGCTGGGCCCGCCATAACCCATGGCCTTGGCCGTCGCCAGCACATGCTCGCGCACCTCGTCGCGGACCACTTCGGGCCGGCTGAACACATTGGACGCAGTGCCCTTGGACACCCCCGCCTCCCGCGCCACATCCGCCAGTTTTACCGTCGCCTTCGTCGCCATCAACCCGCCTTACGCCGCTAAACCCCGTTCCTAGCACAAAAATTGTACCGGTTCAAAATCTGCTTGACTCCGGCTGATAGAGGCGTAGATTTGAACCGATCCAAGAGATCATGCGCCGACAAATTGAACCGATCCAACCCAGGAGCATAAGATGATGACCTTCATCCCCACCAGCTACTTCTCCAAGCGCCTCTACACCGAAATCTGGGGCGACCCGTGCAACCCACATGCCGTCGACGTGCCGGCGACGCCGTACACCAAACCCCACCGCGGCGAGCCCGTCCTCAACGTCCTCACCTTGGCCTCCACCCTGCGCCAGCGCCTGGTCCGTCACCACCCCGTCACGTCCGATTGCGCCACGCAGTCGTGAAATATGAGCCGCAGCCCTTCCTCCGCACCAAGCCTAGGTTCGTCGAGCTTCAGGTCAGGCCGAGTCGAGAACGGTGGTTATCGAGAACCGGAGCGGAACGTACTTCGGTACGTGAGCACCGGAGCGCAGATAACCATCGTTCGCAGACCGGCATCACCTGAAGATCGACGGACCTAAAGATCGACGGACCTAGACGCCGATCCCGGCTTCTTTCTTCAGCACCACGCCCTGCACCCGCCAGCCCACATCGGGCTCATCCACCAACTGATACAGCGCCTCATACAGCCCCTGGTCGGGCCCGACGAACTTGACCACCTGCATCACGACAGTGTCGCTGACCTTGGTGAAATCCCCAAAGCTATGCGAGCGCGACGCTACGATTGGCCCATAGCCCGATGCCGCAATCGCCTTGATGAACACGTTCGGATCGGTGAACTGCGCTTTAAACCCGGCCGCGGCAAAATCCAACGCCGCCACGCCATCGCCGGCACGAAACGCCTCGATCTGCCCGGTCACCGACGCCTGCCACGGTGCGTCAGTCTCTTGGGCCTGCGCGGGAAAGACCAACGCGACGAGCAAAGCCAATGCCATTAAGATGCGCATTCCAGCCTCCAATTGCCTCGCGGCCCTCTCGGGCATCATGCCCGGCGCCACAGTTCTGCCGTCAAATGGTACGCGCTTGACCCAGATCGACCCAAACTCTGCGCGCATTCGCACGGTCTACTCATCGTCATTGCCACCATGAGCAAAGACGCCGATCCCATGCACAAATCTACGTCTCCCAAGCGGAAAAGTTTCAGGCTCTACGCGATCGTCTCCACGGCCCTCGTTGGTGTGGGCGCGGCCGCAGCGCTGGCGGCGGGCATAACGCCCGCAACGGCATCCAGCCTGGCGCAAAATGCGGACACCCAGGTTGCGGTGTTTATGATTCCGCTGACCCTGCTCGTTTTGGCATTGCTGTTCGAAGTGACGCGCGTTGCGATGCGCGGCGCCTTGCCGGTGGACTCCACACCCCGCCGAGCCTCTCGCCTCAACTGGACCCCCGGTAACGGCGAGGGCTGACCTCCACACTTCCCGACTGACGTCCCCCTGGGTCGGCCTCGCGCCGGCCCTTTTTTTCGATTCGCCGAGACTGTTTAGAAATTCGCTCTGGTGAGTCAGTTGCTGCGGTTTTCGAAAACCAGAGCGCAGCGTACGTTTGGGTACGTGAGCACCGGAAGCGCAGAATACCGCGGCAGGTGGCCGCCAGAGTAGAATTTCTCTCAGACGTTCTCCCTATTGCCCTGCCCCTCCCTCGGGCGCACACTTTGCGAAAAACCGCGCAATCACCGCAATGAGGAGGACCCAACGATGCTTGTCGAAAATATCCTTCAAACCAAGGGCGTGCTGGTGCACACCCTGCCCGAAACCGGCACCCTGGCCGATGCCGTCGCCCTGCTCAACCGGCACAATATCGGCGCCGTGGTCATCACCGCTACCGGCGGCTCCATCATCGGCATCCTGTCGGAACGCGATATCGTGCGCCGCCTCGGCGCCGATCCGGCCAACACGTTGAACCTGCGCATTGCCGATTGCATGGTGCGCGGCGTCGTCACCGGCACGCTGGTAACCCCCATCGACGAGGTCATGGAGCGCATGACCAATTTCCGCATCCGCCACATGCCCATCGTTGATGGCGATACCCTGGTGGGCATCATCTCCATCGGCGACGTGGTGAAGTTCAAGATCGAAGAGGTCGAACAGGAGGCCAACGCCCTGCGGGAATACATCGCCTCCTGAGGCGCGCGGCCCTTGACCATCGCCGCCGTCCGACTCACCCTCGGATGCCCTGAAGGTAAAGATTGGCCAGAAATAATCGGCGCAAGTTGACATTTTAGCGGGACTAAAGTTTCGATGGACAGCCCCGATAAATCCGCTATTCGTAGGGGCAGCCGCACATAGTTCAGGGTCCGATTTGATGACGAGCGACGAAACAGCCAACGCTGCCAGCGATCTAGTAGTGTTCACGGGCGAAATCGTCAGCGCCTATGTCAGTCACAATTCCATCAGCACCCACGATCTTCCAACGCTGATTTCCAGTGTCCACGCGGCCCTCAAAACGCTTGGCGCGGCGGCTCCCGTCGAGGCGGCGCCCGAGCTTAAACCCGCCGTCGCCATCAAAAAATCGGTAACGCCCGATTTCATCATCTGCCTGGAAGACGGCAAGAAGTTCAAATCCCTCAAGCGCCACCTGATGACGCATTTCCAGATGACGCCGGATGATTATCGCGCCAAATGGGGCCTGCCGGACGATTATCCCATGGTTGCCCCCAGCTATGCGGCAGTCCGCTCGACCCTGGCAAAAAGCAACGGCCTCGGCCGCAAGCCGGCAGCCCCCGCACCATCACGCGGCAAGAAGTCTCCTCCCACGGCCTGACCACGCACTGCCTCAACCCAGCGCGATCAGTCCCGCCGCCGTCTCGGCAAACCCGCAACCGCGATAAAACGCGGTCAGATGCGGCTCGAAATCGACATGCAGCCATTGTGCCCCGCGCGCCCGCGCCGCCTCGGTCGCCGCCTGCACCAGCCGTGTTGCGAGGCCCTGCCGCCGATAAGCCGGGTCCACGCAAGTATCGAGGATGAAGGCATGAATGCCGCCATCCCAGGCGACATTGACAAAGCCCACCAGTCGCTCGCCGTCATATGCCCCGACATGCGCCAGGCTGCGCTGCAGGATCGGCTGGAAACTGGCCGGCCCGGCATCGCCCCACGCCGCCAGCCACAGGGCACTCAGCGCCGCGTCCGTCGGCAACGGATCGTTAACAATATCGATCACATTCAATCCTTTCCGGCCTGAACATTACCAGTCTGTCCAAGTGTTCATCCCCTCGCAAGGTCGCGCACAGGTAGCGCAGTCTAGATTGTCCTCACGCCGCTCCAAACGGCTCCCATGCAAAGGACAAACCCATGAAGACGATCTCCACGACCGCCATTGTGGCATTGATGACAGTCAGTGTCGGCCTCGCCGCCGCAGCCCCCGCAATGGCCCAGCAAGCCCAGCCGCGCATCCAGCAGCACATGCAGCATCCCGGCTGGGGCGGCAATAACCAGGGCAACAACCACGGCAATAACATGCGTCCGGGTTGCGATGGCGCGGGCCTTGGCGGCCTGCTCTCTTTCGGTCGCGACAGTGAACGGCTCGAAATTGCGCTGGTTCGCCTCACACACGCCATCGATCTGACCGACGCGCAGAAGAGCCTGCTCGAAGGCTTCAAGACCGCCGCGGTCGCAGCCCAGGCCGATTTCACCAAGGTCATCGAGGCCAACCGCCCCGAAGCACCGGCCGCCGGCACCCCCCGCCAGCGCCCCGATATCGTCGCCCGTCTCGATCAGCGCATCGCGCTCGAACAGGCCCATGTCGCGGCACTGACTGCCGTCCAGCCGTCGTTCCAGGCCTTCATCACCAGCCTCACCGATGAGCAGAAGGCCAAGCTGATGCCCCAGCATGAGCAGCGGACCGGCTGGCAGGGCCAGCGTCATCAGGGCCCGATGGGCCAGCAGGGACAAGGCCCGATGGGCCACCATGGCAAGCGTCCAATGCCCGGCCAGCTTGACGCCCCCGGCGCACCTCCGGCCCCCGCCGCCGAGACGGCGCCGCTCAAGAGCTAAAAGACCCTATCCAGTTCGGTCCGCTGCCTCACCCTCAGATAGCGGACCGTCTCCGGCACCGGGGTCTGCCCCCACGATACCCTGGCGCCCTGCAGGCCCTGGCTCAGCCGAGCCAGGGCCTGTCCCTGTGTTGCACCGGCCTCTTTGATGATCTACCAATCGGCCACCCCGCTGACTGGATCACCCCATGACCGCCCTGCCCCTCGACCCGGCCCGCATTCGCGCGCATTTCCCCGCTTTTGCCGAACCCTCCCTGCAAGGCCAGGCCTTCTTCGAAAATGCCGGGGGCTCCTATATGTCGCGCCAGGTGATGGACAAGCTCGACCACTATGTCCGCGCCACCAAGGTGCAGCCCTATGGCCATTACCCTGCATCCCAGGAAGCCGGCGCGGCGATGGACCTCAGCTTCACCCGGCTAGCCCAGGCGCTCAACGTGAGCGCCGACTGGATCCATTTCGGCCCCTCCGCCTCCGCGAACACCTATGTGCTGGCCAATGCCTTCGGCGCCTGGCTCAAGCCCGGCGACGCCATCGTCGTCACCAATCAGGACCACGAGGCCAATTCGGGCAATTGGCGCCGCCTCGCCGCGCGCGGCATCGAGGTGCGCGAATGGCAAGTCGATCCCCAGACCGGCCGCCTGTCCCTCGCCACACTCGACACCCTGCTCGACGCCAAAGTTCGCCTCATCGCCGCGACCCATTGCTCTAATGTCGCCGGTGAAATCAACCCGGTCGCCGAAATCGCCGCTCGTGCCAAATCCATCGGCGCCGTCACCGTCATCGACGGCGTCAGCTACGCCCCGCACAGCCTGCCGGACCTCGCCGCGCTCGGCGTCGATATCTATATTTTCTCCGCCTACAAGGTTTACGGCCCCCATCAGGGCATTATGGCCGTCCGCCCCTCGCTGGCTATGGACCTTCCCAACCAGGGCCACTTCTTCAACGACGACAAGCCGCGCTACCGCCTGACCCCCGCCGGCCCCGACCACGCCCAGATCGCCGCCGCCTCCGGCATCGTCGATTATCTGGAGGCCGTCGCCACCATCGCCGGTGACAATGCCCCCGGCGAAAATCCCTTCCGCCGCGCCCACCACGCCATGCGCGCCCAGGAAATCGCCCTAGCGACGCCCCTGCTCGATTATCTGCGCGGCAAGAATTCCGTCCGCCTCATCGGCCCCGACGATCCCGCCCTACGCGCCCCCACCATCGCCATCGCGCTTGACGAACCCGGCGCCGCCGTCGCCGCGCGCCTCGCCAAGCACGGCATCATGGCCGGCGGCGGCCACTTCTACGCCTATCGCCTGCTCGAGGCCCTCGGCATCGACCCCAGTCACGGCGTCCTGCGCCTGTCATTTGTGCACTACACCACGCCCGAGGAAATCACCCAGCTCATCGCCGCGCTGGATGCCGAGCTGAAGTAAAGACACCCTCACCCGGCCTCCGCTTCGCTCGGCCACCCTCTCCCCGAGGAAACATGAGAGGTCGCTGCCTTTCTATTCTTCTCCCCGTCGGGGAGAAGGTGGCGCGCAGCGCCGGGTGAGGGTGTCTGCCCTCCCAGCGCTCTCATCAAACCACCCGAAAGTCCCCATGCCCCGTCCCGCCGCCATTGCCCTGCTCCTGTTCTGCACCATGCTCTGGGGCTTCGCTTTCGTGGTGCAGAAATCGGCCATGCAATCCATGGGCCCGCTGACCTTTATCGGCCTGCGCTACCTGCTTGGCGGTCTCGTCATCCTGCCCGTCGCCCTGTTCGAGCGCCGCCGCCAGGCCGTCCATCTGACGCGCAACAACTGGCTGTTCATCGGCCTCATGTCGCTGGCCTTCTTCATCGGCTCCTGGCTGCAACAGGTGGGCCTGCTCACCACCACTGTCACCAATGGCGGCTTTCTCACCAGCCTCTATGTGCTGTTCGTCCCCGCCATTGCGCTGATCGCCTTTCGCACCTGGCCCCACCCGATCGTCTGGGTCGGCATGCCCATGGCGCTGATCGGCATCTACTATCTCAATGGCGGAGGGCTCGATCGCCTCAATGGCGGCGACCTCTGGATCATCATCAGCGCCCTGTTCTGGGCCTGCCACGTGCTGATGCTCGGCCATATCGCGCGCACCACCGGCCAGCCCATCCTGATTTCGTGCGTCAGTTTCCTCGCCGCCGGTGCCGTGGGCCTAGTCCTTGCCTTCATCCTCGAAACACCCAGTTTCGACGGCATCATGAATGGCTGGATGGAAATCGCCTATGCGGGCATTTTCTCCACCGCCATTGCCTTCACCTTTCAGGCCGTCGGCCAGCAATATGTGCCGCCCGCCAACGCGGCGATCATCCTGTCATCCGAAAGCCTGTTCGCCGCGCTCGGCGGTGCCCTGCTGCTCGGCGAGCGCCTCCCCGCCATCGGCTATGCCGGCGCCGCGCTGATCCTGGTCGCCATATTACTGGTCGAGATCGTCCCCGCGCTCAACGCGCGCCGAACACCCGCACCCGAGGGTCATTCCGCATAACGAAAGAGCCGATAGGTCTTGCAGATCACCAGCGCCACGCAGCCTCTCAGCTCAATCTCATCGTCGCCCACCTGGGTGATCGTCCCGCCCGCCGATTGCCCGAACAGGTGTAGGTCGCCCTTCCACTCGTTCGGCCCCGTTGCCTGCGCATGGTCGATCAGCAGCGTGTTGAGATAGGGCAGGTTCTCCGCGTTGTCGGCGCCATTGCCCAGCCAGATCAGCGTGCCGCACAGCTGCGTGCCGTCGCCGCACAGCTCCACCCGGTAGCGCGAGTCGCGCATCTCGATTTCCCAAGTGCCCACCGGCGATGCCGCAAAGGCCGCCGGCGCGATCGCCAAAACGGCCACTGCCACGGCACCGCAAAGGGCACGACGGACCCTCACTTGTCGTGCCGATACATCTGGTAGGTCTTGCACACGACCACGAACGCGCACCCTGAAAGCGTCATCTGATTCTCGCTCTGCTGGGTGATGCTGCCGGACATGTCGTATCCGAGCAGCCGGAGCTTGCCCTTCCACTTGCCCTCGCCCGCCTGCGCCATGCCGGTCGTCACCGGCGTATTCAGATAGCGCTGATACTGCTTGTTGTAATCGGCGTCGGACAGCCAGACCAGCGTGCCGCACAGCTTGGTGCCATCGCCGCAAAGCTGCAGCTGGATGCGCGTATCGCGCGTCTCCAGTTCCCACACCCCATTGGGCGACGCCAAAGCAGGCGCCACGCTTGCCACCACCAGTCCCACCGCGACGATCGCCTTACCAAAACCCCGCATGGAAATCTCCTGAACGCAAAGCCACCGATCGGTTCAGCCTGCCGTCACCAAGCTGAATGCCCGCTGAACAAGGCGGTTCCACCAGCCTGTCCACAGTCACATGCCCGTCATTGCCCTGTCATGCCCCGCTCATAGGCTGGTCTCGTTCCGGCCTTACCCCATTCGGCCCGAACCGCCCGGCCCCGCGTTTCCCCAACGCCGCACCGGGCATCTTAGAGAGCTTGGGCCGCCAGCCTAGCTCGGCCGACCCTAATCGGCATCTGGGCCGCCTTTCGGGGCGGCCGCTTTTTATGTGGACCAATCGCGTTTGCCCTCGCGCAAACCCCGCCGCTGCGGCACAACGAGCGCTGATCAATTCCCTGACGCGCGGTCCATGGCCAAACTCTATTTTTCCTACGCGGCAATGAATGCGGGCAAGTCCACCCTGTTGCTGCAGGCTGCCTATAATTACCGCGAAAGCGGTATGCGCCCCCTGCTGTTCACCTCCGCCCTCTATGCCGAAGGCGACGTCGGTCTCATCAGTTCGCGCCTGGGCATTTCCGAAGCCGCAGAACTCTATGGCGATGGCGACGACCTCTATCAGAAGATTCGCGATCACCAGGACGAAGCCAAGGTCGATTGCGTCTTCGTCGATGAGGCTCAATTCCTCACCCATGACCAGGTCTGGCAACTCGCGCGCGTCAGTGACCGGCTCAAGATACCGGTCATGTGCTTCGGCCTGCGCACCGATTTTCAGGGCAAACTGTTTCCCGGCTCCTCCGAACTGCTTGCCATTGCCGATGTCCTGCGAGAAATTCGCACCATCTGCTCCTGCGGCGCCAAGGCCACCATGGTGGTGCGCCAGGGCATGGATGGCCGCGTACTGACCGATGGCAACCAGGTTTCCATCGAGAAATCCGTCTACCTGTCCCTTTGCCGCCGGCACTGGGAAGAAGCTGTCGGCCGTTGGCCAGTCAAAGGACCCTGATCATGGACCGCTCGGCCACCGAACCCAAGGGCGACCTCACCATCCGCACCCTGGCCATGCCCGCCGATACCAATCCGGCCGGCGACATTTTCGGCGGCTGGGTGATGAGCCAGATGGATATTGCCGGCTCAATCGCGGCGCACGAGCGCACCAAGGGCCGCACCGTCACCGTGGCGGTCGAGGGCATGACCTTCATCTCGCCCGTCAAGGTCGGCGACGTGCTCTGCGTCTACACCACCGTCGAGCGTGTCGGCACCACGTCCATCACTGTCAGCATGGAGGCCTGGGCCCGCCGCAATCGCCTTGGGGATCGCGTCAAGGTCACCGAAGCCCGCTTCGTCTACGTCGCCCTCGACGATCACGGCATGAAGCGCAAGATCGAAGCCTGAGAAGCCGTTTGAAAACTTGCTTGGTGAGTGAGGTGGGTTTCGAGGACCAGAGCGCACCGTACTCCAGCCCATGAGCACCCGAAGGTCCGCGCTGCAAATACCACCGCAGAAGACCGCCAGAATGGAATTTCCAAGCAGTCTCTGAGCCTGCCTCCCTTGAATGGCCATAATGCTGAACGAATCCGTTCAGGTCGCGTTCAGCCTGTTCATGCTCAAACGTCATCAGGTCGCCATTGCGATCGCCATCGGGAGCCCCTCATGCCCACCTTCCGCCTTGCCATTGCCGCCTTCGCCGCCGCGATGTCCCTGATCGCCCTCGCCACTCCGGCTTTTGCCACGCCCGGCGTCACCCGCCAGGATGCCCAGGTTCTGTCCGAGCCCAATTCCGGCGCTGCATTTCTCGGCACCATTGGCGCATCGCAGCAGCTTGATATAATTGGCTGCAACGGCGTGTGGTGCAAGGTATCGGGCGGCGGTCTGACCGGCTGGATCGGCAAGGACTTCATCACCTTCAAGGGCATCATCCCCACCCCCACTATCGGCGTCGATTCCGGCAGCCAGCCGCCACGGCCCGGCAATAACGGGAACAATGGCGGCAACAATAACGGCCCCAGCTTCAATTTCGATTTCGGCTTCGGCAACGACAATCCAGGCCCATTCCCGCCGCAGCAGCAGCCGCGTCCGCCGCGCCCCCAGCCCTCGCAGCGCGCCCAGGCCTGCTTCTATAGCAGCACCAATTTCCGGGGCGACAGCTTCTGCGTCGATCGTGGCCAGAGCTACGCCTATCTGCCGGACGATTGGGACAATGAAATCCGCTCGGTTGAAATCTTTGGCCGCGCCCGCGTCGATCTGTGCCGCGACGAGGATATGGAAGGCGCCTGCGCCACCCTGCGCTCCAGCCAGTCGCGCCTGCCCAGCCAGATCGACCGCCGCGTCTCCTCGCTCGAGGTCTACTGAGTTCAGGGCTGCCGACCGGCGGCCCGGCAATTGGCCGGTGCAGGAACCCTTTGCACCGGCGCCCCGTTCCTAGCACAACATCCCACCTAATCTTCCGCGTGCCCGATTCCTGGGCACGCCGACTAAGCCCATCCATGGAGCGCCTTGATGAACCGCCAAACTCGCAGAATGCTGCTGAACCTTGCCACCGGCTTTGCCGTGGCCGCCGCTGCCGCACTCACCTTCCTCCCCGCAACCCAGGCAGCGCCGGGCGTCATTACCTCCAACGTCAATGTGCGTTCCGGCCCCGGTACCAACTACGCCGTTGTCACCGCCGTGCCGAGCGGCACGCAGGTCGATGTGCAGCGCTGTGACTCTGGCTTCTGCTATGTCGAAGGCCGTCGCATCTCCGGCTGGGTTTCCGCCCAATACCTCAGCGCCGGTGGCCGCCCCGTCAATCCGAGCAATCCGG
The DNA here is from genome assembly GCF_028290435.1 of Devosia sp. Lineage (GTDB taxonomy): Bacteria > Pseudomonadota > Alphaproteobacteria > Rhizobiales > Devosiaceae > Devosia. Next base: position 104,304 of record NZ_JAQGJV010000095.1, on the reverse strand, counting down.
GCGTGTCCTTCGGCTTCTCCGTCGGCGGCCCCGGCGGTCCCAACATCAATATCGGTGTCGGCAACGGCAATAACGGCCCCGGCCCCCGTCCGGGCAATAATGGCCCCTTCCCCGGCAATAACGGTCCATTCCCCGGCAATAACGGTCCATTCCCCGGCTTCCCCGGCAATGGTAACGGCCCCGGCCCGCGCCCCGGTGACAACTTCCCCGGCAATGGCCCGGGCACGCGTCCTCCCGTCTATCAGGATGCCGAAGTCTGCTTCTACGATCGCAGCCGCTTCCGCGGGAACAGCGAATGCTACCAGTCGGGCGACAGCGTCCGCGACCTTGGCCGCATGGCTGGCACCTTCCAGTCGATGGAAAATGAGGACGGCTTGAGCGTCCAGGTCTGCGCCGATCGCAACTTCCGCGATTGCCGCACCTACACCACCAGCGCCTCCTCCCTCAGCAGCTTCGGCGACGTGTATTCGGTCCGCATTCGCTAAAATGCTCTAACGCCACATCAAGCGCCGCCCCCTGGGGGTGGCGCTTTTTGTTTGCCTTTGGTAATTGCGGCTTGGATGTGGCAACCGCCCGCGCTACTATCGCGCCATCTTACGCCGATCCTGGGAGCCTTTATTCATGGTACTGCGCACGCGCCAAATCCTGCTTGCACTTATTGCGCCTTTGGTCCTGCTGTTCGCAGTGGCACCCGCAATGGCCGAAGGTCCCGGATACGGCACGCCCGCCTGGAGCACTCAGGACCTGACCCTACGCCAAGGTCCCGGCGGCCCTTATGACGTTGTCGGCGCCATCGCCGCCGACCAGGCCATCCTGGTCTATCGCTGCACCGTGCGGTGGTGCGTGGTTGGCCAAGGCCATGAACGCGGCTGGGCCCAGATCTCCAAGCTGAGCTTCGGTCTGTCCTCGGCCGGCCCGCTGAGTGGCCCGCGCCTGAACTATGGCCATGGCGGCCCCGGCCAAATCTGCTTCTTCGAAGGCCGCAACTATACCGGCGCCTCGGTCTGCATGACCTCCGGCAATGTCTACAACGACCTGTTGCTGTCCCACCTCGATAATCGCTTCTCCTCGGTGACCGTAGAGGGCCATGTCTCCGCTGCCGTCTGCCGCGACGCCGATTTCCAGTCCTATTGCACCCGCATCATCAAGAGCGAACCGGTGCTGGGACGCTATCTGAACGATGCCGTCTCCTCGATCCGCGTCTATTAGCTCAATAAAGCCAGCCGTTTATCGGCTGGCCCTCGCCACACATCATTAACTAGCCGGGCCGTAATCCGCCCGATTTCGATCACGTTATTTTCGCCTTCATAGGGTTTTTACTGACCCGCCCTGATGGTCTAGGTAATTAACGCCGAGACCATTATGCAAACTGTCCTCTCCACGCTGTTCTTCCATCACGACTTGCGCCTCGTGGTCCTTGCCGCTCTCATCTGCGCGCTATCCGCCTTCGCCGGCGTCACGCTGCTAAGTCACGCGCAAAAACTCAGGCCCGGCCGCACCCGCGCCATTTGGCTGGCGATCGCTGCCGGTTCGGTCGGCTTTGGCATCTGGGCCACCCATTTCGTGGCCATGCTCGCCTTCGCCATCGGCATGCCGACCGGCTATGACCTGTGGATGACGCTGCTCTCGCTGGCGCTCGCCATCGTGGTGACCGGCGGCGGCTTCTGGGTGGCCACGGCCGGCAGTCGACGCTCCGACAAGGCCTTGGGCGGCGCCATCGTCGGCATCGGCATTGCGGGCATGCACTATGTCGGCATGGTCGCGCTGATGATCGGCGGCAACATTGCCTGGGACACCACGCTGGTTGCTTCGTCGCTTCTCCTCGGCATGGTGTTCGGCGCCGCGGCCCTGCTGGTTGCTGCGCTCGGCACCGGCGTCAAATCCCGCTTCGGCGGCACGGCCCTGCTCACTCTGGGCATCTGCGCCATGCACTTCACCGGCATGGGTGCCGCTGGCATGCAAAACTGCTACGCCATCGTCAGCGCCGCCGATGCGACCCCCGAATATCTGGGAATAGCGGTGGCCATCGGCAGTATCATGGTCCTGCTCACCGCCCTCATGGCGCTGCGCCTCGATTTGCGCGAAGAAAAGCGCGCCGCCCTTGAAGGTCACCGCATGCGCGGCCTCGCCGATGCCGCCGTCGAGGGCCTGATGGTCTGCCTCAACGACAACATCGTCACGGTCAATGCCAGCTTCCGCACTCTGGTCGGCCAGAGTGACGACGAAGTCACCGGTAAGCCACTGTCGGCCTATTTCGATGAGACCACCTGCGCCGCCCTGCTCGCCCGGCACAATGTCGCCGTCGAAACCGATCTCGTGGGCCCCAAGGGCATGCGCATTCCGGTCGAGGTCATCCTGCGCAAGGTGGACTATAGCGGCAAGCCGCACCACGTTGTGGCCGTCCGCGATCTCAGCGCCCGCCGCCAGGCCGAGCAGCATATCCGCTTCCTCGCCCATCACGACGCGCTGACCGGCCTGCCCAACCGCGCCAGCTTCAATCGCCACCTGGAAAGCGAAATCGCCTTGGCGACGCGCCAGGGCCAGAGCTTTGCCGTGCTGTGCCTCGATCTCGACCGCTTCAAGGAGGTCAACGACCTGTTCGGCCACCCCTCCGGCGATGCCCTGCTGAAGCGGGTCGGCGAGTCGCTGCTCGCCACCATTGGCGACAAGGGTTTTGCGGCGCGCATCGGCGGCGACGAGTTCTCCGTCATCATCCCCGATATCGGCAGCCCGGCCCGCGCCGGCCGCATTGCCGAGCGCATTCTCGACGGCTTCCGTGACGCCAACCAGAACGCCGCCGACGGCACCCTGATCTCCGCCTCGATCGGTATTTCGCTGTTCCCCGACAATGCCGAAGACCCGCAACACCTGGTCACCCATGCCGATACCGCGCTCTACCGCGCCAAGCATGACGGCCGCGGCATCTACCGCTTCTTCGAAACCGAAATGGGCACCGCCGTGCGCGAGCGCCGCCTGATGGAAAACGACCTGCGCCACGCCATTTCCCGCCAGGAACTGCATCTGGTCTATCAGCCCCAGGTCGATATCGCCTCGGGCCTGGTGACCGGGTTCGAAGCACTGGTGCGCTGGGCTCATCCGGACCATGGCCAGATTTCGCCCAGCACCTTCATCCCCGTCGCCGAGGAAAGCGGGCTGATCATGCAGATCGGCGAGTGGGTCATGCTCACCGCCTGCGAGGAGGCCGCCTCCTGGTCCAGCCCCCTCTCCATCGCCGTCAATGTCTCGGCGGTGCAGATGCAGAGCGCCCAATTGCCCGAAATGATCGCCGAAATCCTGCGCAAGACCGGCCTGGCCCCCGAGCGCCTCGAGATCGAGATCACCGAGACGGCCCTGGTCCGCGATATCAACCGCACCCTGATCAGCCTGCGCCAGATCAAGGCCCTGGGCGTGCGCATCGCCATGGACGACTTCGGCACCGGCTATTCCTCGCTGGCCAACCTGCGCGCCTTCCCGTTCGACAAGATCAAGATCGACCAGTCCTTCATCAAGTCGGTCGACAGCAACGAGCAGTCCGCCGCCATCGTCCGCGCGGTCCTCGGCCTCGGCGCCGGCCTCAAGCTGCCGGTGGTGGCCGAAGGCATCGAACGGCGGGAAGAGCTCGATTTCCTGCGCGGCGAAACCTGCGGCGAAGCCCAGGGGTTCCTCCTCAGCCGCCCCGCCGCCATCGCCACTTTCGCCAATATCACCGAGGGTCGCGAAACCACTATCGAGGGCCTGGGCTGGGACACGCCGAAACAACTGCGCATCGTGAGCTGACTGTCGGCGGTCGCCTCCGGGCGGCCGCCCCACTATTCGCCAGCAGCGCCATTTCCCCAAAATCCAAATCCTGAGTATGCCAATGCGTCTCGGGCGCCACGGCAGAAACATCCTGCTTTTTGCTGGCAACAACCATGGCGAAGACTGAACCGCGCCTATAGATCACCTTGCGCCGTGGGAAACATACGCGCTGCAAGGAGACAAACATGAAACTGGTAAAGTCGATTATTGCTTTGGGCCTGCTGCAGCTGGCAGTGATGACCCCAACCTTCGCGCAGTCCGGCCTCGACGCCATCAAGTCCGCCGGCACGCTGCGCATCGGCACCGAGGGCACCTATGCGCCGTTCACCTTCCATGACGATACCGGCGCCCTCGTGGGCTTCGACGTCGAAATCGGCCAGGAAATCGCCAAGCGCCTGGGCGTCAAAGCCGAGTTCGTCGAAGGCAAGTGGGATGGCCTGATCGCCGGCATCGATGCCAAGCGCTATGACGCTGTCATCAACCAGGTCGGCATCAATCCCGAGCGCCAGGCCAAATACGATTTCTCCGAACCCTACATCGCCTCCAAGGCCGTGCTGGTCGTGCGCGGCGACAATACCGCCATCACCAGCTTCGCCGATCTCGCTGGCAAAAAGTCCGCCCAGACCCTGACCAGCAATTTTGGCAAGCTCGCCACCGAGAGCGGCGCTGAACTCGTCGGCACCGACGGCTTCGATCAGTCCATTGCCCTGGTCATCGACGGCCGCGCCGATGCCACCATCAATGACAGCCTCTCCTTCTACGATTTCAAGAAGCAGAAGCCCGATGCCAACGTGAAGATCGCCGCCACCCAGGACGCCGCCGACCATTCGGGCGTGTTGATCGCCAAGGGCAATCCCGAACTGCTCGCCGCCATCAACGACGCCCTGGTCTCGATCAAGGCCGACGGCACCTACGCGACGATCTCCCAGAAATACTTCGGCGCCGACGTCTCCAAGTAATCTTCACCTCTCCCTTTGGGGGAGAGGTCGACCCTTTTGGGTCGGGTGAGGGGGCCTTTACCGGGTGCGCTGCCTGGGAAAGGCCCCCTCACCCGTCGCTGCGCGCCGACCTCTCCCCCAAAGGGAGAGGTGAAGGACGCCGCCCAAAACTCTCCCCTCACCGACCCACTAATGCTATCGAGACTCATCCACGTCTCACGGGGACCCATCCATGCCGCACTGGCTCGACCTGATGCTGACCTCCCTGCTGCCGCTCCTGCGCGCCGGCATCCTCTTCACCGTGCCGCTGACCCTGCTCTCCTTCGCCCTCGGCCTCGCCGTCGGCTTCATCGCCGCCATCACCCGCCTCTTCGGCCCCGCGCCCCTCTCGGCCATCGTCAAATTCTACGTCTGGGTCATTCGCGGCACGCCGCTCCTCGTCCAACTCTTCCTGATCTTTTACGGCCTGCCCAGCATCGGCATCGTCCTCGACGCCTTCCCCGCCGCCCTGATCGGCTTCACCCTCAATGTCGGCGCCTATACGTCCGAGATTATCCGCGCCGTCATCACCGCCGTGCCCAAGGGCCAGTGGGAAGCCGCCTTCTCCATCGGCATGACCTGGCCGCAAGCCATGCGCCGCACCATCTTGCCCCAGGCCAGCCGCATCGCCGTGCCGCCCCTGTCCAACACCTTCATCGCCCTCATCAAGGACACATCGCTGGCCGCCGCCGTCACAGTGCCCGAGCTGTTCCAGGCCGGCCAGCGCATCGTCGCCACCACCTACGAGCCGCTGATCATCTATATCGAAGTCGCCATCATCTACCTGGCGCTCAGCTCCGTCCTCTCCACCCTGCAGACCCGTCTGGAAAAACGCCTCTCCCGCTATGGCGGCCACATGGAGGCCGCCTCGTGATCACCCTCGACCACATTCACAAGAGCTTCGGCGACCTCACCGTCCTCAACGATGTCAGCGTCGCCGTGCGCGAAGGCGGCGTCACCGCCCTGATCGGCCCCTCCGGCGGCGGCAAGAGCACCCTGCTGCGCTGCGTCAATCTCCTCGAAATCCCCCAATCCGGCCGCGTGCAGATCGATGACGCCGTGCTGGATTTCAACCCAAAATCCCACCCCCACCGCGACGCCATCCTGCGCCTGCGCCGTCACACCGGCATGGTATTCCAGAATTTCCAGCTTTTCCCGCACCAGACCGCGCTGGAAAACGTCATGGAATCCCTTCTGACAGTCCTCAACTGGCCCAAGGACAAAGCCCGCACCCGCGCCCTCGAACTGCTCGACAAGGTCGGCATGTCCCACAAGGCCGATGCTTGGCCCACCAACCTCTCCGGCGGCCAGCAACAGCGCGTCGCCATCGCCCGCGCCCTCGCCCCCTCCCCCAAAGTCCTCCTCTGCGACGAACCCACCTCCGCCCTCGATCCCGAACTCGCCGGCGAAGTCGTCGACGTCCTGGTCCAGCTCGCCCGCGAAGGCACCACCATGCTCATCGCCACCCACGACCTGCGCCTCGCCGCTGCGATCGCCCACGACGTGGTGTTTTTGGAGCGGGGCGAAGTGGTGGAAGCGGGCGCGGCCAGCCAGGTGTTCAACGCGCCGGTGCAAGCTCGCACCAAGCAGTTTGTCGTCACATTGGGCGCGCCATCCCAGGCTTAGGCGCCTACTTTGGCTGCGCCACCCGCTTCGGCACGAAGACCGCGACGCAGACCGTCGCCAGCGCCAGAACCAGCATGGCGATGAAGGTCAAGTGCAGCGCGCCCTGCAGCACGAGGCGGACCGATCCTTCGGCGGCGACAACATCCCCCGTTCGGCCGAGCAACTGGCGCAGTTGATCCTCACTCACGCCCTGTCCCGCCGACACCTGCCAAAGTCCGAAATTGAGCACAGCGCCCATCACCGCAGCACCGAGCGTGCTGCCGAGATTGCGCGAGAACAGGTTGGACGCCGTGCCCGCCCCACGTTCATGGGCAGCGGCCTCGCCCTGGATCACCAGCAGTGCCGAGACGGTAATAAGCCCCATGCCAAAACCCATGATCAGCGAAGCAATGCCCGCCTGGATCGGGGAACTGTCGGGCCCCATGAGCGTCAGGACCAGGGCCCCGATGGGCTGCAGGACGGCGCCGGTGAGCACGAGGGGACGCGCACCCAGATGATAGAAAATCCGCGCCGCGATAGTCGCCCCCATTTGGCCAGCCCAGCAGCATCGTGGTCAGCGTAAAGCCCGCGACCATCGCCGATTGCCCCAGCACGCCCTGCACGTAGATCGGCAAGAAGGTGGTCAGTCCCATCAACGACATGCTCGCGAGCACGGTGACACCATTGGCCGTCGCGATCGAAGGGCGCCGCCACAACTCCAGCGAAATCATCGGATCCGGCGCCCGCCGCTCCTGCAAGACGAACAGCACTGCCGCAACCGCAAAAACAATGACGCAGCCGGCGAGCAGCAGCATCGAATTGCCGCCCTCGGTCAGCGCCAGCATCAATGCGGCGATGGCGATGGCGGACAGGATCGCCCCGACGATATCAACGGATCCGCCCTTCTTGCGGGCTGGTTCGCGCAGAAAACCTAAATAGATCGCCGCGGCCACAAGCCCGATCGGAATATTGATCCAGAACACCCAGGGCCAGGAGATGGCGTGGACGATGAAGCTGCCAAGCAATGGGCCGCTGACCGCAGAGACCGCCCAAACCGCAGCCAGATAACCCTGCACCTTGCCGCGCTGCTTGCCCGGATAGAGATCGGCGATGATGGTCATGGCGGCCGGTTGCATCGCGCCCGCACCGACGCCCTGGATCAGCCGCGCCACGATCAGCATCGGCAATGACGAGGCCAGGCCCGCCAGGATCGAGCCTGCAAGGAATACCCCGATGCCGAGCAAAACGATCGGCCGGCGGCCATAGATATCGGCAAACTTGCCGAACACCACAGTCACTGCCGTCGTTGCCAGCAGGTATGATGAGAACACCCAGCTATAGAGCGACAGTCCGCCCAGATCGGCGACGATCTGCGGCATGGCGGTCGACACGATAGTGGCCTCGAAGGCGACCATCGCCATCGACACCATGACGGCGGCCAGAATGGGCCAGCGGAGCGGGCTCGTGGCGGTCGGCACATCGGCCTCGCCCTGCGTTGACGTCGTGCTAATTGCTCGCATCCTAATGATTTATCGGCTGATCTCTCGCACTTCCATTGCGGAGTCGCAAAGGCAAAGTCGGCAATCACGCCAGATTTGACCGCCACTCTGCGCCAGCCTACGCTTCTCCACAAACGGGAACGGCACCAATGGCCGCGCGTTAGCCGAGGCAAGACTTGCCTTCGGCACGTCGTCCGGATCGCTGAGGAGACAGCATAGCATGGGCATTTTCGACAACATCAAGGACCGCATTTTCGGTCACCACCCCTCACCCGCCGCAATCCCAACCGCCGCGGCGACGCCCGCCGCCAGCCCCGCCCCCACCGGCGTTGCTTCGACAACGCCCAACGTGCAGGCCGCGCAGCAGGCTGCGCTTGATGCCGGCAAGGCCGCCGCCGAAAAGTCCATCGCCGATGCCGTTGCTGCCAACGCCGCCGCTGCCTCGAAAACCCAGACGGCCGCCGCCACTACACCCCAGGCCACCGCTCCCAGCACCACTCAGAGTGTCGATGTCGCCGCTGTCCTCGATGCCGCCGTCGCCAAATCCGGCCAGACGCTGCACTGGAAAACCTCCATCGTCGACCTGCTCAAAGCGCTTGACCTCGACAGTTCGCTCACCGCCCGCAAGCAGCTTGCCGACGAACTCGGTTATACAGGCGACCAGTCCGACTCCGCCGCCATGAACATCTGGTTGCACAAGCAGGTCATCACCAAGCTCGCCGCCAATGGCGGCAAACTCCCCCCCAGCATGCTCGCCTGATTGCCCCTTATCGCGCGCCGCCAATCCAGGCGGCGCGTTAGCCGCGATACCGCCATCAGTGCTGACACGATCTGTCAGCACCCCCGTTCCCTCTCCGTTCATGGAATGCTAAGGTCAGCGGAACATTGCATTCCGACGCAACGTTCCCCATCTTATCGATCTCCCAAGTACCACGGTGTCCCATGGCCTCCGACAAATCTGCCCGCCCGGGCAAAGCCGAGTTCTCCATCGAGGAGTTCTTCAGCGAGATCGAAAAAGCCGAGGACATTGCGGCCAATAAGCCCCTCTACGCCGAGCGCATGCGCAACAAATCCCGCATGGACTGGGAAAAGATCGAGGCTGCCCGCAAGGTTGAGGCCGACGCCGCCGCTGCCGCCAAGGAGGCTCTCAAGGCCGAAAAGGCTGCGCAGCGCAAGCTGACCGCGCTGGAAAAGCGCCGCACCACCAAGTCCAGCCACGATAACGCCACCGGCATGGCCCCGAAAACCGGCAAGACCAAGATCAACTCCGTCGATCGCATCGACTTCGACGGCATGGGCGAAAGCCCCCAAGCCGGCTTCGGCCACATGCCCTCGCCCGAGGCAATGAGCGCCCGCGACATCTCCCGCGCCGCCGCCAAGGATCCCGAAACCATCGGCAAACTGCGGGACGCCCTCTCCAGCGCCCGCTCGAAATCCGGCTCCAGCCGCACCGTCGAGGACGCCCAGACCGTCGGCGTCACCGCCACCGTCAAGGCCCTCGAACAGATCATCCTGCATGGCCGCAAGGAAGTCGAAGGCTCCTCCCCCTGGATGCCGCATCGCCCCACCCGCCCGGTCCGTACCGCCTCCGTGCCCTTCCGCATGGTCACCCCCTACACCCCCGCCGGCGACCAGCCGACCGCCATTGCCGAGCTGGTGGAAGGCGTCAACAATGGCGAAACCGACCAGGTCCTGCTCGGCGTGACCGGCAGTGGCAAAACCTTCACCGCCGCCCAGGTCATCGCCCGCACCAACCGCCCCGCGCTCATCCTCGCGCCCAACAAAACCCTCGCCGCCCAGCTCTATGGCGAGTTCAAGTCCTTCTTCCCCGATAACGCCGTCGAATACTTCGTCTCCTACTACGATTACTATCAGCCCGAGGCCTACGTTCCTCGCACCGATACCTACATCGAAAAAGAATCCACCATCAACGAGCAGATCGACCGCATGCGCCACTCGGCCACGCGCTCGATCCTGGAACGCGACGACGTCATCATCGTCTCCTCGGTCTCCTGCATCTACGGCATCGGCTCGGTCGAGGACTACACCGCCATGACCGTCGATCTGGGCAAGGGCCAAAAAATCGACCAGCGCGAGCTGCTCGCCAAGCTCGTCGCCCTGCAATACAAGCGCGGCGATACCGGCTTCGTCCGCGGCACTTTTCGCGTCCGCGGCGATACCATCGAAATCTTCCCCGCCCACTATGAAGCCGCCGCCTGGCGCGTCAGCCTGTTCGGCAACGAGATCGAGTCCATCGCCGAATTCGATCCCCTCACCGGCAAGAAATCCGCCGATCTCACCTTCATCCGCGTCTACGCCAATTCCCATCACGTGACGCCCCGCGCCACCATGAACCAGGCCATCAAGCTGATCCGCGCCGAACTCGCCGCGCGCCTGCAGGAGCTCAACGGCGCCGGCCGCTTCCTCGAGGCCCAGCGCCTCGAACAGCGCACCCTGTTCGATCTGGAAATGATGGAAGCCACCGGCTCCTGCGCCGGCATCGAGAACTATTCCCGCTACTTCTCCGGCCGCCGCCCCGGCGAGCCGCCACCGACGCTGTTCGAATATCTCCCCGATAACGCCCTGGTCTTCGTCGACGAAAGCCACGTCACCATCGGCCAGCTCGGCGCCATGTATCGCGGCGACTTGCGCCGCAAGGCGACCCTGGCCGAATACGGCTTCCGCCTGCCCTCCTGCATGGACAATCGCCCGCTCCGCTTCGAGGAGTGGAACGCCATGCGGCCGCAATCGGTCTATGTCTCGGCCACCCCCGGCAAATGGGAGATGGACCAGACCGATGGCGTCTTCGCCGAACAGGTCATCCGCCCCACCGGGCTGATCGATCCCCCGGTCGAAATCCGCCCCGCCAAGGCCCAGGTCGATGACGTGGTCGACGAAATCCGCGAAACCAACAAGAAGGGCTACCGCACCCTCCTCACCGTCCTCACCAAGAAAATGGCCGAGGACCTGACCGAATACCTGCACGAACAGGGCATTCGCGTGCGCTATATGCACAGCGACGTCGACACCATCGAGCGCATCGAAATCATCCGCGACTTGCGCTTGGGCGGCTTCGACGTCCTCGTCGGCATCAACCTCCTCCGCGAAGGCCTCGACATCCCCGAATGCGGCCTCGTGGCCATCCTCGATGCCGACAAGGAAGGGTTCCTGCGCTCCGAAACCTCCCTGATCCAAACCATCGGCCGCGCCGCCCGCAACGTCGACGGCAAGGTGATCCTCTACGCCGATCGCGTCACCGGCTCCATGGAACGCGCCCTCGCCGAAACCAACCGCCGCCGCGACAAGCAGACTGCCTACAACACCGAACACGGCATCACCCCCGCCTCGGTCCGCTCCAACATCCACGACATCGTCGACAGCGTCTACGAACGCGACCACGTCACCATCTCGATTGGCAAAGGCAAGGACGGCAAGGAACAGGTCCAGGTCGGCGCCAACCTCGCCGCCGTCATCAAGGACATGGAAGCCCAGATGCGCGAAGCGGCCACTAACCTCGAGTTCGAAAAGGCCGCAAGGCTGCGCGACGAGGTGAAGCGGCTAAGGGAGATGGAACTGGATACGCTGTCGGGCGAGGTGAACTAACCCTCCCCCAACCCCGATGGAATTCCTCCCCCTTCCAGGGGGAGGTTAGGTGGGGGCCTTCCCTCCACCGCGTTCTCGGCCACCCCCACCCAGCCTCCCCCTTACCAAGGGGGAGGAGCAGAAAGCCTTGCCGCAACCTCTATCGATTCCTCCCCCTCCCAGGGGGAGGCTAGGTGGGGGTCTCTCGCCCATCCCGCCCATCCGGCTCCCCCAAAATCCCCCTCAACACCTCAAACACCCCCTCCGCATTCCCCATCACATCATCATTGCTAAACCGAACCACCCGATACCCCAGCCCCTCCAAAAACGCCGTCCGCCCTTCGTCCCGCGCGATGCCCTCGCCCGAATAATGGCTATCCCCATCAATCTCGATCACCAGCTTTTCGCGCTTGCAGACGAAGTCCACCACGAACGGCCCAATCGGCGCCTGCCGCCTGAAATGCCATCCATTGACACGCCACGAATGCAGCACCGCCCAACAGCGCTGCTCCGCCCCTGTCTGATTGCGCCTGAGCCGCCGCGCGAAGCTGACCCGATCTTCCATACCGCCTGCAGCTTAGCACCACCACGGCCCAACGCGAGCGCCGAACACCCCACCCCGATCCCTCCTCCCCCAGGGGAGGGCCAGGTAGTTGCCGCTTAAGTCAGCAACGGCCTTGTTCACTGGAAAAGCGTCACTGATCGAGATCTGGGATTGCGTCGGGCCCTAGCGTGATTATCTATAAACAAAGGGGGAGATGTTGCGTCATGGAACGTTGTGCCAAAAATCACAGAGGCGGAAATGCAAAAAACTGTGTGAGGGACATCATTGCCTAATCTTAGCGCGAGGCTTCACCCGACTAGGTCCATTGTAATACCCTTCTTGGCCGGCGCCGCCGGTGCATTCGCCGCGATGCTATTTGTCGGGCTTTTAATTTATTGGCTAACCGACTTCCAGTTTCTCCATCAGGATGCGTGTGGCACCTATAACGGCAGTACGTTTTGTGTGCTTGACGACCGCTGGGATACGGAGACGTACCTCTCTACTATCTCATCGTTCTATGGGACAATTATCACCGTTCTAGTAGGATTACTTGCGTTTGTAGCCGCCTTTGCTTTCTTTGCTGTTCGCGCTTCGGCTCTCAGCCACGCCGAAGAAAAAGTTAGCGAGGAGGTCCATCGTTATTTCACGGATAGCAAGGTCGGCGATGAGCGGATTCGAACAATTTTGGACGAACTTTCGAAGGTGAGGAACCAGTCAATCGCGAACAGGGTGGATGTTATCGAGACGCAACTTTCTGAACAGGGCCTCCTGACTTTGTCCGACCTTGAGGTTCAGGAATGAAGAAGCGTCCCAACCGGCCCATGGATCCTATGCTTATAGAGCAGGGTGAGCCTCTATCCGCACCATCGATCGTCCAGCAAAGTGCTTCGGCATTAGACACGCCCGAGCGAATTATCGCATTTTGCAGGAGCGCGGGGCTCATAAACGGAGTGGAAACGGATATCGAGGCGCTTATTAGATTAACCCCTAATCTAGAGTTGTCATACGCCGATATTTCTCCAAACGACGCCTACATAGAAAAAGTCGATGATGGGAAATATAAGATCGTCATTAATTCTGGACACCCCCGTACTCGTCAAAGATTTTCTATGGCGCACGAGTACGTACATTTTCAGATGCATCGATCAGAAATCGAGAAAATGCCCAAGGGTGAGATGATAATGCACCGAAACGATGAGCGTAATCGCATTGAATACCAAGCCAATCGATACGCAGGTATCATCCTGATGCCAGAAGACAGTTTTAGAGCGGTGTCACTGGCAGAGCATGGCAAAGTAGAGGCCATCGCGTCAAAATTCGGCGTGTCCTCACTTTCAGTTAGGTTCAGAGCGCGGGACTTGGGGATTGCTGGGCATGGACTCTGATTACGTCCTCATGCTCAAAACTGCCCAGTCAGAGCTGCGCGCCTGGAAGAACCTTCCAAAGTCCGTTAAGGACCACATTCTTCCCGTTGTCGAGCTAAGTCGCGGCCGAAAAGCAAGTCGCGATGACGACTTGGACGGACCCAGCCTAAGAAATTTGCCAGGCGCATATGCCTTTCGAAGGAGCGCGACCAACACATTTGAAACGCTAAAAGATCAAGGGACTATAATTCTTGACGTGACTAGGGAGGACTCGCTTTCTTGCCACGAGCTTGATGCCCTTTCCGATTCTACTGACGGTTATCAGGCTTGGCGAGATTTCGTCGCGTCGTCTGCAAAAGTTGTGAATTCTATTATTCCAACAATTATCATAAACCCGAAGGATACAGACACCCCTCAGCAATATTCACAGGATCTGTTCGCTCAGATAGACGCACTATTTCAGTCATATCCTGGAGTGGCGTATAGAGCTTCCGTACTAGAAGATTCAGATTTTCTCTATGATATTTCATTATTACGAGACAGAATAAATATAAATATCGACAACGGGAAAAAATTTATACTGATAATGGATCACGAATTTATCAGGCCAAGTACTGGAACGATACACGCCGTTAGAACGTCTGGGCTCGTTAATAGAGCATTCGACTTGATTCCGGGCGCCAATGTCGTGATCATGGCTACTTCATTTCCTAAAAGCATTGAAGACATCGGCAATTCCGAGCATGATACTTTTCCTATTGAGGAGAGGTATCTGTTTGAACAGGTTAAGAATAACACAAAATCTGAAAACTACAAAGTCACCTATGGAGACTACGGGTCAATAAATCCGCAACGTAATGATATGATAACTACTGGATGGCGACCAAGAATCGACTTTCCAACCCCAAATAGGAGAACATTTTATTACCGCGAAAAGAGAAATATGATCGGCCGAGACACAATTACCAACAAGCCGATATATGACGACTATTCCTCTCACTACAAATCAGTTGCTAATAAGGTAATTTTGGATCCACAATTCGCTGCTCTCCCTAACTCATGGGGCTGCGACCAGATCATGTTGGCGGCGAATTCCATCGTGCCTGGAAAAAACCCGTCCTTTTGGATTTCTGTGAGGATGGAGATCCATGTCCAGCAGATGGTTCGCACACTCAACAATGTCGGCTCTGATGTAATTACAACATAGCGAACGCCGCCATTCCGGCGCAGACAGGAACCATTCAGAGATCGCGGCACGGCCGCCCGGTCGCCGCAACGCCCTCCACCGCGCCCCACCCCACGCCCAACGCCCTCCGGGCCGATGGCCCTCGCCCCAAAAACTTCTCCCCGCCCACCTTACCCGCGCCTATCCTCCTCCGCCCCTGCGGAGAAAAACCCATGCTCGACCACGACAAGCGCGCCGCCTATCCGTTGGTGATCCGCTACCTGACCCTGATCGAGCGCTTTGAGCCGGCGCTGCGCGATCTGGGCGTTCGCGCCCGCGCGCATCCCAAAGAACCCGCGCCGCCGGTGCTGGTCGCGCTGGTGGCCCACCTCATCGCCCAAACCTACCGCATCGTCTCGCGCGAACCCTTCGGCCGCCGCCTCGCCCGCCTGAAGCCCGATGCCACGCTCAGCTTTGCCGAACTCCTGCTGCGGCTGGAGGAGGCCGATGCCGCCCTCTGCGCCTTCAAGAGCCTCTACTTCCGGACCTCCGAGTTCGGGAAAGGCGAGTGGTGGACCTTCGGCGACGACTGAGAGACTGTTTGCAAATTCGCTCTGGTGAGTCAGATGCGGTGGTTTTCGAGAACCGGAGCGCAGCGTACCTTTGGGTACGTGAGCACCGGAAGCGCAGAAAGCCGCTGCAGATGGCCGCCAGAGTAGAATTTCCAAACAGTCTCTGATCTGTCCATCTTGTCCCCGTACCAAAATCCCATGCGATGATGCTCCCGTTCCCGCCACACACGCGGCGCCGACGAAGCGCCGGGCGGGAAGACGGTGGAGTCGGGGTCGCCCGGCTCATGCATGGACGCTGACAACCGGTCCGGCCCGCTGCGGTCCGCCTTCGGAGCCTAAAACTCCCGGGGCGCTGCACTGGATAGCCAGCCCCAAAAGGGTGGCCGCTCGATGCGCATGCAGCAAAAACCGATCGTGGTGAGCGGCTTTCGTCTCACTCTAAAAATTACCCAGAGGCGAAAGCCGCTCACCGCCGTGTTCCCCGCAGGCTCGCGCCGTGCGGCGCTTGCGCATGTCGCCATCAATTCGCCGCGGGCGCGCCGCATCCTGGCGCCCTTCGGAGAAACGAGCATCATGCGCGCCGCCCTCATCCTTGCCATCGCCCTCATCGCCACGCCGGCTCTGGCGCAGCCCACCGCGCGCGTCAGCGGCGGCACTATCCAGGTGCGCAGCGGCCCCGGCACCGGCTATTCCAGCATCGGTGTGCTGCCCAATGGCACCGAGGTGACGCTGGACCGCTGCACCCGCACGGGCGCCTGGTGCCTCGTCACCAATACCGGCTGGGTCCGCGCCAGCTACCTGGTCGGGCAGGCCGCCAAGGTCAACGCCACCCCGCCCGATCTGCTGTTCGAGGACCCGCTCGGGTTCGGCCGTCACCGGCGCTTTCCATTCTGAACGCAGATGAACGGTGCGCTCAGGCACGGTTCAATCGCCATCCCTCAGAACTGTGTCCAAGGCAGACGACTGCCACAACCAGACACACAGAGGGATTTCCCCATGAACAAGTTCACCACCGCCCTGCTCGCCGCCGCCGTCCTCGTCGCTTCCGCCTCCGCCGCCATGGCGTCGCCTGGCGTCGTCACCGGCAATGCCAATGTCCGCGCCGGCGCTGGCACCGGCTACCCGGTCATCTCGTCGGTCCAGTATGGCCAGCCAGTCGATATCGAATATTGCGCCGGCAACTGGTGCCACGTCTCCAAGCCCGGCCGCGACGGCTGGGTCTCCGCCAGCTACCTCGCCACCGATAACGGCTGGGGCAACCATCGCCGCCACACTGGCTGGGGCAACAATGGCGGCTGGGGCAATAACCACGGCGGCTGGAACACCCACAACACCGTCGGCATCAACACCTGCGTCTCCGGCCAGAACGCCTCGTTCTGCCTCGGCTTCTGATTCGGCCCGACGCATCCAGCACCCCCGCCCAGGCGGGGGTGTTTTGTTTTGGATCACCCCGGCGCGAAAAATATCGCCCGCAACCTCATCGCCGCCCGCCCGTTCGCCTCCCACAACCAAGGAGGCTCACATGGCCAAGGAACATCCCAACGACAGCGACCTGACCCCCGACGAAGTCGAAGACCGTATCTGGGAGCTGGCGAAAAAGATCGACATCTGCATGTTCACCACTTGGGACGGCGAAAACCAGCGCAGCCGCCCGCTCTCCGCCCGCGTCTACCGCGACGAACACGCCATCTATTTCCTGGTCGATATCGAAGGCCACAAGAACGGCGAGATCGAGCGTTTCCCCACCGTCTCGCTCGCTTGGGTCGATAGTGGCGGCCACAAATACGTCGTCATCGCCGGCAAAGCCAAAATCAGCAACGACCGTGCCAAGATCAAGGATTTGTGGACCGATTTCGACAAGGCCTGGTGGGAGAACGAGAATGATCCCTCCATTCGCCTCCTGACCGTCACCCCCAACGATGGCGAACTCTGGGACAGCCCCAATCAGCTCGTCGCGAGCGCCAAAATGCTCGTCGCCGCTGTCACCGGCAAAGCCCCCGATTTCGGCGACAACGCCAAAATCAAGCTATAGCCAGCCTGAAAGCTCCCGGCGGACCATGGACTCGATCATGTCCATGCCGCCGGGACTATCATTGAGACACGGAATATAGGCGAATTGCTCGCCACCCGCATGCATGAACGTCTCGCGCCCCTGCATGGCAATTTCCTCCAGCGTCTCGATACAGTCCGCCGAAAACGCCGGCGCCAGGATTGCGATCTTCTTTATCCCCCGCCCCGGCAGCGCCGCTAAAGTCACGTCCGTATACGGCTCAAGCCATTTGGCCCGGCCGAACCGGGATTGAAACGTGACCATGAGCCTGTCCCTGTCCCAGCCCAAATGCTCGCGCACCAGCCGCGTCGTCTTGAGGCACTGGCAGTGGTAGGGGTCGCCGCGCTCCAGATATTCCACCGGCATGCCGTGATAGCTGGTCACCACCAGGTCCGGCACAAAATCCAGCTTCGCCACGCCCTCTTGGATCGACCGCGCCAGCGTCTCGACATATTTCGGATCGTCGAAATAGGCCGGCGCCGTGCGCACGGCCGGCTGCCAGCGCATCTTGCCCAGCACTTCGAAGGCCTTGTCATTGGCGGTCGCCGTCGTCGTTGCCGAATATTGCGGATAGAGCGGCACCAGCAGGATCTTCTGGCAACCCGCCTGCTGCATTGCTTTCAGCCGCGCCTCGGTCGAGGGATTGCCATAGCGCATGGCGAAATCGACAATCACATTGTCCTCGCCTGCAAACCGCTGCGCCAGGCTTTCGGTCTGCTGGCGCGTGATCACACGCAGCGGGCTCTCGTTTTTCTCCTTGTCCCAGATCTGCGCATAGGCGTGGCCGCTCTTTTGCGGGCGGAACGACAGGATGATCAGGTTGAGAATTGGCCACCACAGCCAGCGTGGCGTCTCGATGACCCGCTGGTCGCTGAGGAATTCCTTGAGATAGCGCCGCACGCTCCAATAGTCCGTCGCCTCGGGCGTACCGAGATTGAGCAGCAAAACGCCGATCTTGGGCTTGGCCACGGGCGGGTGATTGGCAGGCAAATGATCGGACATGGAGCGCCGCAGTCTGGAAAGGTTCTAGGAATTTGGCCGCACCATAGCCGCTCCCGCCCCAATCGCAAGGCGGCGATGGGTCGCGCTTACAAGCTCGCGATGACCAACAGCACCCCAAACGCCAGCACCCCAAAGGCCCCCAGCAGTTCCGCCCACCACACCAGTGCGCCCATGAACGGATTGTCCACGCCCCCGATCCGCTGCGCCAAGCCCTTGGCGGTGACCGCGATGGTGGCCAGCACTGCTACGGTGATCGCCGTGCCGGCACCCATCAGGAACACCGCCAGGATGCCGGCGGGCAGCAGACCCTGCGACAGCGCGAAGGCCAAAACCACCAGTGCCCCTGAACAGGGCCGCAGCCCAACGGCGAGGACAACGCCGATCTGCTCGCGCCAACTGCCGGTCGCCGCACTGGGCGGCACGATATGCATGTGGTCGTGATGCTCATGCTCGGCCTCAGCCGCATGATGGTGGTGATGCTCATGGTCATGATGATCGTGATCATGCGCGCCGTGGTGGTCGTGATGATGGTGCTCGTGCTCACCATGCAGATGGCCGCGCGCCTTGGCCGCCATGTCGTCGGGGGCATGATGATGATGCCCATGGCCCAGATTGAACAGCTTGCGCACCACCAGCCACAGCCCAAGCAGCGCCACCATGCTGTAGGAGATGATACCGATCCAGTTGGCCGCGACGTCCATCGCCATGCTGGTCATGCCCAGAATGCTCGCAGCGATCAGCACGAACGCCACCGCGACCGCCGATTGGATCATCGCCGAAATCACGCTCAGTGTGATGCCGCGCCGCATCTGCGTTTCGTTGGCCAGCACATAGGACGAAATCACCACCTTGCCGTGCCCCGGCCCGGCAGCGTGAATGATGCCATAGAGAAAGCTCAACCCACCCAGCAGCCAGAACGCGGTCCAGTCGGTCTTGAGCGAAGCCAAAGCCTGGTTCATCGCCTGGTAGAATTCGCGCTGCTGCGTCTGCAGCCAAACCGTGAAGCCGTTATGCGGCAGGTTCAATCCAGGTTCCTTCGGAGGGCCGCCGAATGGCAGAGAGGGCGAATGCGCCGGGGCCTGGGCCACCTGGTTGACTGCATCCAGCGCCGAAACCGGCGCGGGGGCAGCCACGCCGTTGCAGGTAATGACGATCATGCCCTGCGTGCCGCGCATCGCGGCGGCGAGGTCCGGCGGCAATTCCATCACGTCCGGCCCCAGCGAGAACAGACGGTCCTGCAATGCCTGGTCCATCTCCTTGGGCGGCTCGAGTGTCACCCCACAGCCGGGCGGCGCATTCTCCAGCGTCACGTCGCGGGCATCCGCAAAGGTGATGGCCACATAGTAATCCGGGTCATAAACCCCCAACTCGAACCGGTTGGCCATTGGCTGCGGATTGGTCACCGTCAGCCCATAGGTGAGCGTCGTGCGGCCGTTCTCATAAACAAAGCGCTGGTCGCCGTCGGCGGTGAATTTCAGCGGATTATCTTGCGTGCCCGCATAGGTATAAAAGCCGTATTCCGTCAGGCCCTTGAGATTGTCGTCCGCCAGCGGCTGCAATTCTTCGGGGCTGGTTTCGCGGTCGCCATTGGTATCAAGCCCCTGCACCACCCACGACGAAAATGCCTCGTCGAAGGTCCAGTTGTGCTTGAGACCCACAACGGCTCCGGCATCGTTGAACACCACCGTGACCTTGGCATCGATGAAAATGTGCGGATGCGCCGCGGCGGGCAGCACGAGAACCAAAGCCATGACGCAAAGCGCCATAAACCACGCCGCTGCCCGGCGTCCAAACTGCACAACCGCCAATTGCTACCCCTAGCTGATCGGGTGCGTGGCGAACCAGTCGACCAGATGATCGATCAGTGCGCGGACCTTGCCGGCGAGATGCCGGCGGTGCGGATAAACCGCCTGCAGCGTCTGCCCGGTGGGCACAAATTCGGTCAAGACCGGCACGAGTTCACCCGACGCCACTTTCGGATCAGCCAGGTAGGATGGCAATGCGGCAAAGCCAAGGCCCATGATGGCCGCCTGCCGGGCCGCCAGGGGAGAATTGACCCGCACCGGTCCGGTGACCGGCACCGATACGGTCTTGCCGTCCTCGAAGAACCGCCAATTCGCCTGGCCCTGCAGGTTGGTATCGACGATACACGGAAGATTGCGCAAATCTTCAGGATGCTTGGGCACGCCATGCACCTCGAGCAGCGATGGCGCTGCGCCGATGAACAGGTGCATGTCGGCGATCTTGCGCGCGATCAGCGAACTGTCGGCCATGGTCGAAATCCGCAGCGCCACGTCGATCCCCTCATCGACCAGATCGACATAGCGATCCTCCAGCCGCAGATCGAGCGTCACCTTGGGATATTTAGCCAGATAGGCGAAAATCGCGGGCGCCAGCGTATCTTCGCCGAAATTGCGCGGCGCCGAGACCCGCAGCAGCCCGCGCGGCTCCGAGGTCTGGTCGGTAATGGTGGCGTCCAGATCGTCCAATTGCTGCAGCAGCGAGCTGGATTCGCGATAATAGGCCTCGCCCGCCTCGGTCAGGCTCAGCTTGCGTGTGGTCCGGTTCATCAACCTCACGCCGAGATAGTCTTCGAGATCGGTGACATATTTGCTGAGTAGCGCCTTGGAGCGGCCATGCTGGCGCGCCGCCGCCGAAAAGCCGCCCGAGTCAAAGACTTGCACGAAGGCGCGGATGCGCGCGAGGTCTTGGGTCATTGCCCGGTACTCCGGCCTGTCGGCGATTGCGGTGCCAATCTGGCACTCCGTTTCGGCATCCACCGACGCATAACTCATCTGCGTCCTGTGAACAATAACGGGGCTTGGTCGTGCCACGATTAACGATAGACTGGATGGCAGATCGACGCATGCCTGGAGTTCAGACTATTTTCCCGCCTATGTCTCGACCCTCATCCCGATCATCGCTTTACCGGCTCATCGAGGCCGGCCAATTGGCGCATCAGGCCCTCCTGGTGCCCCTGCGCGAGCGCGGATTGGAGCCGGGCGATGACGCCGTGCTGTTTGAGCTGGCCCGTTCTGGCACCACCGAGACGGCGCTCGCCGCGCAACTGGGCCTGCCGCAGGACGCACTCGATGCCCGGCTCGCACGCCTGATCGGCCGCGAACTGGTCGGCCGCCAGGCTGTCGGCCCCGAGCTGGCGCCCGGTCTGGCCCTCACCGAACGCGGCGTGCGCATCCGCAACGCCCTGGCCGATCACTGGACCCAGCTCGAAGAAGCGCTGATGGGCGAGCTCAAGCCCAAGCACCGCAAGAAATTCGCCGGCACCCTCAAACGTTTCGTCGAGCTGCTGCGTTTATAGCTCGAGCCAAGATGACCGAGCCATTCAGGTTCGGTTCAGGCAAGACGCCGTTATGTAGGGCCACGGGCGATGAACGCCCCCTGAGTAAGGAGTTCAGAACATGGCTTTGAACAGGAAAATACTTGCTGCCGGGCTTGCCGCTTTGGCACTGCTGGGCACCAGCATTGCCGCCTCTGCGGCTCCCGCCTTCGTCACCGGCAACGTCAATGTGCGCTCCGGTCCCGGCACCGGCTATTATGCCATCGACACCATTCGCCGCGGCGAACAGGTAGATGTGCAATATTGCCAGGGCAGCTGGTGCTTTGTCGAAAAGCGCGGTCCCGACGGCTGGGTTTCTGCCAGCTATCTCGATCGCGGCCGCCCCAACCGTCCGGGTCGCCCCGATTGGGGCAATAACGGTCCCGGCTGGGGCAATGGTCCCGGCTGGGGTAACGGCCCAGGTCGCCCCGACTGGGGCAATAACGGCCCAGGCTGGGGCAACGGTCCGGGTTGGGGCAATGGCCCCCATCGTCCCCGTCCGCGTGACAACGGCAGCGTTTGCTTCAACGGGCCTGACGGCTACGTCTGCCTCGGCAACTAACTAGAATTAAGCGCCGCCCTTCGGGGCGGCGCTCTTCATTTCATTCGACCTTGATGCGCTCGATATCGATGCCCTGCTTTTCCAGCGGCGCCCGCATTTGTCGGGATAAAAATTCGTTGAGCCCATAGATGGCCACCGCCGCGACAACCGCCGCAATGGCAAAACCGCGAATACCGTCCTGCGTCGCCGCCACAATGGCCGCGAAAGTGCCCACCCCCGCCACACCCAGCAGCACCCACGCCTTGCGCTCGCCGGCAATGCGCAGATTGCGCGCGCCCATATGCAGCAGATCGCGCAATTCGCTGTCGCTCATCGACACCAAAGCGCGGTTGCTGCGCTCGCGCCTGATCGTTTCGATATAGGCATCGACCCGCCGCAAGGTCAGCGATTCCCGCTCATCGGTGCGCTTGCCGCGCGTAAACAGCGTCCAGCCGCCGCCAACCAGCAATAACACCAGCGCCAGTTCAATCAGCCAGGCCATTTTCCACGCTCCCACGATCCATGCCGATGACATGCCCCTCAACGGCGCGCAGTTCAAGACCAAGGCTACGCAACCGTGCAGCGCCCTGCCTCGTTGTGCTGCCGAGAAACGCGAAAAGGATTGTGACCATGGCCAGCACGGCTGCGAACACCGAGACCAAATCCACCAAGCCCGCTCCGCGCACGGCAAGCGCCAAGCCGGCAGCGACCAAGGCCGCGCCCGCCAAAAAACCGGCGGCCAAGCGGGCAGCGCCGGCAAAGGCTCCAGCCAGCACTGCCAAGCCGGCGGCTCGCGCTAAACCCAAGGACACCGGCAAGAATCTCAAGCATCACGGCGAACACGTCGATCGCATCTGGGAACTCGCCAAGCGCATCGGCGTCTGCATGTTCGTCACCTGGGACGGCGAGCGCCAGCGCAGCCGGCCGTTGCAGGCCAATGTCGACCGCGACGAACACGCCATCTATTTCCTGATCGACGCCGATGGCCATAAGGACGACGAGGTGCGGAATTTCCCCATCGTCACCCTCGCTTTCGCCGATATTCCACATTCCAAATATGTGTCGATCACCGGCAAGGGCACCGTCGAAAATGACCGCGCCAAGGTCAAGGAACTCTGGTCGCCCTTCGCTCAGGCCTGGTGGGACAATGCCGATGATCCGGGCATCCGCGTCATCAAGGTCGAACCCCAGGATGCCGAACTCTGGGACAGCCCCGGTCGCGTCGTCACGGCAATCTCCATGCTTGCCGCCGCCGTGACCCGCCGGTCCCCTAAAATCGGCGAGAACGCCAAGGTCAAGCTCTGACCAATTGCATTCCGTGGGGCGGCCAGGCCGCCTCACCTCCTAGGCATCGCGCCCGGCGACAACCTCATTGACCACCTTCACGCGGTTGATCCGCTCCCGCGCCATCACCACCAGCCCCGCCGCAACGATGACCGCCGCGCCCAGCAGCGACACTCCGTCGATCAGATGCCCAAACACCGTCGCGCTCAGCACGATTGCCCAAGGCAGCGAGAAATAGTTGAACGGCTGCAACACACTAGCCGGTGCCATCGACAGTGCGACCGTCATCAGCCCATGCCCCGCACATGTCGTGCCCATCACCACCACCACCATGGCTACGGTAGGCCAATCCATCGGCTGCCAGAAGAACACCCCCACCACGCTCGACAGCACCAGCCCGACAGCACCCGCATAGGCCATGCTCGTGGGTGCCGAATCCACGGCGCTGACCTTGCGGGTGATGACGATATACAGCGCATAGAGCGTTGAGGACGCCACGGCGAACCCGACGCCCCAGTCCAGGGGCAACCCGCCGGGCCGCACGATCACCATCGCTCCGGCAAACCCGACCACGACGGCAACGAGCCGGAACACGCCGACCTTCTCACCCAGGATCGGAATGGCAAATAGCGTCACCAGAAGCGGATAGATCAGGCTGATCGATTGCAACTCCGCCAGCGGCACGCTGCGCAACGCCAGTGCGAACAGCCAGATATCGGCCATCAGCAGCACGCCCCGAAAAATCTGCCACCAAGGCGCCTTCGATGCGAATGCCTGTCGCAGCGGGGCCTGCCGCATCACCAGCACCAGCGAAAACAGAGCCAGGCCCCAATAGCGCATCATGGTGATCTGGAACGGGGAGTAGTCCTGCACCAGCATTTTGGAGACCGCGTCCTGCACGCCGAAAACGCCGATGGTGATCAGGGTCAGGATAATGGCGCGAGCGACATTGTCGCCACGGGTCGCGGCTATGGGAGTGGTCATGAATAATGCTGGCTATGAGGAAAACGGCGCCCCGGGCCGAACCGGCCGGGACGCCAATGCAATAGAACGAAAATCAGGCTTTCGCCATGCTCGACTTGATGGCGCCGACGATGGCCGTCAGGATGCCGCCGCCAACGAGGCCGGTCACGGCCTGCCCCGCCAGGGCGCCGCCATTCAGCCCGCCAGCCGCAGCCGTGGTACCGTCCGCCGCCGCAGCGCTGGCCATACCGACCAGCCCATCGAGGCCCGGAATCTTGGTCGCGAGCCAGGTAGCCGCGAGGCCCCCTATGGCGCCGGCGATCGAATTGCCGACTGGCCCGAGATTGAGCGACTTGATCACCTGCGCGATGACGTTGCCGCCGGCCCCGCCAGCGATCAACTGCACCAGAAGTGGTACGATAGCTTCCATCTCAACATTCTCCCCAAATGTCCCGCGCGACCCCCCGTCGGCGGTAACAACATGGTGAGGCTACGCCTGATTCTAGTCCAACAAAAGGACAGCGCCACTGCCTGAATTGCGCTACTGACAGCCCTTGTCCAGGCTGTGGCGTTCCCTCTCTGCGCACAGCGTTGATGCGTGCAGCCAAAGCAGCTTATGGTCCGCTGCCTGTTCCAACCTGATCGACCATGACGAATCAAACCGAGCCATCGCCAAGCCACTCAGTCGCCCTTGTCACCGGCGCCAGCGACCGCATTGGCGCAGCCATCGCCACGCGCCTGGCCAGCGCCGGTCACGCCGTGATCATCCACTACCGCTCCGACGCCGAGGGCGCGCGCGCGGTGCGCTCCAAAATCGTCAAGGCCGGCGGCAGGGCCGCAATCGTCAAATCCGATCTCGCTAAGCGCAGCCAGCGCGCCGGCCTGATGGAGCGCGCGGCCAAGCCGTTCGGCGCGCTCACGGTTCTGGTCAACAACGCCTCGGTGTTCGACCCCGACAGTGCCCGCGACCTCGACGAAGCCCTATGGGACCAGCACTTCGCCGTCCACGCCGAGGCTCCGATCTTCCTCGCCCGCGACTTCGCCGCCCAGCTCCCCACAGGCGCCCAGGGCAACATCGTCAACATCATCGACGAGCGCGTGCTGCATCTGTCGCCCGCTTATTTCAGCTACACGCTGTCCAAGTCAGTGCTGTGGACCGCCACGCGCACGCTTGCCCAGTCACTGGCTCCCAATATCCGCGTCAACGCCATCGGCCCCGGCCCTGTCCTGCCCCATTCCCGGCAGGATCAAGCCGCGTTCGACAAGCACGTCGCCACCCTGCCTCTGCAGTGCCATGCCGGCCCCGACGAGATCGCCACCGGCGTCATGATGTTGCTGCAAATGCCGTCGATGACCGGCCAGATGCTGGCGCTCGACGGCGGCCAGCACCTCGACTATGCGGCACGCCGCGGACCGACCCCACGATCATGACCGACACACCACCGCCCAGCGGCCACGAGGTCATCAAAGCCCTCGTTCGCACCCTGCCCACCTCGCCCGGCGTCTATCGGATGATCGATGCCACCGGCGAGGTCATGTATGTGGGCAAGGCGCGGAACCTCAAGGCGCGCGTCACCAATTACACGCGCCCCGAAGCGCTCGAACTCCGCCTGCAACGCATGATCGCCGCCACGGTGACCATGGAATTTGTGCGCACGGAAACCGAGTCCGAAGCGCTGCTGCTCGAAGCCAATCTGATCAAGCGCCTCAAGCCGCGCTTCAACGTGCTGCTGCGCGACGACAAGAGCTTCCCCTACATCCTGATCGCCACCGATCACCCCGCTCCCGAACTGCTCAAGCACCGCGGCACCCGGCGTCGCCCCGGCCACTATTTCGGCCCCTTTGCGTCAGTCACCGCCGTCAACCGCACCATTGCCAGCCTGCAAAAGGCCTTCCTGCTGCGCAATTGCTCGGATAGCTTCTTTTCCGCTCGCACCCGCCCCTGCCTGCAGCACCAGATCAAGCGCTGCTCGGCCCCCTGCACCGGTGAGATCTCCACCGAGGGCTACGCCGAACTGGTGAACGAAGCCCGGGAATTCCTCAGCGGCCGATCGCAAGGCGTGCGCGACCACATGCAGAAGGACATGAACGAGGCCGCCGAACAGCTCGACTTCGAGCGCGCCGCCCTGTTGCGCGATCGCCTCGGTGCCCTCGCCCTGATCCAGTCCCAGGGCGACGCCACCGCTAAGTCGGTGGAAGAGGCCGACGTCTTCGCCATCCACCACGAAGGCGGCCAGTTCTGCGTTCAGGTGTTCTTCTTCCGCGCCTTCCAGAACTGGGGCAACTACGCCTATCGCCCGCGCGCCGACTCCTCGCTCAGCGACGCCGAAGTGCTCGAAGCCTTTATCGGCCAGTTCTACGAAAGCCGCACGCCACCGCGCTTGGTGCTGATCAGCCACGAATTGTCCGAACACGACCTCATGGAAGAGGCCCTGACCTCGCGCGCCGACCGCCGCGTCTATGTGGAAGTCCCCAAACGCGGCGAAAAGCGCGACCTGGTCAATCACGCCCTCAACAACGCCCGCGAAGCCCTCGGTCGCCAATTGGCCGAAGGTGCCACTAACCGTACCCTGCTCGAAGGCGTTGCCGAATGCTTCGGGCTGGATGAACCGCCCCGCCGCATCGAAATTTACGATAACTCGCACATTTCGGGCACCAATGCCGTCGGCGCCATGGTGGTCGCGGGCGAAGAAGGTTTTTCCAAAAAGCACTACCGCACCTTCAACATCAAATCCGATATTTCCGCCGGCGACGATTTT
Organism: Devosia sp.; assembly: GCF_028290435.1. Classification (GTDB taxonomy): domain Bacteria; phylum Pseudomonadota; class Alphaproteobacteria; order Rhizobiales; family Devosiaceae; genus Devosia. Next base: position 77,262 of record NZ_JAQGJV010000095.1, on the reverse strand, counting down.
GGCATGATGCGCGAAGTGCTGACCCGCCGCTTCACCCGGCTCGCCAATGAAAACGACGAAGAGGCCGCCGAAGACGAAGGCGGTGGCATGCCCGAATGGCCAGATGTCGTCTTCATCGACGGCGGCGCCGGCCAAATGAGTGCCGTGCGCGGCGTCATCGCCGAAATGAACCTGCAAAAGGAAGTCACCTTCATCGGCATAGCCAAGGGTGAGGAGCGCGACGCCGGCCGCGAAAAATTCTTCATGGAAGGCCGCGAAGCCTTCATGCTGCCCCATCGCGACCCGGTGCTCTATTACGTCCAGCGCCTACGCGACGAAGCCCACCGCTTCGCCATCGGCACCCACCGCGCCAAGCGCAAGAAGGACGCCGTTGCCAATCCGCTCGATGAAATCGAAGGCATCGGCCCCACCCGCAAGCGCGCCTTGCTCAACCATTTCGGCTCCGCCAAAGCCACGGGGCGAGCATCGCTGCAGGACCTCGCCGCCGTCCCCGGCATCTCCGACGCCATGGCGCAATTGATCTACGATCACTTCAACAAGGGCTGATGTCGAAACCGATCGCGCTCGCTCGTCGCGATGATGAACATACCGGAGAGGACCCATGAAGTTCATCACCTTCGTCACCACCACCAATCCCGCCGAGGCTGGCTCGCCGCCTCCCGCTCTCATGCAGGCCATGGTGCAGCTCGGCATGGAAGCCGGCGCCCGTATGGTTGAGACCGGCGGCATGTCGGACACCGCCACCGTCAAGGTTCGCGGCAAGCAGATGCTCACCGACGGCCCCTTTGCCGAAACCAAGGAACTGGTGGGCGGCTATGCCATCTATGAGTTGCCCTCCGAAGCCGAAATCGTGGCCTGGGCCCAGCGCTTCGCTGGCCTGCACCGCCAGCATTGGCCCCAATGGGAAGGCGAAATCGCCATCCAGCAGTTCCACAATTTCGGCATGCCAAGCCGAGATCGCTAGCCCACTGACATCACCCTGGCCGAACCCCTTCCCACCTCACTCATCAAAGAGAGGCTGGGAAGGTGTTCTATATCCGCCAACGTCGTAGCGCTCCCCACTCGACTCCGTCCCCGCCTCGCGCTATACCCTCCGCATGATCCGTTCCGCCGCCACATTCTCGTTTTGGTATTTTAGCTATCCGAGGCTGGCGGAGGCAGGGACGCGCTTGATCTAATCCAAGTTCGACAACAACCCAAAAAGCCGCCGCCAGCTCACCCTGGCGGCTTTTTTTATGCCGCCGGCTGGTCCCGATCCCCGAGGAGACTACCGTGCTGAAAACCACCGACGACCTGCGCATTCTTGAAATTACCGAGCTCACCACCCCTATCGAGGTGATGCGCCAGCATCCGCGCACCGATACGGCCACCCGCACGGTGCTGAGCGCCCGCCACGCCTTCCACTCCATCCTGCATGGCCAGGATGATCGCCTCGCCGTCATCGTCGGCCCCTGCTCGATCCACGATCCTGCCGCCGCCATAGACTACGCCAAGCGCCTTGCTGCCCTACGCGAACAGCTCGGCGACCGCCTCGAAATCATCATGCGCGTCTATTTCGAGAAACCGCGCACGACCGTCGGCTGGAAGGGCCTGATCAACGATCCCAATCTCGATGGCAGCTTCCACATCGATCAGGGTCTGCACATCGCCCGCAGCCTGCTGCTCGAGGTCAACAATCTCGGCCTGCCCGCCGCCTGCGAATTCCTCGATATGACCACCCCGCAATACATCGCCGATCTCGTGAGCTGGGCCGCCATTGGGGCGCGCACGACAGAAAGCCAGATCCATCGCGAACTGTCCTCGGGCCTCTCCTGCCCGGTCGGTTTCAAGAACGGCACCGATGGCAATGTCCGCATCGCGTTGGACGCTGTCGCCTCCGCCGGCCAGCCCCATCATTTCATGGCCGTGACCAAGAATGGCCGCTCCGCCATCGCCTCCACCACCGGCAATGACGACTGCCACATCATCCTGCGCGGCGGCAAAACGCCCAATTACGACGCCGCCAGCGTCAACGATGCCTGCGCCGAAGCCATCAAATCCGGCCAGGTGCCCGTGCTGATGATCGACGCCAGCCACGCCAACTCCTCCAAGAAGCCGGAAAATCAACCCCTGGTCCTTGCCGACATCGGCGCCCAGCTCGCCGCCGGCGACCGCCGCATTATCGGCGTCATGCTCGAATCCAACCTCGTCGCTGGCCGGCAGAACCTCGTCCCCGGCCAGGACCTGGTCTACGGCCAATCCATCACCGACGGCTGCATCGATTGGGATACCACCGTGACGGTGCTGCAGGATTTGGCCGATGCGGTGACAGCCCGCCGCGCTGCGACGAACCAGGCGGTGGCCTGAACAAAAACAAGCAGTCGACACCCTCCCCCTTGCGGGGAGGGATCAAGGGTGGGGGATGCTTAGCCCCAATCTCGCATCGTGGCTCCGAACACCCCCACCCATCCTCCCCCGTCAAGGGGGAGGTGCCGCTCAGTGAACGGGCGAGATCGCGTTTCCATTCCCCTTGACCCCCTCCCCCCATTCCTGTTGTCTCCGCCCATGGCCCAATCTCCGCTGACGCAGATTCCAAACCTCATCACCATCGCCCGCATCCTGGCGATCGTGCCCATCATCGCTCTGGTGATGACCGGCGACACCAACCTCCGCCTGATTGCCCTGATCCTCTACATTCTCGCCGCCGCCAGCGACTGGCTCGACGGCTATCTGGCGCGCAAATGGAACCAGACCTCCCCGCTCGGCCGCATGCTCGATCCCATCGCCGACAAACTTCTGGTCGGTCTGCTGATCGCGGCACTGGCCTGGGACGGCAGCCTCTCCGCGCTCGACATGATCCCGGTCCTCGCCATCCTGTTCCGCGAATTCTTCATCTCGGGCCTGCGCGAATTCCTCGGCAACACCAAGGTCGTGCTCAAGGTCACCCAATTGGCCAAGTGGAAAACCACCGTCCAGCTCCTCGCTCTGGCCATCGTTTTGCTCGAGCGCATCGTGCCCGGCCTTGGCCTCGTCAGCGACATCGTGCTCTGGCTGGCAGGCATCCTGACCGTATGGACCGGCGCCCAGTATCTGCTCGCCTCCTGGCCGCACCTGTCGGGCGATGCCAAGTGAAGGTGCTCTACTTCGCCTGGCTGCGCGAGCGGCTGAACCTGAGCGAGGAAGACATCGCCTTCCCGCCCGAAGTGGTCACCACCGGCGACGTTATCGCCTTTCTCGCCGCCCGCGACGAAGCCGGTGCCCTGGCATTCGAGCGGCCGGCCATCTTCAAGACGGCACTCGATGCCCGGATCGTGCCCCACGGCACCCCGCTGGCGGACGCAAAAATCATCGCCCTGCTACCCCCCATGACCGGAGGCTGACATGGATATCCGCGTCTCCGAAACCCCGTTCGATCCCGGTGCCGAAAGCAACGCTTTCCTCGACCGCGGCAAGGCCGCCGGCGCCGCCGTGACCTTTACCGGCCTCGTCCGCTCGCTCCCCGATGATCCGATCATCGCCCTGACGCTGGAATGCTACCCGGAACTGGCCATCCGCCAGCTCACCGCCATTGCCACCGAGGCAGTGACACGCTTTTCGCTCGCCGATATCACCGTCATTCATCGCTATGGCCGCATGCTGCCGGGCGAACCCATCGTGCAGGTTATGGCCCTCTCGGCCCACCGCCAGGCTGCCTTCGATGGCGCCCAAATGGTCATGGACTACCTCAAGACCGACGCGCCATTCTGGAAGAAAGAGACCACCGCCACCGGCGAACACTGGGTCGAAGCCAAATCCGCCGATGACAGTGCAAAGGCCCGCTGGGAGGCCTGACGCAGTGGTGCGTCCCGACCTCAAATGATAGTGTGACCGCCTCATGCGGAGGGCAGCATGTCGGAAAGCTATATCGATTCCCCCACGGTCAAGCGGCTGTCGACGCTGACGCCCTGGCGCACGGCCGTGGCCATCGCCTTCGATTGGGCCGTGATCATCGCCGCTATCGTCATCAGCCAGTGGGCCGGCAATATCCCAGTCTACCTACTCGCCGTCGCCGTCATCGGCGGCCGTATGCATGGCTTCGGCGTGCTGCTACACGAATTCGCTCACTACCGCTTCATCGACAAGCGCAAGGACCTCAGCGACTGGGTTTGCGACCTGCTTCTGAGCTGGCCGATCCTGACCACCATCGGCGCCTATCGTCGCAATCATCTGGCCCATCACCGCTATACCAACACCGACAAGGACCCCGATTGGGTCATCAAGCTGGGCAACCGGAAGTTTACCTTCCCGCAAAGCTGGCAGCATGGCGTGCTCACTATGCTGAGCTACCTCTTTGTCGTCGGCTCCATCATCGACGTGTTCAGCATTGCCCGCCGCCTCGGCGCGCTGGAGCAGCAGCCATTATCCTACCGTCTGGCGCGCCTCGGCTTCTACATCGCCTGGGCAGTGATCTTCACCCTCACCGGCACCTGGATGGGCTTCCTCCTCTATTGGGCTGTGCCGTATCTCACGACCTTCTTCCTGCTCATGCACATCCGCAGCGTCGCCGAGCATTTCGGCAGCATGGATTACAGCCACGAACTGGGCAGCACCCGCAGCGTCATGCCATTCTACTGGGAGCGCGCCTTCTTCGCCCCGCATAACGTCAACTACCACCTCGAGCACCATCTCTATCCGAGCGTGCCGTTCTACAATCTACCGGCGCTGCACCGCGCGCTGATGCAAAATCCTGCCTACGTCGCCCGCGCCCACAACACGCGCGGCTATACGGTCGGGTTGGTGCGCGAGACCCTCTCCGGCGCCCAACCCGCCCCGATCAAAGCCTGACCCCCAAAACGAAAAACCCCGCCACATGGGCGGGGCTCAAATATCGATTGCTGCAGGCTTATTCCGCGGCGACCCGCTTGGGCTGAACCTCTGCCGTATAGGCGTCGATCAGTGTGCGGCAGGCTTCCGCCGGCTTGAACCGGAACTCGCCGATTTCTGAAACCGGCGTCACTTCCGCGGCCGTGCCGGTCAGGAAGCATTCATCGAAATTGCTCAGCTCTTCGGGCTTCATGTGCCGCTCGGTGACCGTATAGCCATTGCGGCGCGCCAGATCGATCAGCGTCTGGCGCGTGATGCCATTGAGGAAGCAATCCGGGGTCGGCGTAACGATGTCCTTGCCCTTGATGAAGAACACATTGGCGCCAGTCGCCTCGGCCACATAGCCGCGATAGTCCAGCATCAGCGCATCCGCATAGCCATTGGCCATCGCTGCGTCCTTGGAGAGCGTGCAGATCATATAGAGACCTGCAGCCTTGGCCGACGACGGAATAGTTTCCGGCGACGGGCGTTTCCACTTGCTCCATTCCAGCCGAATACCCTTAAGGCGCTCTTCGATGGTAAAATAGCTGGGCCACACCCAGGCGGCGATCGCCAGGTGCACGGTGTTATTGCGCGCCGGCACGCTCAGTTCTTCCGAACCGCGCCAGGCGACGGGACGGATATAGCCGTCGACGAGGCCATTCTTGGCCAACACGTCGCGGCAGGCCTGATCGATCTGATCGGCCGAATACGGAATGGTGAAATCCAGCGTTTTGCCCGATTGGATCAACCGCTCGGTATGCTCGCGCAGCTTGAAAATCTCGCCGCCATACGCGCGTTCACCTTCAAAGACGCTGCTGGCATAATGCAGACCGTGCGTCAGCACGTGGATCTTCGCATCTTTCCACGGCACAAATTTACCATCAAACCAGATCCAGCCTTCGCGCTGGTCCATGGGCACGCCCGCCATGAGATCCTCTTTCAAATAATTAAGAATTGGCTTCGCCTTGAGCGTAAGCCCGATTGCGCCGATCATGCATCAGCCCCAAGCCCTTGGCAAACCTCAACGGCTTTGGGATAAGAAACATTGGCGTTCCCGATAGGAAGACAATGGCAGCGAACCAAAACAATGTCAACAAGGCTGACATAAATATTGACGCATCGCTGACTGCCGCCATGCCCCTCGACGTCATGGGATTGTTCTTTTTTGCCTATCGCGATTTCGTCGGCGATGCCGATGCTTTGCTGGAGCGACAGGGGTTTGGACGCGCGCACCACCGGGTGCTGTATTTCGTCAACCTGCGGCCCGGCATGCCCGTCGCCGACCTGCTCGATATCCTCAAGATCACCAAGCAGAGCCTGGCCCGGGTCCTGCGCCAACTGATCGACAACGGCTATATCGAGCAAAAGACCGGCCACAATGACCGGCGCCAACGCCTGCTGCACGCTACCGAAAAGGGCAAGCAGTTCTTCGCCGTATTGTCGGAAACCCAGGCCAGCCGGATCGACGCCGCCATCGCCAGTCTCCCCCCCGATTCCGGCCGGATTGTGCGGCGCTTCATGGTTGGGATGGTCGAACCCGGCGACCGCGCGGTGCTTGATCGCCTGAACCTCACCGAAGGCCTTTAGCCCAAATCAAGAACATCAATAATCGGCTTGCGTGAGACCGATTATTCCCACGATTATCTGAAGCGGCCCCGCGGGACTGGTCTGCCTTGAGCCACGAAAAAGTTGGCCAGCCGCTAAAATTCTCCTGCTTGAGTGGCAATCATACCTATGCCTAATATTGCCTACGAAACGTTCGGAGGGACGTTTTCACGGGGGAGTTCTGGATGTATTTGGACCAGGATGCTGCCGATATGCGGCCGCCGGCTAATCTTCGGCTGCGCCTACGCCACGCCGAGGAGGTTGTTACCGAGGGGCTCGTCAACAATGGCCGTGACCAGTTCGTGCTGGCGGCCTTGGAGTACCAGTCTGTTCTGGCCGATCCTGACTTCGATGCGGATCATGCCTACGGCTCCGAAGTCCAGGCCAGCCTGGGCGCCGTCCTCTGCCTGATTGCCCAGACCGAACAGCCCGGCCCCAGAAGCCTGCACTATCTGGCGCGAGCCCAAGCCTTGCTGGGCAAGGCGCTCGATCGTTGCCAGAAAACCGTGACGCCGCTGGCTTGGGCGCGAACCCGCGCCAATCTGTCCATCGTCCTGCTGACCCGCTATGAGCAGACCAGCGCCTCCGACGATTTGTTCACCGGCTTGATGACACTCGACGGTGTTGCGGAAGCCTTCGCGCGCGCAGGTGATTTCGAAGCCGAGGGCTGGGTGCACAGCATCAGCCGGCGGCTGGATGATCTGCGCATCTCGCGACGTTAGAGCCGCAAATGCGAACGATGCGCTAGCCGCGCCCGAGTTCTTCGCTGCGTTGCCGCGCTGCCGCCACCGCACGCGCCATCAATGGCGTCAGCCCGTCTTCGCCCATCAGCACGGCCAGCGCTGCAGCCGTAGTCCCGTTCGGCGAGGTCACATTCTGGCGCAGGGTCGCTGCCGGTGCCGGATCGGCCTCCATCAGCGCCGCCGAGCCGATCACCGTCTGCCGCGCCAGACGCATGGCGACGTCAGGCGATAACCCCTGCTGTTCGCCCGCCGCGGCCAGAGCCTCAACGAGATTGAAAATATAAGCCGGACCCGATCCCGAAACCGCGGTCACCGCATCCAGATCGCTTTCGGCATCGAACCACACCACCTGCCCGGCAGCAGCCAGCAAGGCATCGGCAGCCGAGCGATCATTACTGTCGACACCCGCTCCCGCCACCGCGCCCGTAATGCCCTTGCCGATTTGGGCTGGCGTATTGGGCATCGTGCGCACGATACGATCAGTGTCAAACCCGCGCTGCAAACGTGCGATGTTGATCCCCGCCGCGATGGAAACGACCAGCGTTTGCGGCCCGATTGCGGGCTGCAACGACGTCATGACCGCATCGATGATCTGCGGCTTGACCGCCAGCACCAGCACATTTGGCAGCAGCCCAAGCGCCTCGGCATAAAGCTGTAGCCCATAATCTGCCGCCAGTTGCTTGGCGGCCTCGCCAGCCATCGGATCGACCAGGATCAGATTGCTGCTCGCCAGCCCGGCGTCGAGCCAGCCCTGCGCCAGCGCCAGGCCCATCTTGCCGGCTCCCACCAACATGACCGGGCCGATGGTGGCAAGCGATACGCTCACGCTTCGCCTACGGTTTCGAACATCACATGGCTCAGCGCATCGGCCGCCGTCTTGCCGGCCCACACCACAAACTGGAACGCCTGGTAATACAGGTCGCAACTATCGGTAGCTGAGCGGAGCAGCGCCTCGCATTGCTGCGGCGACACCTCCGCCCCACCGGTCAGCAGGTGCGAATTGCGGAACAGCACCACGCCTTCCTTGTTCCAGATGTCGAAGTGGCCGATCCACAACTGCTCGTTGATGAGCGAGATCAACTGCTTGATTTCGCTGCGCCGCCCTTCAGGCACCTTGAGGTCGAACGCGCAGGCAATGTGCAGCGATTCAAGGTCCTGCATCCAGTTGAACGAGACGTGATAGTCGCTCCAGCCGCCGCGCACCGAAATCGAAATCTCGTCGGCGTCCTGACGCTCAAAAGTCCAGTCATTGATCGACGCAATATGCTCGATGATGTCCACCGGGTGAACGATGCGATCGGGCTCGACCTGAAGCAGAGACATAAACGTTTCCTGGCTTGGCAACGCGTGAAGGGGCGGCCACGTGGGCCGGAAAAGTACTCAGGTTCACTGGCCGCACGCACTTTAGGCTTACGAATCGTCCTGATGATTTGACCCTACACCGCCCCACTGATTCAGGGGACGACCGGTCCGTCAGGGACGGCAATCTCTTGTGGATGATCGGACCGCTATCGTTAACAACTCGTTAACACACGCGACCCACAGGGACTTTGCGCCCGAGTGTGTCCGTGGCGCATCGGCGACGGCACAGCCGGCATGAAATGCCTCAGAACATGCCTTCCGGGCCCGCCCACCCGGTCGTGATCGCCTTGACCCAACTGGCAAACCCGTTTGCGCGCGCCTGCGCGGCCGCAGCTTCGGTATCGTACGGCACAACATTGATCCGGCTCAGCCATCGCCCCTGGCGCCGCTCCAGCAGCCCATAGCGCGCATCGGGCGAGCCATGAACCAGTTGCAGCCCGACGCTGCCCGGATTGAAAATCAGCCGACCGTCCCGCAACCGCACCGACCGCGCCATATGGGTATGCCCGCACAACAGCACCGGATAATCGATCCCGTCGGCGTGGGCCGCGACGCTGGCTTCGCTCGGCAGCGTCGTCACGCGGTCATGCCAGAAGTTATCCAGCCACGCAGTTTCGTCGCTGTGCGGCGTGCCGTGGCACAGGAACACCTCGCCACCCACGACAGCGGTCGCCGGCAAGTCCGCAAGCCAGCTCTTCTGCCCGGCGCTCAACTGAGCCGCCGCAAACTGATCGACCCGGTCTGCCTGCCGATCAGTCGCAATCACCCAGCGATCGTGATTGCCCCGGATCACCGGGCCATCCAGCGTCATCAGCCGGTCCGCCGCCCCGGCGGGATCGAGCGGCCCGCTGACATGGTCACCCAGGCACACGATCCCGTCGACACCCTGCAACGCGATATCGGCCAGCACAGCGTCAAGCGCCAGCCGGTTACCATGCACGTCCGAAATAACGGCTAGCCGCACTCTTATTTGGTCTTGGGCTTGGCGCTCAGCGCCGCGATTTCCTTGCGCAATGCGTCTATTTCTTCGCCCTGCACCTGCACCAGCTCGCGCAGCGCGTCAAAATCTTCGCGCTTGACCAGGTCCATATCGGCGACGAAACGCTGGGCCTGCGATTTGACCGCGGTTTCCACTTCGCGGCGCACGCCGCCCGCAACGCCAGCGGCCTCGTTCATCACCCGGCCGATATCGTCGAAAATCCTGCTGCTCTGTGCCATGGCGTTCGCCTCTCGTCTGGTTCTGCTGAACTGCTTCGCCCAGATATGTAAGCGAGCGCTGCCGACTTGACCAGAGCGGGCGAAGCGGCAATGGTCCGGCCAATCAGTGCGGAGCCGACCTTGCAATTCCCCAATATCGACCCGATTGCGTTTTCCGTCGGCCCGCTGTCCGTCCGCTGGTATGCGCTGGGCTATCTGTTCGGCACGGGACTTGGTGCGCTCTATGCCCGCAGCCTCCTCGCCCGCCGCTCGCTCTGGGCCGACAATGCCCCGCCCTTCAAGCCCGGTGAAATCTGGGATTTCGCCTTCTGGACCATGCTGTCCATCGTCATCGGCGGCCGCATCGGTTATGTGCTGTTTTACAATCTGCCGATGTACCTGGCCAATCCGCTCGAGATCATCAACACCCTCGATGGCGGCATGTCCTTCCACGGCGGCGCCATCGGGCTGATGCTGGCGGCGATCCTGTTCACCCGCTCCAAGGGCGGCAATTGGCTGTCCTCGCTTGATATGATTGCCGCGGTCAGTACCATCGGTATTTTCCTCGTCCGCATCGCCAATTTCATCAATGCCGAGCTCTACGGCGCCCCCACCACCCTACCTTGGGGCGTGATTTTCCCCACCGATCCGCAGCAAGTGCCGCGCCATCCCAGCCAGCTCTACGAAGCCGCGCTCGAAGGCTTGCTGCTCTTCCTCGTCATCCGCATCGCTACCCACGTCTTCTTCGCCCTGCGCAGGCCCGGCCTCGTCGCGGGCATTTTCGGCATCGGCTATGGCCTCGCGCGCATTGCCGTCGAGTTCGTGCGCCTGCCGGACGTGCAGATCGGCTACCTCTATGGCGGCTGGTTCACCATGGGCATGCTGCTCTCCATCCCCTTCGTCGTCCTCGGCCTCGCTCTGGTCGCCTATGCCATGCGGTCGCGCCGTGCCCGATAGTCCTACCCTCCCCGAACTCATCGACATGCAGATCCGCACCACCGGCCCGATGTCGGTGGCGACCTATATGGGTCTGTCCCTGACTCATCCCCACAAGGGCTATTACAAGGGCGCCGACCCGCTTGGCGCCAAGGGCGATTTCATCACCGCACCCGAAATCTCGCAGATGTTCGGCGAACTCCTGGGCTTCTTCTTCGTCAATCTCTGGCAACAGATGAGCCAGCCCAAAGAGTTCACCCTGCTCGAACTCGGCCCCGGCCGCGGCACGCTGATGGCCGACATGCTGCGCGTCGCCTGTCGCGCCGAAGGCTTTCGCGATGCGCTCGACCTGCGCCTGTTCGAAACCAATCCCTCGCTCATGGCCGAACAGAATGCGCGGCTCGAGGCCTACGATCCCAAATGGATCGACGGTTTCGACAAGGTCGGCCCCGGCCCGCTGCTGGTGGTCGCCAATGAATTTTTCGACGCCCTGCCCATCCGCCAATTCGTCCGCACCGATCAGGGCTGGCACGAGCGCATGGTCGGCCTCATCGAGGGCAAGCGCGCCTTCGGCCTCTCCCCCACGCCCCTGCCGCCCAGCGTCATGCCCGACGCCGTCGCCAAAGCGCCACCCAACGCAATCTATGAAGTCGCCTTCGCCGGCTCCGAAGTCATGACCCGGCTCGCAGGCACCATCTCGACCCAGGGCGGCGCCATCCTCGCGATCGACTACGGCTATGCCACGACCCAAACCGGCGAAACCCTGCAAGGCGTCCGCCGCCACGCGTATGCCGATGTGCTCGAATCCCCCGGCGACACCGATCTCTCCGCCCATGTCGATTTCGACGCCCTCGGCATCGCCGCCCACAAGGCCGGCCTCGCCGTCCAGCCGCTTGTATCGCAAGGCCAGTTCCTCGACCGCCTCGGCCTCGGCGACCGCGCCAAGGCCCTCGCCCTCGCCAATCCAGCCTCCGCCGCCGATATCGCCGCCGCCCGCAAACGCCTCACCGCGCCTGACCAGATGGGCGAGCTGTTCAAGGCCTTCTGCGCCGCCAGCCCCGGCCTTTTCCCCCCGGCCTTCTCCGCATGACCGCGCCGTTCGAAACCAGCCCGATGCTGGCGGCGCTCCCCAGCATCCGCCACGGCTTCTTCGGTCGCAATGGCGGCAAATCCACCGGCGCCTTCGCCAGCAACAACATGTCGATCAGCCTTGGCGACGACCCCGAGACGGTCGCCTACAATCGCCGCAACGCCGCCGCTGCTCTGGGTTATGTCCGCCGCAATCTTTTCCTCGTCAAACAGACCCATTCAAGCATCGTCCGCGTCCTCACCCAGCAGCCCAACGACGACGTCGTGGTCGAAGCCGACGCCATGGTCACCAACCTGACCACCATCAGCCTCGGCATCCTCACCGCCGACTGCACCCCGATCCTGCTTGCTGATCCCGAAGCCGGCATTATCGGCGCGGCCCATGCCGGCTGGCGCGGCGCAGTCGATGGCATCATCGGCAACACAGTTCAGGCCATGGTCCAGCTCGGCGCCCAGCCCAGCCGCATCACCGCCGCCTTCGGCCCCACCGTCACCGCGCCCAATTACGAAGTCGGCGACCAGTTCCGCGTCGATTTCCTCAAGCTCCACCCCACCGGCGATCGCTTCTTCGTCACCCCACCGGGCGGCAAGCCGCATTTCGATCTGCCCGCTTTCGTCACCGAACAGCTCAATCAATCCGGCATCGATTCTGTCGATCGCGTCGGCTCATGCACTTATGGCGCGCCGAACCGCTATTTCTCCCACCGCTATGCCACCCACCAGGGCACCACAACCGGCCGGCAAATCTCGATTATCGGCCGCGCCTAAGGCATCGGCCCGAGAAGTGGGCGCCGGTTTTCGGGAATGCCGATGCAAAAACAGCTGCTATGCGTTGGCTCTAGCCAATGCATAGGCCTTATTCACCTCTCATCCATTTGTCACATTGCGTACCCGCAACGCACGGGCTAAAGAACCCACGAAACTGGTAACTCCCGCTAAAGCGGGTGTTGTTGAGACAGGATCGTGCAATGAAGCTGGTCACAGGCAATTCCAACCGTGCCCTCGCCGAATCCGTCGCCAGTTACCTGGAACTTCCGCTAACCGATTGTACGGTCAAGCGCTTCGCCGATAAGGAAATTTACGTCGAAGTCCACGAAAACGTCCGTGGCGAGGATGTATTCATCCTGCAATCGACCAGCTTCCCGGCCAATGACAACCTGATGGAATTGCTGATCCTGACCGATGCGTTGCGCCGCTCGTCAGCCCGCCGCATCACCGCCGTGCTGCCCTATTTTGGCTATGCACGGCAGGACCGCAAATCGGTCTCGCGCACGCCCATCTCCGCCAAGCTCGTGTCCAATCTGATCACCGAAGCCGGCGTCAACCGCGTCATCACGCTGGACCTGCATGCGGCCCAAATCCAGGGCTTCTTCGATATCCCCACCGACAATCTCTATTCCGCCCCGGTGATGGTCCGCGATATCAAGGATAATTACGATAACGCCAACGTCATGATCGTCTCGCCCGACGTCGGCGGCGTGGCCCGCGCGCGCGCCACCGCGCAGCGCATCGGCGCCGATCTGGCCATCGTCGACAAGCGCCGCCCGCGCGCCGGCGTCTCCGAGGTGATGAACATCATCGGCGACGTCTCGGGTAAGCACTGCATTCTGATCGACGACATCGTCGATAGCGGCGGCACGCTGATCAACGCTGCCGAAGCCCTGCTCAAGGCCGGCGCGCTCGAAGTGTCCGCCTACATCACCCATGGCGTGCTCTCCAACGGCGCTGCCGAAAGGATCGCCGCATCCAAGCTCAAGGAGCTGGTGATCACCGACTCGATCGAGGAAACCGATCTGGTCCAGACCGCCCACAACATCCGCCGCATCTCCATCGCACCTTTGATCGGCGAAGCCATCGCGCGGACCGCCAGCGAGCAGAGCGTATCCAGCCTGCTGGACTAAACCGCTGCAGAAACGCTGGTTATTCCCCCCCTACGGCGCCATTCCCGCGAAAGCGGGAACCCATTCTTCCCGCCACGCCCTCGTGGTTCGAGGCTCGCTTCGCTCCCACCTCACCATGAGGGATACTGAAGCAGCGCAATTCTATCAGCAACCCTCATGGTGAGGTGCGAGTACTTCACGAGCCTCTAACCACGAGGGCGTGCCACAAAATCCCCGCCATTCGAGCACAGCTCTCATGGCCTTCTCACCTAAGTTTCTGCCACTGGCAGAAACTTGCCTGCGGCCGGCTCGAAGTGTCGAAATCAGCCTTCCTCGCGCGACATTGTCATGCCCCTCTATGCCGGGTCACGAAAGGAACGCACCATGAAATATCTGCTGATGCTCTATGCCGACGAGAAGGCCGGTGCGCAGATTCCGCCAGCCGAAATGAACAAGTTCATGGACACGATGTACGCCTATGAGGCAGCACTGACCAAGGCCGGCGTCTTCGTCTCCACCGCGCCACTCCGGCCAACCACAGCCGCCAAGACCATCAATATCGAGCACGGCGAGCTCAAGGTCCATGACGGCCCCTATGCCGAGACCAAGGAGCAGTTCGGCGGCTATTACATTATCGATTGCCCCGACATGGACGCCGCGGTGTCCTGGGCCGCCCAATGCCCCGCCGCCACCTGGGGCAAAATCGAAATCCGCCCCTACACCGAATATTCGCGCGAATAATTCCGACCCCGGTCGAAATGGTCATCGCCTTCCCGACATTGCAGTATCGGAGCATGATGCTCCGGCTTTCACGGGAGAACGACGATGCAATACATGCTTTTGATCCACGGCGACGAAGTCAAGATGAACGCGGCCACGCCCGCCGGCGCCAGCATGAGCCCCGATTACGCAGCCTTTAACGAAGCCATGGGCAAGGCCGGCGTCATCATCGGCGGCGAGCGCCTGCGCCCGACCACCGAAGCCGTCAGCGTCCGCGTTGCCGGCGACAAGACCGAAGTGCTCGATGGCCCCTATGCCGAGACCAAGGAACAGCTCGGCGGCTATTACGTGATCGATGTGCCGGACATGGACCAGGCCATCGCTTGGGCCGCCCGCTGCCCCGCCGCCCGCAACGGCACCATCGAGGTCCGCCCGGTCTGGCCGACCCGCTGAAAATTTCGACACAATAAAAAGTCGAAAAAGCGCCACTCGCCCCGACATCACCATGTCGGGGCATGGTGCCCCGGAGAAAAACCGAGAGACCCAACATGCGCTACATGTGCCTGATCCATCACGACGAAGCCGCCCTTGCCGCCGCCCCGCCCTCGCTCTGGGGTGAGTATGCCGCCTTCAACGAAGCCATGGCCAAGGCCGGCATGACCTCCGGCGAGGGCCTTGAGCCTTCGAGCAAAGCGACCAGCGTCCGCGTCAACGCCGGCAAGAAGACCGTCATCGACGGCCCCTATGCCGACACCAAGGAGCAGTTCGCCGGCTATTTCATCGTCGATGTGCCCGACCTCGACGCGGCCCTCGATTGGGCTGCCCGTTGCCCCAGCGCCCAATATGGCACTGTCGAAGTGCGCCCGATCAAGGCCTGGAAATAGGCATGAGCCGCGACGAGGCCAGCCAGACCGCCGAACGGGTCGCCCGCGAAAGCTACGGCCGCCTCGTCGCCTATCTCGCCGCCCGCACCCGCGATGTTGCGGGTGCCGAAGACGCGCTGGCCGAGGCCTTCGCCACGGCCCTGCGCATGTGGCCCGCCGAGGGCGTGCCGCAAAACCCCGATGCCTGGCTGCTCACGGTCGCCCGCCGCCGCCAGACCGATGCGGCACGGCGCCGCCACACACGAACCGCCGGGGAGGCGCATCTGCAGCTCATGGCCGACGAAATCGACGACGCCGCCCAAAACCCCGATGAGATCCCCGATCGCCGCCTGGCGCTGATGTTCGCCTGCGCCCATCCAGCCATCGAACGCGGCATGCGCGCCCCGCTGATCCTGCAGACCATCCTTGGCCTCACCGCTCAGGATATAGCGTCCGCCTTCCTGATTTCCCCCGCCACCATGGGCCAGCGCCTGGTGCGCGCCAAGGGCCGCATCAAGGATGCCGGCATTCCTTTCAACATCCCCGACCGCGAGGCCCTGCCCGAACGGCTCGATGCCGTACTCGAAGCCATCTATGCCGCCTATGCCAAGGGCTGGGGCGAAATTGATGGCGCGGGCGCCCCGCTGGCCGAAGAAGCCATCTGGCTGGGCCGCCTCGTGGTCTCCCTGCTGCCCACCGAGCCTGAGGCCAAGGGCATGCTGGCCCTCATGCTCTATGCCGAAGCCCGTCGCGCCGCTCGCCGCGACCCCAACGGCGCCTATGTGCCGCTCGACCAGCAAAACACCGCCCACTGGGACGATTGGCAGATCGACATGGCCGAAACCCTGCTGCGCGAGGCCAACGCCGCCGGCCCAAGCGGGCGCTACCAGATCGAAGCCGCCATCCAGTCTGCCCATGTCGCCCGTCGCCGCGCCGGCGCTCCCACCTGGCCCGCCATCGCCGCGCTTTACGACCACCTCTATGGGTTGACCCAATCCCCCGTGGTCGCCCTCAACCGCGCCGCCGCCTACGCGGAACTGGAAGGCCCCGACGCCGCCCTGGCCCTTCTCGACACCCTCGCCGCCGACAAGCGCATGGCCGACTACCAACCCTACTGGGCCGCCCGCGGCCACCTGGCCGCCCGCGCCGGCCGCAAGGACGACGCCCACGAGGCGCTGATCCTGGCCATAGGCCTCTCGTCTGACGAAGCCGTGCGGCAATACCTTTACAAGCAGTTGGAAGCTCTGCGGGATGGCTAGGGCTTCACCTCTCCCTTCGGGGGAGAGGTCGACCCTCTGGGGTCGGGTGAGGGGGCCTTTACTGGGTGACGCGCTTAGGAAGGCCCCCTCACCCGGCGCTGCGCGCCGACCTCTCCCCCGAAGGGAGAGGTGAAGCAGACCAATCCCTTGCCCCACCTCGGCGATTAGGCTATAGCCCGCGCCATGAAGCGCTCGTCACCCCTGGAGGACGGGCGCGTATGCTGTTGTAGTGACGCATACACCAACCAGAATGGATTTTTCCATGGCTGCGACCAAAGAGCTTAAGGCTCAGGCGCGTGAGGGAGTGGGCAAGGGGGCCGCTCGCGAACTGCGTCGTCAGGGACTCGTTCCCGCTGTTATCTACGGTGACAAGAAGCCCCCCGTCACCATCTCGATCGCCTACAAAGACGCGATGAAGTACATCTATGCCGGTGGCTTTTTGTCCCACGTCATCGAACTCGATGTCGATGGCACCAAGCACTCGGTCATTCCGCGCGACTACCAGCTTGATCCGGTTAAAGATTTCGCCATCCACGTGGATTTCCTCCGCGTCGGCAAGGGCACCAAGCTGAACGTGCAGGTGCATGTGAACTTCATCAACGAAGAAGCCAGCCCCGGCATCAAGCGCGGCGGTACGCTCAACGTTGTCCACCACACGCTCGATCTGACCGTCAATGCCGACAATATCCCCGAAGAGATCACCGTCGATCTGACGGGCCTGGATATTGGCGACACCATCCACCTGTCCTCGATCAAGCTGCCGGCCGGCGTCACCGACCACAGCCATGAAGAAGACGTCACCATCGCGACCATCGTTGCCCCTTCGGCACTGAAGTCGACTGAAGGCGGCGAAGCTGAAGCCGAAGCGACCCCAGCCGCTTAATCGGCTCGTATCGTTTTGCTATTGCATCGAGGCGGCCTTAGGGTCGCCTCGTCTGTTTTGGGAAGCCGCAAATGAAACTGCTCGTTGGCCTCGGCAACGCTGGCGATCAATATCGCAACAACCGCCACAATATCGGCTTCATGGCCGCCGACGCGATCCATCGCGAATATGGTTTTGGCCCGTGGCGGAGCAAGCATGCTGGACTTCTTGCTGAAGGCCAGATCGGCGGCGAGCGCGTATTGCTGCTCAAGCCGCAGACGATGATGAATCTGTCGGGCAGCAGCGTCCAGCAGGTCGCCCAATTCTACAAAATCGCCCCCAGCGACGTCACCGTGCTTTATGACGAACTGGACCTCGTCCCCGGCAAGGTGCGCGTCAAGATTGGCGGCGGCAATGGCGGCCATAACGGCCTGCGCTCGATCGATCCGCAGCTCGGCACCGACTATCGCCGCGTGCGCCTCGGCATCGGCCATCCCGGCGCCAAGGAAATGGTCATCCACCATGTTCTCGGCGATTTCGCCAAATCCGACCAGCTCTGGCTCTCTCCCCTGCTCGACGCCATCGCCAAACACGCCGGCATGCTTCTCTCGGGCGACGACAACGGCTTCATGAACAAGATCGCCCTGGCCACCAAAGCCAGTGACGAGCCCGCTCCGGAAAAGTCCGCCCCCAAAGCGCAAAGCCATATCAGGCAAGCCCGCGAGCCCAAGCCGCAGGCAGCCGTGCCCGAAACCGGCCCCATGGCCGCTATGCTCAAGAAGCTGTTCAAGGGCGACTAACGCGGCGCCACTGCACCCGCCGGGCACTACGTCACCCCACCCATTGCTTTGCTGTAGCACAACGCCTCCCCACCCACGGTGTCACCCCGGCGCAGGCCGGGGCCTAGCCCGAGATGGAGCGCCAGCCGCAAGGTGGTTGTGTTATCCGTCGATCTGGCGGTGCAATCCACGATCGCAGGATGGGCTCCGGCCTGCGCCGGGGTGACACCGAGAATGGGGGACGCCTTTGTGCCTCTTACCCAACTAATCCCCACCCCAAATTCCTGCGCTATCCTCCCCACGATATCTCCACATCGGCTGCGGGTTCGCGACGAACGGCCGTGGGGAGTTTGGTGGGAGGGGGCGCGGTCGCGCGATCCCTGGGCCAGCGCGACGTTCGTCATCTCACTTCAAAAGGGATGGCCACGTTCGGACGGCCAGAAACCCCATCGCATGCGGCGAGGCGCTGTCTCGCTTATCTACAAAACCATGAGGCACGTCTCGCCGCATGCCGCAGCCTACCCGCCAACCGCAGGGCTCCCACCCATGCGGCGTCAAACCACGCCCGCGCATTGACTTATCCGCGCATTCCAACCATGTGGAGGCCAACACAATCCGGAGTTTCCCATGGGTTTCAAGATGGGCATTGTCGGCCTGCCGAATGTCGGCAAGTCGACCCTTTTCAATGCGGTCACCCGCACCGCCGCAGCGGCCGCGGCGAATTTCCCGTTCTGCACCATCGAGCCCAATGTCGGCGACGTTCCGGTGCCCGATAACCGTCTGCAAAAGCTGGCCGCCATCGGCAAATCGGTGAACATCCTGCCCGCGCGCATGAGCTTCGTCGATATCGCCGGCCTGGTGAAGGGCGCGTCCAAGGGCGAAGGCCTGGGCAACCAGTTCCTCGCCAATATCCGCGAATGCGACGCCATCGCCTACGTTCTGCGCTGCTTTGAGGATGGCAACATCATCCACGTCGCCAACAAGGTCGATCCTTTGGCCGATGCCGAAGTGGTTGAAACCGAGCTGATGCTCGCCGATCTTGAGAGCCTGGAAAAGCGCTACAAGGGCCTGGAGAAAAAGGCCCAGCAGGGCGACAAGGAAGCCAAGCTCACGCTCGAGCTGGTTGAAAAGGCGCTGGTGCTGCTGCGCGAGGGCAAGTCTGCCCGCTTCGTCAAGCGCCTGCCCGAGGAAGAAAAAGCCTTCCAGGAATTGCAGCTGCTGACCTCCAAGCCGGCGCTCTATGTCTGCAATGTCGATGAAGCCTCCGCTGAAAACGGCAATGCCATGAGCAAGCTGGTCGAAGACTACGCCCACAAGCACGATGCCGGCGTCGTCATCATCTCGGCCGAAATCGAGAGCCAGCTCGCTCAGCTCCCCGACGCCGATCAGGCCGAATATCTGGAATCGCTGGGCCTGCATGAAGCCGGCCTAAACCGGCTGATCCGCGAGGCCTATGCGCTCTTGGGCCTGCAGACCTATTTCACGGTCGGCCCGAAGGAAACCCGCGCCTGGACCATCCACAAGGGCGACAAGGCCCCGGCCGCCGCCGGCGTCATCCACTCCGATTTCGAACGCGGCTTCATCCGCGCCCAAACCATCGCCTATGACGACTACGTCACCCTGGGCGGCGAAGTCCCCGCCAAGGAAGCCGGCAAGGCCCGCGACGAAGGCAAGGAATACGTCGTCAAGGACGGCGACGTCATGCTGTTCAAGTTCAACACGTAAGGTCGAGCGCGGGGCGGCTTACTGCACGAGGTCGCCCCACTCCTCCCTCCACAGCGCATCGTCTTCGAGCCAGACGAACACGCCGAGCAGATCGTGTTGCGCCCGCAAGAGCCCGGCGCGAAACAGGGTCAAATCCGGATCATCGGGGACCGAGGAGGTCTCCTCGTTAGGGGCCGACACATAGGCCATCGGCAGCTCTGCTTCCCACCAGATCCGCACCATGGCACCCCATTCCGGCGCCTCCGAAATCTGGTTCACGCGATAGTAGACTTCCCGCATGGCGACACCATTTGTTGACCATACCAGCCTCCGCAGAAGGTCCTAATCTGCCGCCACTATCTGTGTCAGCACTTCACCCAATGGCAGACTTATCCTCGCCGGTTCGTTCCGCGCTACAATGCCACCTGTGCTAGACCAGTATCCGCATGGTGGCCCCAGCGTCACTGCCACCAGCTTGCCCCTTCTCCCCAAACATGGCATATCCGGTTGACGTATAGGTAACCCTGATGCCCAATTCGATAACCGCTAATCGCCGCCATTACGAAGACCTCGCCGTTGGCGAAGTGATCGATCTCGCGCCGACCACTGTCACCAAACAGATGATCTTCGACTTCGCGCGCGAGTTCGATCCCTTGCCCTTCCATCTCGATGAAGCGGCCGCCAAGACCTCATTGCTGCGCGGGCTGGCCTCCAGCGGCTGGCAAACGCTGGGCCTGACGCTGGCCCGGCTGAGCGCGAGCTTTCTCAATTCCATCGCCTCCGAAGGCGGGCTCGGTTTCACCGATCTCAAGTGGAAGCGGCCGACCATGGTCGACGACACCATTTCGGGCACGGCGACCATTTCAGCCTTGCGCCGCAGCAAGTCGCGGCCGGGCAGCGGGATCGTCACCATCGATCTCGACGTGCGCAACCAGCGCGGCGAAAGCATCATGACCATGACGCTCGCCAACCTGATCGCGGTGCGTCACCCCGAGGCCGTGCCGATGCACGAAATTCCCTATGACCGCCCCTCCGGCCACGAAGGAGCCAAGTCATGACCCGCTGGTTCGAGGACATCAACGAAGGCGAGGTCTTCCCGCTGGGCGACCACACCTTCACTAGGGACGCGATCATCGCCTACGCGAAAATCTACGATCCGCAGTATTTACACATCGACCCGGAAGCCGCCAAGCTGGGGCCCTTTGGCGGTCTCGTTGCGTCCGGCGCGCAGACGGCCATGGTGGGACAGCGGCTGATGGTGGACGCCCTGTTCGCCGAAGCAGATCGGCTGCGCGCCGCGGGCCAGGAGCCCGGTGTCGGCGGGCCATCCCCCGGCGGCGAGAAAATCGAGTTCAAGGCGCCTGTGCGGCCCGGCGACACGCTCACCTATAGCCTGACCACGCTGGGCAAACGCGTTTCCAATTCGATTCCCGGCTGGGGCGTGTTGAGCAACGAAATCACCGCCATCAACCAGCAGGGGGAGCTGGTGTACCGCGCCGTTTTCGCCAGCTTCCTCAAGCTGCGCGGAGCGTAGCCGAATGCCTTGCAGGCTTTTTTGCTTCCCCGCGCGACAAAAAACGCGATTGCATCACCGCGATCACGCTCGCCCCTTGAAAGCGCCGCACAGCCCCTGCACTCTCTGGCCCATGCGCCGAATCGCCCTGACCATCACCGCCGCCGCTCTTCTGGCCACTCCAGCCTATGCCCAAAGCTATGTGGGCAATTGGGGTTGCCGTGACTCCACCACCAACCATGCCGGCGTGCTGACCATCTATGGCGATGTCTATGGCTTCGCCTCCGCCACCTTCGGCGATACCGCTTCGGGCACCGGCACTGTTTCCGGCTACCAGGATGGCGTCGGCTTTACCGATGGCCCGCTCAAGACCGCCAAGGGCATCGAGGCCGGCCGTATCGTGCCCGACCCCAATGCGGGCGTGGCGCTGCAGCTCGAAACCAAAGACGCCATCGTCATGCTCTGCCTCGCTCATTGAGATGAGCTGCGGCTAGGCTTATCCTCGTCTTATGCTGCTGACTTATCCTGTCAGCACCGGATGGCACTCTTTGGGTGTCAACGAGGAGACCCGCCATGCCCCTGATCGCCACCTGCCATTGCGGCGCCACCAAGATCGAGCTACCGCATCCGCCCAGCCGGGCCGGCGAATGCAACTGCACGTTTTGCGGCCGCACCGGCGCGATCTGGGGCTATTACCAGCCGGGTGAAATGACCGTGCTGTCGGACAGCGAAGGCAAATTCTATTCCGCCAGCGACAACGGCAACGAACACCACTTCTGCGCCAATTGCGGCATGCAGACCTGGGGCGTTTCGCCCGATTGGGCCTCGCTGTACAACAATGACGGCACGCCCAAGGACCCCAACAATCCCAATGCCTTCCCCACCAAGCAAAGCTTCGCCGTCAACCTGCGGCTGATCGACGATTTCGACTGGTCGAGCGTGACGGTGGAAAAAATGGACGGCCGCAATAGCTGGTAGTTCTTCACCTCGCCCTCCGGGGAGAGGTCGACCCTCTTGGGTCGGGTTAGGGGGCCTTTTACTGGGTGAAGTGCGTGGGGAAGGCCCCCTCCTCACCCGGCGCTGCGCGCCGACCTCTCCCCCAAAGAGAGAGGTGAAGGGTCAATCGCGCTACTCGTGAACCTCAGTGCCCTTCAAAAGCGATCAGCGAGTGGATCGCGACGTTTTCGGCCCGCAGCTTGGCGGCGCCGCCGAGATCGGGCAGGTCGATGACGAAGGCGGCGTGATTAACCGAAGCGCCGGTGCGCCGCAACAGCCCCACTGCCGCAATAGCGGTGCCGCCGGTGGCAATCAAGTCGTCGACCAGCAGCACGACATCGCCCTTGTCGAGCACGTCGGCATGGATCTCGATAGTGTCGACGCCATATTCCAGCGCGTAGTTCTGCCCGATGGTCTCGCCGGGCAGCTTGCCCTTCTTGCGGATCGGCACAAAGCCAACGCCGAGCGCGATCGCCACGCCCGCGCCAAAGATGAAGCCGCGCGCCTCGATGCCGGCGACATGGGTCACGCCCAGCCCGCGATGGGCGGCGGCGATGCGCTCGATGCTTTCCTTGAACCCCTGCGGATGCTCGATCAGCGTGGTGATATCGCGGAACAATATCCCCTTCTTGGGATAGTCCGGTATCGTGCGCACAAGCGATTTCAGGTCGAGCTTGGAAGGGTCGAGCGACATGGCATGCCTGTGGTGAGAGAAATTAACGGGTGCGGCGGCCGATGAGGTGGCGGGCGATGACGCCGGCACCATAGGCCGCGTTACGGGTAGCGGTTATGGCCGTCTCGCGCGCCTGCGGATTGTTGACCACGGCATTCACCCCGGCCCGAACCACGGGGTGGCGGCTGGCGGTGATCGCGGCGCTGACGACGGTAACGGCGATGCGAATGGCGGACATGGCGGCTCCCCTCGACGCGCGGTGATTTGCTCAAGCAACATATTGCGGTCTTGGGCCACGATGGCAAGAGGGCAAAACCGCGTGATCGCACGGCGCAAGACAAAGGGCCCGCCAGGGGCCCTTTGAAATTCTTGGCAATGGAGCGGGCAATTGCGCCCTTAGTGCTCGATACCCTGCCAGATCTTGCGCTTGGTGGCGTACATCAGGCCGGCGAACAGCACGAGGAACAGCAGCACTTTGAAACCGGTTTCCTTGCGCGATACCAGACCCGGCTCGGCCATCCACATCATGAATGCGGACACGTCCTCGGAATACTGGTTCGTCGTCTCGGGAACCGTGACGCCGTCTTCGCCGGGCACATAGGTGACCTGACCGTCCGAAAGCGGCGGCGGCATGCTGATGGCGTGGCCGGGGAAGTAGTCGTTGTAATACTTGCCTTCCGGCAATGCGAACGGCGTGCCGTCGGCATTGTGCGGTGCGTTTTCCGGAACTTCCTCGTGATAGCCGTTCATCAGGGCGTGGATATAATCCGGGCCGCCTTCGGAATAGCCGGTGAAGTAGTTGGTGATCCACCAGGGGAAAGCGTCGGTGACGCCACGGGCCTTGGCCAGCACCGAGAAGTCCGGCGGCAGCGCGCCGCCATTGGCATCGCGGGCATCCTGGTCGGTGGCGAATGGCGACGGCCAACGGTCGGCCGCGACGCCCTTGCGAGTGCCGCCTTCGGCGGTCGCATCGGCGACATTGTACTCTGCCGCCAGCGCCTTGACCTGGCCTTCGGAGAAGTGGGGACCACCCTCCTCGGCCAGGGTGCGGAAGGCGATCAAACGTGCGCCATGGCAGTTGGAACAGACTTCGCGGAACACCTGGAAGCCGCGCTGCAGCTGGTTCTGGTCATAGGTTCCGAACAGGCCGCCGAAGCTCCAGCTCTGCTTTTCGATCTGGGGCCCGCCATGCTCCTGCGCAAAGGCGGGAGTGGCGAAGGCGGCGACAAGCGCGACGGCAGCGAGGATAGTCTTGGTCTTGAACATCGATACGATCCCGCCCATCACGCGTGTGCCTTTCCGAGCACGCTCTCCGAAATGCTGGCCGGCAGCGGCCGGGGCTTTTCGATGCGCGAGAGAACGGGCAGGACGATGATGAAGTGCGCGAAGTAGTAGGCCGTGCAGATCTTGGCCAGGATGACGTAAACGCCTTCCGCGGGTGCCGCGCCCAGATAGGCCAGCGCCAGGAAGTTGATCACGAACAGCCAATAGAACCACTTGAACATCGGCCGGAACGTGCCCGAACGAACCTTGGAGGTATCGAGCCAGGGCAGGAAGAACAGGATGACGATCGATCCGCCGAAGAAGATCACGCCGCCGAGCTGCGAGTTGATGAACAGGATGTTGAAGTCGATGGCGCGCAGGATCGCGTAGAACGGCAGGAAGTACCATTCGGGCACGATATGGGCGGGCGTCACCTGGCTATTGGCCATGACGTAGTTATCGGGATGGCCCAGGATATCGGGCGCGAAGAACACGAACCAGGCAAACGGGATCGCGAACAGTACCACGCCGTAGAGATCCTTCATCGTGTAATACGGATGGAAGGGCACGGTATCGCGGCTCGACTTCACGTCGACGCCGATCGGATTGTTGTTGCCGGGCACATGCAGCGCCCAAATGTGCAGCACGACGACCGCGGCGATCACGAACGGCAGCAGGTAATGCAGCGAGAAGAAGCGGTTGAGCGTCGGATTGCCCACCGAAAAACCGCCGCGCAGCAGTTCCAGGATCGGATTGCCCAGCACCGGGATGGCGCCGAAGATGTTGGTGATCACGGTGGCGGCCCAGAAGCTCATCTGGCCCCATGGCAGCACGTAACCCATGAAGGCGGTTGCCATCATCAGCACGAAGATCAGCACGCCCAGGATCCACAGGATTTCGCGGGGCGCCTTGTAGGAGCCGAAATACATGCCGCGGAAAATGTGGACATAGACGGCGGCGAAGAACATCGAGGCGCCAACCGAGTGGACGGCCTGGATGATGCGGCCGCCATTGACGTCGCGCTTGATGTGCTCGACCGAGTCGAACGCCATGGCGACATTAGGGGTGTAGTGCATGGCGAGGATGACGCCGGTAACGATCTGCACCACCAGCATGATCGCCAGGATCGCGCCGAAGGTCCACCAGTAGTTGAGGTTCTTGGGCGTCGGGAAGTCCATCAGGTGCTCTTTGGAGAACCTGATGATCGGCAGACGTTCATCGAGCCATTTCTCGATGCCGGTCCCGGGCGTGTACGTCGAATGTTCTGACATCGGAGCCCCCATTAACCGATCTGGACCAGCGTATCGCTGATGAAGTCATAAGGCGGCAGCACCAGATTCTTGGGCGCCGGCCCTTTGCGGATACGGCCCGCAGTATCGTAGACCGAGCCGTGGCACGGGCAGAACCAGCCGTCATATTCACCCGACTCGCCCACCGGCACGCAGCCAAGGTGAGTACAGTTGGCGATCATGATCAGCCACTGTTCGTGGCCGGGCTTGGTGCGCTCTTCGTCCGTGGCAGGGTCCTTAAGGTCGCTCATCGGAACGGCCTTGGCCTCGTCGATTTCCTTCTGCGTGCGATGCCGCACGAAGACGGGAAGCCCGCGCCACAGGATGGTAACCGACTGACCCTCCTCAATCGCGGACAGATCAAATTCGATGCTGGCCAGCGCCAGCGTCGAAGCATCCGGATTCATTTGGTTGATCAATGGCCAGACCGTGGCAACGACGCCAACGCCCCCAACCGCGGCGGTAGCAACGAGGAGAAAGTCTCGCCGTGTCCCGTGATGTTCTGCTTGCGTAGCCAAGGTTACGATCCCCGTCCGATACACCTAAGACGCGCCGGCAGTCGGCAGGCCCACACGCGCATACGCGGAATCGGTCGCCATCCGCCCTCAAGCGGCCACGTCAGTTGCGGTTCTTTTTGCACTGTCACAAGCACTTGTCCAGAGCGCCGGGCAGTGACATGAGACAACTGCGACACTATACCCAATTTCCCTAGCGGCAAGCGCCTCAACGCCCTTCCCCGCACCAGCAGGAAGGCACGCCGATGCCGGTCGATCTGGCCCTCTATCAACCCGATATCGCTCAAAATACCGGCACGCTGATCCGGCTCGGCGCCTGCATCGGCGTGAGCGTGCATGTCATTCATCCCACCGGGTTTATTTTTTCCGCCAAGACACTGCGTCGCGCTGGCCTCGATTATCTCGACCAGGCCGTGGTGGTGGAACATACCGGCTTTGCCGCGTTCGACGAGTGGCGCCGCGCTGCAGGCCGCCGCCTGGTGCTGCTGACCACCAAGGCCAGCCAGTCCGCCTATGCGGCCGATTATCGCGGGGATGACATCATCATGGTGGGCCGCGAAAGCGCCGGTGTGCCTGACGCCGTGGCCGAAATCTGCGACCTTCGCGTGCGTATTCCGATGCGCGAAAACTTGCGCTCGATCAATGTGGCGCTTGCGGCAACCCTTATTGTGGGCGAAGCCAAGCGCCAGACGGATGGATTTGCAGACCTCAAATGACCACACCAGACCAAGACATGGACACCAAGAAGCTCACCGCGCAGGCCTGGTTCCGCGCCCTGCGCGACCGCATCTGCGCCAGCTTTGAGGCCATCGAGGCCGATGTGCAGGGCCCGAACGCCGATCGCGCACCGGGCACGTTCGAGCGGACTCCTTGGGACCGCGCGGCGGGCGGCGGCGGCGAAATGAGTATGCTGCATGGCCGCGTCTTCGAGAAAGCGGGCGTCCATATTTCTACCGTGCACGGCGAATTCTCGGCCGATTTCGCCAAGCAGATGCCGGGCACCGAGGAAGGCGCCCAGTTTTGGAGCTCGGGCATTTCGCTGATCGTGCACCCCTGGAACCCGCATGTACCGGCGGTTCATATGAACACGCGCATGATCGTTACCGGCAAGCAGTGGTTCGGCGGCGGCGCCGACCTGACGCCGGTGCTCGACCGGCGCCGGAGCCAGGACGATCCTGATACGGCCGACTTCCATGCCGCAATGCGCGCAGCCTGCGAGAACCGCCCGGGCGTCGACTACCAGCGCTACAAAGAGTGGTGCGATGAATATTTCTTCCTGCCCCACCGCAACGAGCATCGCGGCACTGGAGGCATCTTCTACGACCACCACAATTCTGGCGACTGGAACGCCGATTTCGACTTCACCAAGGCGGTGGGGGAGGCCTTTTTGGGCATTTACCCCGAACTGGTCCGCCGCAATTTCGAAACCCCGTGGACCGAAGCCGACCGCCACGAGCAATTGGTGCGCCGGGGACGTTACGTCGAGTTCAACCTGCTCTATGATCGCGGCACCATGTTTGGGCTCAAGACCGGGGGCAATGTGAACTCGATCCTCTCCTCCATGCCGCCGGAAGTCCGTTGGCCGTGACATGACCCTCTCCGCCGTCGACATCATCGGCTATCGCTCGATCCGCAAGATCCGGTTCCCGGTGCGGCAGCTGACCGTACTCGTCGGCGGCAATGGCGTCGGCAAGACCAACCTCTACCGCTCACTGGAACTGCTGCAGGCGGCGGCGCGTGGCACGCTGGCCGGTGAGATTGCCCGCGAGGGTGGGCTGGCTTCTATCTTCTGGGCCGGCGGCAAGAATCTGAGCGCCGACGGCGAGTTCGATCCAATGTATCGCACCGACGGCTATCGCAAAGGCGAGGGCAACAGCCTACGGCTGTCCGCGAGCTTCGCCGACCTGGGAGACGGCGGGTTCGATCCGACCTACCAGCTTGAAGTCGCCTTCGCGCCCAAGGCAGGCGTCGCCGCCTTTCCGAATGAGGCGCAGATCAAGGCTGAAAGCCTCGACTGGCAACAGCGCGGCAAGGCCGTCAACCTGATGGAGCGCAAGGGCGGCGTGGCTTGGGCGCGCGATGCCGCCGGGCGCCGAGAACTGGCCAATGACGACATGCTGGCCAGCGAGACGGCACTGGCCGCGCTTTCGGGGCGGTCCGAAATTGCCCTGGTGCGGGACTCGCTCATTGCCTGGCGGTTCTTCCACGGCTTCCGCACCGACGCGGAGTCGGCCTTGCGCCGCCCGTCGCGCGCCGTCACCGCGCCATCGCTGGCCTCCGATGGCAGCAATCTGGGCGCCGTCTTCGCGACGCTGCAGTATATTCGCGGTGACCGCATCGACTTGGACCGGGCGATCGAGGACGCGTTTCCGGGCGCCGAGCTGGTCATCCCGCCGGTTGGCGAATTCGCTAGCTTCGGCATGCGTTATGCCGAAATGCCCAAGCGGGTGTTTGAGCCGCACGAACTTTCTGATGGAACACTGCAGTTTCTCGCTTTGGCAGGGGCGTTGCTCTCCTATCGGCTGCCGCCCTTCATCGCCCTGAACGAGCCCGAGAACAGCCTGCACCCCAATCTGCTGCCGATGCTGGCGCGGCTCATCGTCAAGGCGGCGGAGCGCAGCCAGATTTGGGTGGTGACGCATGCTCGCGATCTTGCCGACGCTATCGCCGCCGAAAGCGGCGTCATCGCACGCGAAGTGGTGCGCGACGATGGTGGCACCTGGCTGGAAGGCCTGAGCCAGATCGGCCAGTTTACCGACGAATAGGGGAACCCTCCCGGTCACGAGACGTTTTGGTTCGCAGTCCAAATCTAGGAGGATGCAATGAAGCGTTTTGATTCAGGCACTCTGATCCCAGGCTCGACCTGGCACACCGAAGCGGACAACGAAGCCGAAGTCGTGCGGCGCGCGGTGGAAAACCTGCGCAACCTGCATGGCGAAACCGAAATCCGTCCAGACATGGTCGAGCGGATCAAGGAACGTATCGTCGATACCGACAAGCCAGCTAAGCACTGATCAGGCTTTAGCCAGTTCCAGCAAAGCAGGACGGTCGAGGGTGAAGCCACTCTCGACCCATTGGCGTTCTAGCCGGTCGAGGACATTGCCTAGGTCGGGACCGGGCCGCATGCCCAAGGCGAGCAGATCCCGGCCGCCCACGGGGAATTTCGGGGGATCGATGGCGTCGACCTGCTCCGTGATCGCCACCTTGCCGGCCTCGCCCCAGCCTGCGAGAACTGCGGCAACATCTATCGCTCTGCCCAAATAGTCGGCGTAGCGATAAACGGCCTCATTGACCTTGAAGGCGCGCAGCAATGCGCTGGTAGCCTTGATGGCCAGCGCCGCGTCGATATCGGCATTGGACAGGCGCCAGCGCTGCTGTAGCGCGTCGGCCGGCTGATGCTCCAGGATCAGCGCCAGCCTGGCGTGAAATTGCGGCCTACCGGCCTGGCGCTCATAGGTCTTGAGCAGTGCCAGAGTGTCCTCATTGATGGGCTCCAGCCCGATGCGGGTCATGGCGCGCAGGGTGGCGGCGATCTGCGGCAGGGACAGCATGCGCGTCATCTCGGCGCCGACGCGCTCGGCCGAAAGATGGCCGAGATGCCCCGCCGCAGCGGCGCAAGCAGCTAGCCCGGCTGGATCATAGGTCTCGCCACCATGACTGGCAGAAAAGCGGAAGAACCGGAACACCCGCAACCCGTCCTCAGCAATACGCTGGGCGGCTTCACCAATGAACCGCACGCGGCCAGAGAGGCAATCGTCCAGCCCGTCCAGCGGATCGAACAGGGCGCCCGAGGGCTCGGCATAGAGCGCATTGAGAGTGAAATCGCGGCGCTGGGCGTCCTCGGTCCAGTCGGTGCCGAACGCGACCTGGGCGTGCCGGCCGTCGGTTTCGACATCGCGCCGCAATGTCGTCACCTCGGCCACGACATCGCCCAGCCGCAGCGTGATCGTGCCGTGGTCAATGCCGGTGGGATAAGAGGCAATGCCGGCGGCGGCGGCGCGGTCGATCACCTCGGTGGGCAGCAGTTCGGTGGCGAAATCGATGTCCGGGTTGTCACGGTGGCGGTCCAGCAGCGTATCGCGGACCACGCCGCCGACGACGCGGGTGCGCCCGATCGCGCCATCGAGGACTGCGAAGATGGTCTGCGTCTCGGCGCGCTTGAGCCAGGCCGCCTCGCGTAGCCGCGCCTCGGCGGTGGCCAGCGCGCTCATGCCGCCGCCTCGTCATAAGCCAAGTCGCGGAACAGGCGCGTCAGGTTGGCGGTGATGCCCCAGATGCGATGGCCATCGTGGTCGATCTGCCAGGTTTGGCCGCTCCGGCCACCACGTTCAAAGCGGAATTGGGCATAACTTGCAGCATTCAGAATGCGCGCCAGCGGCACTTCGAACACCGAATGCACTTCGCCCGGATTGGGTACGAAGGGTCGGCTTGGGATCACTGTCGCCACCACGGGCGTGATCAGGTAATTGGTGCCGGTGAAATAGGTCGGCATAAAGCCCAGCACCGTCGCATCGGCCCGCTCCATGCCCACTTCCTCATGGGCTTCGCGCAAGGCGGCATCGGCGGCATCGAGATCGTCGGGATCGATCTTGCCGCCGGGAAACGCCACCTGCCCCGAATGCGAACGCAGGTCTGGCGAACGCTCTGTGTACAGCACCGTATGGCCTTCGGGCCGCGC
This sequence comes from Devosia sp., assembly GCF_028290435.1. Lineage (GTDB taxonomy): Bacteria > Pseudomonadota > Alphaproteobacteria > Rhizobiales > Devosiaceae > Devosia. Next base: position 46,512 of record NZ_JAQGJV010000095.1, on the reverse strand, counting down.
CACGATGGCGATCAATACCGCGGCTGCTACCGGGGGCCGGTCGAACGGCTGCGGCGGTGTCCAGTCGGGCACCAGATTGCGCGCCTCCGCCAAGGCTGGCGGCGCGGAGAGGAGACGCGCGGCAATGCGATCGATAATAGCGTCGTCAGCAGACACGGCGCACCCAACTGGATTCTTCGAGACGACTTTAGGCGACAAATATGAACCCTGCATCCTCTGGAGAGAATGCAGGGTTGTCAAACCTCAAAAATCTAATCTCAAGCGGGCTTGAACGCCGCGATCGAGCCGCTGAGCGAGGTGGCGAGGCTCTTGTCCTCGGCGAGCAGCAGCACCCGGGTGACGTCGACCGGGCCGGGGAACTGGATGGCTCCGGGCGTGGTGATTTCCCAGCCCAGCGGGCAATAATAGTCCTGATCGCCCACCAGCAGCACGAACGAACCCTCGCCGCGCGCCAGTGCCCGCTTGCTGACTTCGAGCGCCAACAGCTTGCCAGCGCCGCGTTTGCGGAAATTAGGATGGGTCGCCAGCGGGCCGAGCAGATAGCCATTGAGACCGCCGACGCTGATCGGGGTCATCCAGACCGAACCGCAGGCGATGCCATCGACTTCGGCGACCAGTGACAGGCTGGTATCGATCGGAAACCGCTCGCGCACCCGGAAGGCCGTGCGGGCAAAACGGCCGGGACCGAAGGCAATCGCCTGCAAATCGTCGATGAACGCGTCATCGGCAGGCGTTGCGGGGCGAACGGTCAGGACACCAGGGAAAGACGTAGCAGCGGCCACAGCCGAAGGCAGGGGAAGAACGGTCATGAGACTGATCCAGAAATGGAATGCAAAGGACAATTCGGCAGCTCCAAAAGAGCGCCGTTCAAGGACCCATCAGGGTCGTCGTGTCACCAGCAAAACCTTTACCATCCTGGGCGCCTCCACGCCTGATTTCCGAATTAGCACCATGATGACCCCACGTAAACAAAAACGTCCGCATCGCTAAAAGTTTTTCCGCCGTCGTCGCCGCTGGGTCGCAAACTGACAACAATGCGTTGCTGCCGCATGACATTATCGGCGCGCCGCCAATGCACTATCTGTGACACAAGTGAGCCAACCCATCCGTGCCAGCAGACGCTGCAATTCGGACGATAAGACGACGAAAGGTGCCCGATCATGGGACAATTGATTGACGGAAACTGGTCGACAGAGTGGTACGACACCAAAAAGACCGGCGGAAAATTCGTGCGCGGCCAATCCGGCTACCGCAACTGGATCACGGCCGACGGCAGTGCCGGCCCATCGGGCGAAGGCGGTTTCCCCGCGGAAGCCGGGCGATACCATCTCTATGTGTCGCTGGCCTGCCCGTGGGCGCATCGCACGCTGATCTTCCGCAAGCTCAAGAATCTCGAAAGCCTGATCTCGGTTTCGGTGGTCTCCCCCAAGATGCCGGACGAAACCGGCTGGAGTTTCGATACCGCCGAAGGCTCGACCGGCGACGCGCTGTTCGGCAAGGACACGCTGTGGCAGGTCTACACCCAGGCTGACCCGCACTATACCGGCCGCGTCACCGTGCCGGTGCTGTGGGACAAGCAGCGCGGCACGATCGTGTCCAACGAGAGCTCCGAAATCATCCGCATGTTCAATTCGGCCTTCAACGAATTGACCGGCAATACCGACGATTTCTACCCCGAAGAGCTACGCGGCAAGATCGATCCGATCAATGCCCGCATCTATGACGACATCAACAATGGCGTCTACAAAGCCGGTTTCGCCACGAGCCAAGCCGCCTATGACGAAGCCGTCGCCAAGGTGTTCGATGCACTCGACTGGGTCGAAGGCCTGCTCGGGGAGACTGCCTATCTCACCGGCGACACCATTACCGAGGCCGATTGGCGCCTGTTCACCACGCTGGTGCGGTTCGACGCGGTCTATGTCGGCCACTTCAAGTGCAATCGCCAGCGCATCGCCGATTACAAGAACATCTCGCACTACCTCAAGGCGCTCTACGAGGTGCCCGGCGTCAAGGAAACGGTCGATCTCGACCATATCCGCACGCACTATTACTGGAGCCACACCGGCATCAATCCAACCCGCATCATTCCGATCGGACCGGAACTGCCGTTCCTCTCGTAAGTTACCCTAGTAGCCCCACACATCCCGGCGCGGCGCCTTGTCAAAGACCTCGTCGATGCGCTGGGAGGTGGCGGGGGTAATTTTTTCAGGAAGCGCGGCCTTGTCGAACCAGGCCGCCTCCGCGATTTCACGATTGGGCCGGAACTCGAATTGTTGCTCGAATTGACGCCCGACATAGAGAGCCACGTGATCGCGATTGGTCGCGATTTTGTTGTGATAGATGCCGAACAGCTCGAGCGAGCCCGTGGCCTTGTAGCCGGTTTCTTCGAGCAATTCGCGCCGCGCCGCCGACTCGATGGTCTCGCCGGGATCGACGCCACCACCGGGAAACTGCCAGCCGGGAACATAGGTGTGACGGATCAACAAGACTTTATCGCCGTCGATCAGCATGACGCGGGACCCCAGCGTCAAGCGGTGAACTGCGCCCTTGAGGTTCAGGAACAGCGCGGCCCGCATGGTCTGCCAGCGATTCATCTGCATGGTCTGCTCCCAAGTTCATCCATGACTAGCAGAGGATTGGCTTCCACAAAATTGACGCTCGCGCGAAATGACCATTTTCTTGGCGCCAGCCTTCTGGCATTACGCCCGCAATGATTACTCTCGCCCATATTTCAGACATCCATTTGTCGCCCATGCCCGAAGTTGGCTTTCGCGACCTGCTGGGAAAGCGGCTGACCGGTTACCTCAACTGGAAAATGCGTCGCAATGAAGAGCTGAACAGCGAGACGCTGGCGAGCCTTGTTACTCACATGCAGGCGCAGAGTGTCGATTTCACTGCCGTGACCGGCGATCTGGTCAATCTGGCGCTGAAGTTCGAAATCGAACGCGCCGGCCGCTGGCTCGATGCGCTGGGTCCCAGCGACAAGGTCGCGGTCTGCCCCGGCAATCACGACGCCTATGTGCCCGGCGCGCTGGAGTCGGCCCAGGAAATCTGGGGCGACTACATGAGGGGCGAAACGCTGGACGCTTCGGCGTTTCCGTTCGTGCGCCGGATTGGCGACATGGCGATCGTCTCCTGCTCCAGCGCGGTGCCGACGCGGCCATTTCTTGCCATCGGACGGTTTGACGAGAAGCAGGCCGAGCGATTGGCGCGTATCCTGACGGAGCTGGGTGAGGCCGGCAGGTTCCGCGTCGTCATGATCCACCATCCGCCCAATGCGGAACTGCAGCACCCCTCTTTCGGGCTCAAGGGCCACAAGCTGTTCCGCAAGGTCATCGCCGAGCACGGCGCCGAGCTGATCCTGCACGGCCATACCCACCGCTCGTCTATCCACTCCATTGCCGGCACGGGCCATGAAGTGCCGGTGGTCGGCGTCGCGGCTGCCAGTGCCGCCCAGGGCGGCACACTGGACGATCCCGCCCGCTACAATCTGTTCCGCATCGAAAAAGCCGGCAATGCCTGGACCTGCACCATGCGCGAATTCGGCTTCCAGCGGCTGGGCCACGATATCGTCATGCGCATGCAGATGCGGATTTCTTGAGCCGCGTCGCACTCCCGCTGCGTTTGCAATTCCTATATAGAGGATGACACCGTGGTTTCACGGCCCTCCATTCAAGGCAGTATCCCGGCTTGAACGCACAATTCCTCATCGAGAGCCCGCAATTCGACCCCGCCACCGGGATTGCCCAGTTCAACTATGGCCTGCACGACAAGCGTTTCGTCGAGGTGCTTGAGCTGCCGCACGGCGCTGACGCAACTGCGGCCGAAAGCCCCGCCTTCCGCAAATTGCTCGACCTGACCGCGATCGTGCTCGGCGTCAGCTATTTCAAGCTGACGGCGCCGCTGGAAATCTGCGCCCCCAATATCCCGCTGACCGAGGCCGAGCGTGCTTTCGTCATCGATGTCTACGAAAATGGCCTGGGCGAATTCTACGCGCGCAACAACCTGATGCGCTTCGGTCGCCTGAGCGTTTCGGCGCCGAACGATACCGAAATGCTGCCGGCGTTTCCCCTGCCCGATCGCGCCTTGTTGCCCATTGGCGGCGGCAAGGACTCGCTCGTCAGCGTTGACCTGCTGAGCCATGTCGGCGCCGACTTCACGCCCTTCGCCGTCAATCCCAAGGGTCCGATCCTGACCTCGGTCGACAAAATCGGCAAGCCGCCGATCTATGTGACCCGTACGCTCGACAAGGAAATGATCCGTCTCGGCAAGGAGCCCGGCTATTACAACGGCCACGTGCCCTCGACGGCGATCAACTCGATGATCGGCGCGCTCTGCGCCGTGCTGTTCGGCTATAACCGCATCGTGCTGTCCAATGAGCGCTCGGCCAGCGAAGGCAATGTGGTGTTCGATGGGCGGGAAACCAATCACCAGTATTCCAAATCGCTCAGCTTCGAGCGGTTGATCGCCGACGTGCTGGCCAATGCCACCGGCGGAACGTTGCAGTATTTTTCCTTGCTGCGGCCCTATTCGGAAGCGCGCATCGCCTCATTCTTCACGCGCGAAACCAAGTTCGATCACGTGTTTTCGAGCTGCAACCGCAATTTCCGGCTGGCTGGGCATGATGGCCCGCTGTGGTGTGGCGAATGCCCGAAATGCCATTTCGTGTTCCTGATCTTCGCGCCCTTCATGGCAAAGAACCGGCTGCTGGCGATCTTCGGGCAGAACCTGCTGGAAAACCTCGCCAACGAAGCCTCGTTCCGCGAGCTTTCGGGCCTGGCGGGGCAAAAGCCCTGGGAATGCGTCGGGGAGATCCTCGAAGCTGCGGCGTGCTTTTATTCGCTGACGCGCCACGCCGATTGGCACCAGGACGCCGTGGTCAAGGCGATCAAGGCCGATCTGTTTGCCCAATATGGCGAACCGGCGCTGCAGGCCGCGCTGGCCGATTGCCTGATCGACAGCCACAACCACCACATTCCGCCCGATCTGGCCGCCAAGGTTGCCGCCTATGCGGTTTGAAGAGCCCATCCTGCTCTACGGCGCCGGCCGCGAGGCCAGATCGACCCGCGCGTTCCTGAAGGCCCGTCAGCCCGATCTTAAGGTGTTCGTGACCGTCGATAGCGGCGAAGCGGACATCGAGGACGCCGAAGTCATTGCGCCCGAGGACCTGAAAGCAGCTCTCGTAGCGCACCGCTTTGGCCTGATCGTCAAAAGCCCGGGCGTATCGCGGTACAAGCCGATCTTCGCACTGGCGCAGGATGCCGGCATTCCGGTGACCTCGAACCTCAATCTCTGGGGCGGAGCCTATCGGGACGGGCGCACCGTCATCGCCGTCACCGGCACCAAGGGCAAATCGACCACCGCAACCTTGGTGCACCTGATGCTGACCCGCTCGCATATCGATGCAGGTCTCGCCGGCAATGTCGGTCTCGCGCCGCTCGAAATCGCCGATCGCCATCCGGTCGTGATCTTCGAGCTGTCGAGCTACCAGACCGCCGACATGAACTTTTTGCCCGACATCGCGGCACTGACCAATCTCTATCCCGAACATGTCGACTGGCATGGCTCGGTCGAGCGCTATTTCCACGACAAGCTGCATCTGATCGACCGGGATGGGAGCTTCGCGGTCGCCTTGGGCGCGGGCGCCAAGGGCAATGCCGTGGTCGCCCAGGCAGTGCGCGATCATCGGCGCCTGCTGCGCGAGTTGACGCGCGAGGAGTTAACCGCCATCGACAAGGCCGCCGTCGGCTCGCGCCTCAAGGGCAGCCACAACCTCGACAATGCCCACCTCGCCGCCCAGATCGCTTTGGCGGCCGGCGCGACATTACAGGGCGTCGTCGCCGGCATAATGGCCTTCAAACCCCTGCCCCATCGGCTTGAAGAGCACCGCTTTGGCGGCGTGACTTTCGTCAACGACTCGATCTCGACCACGCCCGAGGCCACCAAAGCCGCCCTCGCCGCCTATAAGGGCCAGCGCCTGGCTCTGATCGCCGGCGGCCACGAGCGGCAGCAGGACTATACCGAACTGGCGACGTTGCTGACCGGTTATGGCGTCACGCTGGTGACGTGTCTGCCGGTTACGGGTGAGCGGCTGGCGCAAGCCACGCGCATAGCGGCGCCGCAGATCGTGGTGCTGGAACAGCCCGACCTCGAGACCGCCATGCACAGCCTCTATCAACACCGCGCCCAGTTCGACGCGGTCATCCTGTCGCCGGGCGCGCCGTCCTATAACCAGTTCAAGAATTTCGAGGAACGCGGCAAGATGTTCGTGGCCCTGGCGGCAAGCATTTTCGCCCCAGGCCCGCTCTGATGGGCGTTGCATTCCTCGTTATCGCCATCATCGGCGAGGTGATCGCCACCTCGTTCCTGCGGGCGTCGCAGGGTTTTACCCAACTCGTCCCCACGCTTGTGGTCGTCGTCGGCTACGGGTTCACCTTCTATTTCTTTTCGCTCGCGCTGCAGACCATTCCGGTGGGCATCGCCTATGCGATCTGGTCTGGCGTTGGCATCGTACTGATCTCGATCATCGCCTTCGTCGTCTACAAGCAGGTGCTCGACCTCCCCGCCCTAATCGGCATGGGACTGATTCTGGCCGGTGTGCTGGTGATCAACCTGTTCTCGCATTCGGCCATGCACTAAAACGGCGCGGTGAGCGCCCGTTGCGGCACGCCAGCCGTGGCCAGGCCATTGCCGATCTCTTCCAGCAAGGCGACATCGCCGATCCGTTCGCGCAGGCGCGGCAGGATGCCGGCGGCCCGAAACGCCGCGACTTCCAGCACTTGTGGCAAGTAGCGGTTGACCACCCCCGCATTGCCGCCCGCCGATGCAGCCACCACTGCCAGCACAGAGCCCAGTTCAGGATCGGCGATGGCGTAGGTCTGGGCATTGGAAATCGCCATCGGGAAATGCTGATCGCGCAACGCCAGCAATGTGGGCACCGCGAAATACCACGGCGGTGGCACTGGCGTCCCCGACACGGCCTTGGTGGCCAGCAGCCCGGCCTCTGCCAAATTGCCCTGCAATGCCATCAGCCGGGCTGCCGCAGCCAGGGCATCGGCATTGGCGGGATTAAGCTGGATCGAGGACGCATAGGCGGCGCCGGCGGCCTTGAACTGGCCCTGCAGTTCGAACCAGCGCGCCTGCTGCTCCCAGACAAAGGCGCTCAGCGGCGCCAATGCCGTCGCCCGTTCCAGGCTCGCCTGGGCGATACGCATGCGATCGGCGGCATCGAGCCCCGACGCACCGGCAGCCACCATGCCTTCCCCGGTCAGGCTGGCTTGCGCGGCGAGTGCCGAAGGCTCCTGCCGATCGGTCTCGGGCAGGCCCTCATAACAGCTTGCAGCGCTGGTACCGCTGGTTGCGGTCCCGGCCTCGCGGTAGAGGTCGAACAGCACGTGGCACAAATAGAGCGTTGGCACGGCGCCCGCCGGCAGTCCCCCACTGAGCGCCTTGCGCGCCGGCAGATGCAGCGGACCGCGTGGACTGCCCAGCACCATACTCAGCGCCTGCGATATCTCGTCCAGCGCTTCCGGCTGCATCGACCGCTGCTCGCTGACCGGGATCGTGCGGCTCCACACCACCGCGCCCGACGCCGTTTCCGTCAGAATGGCGCTGTACTGCACTGCCTGGTCCGCCCGCCGGACAATACCAGTCAGCATGAAATCACTGGGCGCGGCCAACACTGGCGCCGCCACGGCTTCGCCGCCGCCGTAACGCGCATCGATGTCTTCGAAGGCATTGAGGTCGGTCACCAGTTCCAGCGCCAGTCCGGCGACGACCGGCCGGCTGCGACTGCCGGACAAGTCCTGGAACTCCATGATGGTTATGCTTGGCCCGCGTAGCGCGACCACATTCGAACGCCCCTGCCGGGGCTCCCAGCTGGATAGCGCATAGGCCAGCGCCGCAATGCCCAGCGTAACGATCAGCAGGGTGAACCAGGATAGCGTGATGTGGCCGCGTTGGCGGACAACCGGGGCTACGGCTTCAGGGGGCCCAATCTCCACAGGCTCGTCAGCCCCAATAGACTCGAACATCGGCACATATCGCCCCACCGGCAGGGTGATCCGTACCGGATCGGCGATGCCCGCAGAAGCGTAATATTGCTCCAGCAGGCTGCGCAACCGCCGGGCCTGGACGCGGACGATGGGGTCAACCTGCGGATCGAAATCGGCGCCACGGCCGAACACGTCCACCGCGATGGAATAGGCCTTGATGGCCTGCTCGTCGCCATCCAGCGTCTGCCGCACGATATAGTCGAGAAACCGGCCAAGCTGCGGTGAACGCGCAATCTCGGGCCAGCCGAGGACACGGTCCAGGGCGGCAAGCACGGTCTGACGATCTGGGGTGACGGCAGGCACAGCGGACCTCCTAATCCATTACTGCCGCTTTACATGTAAAACGCAAGTCGAGTTACCTGCGCGTAACCTTACTTTCCCTAGCCACAACGATCGATGCGGATCATAGGCCGGGTGTCGCTGCACTTGATGCGACATAGAATTTCTGCGGCTAGGCCCCGCCGAAATCCCGTTTAGACCCAATCCGGCCAGCACTCACCGCATGAACGGGGGGTGATTTTGCCTTTGTCATGCCAACCTCGCCAGATGCGGCGGCACGAGGATTTGAATGAACACGGTTGTGGATAACACGCCCTATTTTGCGCTCGTCGATGACGATGCGCACTCGGCGCATCTACTGACCCGGATGCTGCTGGCTCACGGCGCGCCGAGAATCGAGATTTTCAGTAGTGCTGCCGACGCCGTTGCGCGGCTGATGCCGTCGCTGGCCACCACTGCCGCCTGGCCGACCATGGTGATCGTGGACCTCAAGGCCCACAGCGCCGCCAATCTGGAATTCGTTACCCTGCTCGCCCCCGTCATCCGCAACGACATTCCCGTTGTCGTCATGGCGCAACGGCCGGACCGGCGGCACACCGCCGACCTGCACGATGCCGGCGCTGATGCAGTTTTCACCCGTCACGCCGAGCGCGACGCCTATCGGCGCGAAGCGGCCAATATCGTCAGTTTCTGGGCGCGCAGTCAGCGCCTAGATGCGGTTGGCATGTAGTCCCTGCGTCCACAGGTTACATGCCTCGGTGGAGAGCGATGCTGCAAGACCGGGTTTCGGCCCGGGCGTGCATTCCCAAGTATCCTCTCCGCCACTCCTTCCTCGCTGATCCGCCCACCGGATCGCGAGCTGTAGCGGCCTCCCAAGGGGCCGCTCACGGGAGCGCGGCGCGACTCCTCCCGGTCGCGTCCGCACGAGGGGAGAGGTGAAATCGGCAGCGCGCTAGCCCTCAGCGCCGATGCCGGGAATTTTCACTTCTCCCCGTGACCCTTCAGGGTCTATTTTTTTGGCTTGTCCTGTTCGCCCGAGATAACGCCATGTGCCAGGACGCGCAGCGTCGCCAGCACCAATACTGCAAACAGCGCCACTCCGAACGCCACGACGTAATAGCCGAGCGCAGTGGCAATCCCGACCGCACCGGCCAGCCACATGCCCGCTCCCGTGGTCAGGCCCTGCACGCTGCCGCCACTGCGGAAGATGGCGCCCGCCCCGAGAAACGCGATACCGGCGGTCACCGCCTCGACCGCACGGATCGGATCGGCCGGCGTTTCGCTACCTTCCAAGGTATGAAAAATCTCGAACGCCAGGATGGTGAACAGCGCGCCTGCCACCGAGATCAGGATGTGCGTCCGCAGGCCGGCCCCGCCGGTATTGAGCTCGCGTTCGAAGCCGATCATGGCGCCAAAAATGGCCGCCATGAACAGCCTTATGGCGATGATATGCTGGGGTAGATACGTCTCGACCAAACCGAATTCATTGCCGACATCCATTACCACTGTCCTCGTGCTGACGCTCGGAGCGTCAACACGATTTGCTTGGCAAGGTTCCGGCTAGACCGTCTTGAGCCAGCCGCCGTCGACGAAATAGGTGCTGCCGGTCGAGTAGCTGGCCTTGTCGGAGCAGAGGAACACGAAGAAATTCGCCAGTTCCTCCGGCGATCCAAACCGCTTCATGCCGCCGGCCTCGTCGGCCACGCCCTGCAGATGAGCCTCAAAGCCATCCTCGCCGGCGATCTGCTTGGCGGTCTTGACCCAGTCGGGCGTCCGGATCAGGCCCGGATTGATGGTGTTGACGCGGATGTTGTCGCCGACCACCTCATTGGCCAGGTTTTTGGAAAACATCATCAAGGCGGCCTTGGTGGTGTTGTAGATCGGCTCGTACCACAGCGGCTGCACCGCGCAGATCGAGGCATTGTGGATTACCGAACCGCCGCCGCGCTGTTTCATCATCGGCACTACGCCCCGCGCCAGCCGCACCGCGGCCATGACATGCAGGTCCCAATAATATTGCCACTTGGCGTCGTCGGCGTCCTGGATTGTCTCGTTGGAGCCGGTGCCGGCATTGTTGATCAGGATATCAGCACCGCCGAATGCCTTCTTGGTGCCGGCGATCACGGCCTCGCAGCCTTCGGCCGTTGCCACATCGGCACCAATCGCCGTGGCGATAATGCCGTAGGCGCTGGCCACCCGCGCCGCTTCGTCATCGGCCCGTGTCTTGTCGCGGCCGACCAGCACGAGGTTGACGCCCTCGGCGGCCAGTCCCTCGGCAACCGCCAGCCCGATTCCCACCGTGCCGCCAGTGATGATTGCGACCTTGTCGCGCAAACCCAGATCCATTTACTTCGCTACCTTGATTTGCAGTTTCACGTCGGTTGGCCGCGCTTCCACGGCCCTGTCGAAGGCGGCAACCGAATCCTCGAAATCGAAGGTTGCCGAAATCAGGGGTTTCAAGTCAACGCGACCTGAAGCGAATAGCGCAATCGCGCGGTCATATTGATGGGCGTAGCGGAAGACGTTCTCGATCCGCAGTTCCTTGGTGGACGCAGCCGCGATATCGACAGCCACCGGATCTACCGGCAGGCCGACCACCACGATGGTGCCGCCCGGTCGCGGCAGGTCCATGATGGTCTTCCACGCATGGGGCGAGCCCGAGCATTCGAACACCACATCGGCGCCCCAGCCCTCGGTCAGCCGACGGACTTCCTCGACGATGTTTTTGTCGCGGATATTGACCGGAATGACGCCCTGATATTTAGCCGCGATATCAAGCTTTGGCTGCGCCAGATCGGCGACGATCACCCGCGCACAGCCGCCAGCCAGCGCCGCAATCGCCACCATGGTGCCGATCGGCCCGGCGCCAAGCACCACGGCGGTATCGCCGGGGGTAATCCTGGCCTTGGTGGCCGCCTGCATGCCCACGGCGAAGGGCTCAACCATCGCGCCTTCGGCGAAGCTCACATTGTCGGGCAACCTGAAGGTATAATTGGCCGGATGCACTACTTCTGGCGTCAGCACGCCATGGATTGGCGGCGTCGCCCAGAAGCTGACGGCCGGATCGATATTGTACATGCCGAGCCGGCTGGCGCGCGAATTCGAATCGGGAATACCCGGTTCCATGCAGACGCGATCACCGACTTTGAGATGGGTCACGCCGGCGCCGACCTCGATGATGGTCCCCGCGGCCTCATGGCCCAGCACCATCGGCGCATTGACGACGAACGGCCCGATCTTGCCGTGGGTATAGTAATGCACATCCGAACCGCAGACGCCGACTGTGTGGATGGCGATCTTGACCATGCCCGGCCCGACCTCCATCGGCAGCTCGATATCGCGCATGGCCAGCTCGTGCTGGCGTTCAAGAACAAGGGCGCGCACTTTAGTCATGGGGATCATCCGTAAATTCTGGCAGGGTTGGCATCGTGATAGGATCTTGTATCCCACCCCACCATTGCCGCGAAGCCGGGAATCTCGGTTCTGGTACGCACTCTTCCGACGATCGAGGTTCGCCAAATCCCCCGCGCCGTGGGCGGGGCCGCTATCGCGCCGCTGGCTCATTCACCAAGGACGTGAAGCGCTGTTCAAGGAAAATGCCTGACGACAGCGCTTTAACGCCGAAATCGCGGGCTTGGTAACCAGTCTGCAAGTGTGCCGGAGTTAGGGATTGTGCTTAAGGGCTCACACTGGCTGCTTGATGTTCTCCCAACCGACGACGGCGCATCGCTGGCAGTTCTCCACAAGCGTGCTGTTGCCCGTCATCTTGACGATGGTGGTGACGGCCGCGGCGGTGCTGGGATTCACTCTGTGGTCGACCGCCAATATCGATGAGCGCGCCCTGGAGCGGCAAACCAGGATGGTGGCGCATGTGCTGTCGGCGCAACGCGATCAGGTCAGCCACGACCAGGAAAGCGTTGCCCTCTGGGACGATGCCCTGTTTGCCACCAAGCTGGCGCCAGATCTGGACTGGGTCGATACTAATCTTGGCATCTGGATGCATGATTTCTTCGGTCACAGCCGCTCGATCGTGCTCGATGGCGACAATCAGCCCATCTATGTAATGGAAAACGGCGCCGCCGCGCCGGTCGACCATTATGGTCAGGTCGCCGCCGCCGTCGGTCCGCTCGTCATGCGTATCCGGCAATTGATCGCGGCGGGCGGCATGACCCAGTATAATCTGGGCCGGGACACCGTTCCGCCCGCGGTCGCCGAATTCGCCGTCGTCGACAACATGCCGGCCATCGTCAGTGTCATGCCGATCGTTTCCGACACACGGGATCTGGTGCAGAAGCCAGGCAGCGAACCCTTGCTGGCCGATATCCTGTTTCTCGACGGCGCCTTTGCCGAGCGCCTGACTGACCAATATCTGTTTGAAAATGCCCGCTTTTCGCTGACCGATAGCGGCGATCCGGGCAAGGCCGTCTACCCTTTGCTCAACAGCGCGGGACGGTTCATCGCCTTTTTCGAGTGGACGCGAGACCGGCCGGGCCAGACCTTGCTGCGTCACACCGCGCCGGCCTTCGCTCTAGCCTTTCTCATCGCCGTCATCGTGGTGTTCCTGCTGCTGCGCCAGTTGCGACGCTCATCCTCTGCACTTGAGGCGGGCCGCATCCACGCCGAGTATCAGGCGGCGCATGACCGGCTGACTGGCCTGCCCAACCGCAGCAGTTTCGACGTTCGGCTGGCACAGACAATGACGGAACGGCAGACCGCTGGAGCGCATTTGAGCCTGCTGATGCTCGACCTCGACCGTTTCAAGCAGATCAACGACACGTTGGGGCATCAAGCCGGTGACGAGCTGATCCGATCGGTCGGCCAGCGTCTGCGCACCACTGTCGGCGACGATATGCTGATCGCCCGGCTTGGCGGCGACGAATTCAGCATTCTGGCGATATCGCGCGAGCGGCAGATCGATGCCATCGCGCTCTCCAACCGCATTATCGACGCTATCGGCCAGGCCTTCGAGCTCAATCATTTCAAGGCTTTCGTCGGCGTCAGCATCGGAATCGTGCACGCGACCGGTGGCAGCGCAGAACCGCACGAGCTGATCCGCAAGGCCGATATCGCGCTCTATGAGGCCAAGTCGGCCGGCCGCAACCGCGCCGTCGTCTACCAGGAGCACATGAACGAGCTGCTGCAATTGCAGCATACCATCGAGGCCGAGCTGCGCGACGCGCTGAAGCAGACCGACCAGCTTTCAGTGGTGTTCCAGCCCTTGGTCGACCAGCAAAGCCGCAAGGTCACGGGCGCCGAAGCCCTGGCCCGCTGGCATCACCCCAAATTTGGCCAGATCTCGCCGGCCCGCTTCATTCCCGTGGCCGAAAATACCGGCCTGATCGAGGCGCTGGGCGAATTCGTGCTGCGCCGCGCCTGCGAGCTGGGCGCCAAGGCACCAGGGCGCGACATCGCCGTCAACATCTCGCCGACCCAGTTGCGCAATCCCAAATTCGCCATGCTGGTCTTCGATATCCTGCGCCAGACGGGCATGCGACCGACTGACCTGGAACTGGAAATCACCGAGAGCATCCTGCTCGACGACGAACATATCTCCGCCCAGAATTTGCAGACGCTGCGCGCTTCGGGCATCCACATCGCGCTCGACGATTTTGGCACCGGCTATTCGTCGCTGAGCTATCTTAAGCGTTATCCTGTGGATCGCATCAAGATCGATCGATCCTTCGTCAATCAATTGGCGCCCGGCCACGTCTCGGTGGCGATTGCCCAGGCCATCGTCACCCTGGCCCATGCCATGGACATCAGCGTCACGGCGGAGGGCGTGGAAACCGCCGAGCAGGCCGATATGCTGGGCATAATGGGCTGCAACACACTGCAGGGTTTTCTGTTCTCGGCGGCGGTACTGCCGACAAAGATCGAAGAAATCTTCGCCGACCCCGCCAATGCGCTCGACCGCAAGGGCCGCACCAAAGCTGCCTAGGCCATCGCCGCCAGCACGCCCTGCAGCCGCTGCTCGCGCTGCCGCAGGCCGGTCTTGCCCCGCCCGGCAGCCTGCCAGAGAGATTGCAGCTTGCCCTCGTCGAAGAGCTTGAACAGGCAGGGTGCGATATAGGATTTTCGGCAGATCGTTGGTGTGTTGCGCAGTACATCCGCGATCTCGCGCGTCACCTGCGCCATTTGCCGGCGGCGGGCCGACATCGAGGTTCCAGTTTCCAATCGGGCCAGGGCCTCACCCGCCATGGCACTAGCATGCAGGGTGCGAAAATCCTTGGCGGAGATTTCGACGCCCGCCAAGTCGCGCAGATAGGCGTTGATGGCGCTGGTCATGATCGGCCGGATTTTACCCTCCGCATTGCGATAGACCAGCAACCGCTTGCCGCTCAATGTCTTGATGCGAGAGACGGCATCGGCCAGCACCGCATCGGTGACGCAATAGTCGGCGCGCTTGCCGCCCTTGGCGTCAAAGGCCATGCAGACCTCATCGCCATTGACGCGGATATCGCGGGCGAACAGCGTGCCCGCGCCGCGCGTGCCACTGGTTGCTAGATATTTCTCGCGCCCGACCCGCATCGCCGTGCGGTCAATCAGGTCGACAGCAATGGCCAACGCGAGCGCTTTGGAGCCGGTTTCCGCGCCGAGGTCGGCCTGCACCTTGCGCCGCAGCCGCGGCAATGCCGAAGTCAGCAAGCCGAGCCGCGCCTGCTTCTTGCCGGTGCGCTTGGCCTCCCAATCGGGATGATAGATATATTGCACCCTGCCGGCCTCGTCAGTGCCGAGCGCCTGGATATGCCCGCGCGGATGCATCGCGATGTGGACCTCGTTCCAGGCCGGCGGAATTCCCAGCGCCCGAATACGGGCTTTGACGGCCGAATCGGCGACAACACCGTCCGCGCCAATATAGGAAAACCCCCTGCCCTTGCGCCGCCGCGAGATCGTCAGATCGTCGCGGCCCACTTTGATCAACCGGGCCATGGCGGCTTAAGTCGGGTTCGGCTGGGTGCCGGTGTAGATGGCATACACAATGCCAAGCAGCACGACGGCCCCGACCAGCGAGAATACCAGCACCCGCAAATTCATCTTGCGCGGGCTGGCCTGACGCACGTCTGTCGTATTCTTGTGCGGATCGTAGGTTTCCATGCCTGGCTCCCGTATTGAACTTGCGTCCTCAACGTGCGCCAGGCCGTCGCGGTTCCAGCTAAGGGCTTGACGGCAAAGGTGGGCGGGACGACGGTCAAGCACGCAACACGAAAGCCATCCATGACCACTTCCGCCGCTCTCACTCGCATGATCATGGCCGGCCAGGGCAAGGCCGAGGCGGACCTGGTGATCAAGAACGTCCGCCTGCTGGATGTGATCACCGGCACAGTGACCACCACCGACATCGCTATTGTCGATGACCGCATCGTCGGAACGCACGCCGAATACCATGGCAAGGTCACCATCGACGGCGCCGGCCGCTTCGCCGTGCCGGGCTTTATCGACACGCATTTGCATATCGAATCGTCCTTGGTCACCCCCTACGAGTTCGATCGCTGCGTGCTGCCGCACGGCGTCACCACCGCGATCTGCGATCCACACGAAATTGCCAATGTGCTTGGCGCCGAGGGCATACGCTATTTCCTCGATTGCGCCGAGCAGACGGTGATGGACGTGCGGGTGAACCTGTCATCCTGCGTTCCGGCCACCGCCTTCGAGACCTCCGGCGCGGTGCTGGAAATCGCCGATCTGGAGCCGTTCCGCGCGCATCCCAAGGTCATCGGGCTGGCGGAGATGATGAACTTCCCCGGCGTGCTGAATGCCGATCCGGGCATCATCGCCAAGCTGGTGGCGTTTCAGGACGGCCATATCGATGGCCATGCGCCGCTGCTGCTGGGCCAGGCGCTGAACGGTTATCTCGCGGCCGCAATCCGCACCGATCACGAGGCGACCACCGCCGCCGAAGCGCGCGAAAAGCTCGCCAAGGGCATGGCCATCCTGATCCGCGAGGGCTCGGTTTCCAAGGACCTGACCGCGCTGGCTGAAATCCTCGACGAAAATACCTCAAGCTTCGTTGCCCTCTGCACCGACGACCGCAATCCGCTCGATATTGCCGAGGAAGGCCATCTCGATAGCTCGATCCGCCGCTTGATCGCCATGGGACGGCCGCTGCACCACGTCTACCGTGCCGCCTCCCACTCGGCTGCTCGCATTTTTGGCCTGCGCGATCGCGGGCTCGTTGCGCCCGGCTGGCGCCCCGATATCGCGCTGCTCGACAGCCTTGAGGATTGCCGCGTTTCCGATGTGATCGCTGCTGGGCGGCTGGTTCGTCCCGAGCTATTTGCGGCCCGCCGGCCCGTCGCGCCGGTCGGCTTGTCGTCGATGAAGGCAACGCCGGTCACGCCCGAGACCTTTGTCACGCCGGCAAAGCCCGGCCAGAACCGCACTACGGTGATCGGGGTCAAGCCCGGCCTGATCCTGACGTTCCGCGAAAGCGCGACCCTCGCCGTCACCGAACACGGGCTGCAACCGGACCTCGCTGCCGATGTCATCAAGGTGGCAGTGATCGAGCGGCATGGCCGCAACGGCAATATCGGGCGCGGTTTCGTCACCGGCTTCGCCCTCAAGCGCGGCGCGATTGCCTCCAGCGTCGGCCATGACAGCCACAACATTACCGTCGTGGGCGCCAGTGACGACGACATGGCGCTGGCGGTAAACCGGCTAATCGAATTGGGTGGCGGTTTCGTGGTCGCCGAGGATGGCAAGATCACCGCCGAACTCGCTCTGCCGCTGGCGGGGCTGATGAGTCTGGAGCCGTTCGAGACCGTCTCGCACGCGCTGCATCTCCTGCGCGACGCGGCCAAATCGCTGGGCTGCGTGCTGCCCGAACCTTTCTTGCAGGTGGCGTTCCTCGCCCTCCCGGTCATTCCGCATCTGAAGATGACCGATCGCGGGCTGTTCGATGTCGACAAGTTCGACTTCGTGGACTGATCCATGAGCCTGCAAAGCCTCTATCTGGCCTATATCGACAACCTGCCGCCGCGCCTCAACGGGGTGAAGAAGAACCGCAATATCGCGTTGACCATGGACGACGGCATCATCCTGATGACCGATCATTTCGCCCCGCGCACCAAGGAGAAGCATCCGACAATCCTGATGCGCCTGCCTTATGGGCGAAGGGGTTTTGGCGGCATTGCAGAGGCCTATGCAGAGCGCGGCTTCAACGTGGTGCTGCAAGCCTGCCGGGGCACCGAAAAGTCTGGCGGCGAGTTCGATCCGCTGGTCAATGAGCGCGCCGACGGACTGACGACGCTGGCCTGGATCAAGGAACAGCCCTGGTATGATGGCCGCCTCGGCCTGTCCGGCCCCAGCTATCTGGGCTATGCGCAGTGGGCCATTTGCGACGCCCTGCCCCCGATTGCGGCTATGGCCACCAAGGTCACCAGCGCCGATTTTCGCTCAGTGGTGTTCCCGTCGGGCGCCTTCCATCTCGGGCTCTGGCTCTCCTGGCTGCAGGTGATCGACGGGTTGCGCG
This sequence comes from Devosia sp., assembly GCF_028290435.1. GTDB lineage: Bacteria > Pseudomonadota > Alphaproteobacteria > Rhizobiales > Devosiaceae > Devosia. The sequence continues at coordinate 28,710 of NZ_JAQGJV010000095.1, read as the reverse complement.
AGCGACCGCTGAAAATGGCCGCCACCATGTTTTCCGGCGGCGTCGAGCGCACAACCGCCAAAGCATCCATGGTGCTGCCGCTGGTCGAGGCCGATATCGCGGCGGTCGGCAAGGTGGTGCCATTCTGGCGGCGCTGGTTCAAGGAATCCATCGGCAATGATGTGTTCTGGGAGGCGATCGACCATCGCCACCGCCTGACCGCCGCCACGCCGCCGGTGCATTTCATGTCCGGCTGGTATGATTTCATGGTCGACCAATTGCTGTCCGACTATCAGCGACTGGTCGATGTGGGCCACCAGCCGTACCTTACTGTAGGCACGTGGACCCATATCTCGGACGAATTGCAGCGCGACAACCTGCGCGAAACCCTGCTGTGGATGCGCGCCAAACTGCTCGGCGACAGCGCCGACCTGCGCGAAAAGCCGGTGCGCATCCACATTTCTGGCGTCGACGAATGGCGCGACTACGATGCCTTTCCGCCCGGCCCTGCGACGCCGCAAACCTGGCATCTGCACTCCGCCGGTCTGCTTGCGCCCTCGCCTCCTTCGCCGGGCGAGCCTGACCGCTATGTCTATGATCCGGCCGATCCGACGCCGAATATCGGCGGCGCCATGTTCGCCTTTACCGGGGCCGGCCCGGTCGACAATGCCAGCCGCGAAAGCCGCGCCGATGTGCTCAGTTACACGTCCGGCCCGCTTGGCGCGCCGCTGACGATCATCGGCCAGACCAGCGTCACGCTCCACGCGCGCGCCAGCCTGCCCAATGCGGACTTTTTCCTCCGGCTCTGCGACGTTGCGCCGAACGGAGTTTCGACCAATATCTGCGACGGACTGATCCGCGTGACCCAGACAACGCCCGTCGAGGCCGATGGCACGTGGCGGCTGGCCTTTACGCTGCACGCCACCGCTCATGCCTTCCTCGTGGGCCATCGCCTGCGTTTGCAGGTCTCCTCGGGCGCTCATCCGCGCTATGCCCGCAATCTTGGGACCGATGAGCCGATCGGCACGGCGACAACTCTGGTGGCCAATGAGATCCAGATTTTTCACGATCCGAAACACCCAACGGCGATCGTGCTACCGGACTACCGCCTCCAAGCAGCGTTGTTCAGTCCATATCTTGATCGTCGGCTGTCAAATCATGGCTTTCCCATTGGTCTTTGGGAATTGGCTCGCCAATGACAAACGAGAAGTCGGTGACCGATTTCAGATCAGCGGAAACGTCACAACGGAACTTGAAACCATACCATTGGCGCCTGCTGCGAAACGCCCCGCCATCGGCGACGACGCCAGTAGCGCTGACATCCATATCTGCCATCGCATAGGCGACGAGGATATCGGGGTCCAGCTTGGCGTCAGCGGCATGGATTTGCGCCAGCGCCTCGATATTGCAGAGCTGGACTTTTCGTTCATCCCCGCCCAGCAGCGGCAGCGTCTCACGGACTTCCTTGCTCGCCGGCTCCGCCAAAACGCTCGCCCCGAGCAAATGGGTCGGATGCACCATGCCTGACGGCAGCACGCTGGTGGGCGGCACTGGCGATGGGGGCGTGACCTGCAGTGCCTTGGGCGGCGATTGCGCCAAGCTTGCCCTGCTGGTGGGCGCGGTCACGATTGCGGGTATTGCGGTGGCTGCCGCATATTGCGCCGCCGTGACGAGATCGATCGCGATGCTGTGCTCGGGCGGAGCCTCGGGCAGCGTCTTGGCCTGATGCAACAGCAAGGCCAGCAACGCGGCATGCAGCAATGCCGAGGCGACCAGCTCCGTCCCGGCGGGCAGGCGCCCGTCGAAGCTGGGGAACATTAATCTCATCTCGGCAATGCGCGAAGCCATGCCGCATCGATAGTCCCGGTTGCAGCGCTTTTAAGGCAGCTCAGGCGCGCGCCGCCTCACGGGCTTTCACCATGCGGCGGCGCTCATGCAGGATCGGCTCGGTATAGCCGGCCGGCTGGTCGGCCCCGCGCAGCGCAAGATCAAGCGCCGCGTTGAAGGCCACCGACTGGAAATTCTCCGCCATCGAGCGATAGAGCGGATCGCCGGCGTTCTGCTCGTCGACCACCGAGGCCATCCGCTCGAAGGTGGCGATCACCTCGTCCTTGCTGACTAGCCCGTGACGCAGCCAATTGGCGACCGCCTGCGAGGAAATGCGGCAGGTGGCGCGATCTTCCATCAGCCCGACATTATGGATGTCCGGCACCTTGGAGCAGCCGATGCCCTGCTGCACCCAGCGGACGACATAGCCCAGAATGCCTTGCGCATTGTTTTCCAGCTCGCGGGTGATTTCATCGCGGCTGAGCGAGAACGGCACCTGGATCGGCATCGAGAACAGTTCGGTCAGGCTCGGGGTCGCCTCGTTATGGCGGCGCTGCTGCGCCTGGAACACATCGACCTGATGATAGTGAAGCGCATGGAGCGTGGCTGCGGTCGGGGACGGCACCCAGGCGGTATTGGCGCCGGCATTGGGATGACCAATCTTGGCGTCCATCATCGCCGCCATATCGTCCGGCCGCGCCCACATGCCCTTGCCGATTTGCGCCCGGCCACTGAGGCCACAGGCCAGTCCGATCAGGACGTTGCGGTCTTCGTAGGCGGCGATCCAGCGCTCGGACTTGATCTCGTCCTTGCGCAGCACCGGACCGGCTTCCATCGAGGTGTGGATTTCGTCGCCGGTGCGGTCCAAAAAGCCGGTATTGATGAAAAACACCCGCTCGCGGGCGGCGTGGATGGCAGCCTTGAGATTGGCGGAGGTGCGGCGTTCCTCGTCCATAATGCCGATCTTGACCGTCAGAGGCTTGAGCCCCAGCATCTTTTCGACCGAGGCGAAAATCGCGCAGGCGAAGGCGACTTCCTCGGGGCCATGCATCTTTGGCTTGACGATATAGACAGCGCCGGTGCGGCTGTTGAGCTTGTCGTGCGTGGCGCAGAGCACCGTGACGGCGGCATCCATCAGGCCTTCGCCGATGGGCTTGCCGACTGCGTCGCGCACCGCGTCAGTGGTCATTAAATGCCCGACATTGCGCACCAGCAGCAGCGAGCGACCCTTGAGCACCAGCGGCTTGCCGTTGACGTCCGTATAGGTCCGGTCGGCCTTGAGCGTGCGGGTAACCTGGCGACCCCCCTTTTCGAAGGTTTCCGCAAGCGTGCCGTTCATCAGGCCCAGCCAGTTGCGGTAGACACCAACCTTGTCCTCGGCATCGACGGCGGCGACGGAGTCTTCGCAATCCTGGATCGTGGTCAACGCGGCTTCGACGATGACATCGCTGAGGCCTGCCTTGTGCGTCGCGCCGATGGCGCTGGAAGGATCGATCACGAGGACGACATGCAAGCCATGGTGGCACAGCACGAGTTCGCCCTTATCCTGGGTGCCGCCATAGCCGACGAAGGCGTCGGGGTCCTTAAGCTCGGTGCGGCCGGCGCTGGTGTCGACCACGAAGTGGCGCCGCTCGCCGTCTTTCTCGACGTGATAGCCGGTGACATCGCGATGGCTACCAGTTTCCAGCGGAAACGCTGTATCGAGGAATTCCGCCGCCTTGGCGACGACCGCCTGCCCGCGCGCAGCATTAAAGCCCGCGCCGGGTGCCAGATCGCCGTCGCGGCTGATCACATCGGTGCCGTAGAGGGCATCGTAGAGGCTGCCCCAGCGAGCATTGGCGGCGTTGAGCGCGTAGCGGGCATTGTTGACCGGGACTACCAGTTGCGGGCCGCACAGGGCGGTGATTTCCGCATCCAGCCCGGTGGTTTCGATGGTAAAATCTGCAGGTTCGGCAACCAGATAGCCGATATCGCGCAGGAAGAATTCGTAGCCCTGCGGGTTGTTGACGACAGGGCCATAGCGACGATGCCAGTCATCGATCTTGCCCTGCAAATCGTCACGTTTGGCGAGCAAGGCCGCATTGGTGGGGCCGTGCTGGGCCACCAAGGCCGCAAAGCCGGTCCAGAACTGTTTCGCCGTCACCGGCAAACCGGGGAGCGCTTCCTTTTCGACGAAATCGACCAATAGCGGGTGAACCGAAAGGCCGGCTTTCATCAGGTAATCGCTCATTTCTGCTTCCTTTTTGTGCGGACTGAGGAGACTTAAGTCATGCGCGGAAGTGTCACAACCCGCCTAAAGTAGACTTCGCCCTTGCACCAGCCACATAGACCTCGGCGATTGATCGGTCATCCCCGAGCGTCTGCAGCAGGAACAGTTCTTCGTAGAGCTCGGTCACGGTTGCCATCCGCAGCGCCATGGCGGGCGTCGCGCTGGCGTTGAGCACCACCAGATCGGCCGCACAGCCGGGCGCGATGGTGCCGATCGTGCCCTCGAGCGAAAGGGCCCGGGCATTGCCCAGCGTCATCATGTAGAACGAATTGAAGGGCGTCAGCCGTTGGCCGCGCAATTGCGAAATCTTGTAGCCCTCGTCCAGCGTACGCAACATCGAATAGCTGGTGCCGCCGCCGATATCGGTGGCGATGCCGATCCGCACGCCGGCCATTGCCAGCCGCTCGCGATCGAACAGGCCGCTGCCCAGGAACAGGTTCGAGGTCGGGCAGAACACCGCGACCGATTTGGTCTCGGCCAGCACACGTGTCTCGCGATGGTTGAGGTGAATGCAGTGACCGATCAGGGTCTTGGGACCCAGGATGCCAAAATCCTCGTAGATGCCGGTATAGTCCGCGGCATCCGGATAAAGCTCCATCGAGAATTTGATCTCGGCGTCGTTCTCGCTGAGATGGGTCTGCACGTAGCATTCGGGATGCTCGGCCACGAGGGCGCGGGCCATTTCCATCTGCTCGGGCGTCGAAGTGATGGCGAAGCGCGGCGAGATGGCGTAGAGCCCGCGGGCTCGGCCATGCCAATGCGCGATCAGCGCCTTGGTGTCATCATAGCTCGATTGGGCCGTGTCGCAGAGCGCTTCGGGCGCATTGCGGTCCATCATCACCTTGCCGCCGACCATCAGCATGTTGCGCTTTTCGGCCTCGGTGAAATAGGCGTCGACACTGCGCGGATGGCTGGAGCAATAGGCGACTGCCGTGGTGGTGCCGTTGCGGATCAGCTCGTCGTAAAATGCTGAAGCGACCGAGCCGGCGTGGCCCTGCTGGCTGAATTTTTGTTCCTCTACAAAGGTGTAGTCATTGAGCCATTCCAACAGCGAGCCGGCATAGGAGGCAATCATCTGGCTCTGCACGTAGTGCAGATGGGTATCGATGAAGCCGGGCAGGATGAGGTGGGGACGATGGTCGACGACTTCGGCATCGCCGACGTCGATGGCAGAAAAGTCCTCTAGCGCGACGATCTTGCCGTCGGCAATGACCACGGCGCCGTCTTCGAGATAGTGATAGCTCGCCGCGTCATCGAGGCCCTGCGGCTCCGACACGAAGGTCAGCACCCGCCCGCGCAGGATCTTGCGCGTCATAGGGCCGAGCCCTCGCGATACCATCGCACCAGCAGCGCCCGTTCTTCGGGCGTGATCTCGCTGACATTGCCCGGCGGCATGGCATGGGCATAACCGGCCTGGATGACGATCTGCTCGGCGTGGTTGGCGATGGCAATGTCATTGTCGAGGATGACGTTTTTCGGCGCCTCGTAAATGCCGTCCCAGGCCGGCTCTGCCGTGTGGCACATGGCGCAGCGGGTCTGCACCGTCAGGCTGGCTTCCTTGAAATGGGCGGCCGCCATGAACGGCTCGGCCGCTCGCGACGCGACCAGGTCACCCGCCGAGCCCGGCAATTTCGGTCCGCTCGATAGCCAAGCGATCAGGATGAACAACACAACGGCCACCAGCCACGTCCAGTGCGGATTGCCCTTGCGAGCGTGGCGGGTGTTGAAATAGTGCCGGATCACCACGCCGACGAGGAAGATCAGGCTGGCGATGATCCAGTTCCACTGCGTGGCGAACGCCAGCGGATAGTGGCTCGACAACATGAAGAAGATCACCGGCAGCGTCAGGTAATTATTGTGCAGGCTACGCTGCTTGGCGATCTTGCCATATTTGGCATCGGGTACGCGCCCGGCCTTCAAATCCGCCACCACGATGGTCTGGTTGGGGATGATGATCATGGCCACGTTGGCCGCCATGATGGTGGCGGTGAACACGCCCATATGCAGCATGGCCGCGCGGCCGGTGAACAGTTGGGTATAGCCCCAGGCCATTGCCGTCAGGATGGCGAACAGCACCAGCATCAGCCCGTTCTGGCTCTGCCCGATCGGCGATTTGCACAGCCGGTTATAGACGATCCAGCCCAGCAGGATCGAGGCCAGCGAAATCAGGATGCCCGCCCATTGCGGCACGTCCAGCACGTTGCGATCGATCAGGTAGATATCCGCGCCGACATAATAGATCAGCGCCAACAGGCAAAAGCCGGACAGCCAGGTCGCGTAGCTTTCCCATTTGAACCAGGTCAGGTGCTCGGGCAAAAAGTCCGGCGCTACCAGATATTTCTGGATGTGGTAGAAGCCGCCGCCATGCACCTGCCACTCCTCGCCATGCGCCAAAGGCGGCAGGCTCGGCGTCTTGCGCAGCCCCAGGTCGAGCGCGATGAAATAGAACGACGAACCGATCCAGGCGATGGCGGTGATGACATGGGTCCACCGCACCGCAAAGTTCAGCCACTCATAGAAAATGACGAAATCGCCCATCGTCCGCCCGCCCGCCTAGTTACATATCGAGGGTAAGCGACAAACGCCGCTCGTGAAAAGAGGCGGGACAAGCCCGCCCCTCTCCAATTTACATAGCCAAGGATCAGACCGGCTGTCCGACGCCTTCGACGTACCAGTCCATGCTGAGCAGTTCGGCATCGGTCATGGCGACGCCAGCGGCGACGCGTTCGGCGCCGGTATTGTCCTTGATCGGGCCGGTGAAGATCTTGAACGAGCCGTCGATCTGGCCGGTGCGGATCTTTTCGGCATCGGCAACGACGTCGGCCGGGATCTTCTTGTTGTAGGCGCCCATCTGGACGACTTCTTCCTTGAGGCCTTCCCATGTGTCGCCTGCCGTCCAGGTACCGGCAATAACGGCCTTGGCGGAATTGACGTAATGCGGACCCCAATGGTCGATTATCGCGGTCAACTGGGCTTCAGGAGCGAAGGCGCTCATATCGGCACCCTGACCGAAGCCGCCGACGATGCCGCGTTCCTGCGCAACCTGCAGGGCGGCTGGGCCGTCGGTGTGCTGGGCGATGATATCGACGCCCTGATCGATCAGCGCACGAGCAGCGTCGCCTTCCTTGGCGGGGTCATTCCAGGTCGAGATATAGACCGGCTTGACGGTGAAGGCGGGATTGATGCGACGGCCCGACAGCGCCAGCGCGTTGATGCCCATGACGACTTCGGGGATTGGGAAGGAGCCGATATAGGCGGCCTTGCCAGTCTTGGAAAGGTGGCCCGCAATGGTGCCGCAGACGGCGCGGCCTTCATAGAAGCGCGCATTGTAGAGGCCGACATTGTCAGCCTTCATATAACCGGTAGCGTGCTCGAACTTTACGTCCGGGAATTCGGCAGCAACCTTGATCACCGCGTCGCCGAAGCCGAAGCTGGTGGCGAAAATCAGCTTGTTGCCCTGCTGGGCCAGTTCGCGCAGCACACGCTCGCAATCTGGGCCTTCAGGCACGTTTTCCACATAGGTGGTTTCGACGGCATCGCCGAGCGCATCCTGCAGGAAGATGCGGCCCTGGTTGTGGCCATAGTTATAGCCATTGTCGTTGATCGTGCCGACATAGATGAAGCCGACCTTGAGCTTCTCCTGGGCAAAGGCGGTGCCCCCGAGCAATGGCAGTGCGGCGGCGGCGCCACCAATCTTGAGAATGTCGCGGCGGGATAGGGTCATGTGTCTCTCCTGAATGACTTTTCTTGGTTGATCGAGGAGCATTGAGGCCCCTCAATTGGCAGGCATGAACGGCTTGCCGAGGCAGGCCGGAGCATTGGTGGAGGCGTCGCGCCGGAGCGAAATCAGCACCAGAACGGCGATGGTGGCGAGGTAGGGCAGCGCGGCCCACAGCTCGGACGGGATGATCGCCAGGACACCGCCGCCAGCCTTGGCATAAAGCTCCATGGTCATGACGAGTCCGAAGAGATACGCGCCGGCGAGGAGGCGGAGCGGCCGCCAGGAGGCGAACACCACCAGCGCCACGGCAATCCAGCCGCGGCCGGCAGTCATGCTTTCAGCCCATTGCGGGGTGAGCAGCAGCGGGAAACAGGCCCCCGCAATGCCCGCCATGGCGCCGCCGAAAACCACAGCGGCGTAGCGCACACCGACGACAGAATAGCCGATGGAATGGGCCGAGTGATCGTTCTCGCCGACCGCGCGCAGGATCAGCCCGGTCCTTGTGCGTTTGAGGAACCACCAGATGGCGGCCACCATGAAGAAGGAAAAATAGACGGGGAATGAATAGCCGAACAGCACCCGCCAGAACGGATCGCGGGCAAGCATGTCGGGAAACAGTGGCGCCATCAGTGCGATGGGTTTGGCCGAATATGGCGCGCCGGCGAGAGCCGACAGGCCGGTGCCGAAAATCGTCAGCGCCAGGCCGGTTGCGGTCTGATTGGCGGAGAGGCTGAGCGTGAGGAAGGCAAAGATCAGCGACACCGCCGCGCCAGCGAACGCGCCACACAACAAAGCCAGATAGGGATTGCCGGTATAGAATTGCGCGACAAAGCCGGCGATGGCGCCGACCAGCATCATGCCTTCGACGCCCAGGTTGAGCACGCCGCTTTTCTCGGCGACCAGTTCACCCAGCGCCGCGATCAGGATCGGCGTGGCCGCACCGACTAGGGTGACGATGATGGGGATGAGCATCTCCATCATGCAGCTCCCGCAGGCGTGGTGACAACGCGGCGGATGCGATAGCGCACCAGGATGTCCCCGGCGAGCAGGAAGAACAGCACCATGGCCTGGAAAATGCCGGTGGCGGCATCGGGCAGCTTGATGGTGGTCTGCGCCACTTCGCCGCCTACGAAGGTGATGGCGAGGACAATGCCGGCAAAGATCACCCCGAGTGGGTTGAGCCGTCCGAGGAAGGCCACGATGATGGCGGTGAAGCCATAGCCGGTGGCAAAGCCGGGGACCATGCGCTGGAACGGCCCGGCCACTTCGAGCACACCTGCCAGACCGGCAAGACCGCCACTGACCAGCATAGCCAACCAGATAGTTTTGTTTTCACTGAACCCGCCGTACCGCGCGGCATGGGGCGCGGCGCCGACGACGCGCATGCGATAGCCGAACACAGAGCGCGACATGATGAACCACGCGACCAAGGCCACGACGATGGCGATCGGCACGCCCAGGTGCACGATGGTGTGCGGGATGACTGTTGGCAATTGGGCCGATGCCGCAAACCGGCGCGTCTGCGGAAAGCCGATGCCCATCGGGTCCTTCCACACGGTGCGGATCAGGTAATAGATCAGTTGGATCGATGCATAGGTCAGCATCAGGCTGGTCAGGATTTCATTGACGTTGAGCCGGGTCTTGAGCAGCGCCGGTATAGCGGCATAGAGCGCGCCACCGACCACGCCGGCCAGGATCATGAGCGGCAGGATCCAGGGGCCGCTCATGGTGTAGGTGGCCAGCGCCACCCAGGTGCCGGCCAGCGCACCGACCACGAACTGCCCTTCGGCGCCGATATTCCATACATTGGCGCGATAGGCGATGGACAGGCCCGTGCCGATGATGATCAACGGCGCGGCCTTGATGCCGAGATCCTGCCATTTATAGGCATTGGTCAGCGGGGTGAGGAACACTTCGCGCACCGCGCCGATGCCGTCATAGCCGATCAGCGAGAAAATGATGGCGCCCACGATCATGGTGAGGATCACCGCGCCGACCGGGGTGGCGTAGAGCATGAAGCGGCTGGGTTCGGCGCGTTTTTCAAGCCGGAATTGCATCACGCGCCTCGCTCGTTCCGTGCACGCCACCCATCAAGAGGCCAATCTCTTCCACCGATACTTCACCGACCTTTTGCGCCTCGGACAATTGCCCCGCATTGATCACCGCCAGCGTGTCGCACAGCGCTAGCAGCTCATCGAGATCCTGGCTGATGACGACGATGGCCGAGCCTTCCGCCGCCAGATCGACCAGCGCCTGGTGGATGGCGGCAGCGGCACCGGCATCGACACCCCAAGTGGGCTGGCTGACCACCAGCACGGTCGGGCGCTGCAGGATTTCGCGGCCCATGATGAATTTCTGCAGATTGCCGCCCGAGAGCGAGCCAGCGGTGGAGCCCGGCCCCAGCGCCTTGACGGCAAAATCGGCGATCACCTTACCCGTATAGGTCTTGGCTGCGCCTGAATTGATCAGCCCCAGCATGACCATGTGGAGCCGATTGCGGGCCGTCAGGATGGAATTGTCTGAAAGACTGAAATCGCCCACCGCGGCGTGGCCGTTGCGCTCCTCGGGCACGGCACAGAGGCCGTGCTTGCGGCGGCCGGTGGTATCGAGCAGGCCGAGCGGATAGCCATCGATAGTGATGGCGTCCTTGTCCTCGCCGAGGATTTCGCCGGAGAGGGCGTCGAGCAGCGCGTTCTGGCCATTGCCGGCGACCCCGGCAATGCCGAAGATTTCGCCGGCCTTGACGGTGAAGCTGACGCCATCGACCGGGACGTCGAAATGACCGGATTTTTTGGTCGACAGCCGTGAGACGACGAGCTTGGGCGCTCCCATGGTCCGCCCTGGCGCGCGCACGATATCCTTGAGGCCCGCGCCGATCATCTTCTCGGCCATGGAGCGCGAAGTTTCGGCTTTTGGATCACAGGTATCGACTAGCTTGCCACCGCGCAGGATCGTCGCGGTATCGCACAGAGCTTTGATTTCGTGCAGCTTGTGGGAAATGTAGAGGATCGAACAGCCGCCGGCCGCCAGCTTGCGCAGCACTTCGAACAATTGCTCGACCTCCTGCGGCGTCAGCACCGAAGTGGGCTCATCCATGATCAGCAATTTCGGATCGAGCAGCAGCGCGCGCACGATTTCGATGCGTTGGCGTTCGCCCACCGACAGGGTGGCGACGGTACGATGCGGATCGAGCAGCAGGCCATATTGGGTCATCACCGCGCGAATACGCGCTTCCAACTCGCGGGCGGGGATTTTGGCGTCCATGCCGAGCGCGATGTTTTCGAGCACGGTCAGGGCTTCAAACAGCGAGAAGTGCTGGAAGACCATGCCGATGCCGAGCGCCCGCGCCGCCTTGGGATTGGCGATGACGGTGCGCTGCCCGTCCCAGACGATCTCGCCGGCATCTGGCTGCATGATGCCGTAGATCATTTTGACGAGGGTGGACTTGCCTGCGCCATTTTCGCCCAGCAGGGCGTGGATTTCGCCGGGTTTTACCGAAAAGCTGACATTGTCGTTGGCGAGGACGCCGGGGAACCGCTTGGTGATGCCGATGAGTTCAAGCCGATGCGGCATACTAGCGTCCATGTATGGCCCCCAGTTTCCTGGTGCCTTGCGCCTGCACAGATCGAGCTTCCCTGCGACCAATGTGGACCATAATTTCTGCCGCCGCCAGTGCCGCAATCACCTCTGGCCGTTTATCCCCAAGCCCATGGTTACCGATGGGCAGGACCAACCGCTCCAGCGCTGCCTCATCGCCGCCCTCGGCGCGATACCAAGAGGCAAACCGTGCCCGCTTGGTGCGCGAACCGACCATGCCCACGTAGGGACTATCGAGCCGTTTGAGAGCCTCAAAGGCAATCATGAAATCCAAGGCGTGGTCATGGGTGAGGATGACATAGGCGCTGCCTTGCGGGGCGTTACGAACCACTGCTTCCGGCATCGGCACGGCGCGGGCATCGACATTGGCCGGCAGGCCGATGAGTTCGTCGGTGCGGGTATCGATGACGTGGGCGTGGACGGGGAGCAGCGCCAACATGCGCGCCAAGGCACCACCGACATTGCCGGCACCAAAGATGTAAACGTGGGTCTGGGCGGCGTCTTCGGCGGCGATGCGCGCGGCAAGCTCATCGCGTAGAGCGGCATCGGCATAGCGCAGGCTGACGCCGACGCGGCCGCCGCAGCACTGGCCGATTTCGGGGCCGAGGGGAACGTCCATCGCCGCGGTCGCCTGGCCGTTGGCGATCAGGCGGCGGGCGTGGTCGATGACCATGTATTCAAGCGCGCCGCCGCCGATGGTGCCGAAAATGGTGGAGGGACCCACCAGCATGAACGTGCCTTGTTCGCGCGGACTGGAGCCGCGCACGGAGGTAAGTTCGGCCGCGATGGCGTCGGGGTTTTGGGCGAGGAAGGTGGTGAGGGCTGGGGTGCGGAGGGTCATGGGGAACCATCCTGCCAAACAACCACCCCTCCCCCATCAAGGGGGAGGTGAAGGTCGGTGGATTGGGCTGGATTGTGCAAAGCGAGTGGCGCGGCACCTCCCCCTTGATGGGGGAGGCTGGGAGGGGGTGAAGCCACGCACACCATCCTCACCCGCGCATCTCCTTTTTCAATCTCTCGCAGCCCATCAACACCCGCTCCGGCGTGACCGGCATATCGAGCTGAGGCGCGATCTTGTAATCGGCGACGCTGGCCACGGCCATGGAGAGCGCCTCGACCACTGAATAGGCGAGCACCAGTGGCGGCTCGCCAACCGCTTTGGAGCGGCCGATCGCCGGCTTCTTGTTGACGCTCCACTCGGCCAGCCGGACGTTGAAAATCGGCGGCACGTCGGAGGCTAGGGGAATTTTGTAGGTCGAGGGGGCGTGCGTCCGCAATTGGCCCTTGCCGTCCCACACCAGCTCTTCGGTGGTCAGCCAGCCCATGCCCTGAATGAACCCGCCCTCGACCTGGCCGATATCGATAGCCGGATTGAGCGAGCGGCCTACATCCTCGAGCACATCGCAGCGATCGACCAGATATTCTCCGGTCAAGGTATCGATGGTGACTTCGGAAACGGCGGCGCCATAGGCAAAATAATAGAACGGATGGCCACGGCCGGTGGCCCGGTCCCAGTGGATTTCCGGAGTTTTGTAAAAGCCCGCCGCACTGAGCTGCACGCGGTTCATCCAGCATGAGGTCGCCAGTTCGGCGAACGGCACGAATTGCTTGCCGGCGCGGACACCGCCGATCTCCCAATGCACCTCCTCGGGGGTCACCTCGTAGATGACGGCCGCATGTGCCGACATCCGCGCCTTGATCTGGTTGGCGCCATCCAGCGCCGCCATGCCGTTGAGATCGGTGCCGGACGACGCGGCGGTCGCCGAGGTATTGGGCACCTTGCCGGTATTGGTCGCCATGATTTGCACATGCTCGACCGGAACGCCGAATGCATCCGCCACCACTTGGGCGATCTTGATGTGCAGCCCCTGCCCCATTTCGGTGCCGCCATGGCTGAGATGGATTGAGCCGTCACGATAGACATGCACCAGGGCACCGGCCTGATTGTGCCAGGTGGCCGTGAAGGAGATGCCGAACTTCACCGGCACCATGGCAATGCCCTTTTTAAGCACGGTGCTGGTACGGTTGAACTCAAGGATGGCCGCACGCCGCTTTTGATAGTCCGAGCTTTCCTCCAGCTCGGCGATCACCCGATGGATGACATTGTCTTCCACCACCTGGTGATAGGGCGTGACGTTATCAGTATCGATCCCGTAAAAGTTGATCTTGCGAATCTCGAGCGGGTCCTTGCCGAGCGCATAGGCAATGTCCTCGATCCAGCGTTCCGCCCCGATGATCCCCTGCGGGCCACCAAAGCCGCGGAAGGCCGTGTTCGACACGGTGTTGGTCATCAGGGGCAGCGAGTTCACCCGGACTGCGGGATACCAATAGGCATTGTCGGCGTGAAACAGTGCGCGGTCGGTCACCGGGCCGCTGAGGTCGGCGCTATAGCCGGAGCGCGCGGCATATGTCGCCGTAACAGCCTGGATTTTGCCGTCGTCATTGAAGCCGACATCATAGTCGACGACGAAATCGTGGCGCTTGCCAGTGATCTGGAAATCGTCGTCGCGGTCGGGCCGGATCTTGACGGCGCAGTTGAGCTTCTTGGCTGCGATGGCGGCGACCGCCGCGAACAGGTTGCCCTGGGTCTCCTTGCCGCCGAAACCGCCACCCATGCGGCGCATGTTCACCGTGACGGCGGCATGGTGGATACCCAGCACCTGCGCCACCATCACCTGGATTTCGGTCGGATGCTGGGTGGAGCAATGGATGGTGACTTCGTCGTCTTCGCCGGGAATGGCCAGGGCCGCCTGGCTCTCGAGGTAGAAATGCTCCTGGCCCCCGATCCGGACCCGACCCTTTACCCGCCGCTGCGACGTGGCAAATCCGGCAACGACATCGCCGCGCTCCAGTGTGAGCGGCTCAGTCACGAGCTTCCCGCCGGCCGCGATGGCGGCGTCGACATCGGTGAAGAAAGGCAGTTCGGCGTATTCGATTTTGATCAGCTTGGCCGCTCGCCGTGCTTCCTCGCGCGTGCGCCCGATAACGGCGAACAGCGGCTGGCCCCAGGTGACGACGCGATCGGTGACGAAGACCGGCTCATCGTGCTTGTGCACGGAGCTGATGTCGTTTTCGGCGGGCACGTCCGCCGCAGTCAACACCGCCACCACGCCCGGCGCGCGGCGCACGGCATCGAGGTCCATCGACACGATATCGGCATGCGGCTTGGTCGACAGCCCCAGATAGGCGTGCAAGGTGCCCTCGGGCTCGACCAGGTCGTCGATATAGTCGGCACGCCCCGCGACTTGCTTGGCGGCGGAGTCATGCTTTATCGAGGTATGCAGCGGTGAGGTCAGGATGGGAGCCTGCTTGTTCATACGGCCTCCCGCATCAGTCGTTGGCCCTGGCCTGTGGTCTCAAGGAAAAACCGGCGCAACAGGTTTTGCGCGGCCAGCAGGCGATACTCGGCGCTGGCGCGCATATCGCTGAGCGGCTGATAATCCTGCGCAAACGCGGGGATTGCCGCATCGATCGTATCAAGCGTCCACGGCTTGCCGACAAGCGCGGCCTCGACGGCTTTAGCGCGCTTGGGCGTCGCCGCCATGCCGCCGAAAGCGATGCGGATCATTCCGACGATGCCGGCATCGTTGACGAAGACGCGGAAGGCGCCGCACAGCGCGGAGATATCCTCCTCGCGGCGCTTGGAAATCTTGTAGGTGGCGAATTTTTCGCCGGCCGGCAGATGCGGAATGGTGACGCTTTCGACGAACTCACCGGGGTGGCGGTCTTGTTTGCCATAGGCCAGGAAGTAGTCTTCCAGCTTGATTTCGCGGCGATGCTCGCCGCGCCGCAAATGTAGCTTGGCGCCCAGCGCGATCAAGGGCGGCGGGGTGTCGCCGATGGGTGAACCGTTGGCGATATTGCCGCCGATGGTGCCCATATTGCGGATTTGCTCGCCCGCAATGCGGTCCCACAACTCGGCGAGTTGTGGGAACCAGGTGGTCAGTGTCGGCAGCGCCTCGGAATAGGAAACGCCAGCGTAAAAGCGCAGTTCGCTATCGTTTTCGGCAATGCGCTTAAGCTCTTGCAGATGGCCGATGAAGATCACCGGGCTGATATCGCGCATGAATTTGGTGACCCACAGGCCCACATCGGTCGCGCCGGCGACGATGGTGGCCTTGGGATTGGCTTCGTAGAGCGTGGCGAAGTCATCCAGGCTCGCGGGTATGATGACGCTGTCACCGATTTCGACGCGCGAGCCATCGTTCAGCGCCATGATGCGGGCCCTGAGCGCGATGCGTTCAGCGCGCAGCGGATCGGCCTCGGGCGCGCCATAGGACGAGATCGCCTTGGCGGCGCGAATGATCGGGGAGTAACCTGTACAGCGGCAGAGATTGCCTTGCAGGGCCTTTTCGATGGCTGGCTGGCTCGGGTTGGGATCGCGCATCCACAGGCCATAGAGCGACATGACGATGCCGGGCGTGCAGAAGCCGCACTGGCTGCCGTGGTGATCAACCATGGCCTGCTGCACCGGATGCAGCGTGCCGTCCTTGGCGGCGAGGTGTTCAACGGTGACCACATGGGTGCCGTGCAGGCTGCCGACGAAGCGAATGCAGGCGGTGACCGAATCGTAGATGATTTCGTCGCCCAAAAGGCGCCCAACCAGCACGGTACAGGCGCCGCAATCCCCCTCGGCGCAGCCTTCCTTGGAGCCGCGAAGGCGTTTGGTCAGGCGCAGATAATCGAGCAGCGTCGCGTCGGCGGCCACGTCGGTGAGCGCGATTTCCTCGTCATTGAGGATGAAGCGGACGGCGTGGCTGATCGCGACCATCTAGCTCCCCCGATACGTCGAATAAGCGAAGGGGCTGACCAGCAGCGGCACGTGATAGTGGCTGTCGGCGCTGATTTCGAAGCGGACCGGGACAACGTCGAGAAACGGATTGTCCAGCTCGACGCCCAGCCGCTCGAAGTATTGCCCGACATGAAAATGGATTTCGTAGATGCCGTGCTGAAACTGGTCCGCATCCAGCAAAGGCTGGTCCACGCGCCCATCGGCATTGGTATAGCCTTCGCTGATGTGATGGGTGTGATCCCCATGCACGAACAGCAGATCCAGCCGCATGCCGCGGGCCGGCTTGCCGTGCATGGTATCGAGTACGTGTGTCGTCAGGCGTCCTGAACCCGCCATTGCTGCTTTCCGTCTGTGGTCCCCACCGTCAGACTATCGCAATTGGCGGACACGCCAAGAGGGATTGCGCCTAATTTTTACCAGATGGTCCATTTTTGTGCATCTTGCCCTCCCGGCCTCAAGGCGTAGACTTCGGATCGAACACTTCAGCGAGAATCTCAATGCGTTATCCCCGTGACATGGTCGGCTATGGCCCCAATCCTCCGCATGCCAACTGGCCCGGCGGTGCGCATGTCGCGGTGCAATTCGTGCTGAATTACGAAGAGGGCGGGGAAAACAACATCCTGCATGGCGATTCGGGCTCGGAGGCCTTCCTGGCCGACGTGGTGGGGGCGGCGCCCTGGCCGGGGCTGCGGCACTGGAACATCGAATCGATGTACGAATACGGCGCCCGCGCCGGGTTTTGGCGGCTGCACCGGCTGTTCACCGAGCGGAACCTGCCGCTGACCATTTATGGCGTCGCCACGGCGCTGATGCGCGCCCCAAACCAATTGGCAGCCATGCAGGAGGCGGGCTGGGAAATCGCCAGCCACGGCTATAAATGGGTCGAGCACAAGGACATGCCGCCCGAAGTCGAGCGCGAGCAGATCGCCGAGGCGGTCCGGCTGCACACCATCGCCACGGGGTCGCGCCCCACCGGCTGGTATACGGGTCGCTGTTCGCTCAACACCGTCGACCTGGTGTCCGAGGAAGGTGGGTTCGAATATGTGTCGGACACCTATGACGACGACCTGCCCTATTGGCGCGTGCATCAGGGCCGCCCGCAACTGATCATTCCCTATACGCTCAGCGCCAATGATATGCGCTTCGTCACCGCGTCGGGCTTCGACAATGGCGAGGAGTACTTTCAGTTCCTCAAGGACAGCTTTGATTGTCTCTATGCCGAGGGCAAGGCGGGCAGTCCCAAGATGATGTCGATCGGGTTGCATTGCCGCCTGATCGGCCAGCCGGGCCGCGTCATGGGACTGCAGAAATTTCTCGACTACATTGCCGGGCACGACAAAGTGTGGGTGCCCACCCGCATCGATATCGCGCGCCATTGGGCCAGGGAGCATCCGTATCAGGCGCCGGCGCTGATCCCATCACAGCTCGAAAAAGCCGAATTCGTGGAGCGGTTCGGCTCGATCTTCGAGCATTCGCACTGGATCGCCGAGCGCGCATGGAACGGTGAACTGGGGCCATCCAACGACACCGCCATCGGCCTGCATTTCGCGCTGCGCACGCAATTCCGTCTGGCCAACATCGAGGAACGCTTCGCCGTGCTGCGCGCCCATCCGGACCTTGGCGGCAAGCTGGCCGCCGCCAAGAGGCTGACCGAGGCCTCAGCCGCCGAGCAGGCTTCGGCGGGGCTCGACGCGCTAACCGATGGCGAGCGTGAACAATTCACCCGGCTCAACACCGCCTATGTGGAGAAATTCGGTTTCCCGTTCATCATCGCGGTCAAGGACAACACCAAGGCCTCGATCCTGGCGGCATTCGAGACGCGGCTGGGCAATGACGCGGAACAGGAATTCGCCACGGCTTGCGCGCAGGTTGAGCGGATCGCGTTGCTGCGAGTAGAGGGCTTGTTGGGATAGTCTCCCCACGCGTACTCACTCCAGCGCAAGCCGGGGTGACAGCCGAGGCCTGTGCGGCCTCAGCCGAAAAACGAGTCGCTGTCCTTGGCTTCGCCATCGTCGCCGTCCTCGATCAGGCCGAAGACGAAGGCGAAGATGGCAAGCCAAGGCAGGTTGTGTTTCACCCAGCCGTGCGGCGCGAATTCATGATGGGTCTGGTACTCGTACATGCGTCTATCATGCCAGCCAAATCTTACGGATTCGGTAACGCTAACGGACACTTAATCGCCGTCGCCGTCCGGCTCACCAAGCATCGGGCCGGCGCACCATGTGCACGATGCCAGCCGGATTGAAGAACCATCCGCCCGCAAAACCCTCCGGCAGTTGTTCGATAGCGTCGTCACGAACCATGCCGGCTGTCGAGAGATGCCGCGCCGTGGCATCGAAATCGGGTGTGAACAGCTCCAGCCAGACTTCGGCTTGAGAATAGCCCGCGGCCTTGTCGATCCAGAGCCGGTTGGAGCCATAGACAAAGCCCATTTCCTCGGGCCGCTCGGTGACCCGGTTGAGCTTGAGCACATCACGATAGAAGGCCACCGTAGCTTCGTATTGATGAGCCGGCACCTTCATCGCGATATTGATGCCGCCGCTGATTTCCGTATCCATCGGCTTTCTCCCGAACCTATTTGTAAAATCCATCACGCATATTGATGCCATGCTCGATGTAGATTTTGAGGGCGCAGAGCATGCCGGTCCAGCCTTCGCAATTGCCGAAGGAGGCTTTGAGCGAGGCGGCGTTTTCATGCCAGCCGGCTTCGGAGATGCGCACCAACGTCCGCCCGTCATCCAGCGCCTCGAAACTCATGGTGGTGGTGGTCTGGTAGGTTGGTCCGCCATCCGACGCTGCGTCCCAATGCAGCACGATTTCCTTATCCTTGACCACGCGCTCGACCCTCACCGGAAAGGCACCGGGGAAATCGGCGAAGTCCCAAGTGACAATGGCACCGCTCTCCAACCGCCCCACCGCGCCGCCGGTGGTGAAATAACCGGACAATTGCTTGGGATCGGCCACCGCCTCGAACACCTCGGCAACCGGCTTGGCGATGCGGCCGCTTACGCTGAATTCATAGGCCATTGTCATCTCCTCTTGCTTGACTGCCATCAGCATATGTTATAGATTTATAACATGTCAACCGAAGACGAAAATGATGCAATTTTCAAGGCGCTGAGCCACCGCTCGCGCCGCCATGTGCTGGACCTGCTCAAGAGCGAGCCGCGCACGACCGGCATGCTGTGCGAACTGCTGCCGGAGCTGGATCGCTGCACGGTGATGCAGCATCTCAACGTGCTGGAGGCGGCCGGGCTGATCGTAGTGGAACGCCGAGGCCGCGAGCGCTGGAACCACCTCGATGCGCTGCCGATCCACGCCATTCACGAGCGCTGGATCGGTCCTTACGCTGCCTATGCGAGCAGCATGCTGAGCAAGCTCAAGCGCCTAGTTGAAACGCCGGCGGACTAGTTCAGGTTTGGCCTTGGCCTCAAGCCATTGAAGGCTCTAGTGTTGGGGAAAGATTCCCGGACCCGAAGAGCAATGGCCAATCCCTTCTACGCAACCCCCAGCGCCGGCCTGCCGCCGCAGACTTCCCTGCATGCCGGGCGCGCCGTGTTCACCGAGGCCTATGCGGTTATCCCGCATGGCGTCATGCGCGACATCGTCACCAGTTATCTGCCCCATTGGACGCAGACGCGGGCATGGGTCATCGCACGGCCGCTATCGGGGTTTTCCGAGACGTTTTCGCAATACATCATGGAAGTATCGCCCGGTGGCGGCAGCGCGCAGCCGGAGCCGGACCAGAGTGCTGAAGGCGTGCTGTTCGTGGTCGATGGGCAGGCCAACCTGACCGTGGACGGCGTAGCGCACCTGCTCAAGCCCGGTGGCTATGCTTTCCTGCCGCCCGGATGCGCCTGGACGCTATTCAACAAGGGCACCGAGCCGGTGAAATTTCACTGGGTGCGCAAGCGCTATGAGGCGGTCGAGGGCATCGAGACGCCACCCGCCTTCGTGACCAATGAGCAGGATCAGCCGATCCGCTGGATGCCAGGCACCGACGATCGCTGGGGCACCACCCGCTTTGTCGATCCGCAGGACCTGCGCCACGACATGCACGTCAATATCGTCACCCTTGAGCCCGGCGCCTCGATCCCGTTCGAGGAAACTCACGTCATGGAGCATGGGCTCTATGTGCTGGAAGGCAAGGCGGTCTATCGGCTCAATCGCGACTGGGTCGAGGTCGAGGCCGGCGATTTCATGTGGCTGCGCGCCTTCTGCCCGCAGGCCTGCTACGCGGGCGGCCCGGGCCGGTTCCGCTACCTGCTCTACAAGGACGTCAACCGCCACATGAAGCTGGGCGGCGTTCTCAAGTGAGTACCATTCTGATCGAACCGCTGACCGCCGAGGCCTTTGCCCCATTCGGGCAGGTCATCGAACTGGCGGGCGCCAACCACTATCCGATCAATGGCGGCATGACAGAGCGCTATCACGATCTCGCCCGGGTCGAGCTTGGCGGCGTGCATGCGCGGCCGCTGATCTCGATCTTTCGCGGCCAGCCTTATGAATTGCCGCTGACCCTTAAACTGGTCGAGCGGCATCCCCTCGGTAGTCAGGCATTCTATCCGCTGTCGGATCGCCCATTCCTCGTGGTCGTGGCGGAGGATGTGTCGGGTGTGCCCGCTAAGCCACGGGCGTTTCTCACCGGGCCGGGGCAAGGCGTCAACATTGCGATGAACACTTGGCACGGCGTTCTGACGGCGCTGGAAGCGGCTTCAGATTTCCTGGTTGTGGACCGTGGCGGAGATGGCAATAACCTCGAAGAATACAATTTTTCGACGCCCTACCTGGTCCGGCACGCTTGAGCGCCTTTACCTTTCGCGGTGAATATTCGGTCGCGTCTCTCGAAAACATGGGCACTTTGCTCTAGTTTGGGCGTTCTCTGACGACGGACGGCGGCAGGAGTGAGCCATGTTTTCGCGTAAACTCTGGGCGGTTGGCGCGGTGCTACTCGCCGCCGTCGTATCGCTGGAGCCGGCCCTGGCCGTCGACCAGATCACCTTTACGGGCGAAGTCACCTATCGCGAGCGCATCGCCCTGCCCCCCGACGCCGACCTGACCGTGACCCTGGTTACGCTCGATGCCAAGGGCGTGCCCCATGCCATCGGCGCCACGGCGCCCATCGACGCAGAAGGCCAGGTGCCGCTGCAATTCGTGCTCGACGTGCGCAGCGACGCCATCGCCGACGACCTGAGCTACGGATTGATCGCCGAAATTCGCTCGGGCGGTGTGCCCCTGTTCCGCAACCGCACGCCCGTGCCGGTCGATCCGGGACTGCCGCTACCGGCCATGATCATCGTCAATCTTGACCCTCCGCCGCCATCTCCCGAGACCGAGCCAGTGCCCGTCGATGGTGAACTCGAAGTGACCGCCGACCTTTTCGACACCATTTGGCAGGTCCGCAATCTCAATGGCCGCGCCGTGTTCGACGCGACCGAGGTTTCACTCTCGATCGCACCCGATCGCCGTGCAGGCGGCAATGGTGGCTGTAACAGCTATTTCACCGAGGCCATGTTCGATGGCCCTGCCCTGCAGTTCGGACCGGTCGCCGGCACGCGGATGGCTTGCGACACCCCAGTGATGCAGCAGGAGGCGGAATACTTCGCCGCGCTGCAGGCCACTGCTGGATACGAGCTGGCCGGCGAAGCGCTGTATCTCCTCGACGCCGAGGGTAACCCACTGGTGCGGCTGGTTCGGCAATAGGCAAATCGATGCGACCGCGCTAGCCTCATCGCAGCACAGGGGTTTGCATGGACACCGCATCACTGATTTCGCGCCTGCTCGACGTCATCGAAGCCGATATCGCGCCGGTAACCCGCAAGGGCGTGGCGCGCGGCAACAAACTGTTCGGGGCGGCGATCCTGCGCAAGTCCGATCTATCGGTGGTGGTGGCAGAAACCAATAACGAAATCGAAAACCCCCTCTGGCATGGCGAAATGCATGCCATTAAGCGCTTCTTTGAGCTGCCGGGGGATAAGCGGCCCGACGTTAAGGACTGCCTGTTCCTCGCCACGCACGAGCCCTGCTCGCTGTGCCTATCGGGGATCACCTGGTCGGGGTTCGACAATTTCTACTATCTGTTCAGCCACGAGGACAGCCGCGACAGCTTTGCGATCCCCTATGACATCCAGATCCTGAAGGCGGTTTATGCCGTTCCGGAGCCGGAGACTGGGACGGTTTCGCCGGATCGCCCGCTCTACAACCGCGCCAATCAATATTGGACCAGCCACAATATCGTGCAGATGATTGCCGGGCTCGACCGCAGCCACAAGGAGGAGCTGGTGGCGCGGGTGGACGATCTCAATGCGCTTTATGCCGATCTGTCTGCTGCCTATCAGCAGGACAAGGGAAGCAAAGGCATTCCCCTCGCTTAAAAACTTATTCGTGCAGCGTGATCGGCGCAGTTATGGCGCTGCCCGGGCCTTCGGCCAGCGAGGCGGCGAAGGTCAGCATGCTCATGGCCATAACGAACAGCACGGTGAGAAAAACTTGCGTCATTTGGAAATCCCCCAGTTTAGCGATTAGCGACATCGATGCTGATGGCGGCCTTCAGCTTGAAGGCGCCAGCCTGGTGCTGCTGCGGCAGGACGCCGGAGAAGAACAGGTTGAAAACGAGCCCGATCAGGGCGGTGAACAGCATCGGTGGCATTTGATTTCGGTCTCGAATTGCGGTGTTGACGCCGTGATAGCGCCGGCCATTTGAATGGCCCGCCAATGCCGCATTTAGCTTTCGTTCATCTGTCCCGCCTGGCGCATGGCTGCCATGGCCGAACCATTGTCCTGCTCGGACGTTGAGCGTGCAGAGTTCGGCTAACCAAAGGCCCAATCCATGTCCGACATCGATCATGCTGCCGCGGCCCACGTCGCGGCGACGCGCTTGGCAATCTTCACCGACTTCGACGGCACGCTGGTGGAAATCGCCGATACGCCTGACGACATCGATGTTCCCGATTCCCTGCCTCGAGCACTCGAACGCGCGGCGCGGGAACTCGACAGCGCCTTTGCGGTGCTGACCGGGCGCGAAATCGAGGACATCGACCGCTACCTGTCGCCGCTGATTTTGCCGGTGGCGGGAGCGCACGGTACTCAACGCCGTCGCGCCGACGGCACGGTCGAGCGACCCGATACCGCGTCTACCATCGGTGCCGAGGAAATTGCCCATGCGGTCGAGCCGCTGGTCATGGCCCATTCGGGCCTCCTGATGGAAGCCAAGGATGGCGCGGTGGCCCTGCATTTCCGCCAGGCGCCGGAGCTTGAGGCCATCTGCCGGCAGGCCATGGAAGAGGCCATCGGGGGCGTTCCGGACTTTGCCCTCGTGCCCGGCAAGATGGTATTCGAGGCCCGCCCCCGCGGCGTGACCAAAGGCTCGGCGCTGCGCGCCTTCATGACCGAGGAGCCGTTTATTGGCCGCACGCCGATTTTCATCGGCGATGACACCACCGACGAGGATGGCTTCATCGCCGCCCAGGAACTGGGTGGCATCGGCATCAAGCTGGGCGACGGCCAGACTGCCGCACGGATGCGCATCGCCAATGTTGCATCGGTCCACGCTCTGCTGCGCGGGCTTGGCGATATTGCAGCGCGCGACCGGCTCGCCGAAGAACAGACGCATTAAGACCGCTTGGGGGCAAGCATGAATAGGCTGATTATCGTTTCGAACCGCACGCCGGGGCGCGGCCCGGCGGCGGGCGGCTTGGCCGTCGCCCTGCGCAAGACCCTGGCCGAACGCGAAGGCTTCTGGTTCGGCTGGTCGGGCAAGCTGACGGAAAAACCGTCGGCCGATGCCGTGTTCGAGGACATTGACGGGCTGAGCGTCGGCAAGGTCGACCTGACCCGCGAAGACCATCACGCTTATTATGCGGGATTTTCCAACTCGATCCTGTGGCCGAGCTTTCACCTGCGGCTCGACCTCGCCACTATCGAGGCGCCCTGGTACGAAGCCTATCGGCGGGTGAACACCCAGTTCGCCAAGGCGCTGTTGCCGCATTTGCAGCCTGACGACGTGATCTGGGTGCATGATTATCACCTGATCCCACTGGCGACTGAATTGCGCCATTTGGGGGCGCGCAATCGGATCGGCTTTTATCTCCACATCCCCTTCCCCACGACCGACGCGCTCTATGCCATTCCGCACCACAATGAGCTGATGCGCGACCTGTCGCGCTACAATCTGGTGGGTCTGCAGGCACAGCGCGATGTGGCGGCGTTCAACGATTTCGCCGATCACCAATCGCCGTCCTCGCTCTCGGATGGTCCGCTTGAGGCGGTGGACTTTTCGCAGACCGAGATCGCGGTGTTCCCGATCGGCTCGGACCCCGATGCCTTTGCCAAGCTGTCCACCAGCCCGGCGGCGAACAAGATGGTCAAGCGCATGCAGCGCGCCATGGACGATCAGCGGCTGATCCTGGGGGTCGACCGGCTCGACTATTCCAAGGGCTTGCCGCAGCGGGTCGAGGCCTATGAGAAATTGCTGGCCAACAATCCGCAATTCCGCCGCCTGGTGCATTTGCTGCAGGTGGCGCCGCCGTCGCGCGACAGCATCAAGGAATACCAGGAGACCAGCGATACGCTGGACGCCATGTGTGGCCATGTCATGGGGCGCTTCGCCGAACCGGACTGGGCGCCGCTCACCTATGTGAAGCGTGCCTATGGCCAGCCGAGCCTGGCCGGGCTGTATCGGCTGGCCCGGGTGGGGCTGGTGACGCCATTGCGCGACGGGATGAATCTGGTGGCGCACGAATATGTCGCCTCGCAGAACCCGGTCGATCCGGGTGTTCTGGTGCTGTCGCGTTTTGCCGGAGCGGCGGAGATTTTTCCCGAGGCCCTGCTGGTCAATCCCTTCGATACCGATGAAACGGCCGAAGCCCTGCGGCTGGCGCTGGATATGGGGCTCGATGAACGCCAGGAGCGCTGGCATGCACTGATGGACGCGGCGCGGCTTTATAGCGTCGACAATTGGGCGTCGAGCTATCTGGCGCGGCTGAGTCCGGATGCACAGCAGGGCTCGGGACCGTTGCGGGATGTCTTGTATCTCGCGTCGGTCGGCTAACGCGTCACCCAGGGACTGCCCGACGCACCGAGCAGCGTCACCAAAAGGGCGTTCATCGGCGTCGGAATGCCGTGCCGCTTGCCCAGCCGGACGATGACGCCGTTGCGGGCATCTATCTCCATCTGATGCCCCGCGAGGCGATCGGCATGGATTGAGCCAGCGGACGAGCCTTCAGGCGCATTGCGGAAACGCTGGATGGCGTCCTCGATAACGCTGGCGGGGATTTGGGCGCCCTCGGCGCGGCCGACCGCAGCGCATTCTTCGAGCAGACCCCGCATGATCGCTTCCAGCTCGTCGCTCCAGACCGGGCCAGTAGCCCGCAGCGTCAGGGCGGGAACGATGGTCCCGCAATTGCCGGTTAGCTTGATCCAGATTTGCGAGACGAAGTCGGCGTCGGCCGTTGCGGCAACTTTCGTATTGGCGAACAGGGCGACGAAATCCTCGCCATTGCGGCCTGCCGGCACGGACATGAAGCCGTCGCGATGTTGCACGATGCGGCCCGGCGCACTGCGCGCGGCCGGCAGGTTAATCATCACCGGCACGATGCGTTCGGGGGGCACGAGATGGGCGAACGGCTTGACGTGCTCGACGCCATTCTGGACCACGGCGACGAGGGTCTGAGGGGCAACCAGCCGGTCCAGCCAGACCTTGGTGGCCTCGACGTCATAGGTCTTGGTGCAGACGAGCACCCAATCCACGGCCACGGCATCAGCCGGGTCAGTCAGCACCAGCGGCGATGCGGTGAGCGTGCCGTCGGGGGTCTCCACATGCAGACCGGAAAACGGCGTGCGGGCGCAGAGCGTGATGCTGAGCGCAGGGTCCTGGGCCAACCATGCGGCGAGCGTGCCGCCGATAGCACCGGGTCCGATTATCGCAACGCTGGTCATGCTGGCTCCGAAAACAGAAAGGGCGGCAATTATGCCGCCCTTCTTAGTCGATGAGGATAATTTAGGCTACGCGACCGCGCTGGCGATCGGCATTGGAGCGGCCATTATCGCGGGCCGCATCCTTCTGGGTCTTGCCCCAGCGCTGCTTTGGCTTAGCGGCCGGCTTGGCGCCAATCGGCTTGCCGGTTTCCAAATCGCGCCGAACGCGATTGACCTGGGAATCAGGCAGCGGAGCGCGCGGCGCTTCGGCGGCAGGACGGGTGCGGGCGGGCTTCGGCGGCGCTTCCTTGCCGAATTCGGCGAAGGGACGACGCTCGGCAGGCGCGCGACGGTCGGCCGGCGGGGCAGCCTTGGGGTTACGCGAATTGCGCGGACCCGGACGGCCCGATGCGGGCTTGTAGGCCGAACGCGGCGCTTCGATCACGCCGGTGCTGTTGGCCAGGCTCAGATCACCCGTATAGGGCAAGGTGCGGCGGATCAGGCGTTCGACGTCGCGCAGCTTGCCGCGCTCGGTGCCGTCACAGAGCGTGATGGCAATGCCCGAAGCCCCGTTCCGGCCGGTGCGGCCGATGCGGTGGACATAGTTTTCCGGATCGTCGGGCAGCTCGTAGTTCACCACATGGGTGATGCCGGGGACGTCGATGCCGCGAGCGGCGATATCGGTGGCGACGAGGATGCGCACGTCACCCGAGGCAAAGCCCTTGAGGGCGCCCTGGCGGGCGTTCTGGGACTTGTTGCCATGGATGGCCGAGGCCTTGTGACCGTCGATTTCGAGGTTCTTGGCGACGCGATCGGCGCCATGCTTGGTGCGGGCGAAAATGATCACGCGCTCCATGCCTTCCTTTTCGTCGGCCAGCAGCTCGTTGAGCACGCCGCGCTTGGCCTTGGCACCGGAGAGGATCACGCGCTGGTCGATCTTGACCACTGTGGAACCAGCAACCTGGGCATCGACACGCACCGGATCGCTCAGGAGGGTCTTGGCGAGGTCGGCGACTTCAGGGGCCATGGTGGCCGAGAACAGCATGGTCTGGCGCTTCATGCCGATGGCCTTGACGATGTGGCGCACCGGGGCGATGAAGCCCATGTCGAGCATACGGTCGGCTTCGTCGAGAACGAGCCAGCGGGTTTCGCCGAGCTTGATCTTGCCGTCGTCCATCAAATCCTTGAGGCGGCCGGGGGTAGCGACGACGACGTCGACGCCCTTGGCAATGCGCTGCACCTGATGGTAACGCGACACGCCGCCGAGCACGAGCACGGTCGACAGGCCCATCTTGGAGCCGGCGAACTTGCGGATGGCTTCGTCGATCTGGACGGCCAGTTCGCGGGTCGGGGCGAGAATGAGGGCACGGGTGGTCATCGGTCGCGGACGGCCGGTGAGGGTCAGAAGGCCGGCCAGGATCGGCAGGCCGAAGGCTGCCGTCTTGCCGGAGCCGGTCTGGGCAATGCCCATGAGATCCTTGCCGGCCAGCAGATGCGGAATGGCCTGGGACTGGATCTTGGTGGGCTCGGTGAAGCCGTTTGCCGTGAGGCTATCGGTGAGCATTGACGGCAGGCCGAGGGAGATAAAATCGGACAAAATGTATTCTTTCGGTTCGTGCGTCACATGACGCGTGTCCTGCGCGCAGAACCAAAGCAGCGCACAGAACGCCAGCGGCTGAGCCGGTGGCGGTTACAACAGGGGCATCGGCGATAAAAACGGAGATATCGCGCGGGTGCTGGCTCAAGCCTGAAGCATGCTTCAGGTTGACTTCGCCGCTCACCGCTTAGGTCGATAAGAAGAGAAGTCCGTCACATCAGGCTGGCACCATCGGGACCCATTATGATCCCATGCGCCGGTGACGATGGCGCTGATATGGGGGAAGACGGTTGAAATAGCAAGTTTAATCGGGATCGGGCGGCGCATGGGAGGTGTGCGTGGAGATGGTTCGGGCAGGCTGAAACGCCGTGCGGCCCGAGCGGCTCACGGTTTTGCAAGGACTGCGGCATGCGGCGAGACGTGCCTCATGGTTTTTTAGATAAGCGAGACAGCGCCTCGCCGCATGCGATGGGGTTTCTGGCCGCCCGAACGTGGCCTCCCTTCATGTCTGGGATGACGAACGTCGCGCTGGCCCAGGGATCGCGCGACCGCATTCCCCTCCCACCAAACTCCCCACGGCCGTTCGTCGCGAACCCGCAGCCGATGTGGGGATATCGGGGGTGATTATGCGGGAGGATTTGGGGATGGGGAGTAGTTGGGTAAGTTGGATAGGTCGGGGCTAAACGGCACCCCCACCCAGCCTCCCCCTAATAGGGGGAGGAGATCGCTCCACTCTTGGAACTCGATCTAGTTCAACCCACCGGCAGACTCCTCCCCCTGGAGGGGGAGGTTGGGTGGGGGTGTGCGGTGCATGAGGCGGCCACCATATCTCGGGATAGGCCCCGGCCTTCGCCGGGGTGACACCGAGTGGGTGTAGGCTTTGCGGGAAGCAAAACACCCTCGGGGCGAGCCCGGGGGTGTTGAGTACGTTCAGGCTACGGCGTTGGCCAGCCCTACTTGCCGTCTTCCAGCCACTTCAGGTCTTCCGGCGTCAGCTTGATGTCAAACGCCTT
>NZ_JAQGJV010000066.1 GCF_028290435.1 Devosia sp. | reverse complement strand
AGATCGAAGGCCGCGAGCCAGGCACTGTCATGCGAGGTCACGACGACCGGGCTGTCGCCAACCTTGACGCCGTAGCGGTTGAGATAGCTACGCGCAGAGCCGGCCAGCATGACACCGGGGCGATCATTGCCATCGAACACCAGCGGCTTTTCGATGGCGCCCTGAGCCAGCACGACCTGCTTGGCGCGGACCTTCCACATGCGTTCGCGCGGCGTGCCTTCGGGAGCCGAGGCCAGATGATCGGTGATACGCTGGCAGAGGCCGACGAAATTCTGGTGATAGTAGCCAATGGCCGTGGTCCGCGGCAGCAATGTGACATTGGCCATGCCGGCCAACTCGTCCAGGCTGGCCTTGAGCCAAGCCCAGCCGGTCATGCCATCCACGCCGGCATCGGTTTCCGACAGCAGCGAACCGCCCAGTTCGGCCTGCTCATCGACCAGCAGCACCTTGGCGCCGCTGCGGCCAGCTTGCAACGCCGCGGCCAGACCAGCCGGACCCGCACCGACCACCAGCACGTCGCAATGCGCGAACCGGCTGGCATAGGTATCGGGATCGGGCACCGTCGGCGACTTGCCGAGGCCTGCCGTTCCACGGATGATCGGCTCGTAGACCTTGTTCCAGAAAGACTTCGGCCACATGAAGGTCTTGTAGTAGAAGCCGGCCGAGAACAGCATGTAGAGCACGTCGTTGATCGCGCCGACGTCACGCTCCAGCGACGGCCAATGGTTCTGGCTGATGGTCTTGAGGCCCGGCGAAATCTCGATGACCGTGGCGCGGGTGTTCGGCTCGACGCGGCCCGGGCCGTGGTCGATGCCGAGCAGCGCATTGGGTTCTTCCGAGCCGGCCGAGAGGATGCCGCGCGGGCGGTGATACTTGAACGAGCGGCCAACCAGGTGCACGCCACTGGCAAGCAGCGCCGAAGCGACCGTGTCGCCCTCAAAGCCCCCATAGGTCTTGCCGTTGAAGGTAAACTGGACCGGCTTGGTGCTATCGACGCGGCCCTTGCCGGGAATGCGGAAAGTGCTCATGAGCGCGCAGCCTCGAGTTCGGCCTCGTTAGGGCGTGGCAGCCCGGCCTTGTAGGTCATCACGAACTTGTCGGTGACGGTGTCACGGACCGCATTGAAGAAACGGCCGCAGCCATGCATGTGGCGCCAGCGTTCGTAGTGGATGCCGCGTGGATTGGCGCGGATGTAGAGAAAATCGCGCCACTCGTCGTCCGTCGTGGCCGACGGGTTCTGCGGGCGGGCAATGTGGGCCTGGCCGCCATAAGTGAATTCCACCTCGGGGCGCTCGGCATTGCAGTAAGGGCAGCGGATCAGCAGCATGGCATGCCCTCCTAGTGCGCGACGGCTGCCGCGGCAGCCTCGTCGATCAGCCGGCCGGTGGTGAACCGCTCGAGCGTGAATGGTGCGTTGATGGGATGGGGTTCATCGCGGGCGATGGTATGGGCGAAAACGTGGGCCGAACCGGGCGTAGCCTTGAACCCGCCAGTTCCCCAGCCGCAATTGACATACAGCCCCGGCACCGGGGTCTTGCCCAGGATCGGCGAGCGATCGGGCGTCACGTCGACGATGCCCCCCCATTTGCGCAACATGCGCATGCGCGTGAACATCGGGAAAATTTCGCAGATGGCGGCGACGGTGTGCTCGATCAGCGGCAGGCCGCCGCGCTGGCTGTAGGACACATATTGGTCGGTACCCGAGCCGATGACCAGTTCGCCCTTGTCGGACTGCGAAATGTAGGCGTGCACCGTGTTGGACATCACCACGCAGGGGAAGATCGGCTTGACCGGCTCGGACACCAGCGCCTGCAGCGGATAGCTTTCGAGCGGCAGGCGGACGCCGGCGGAGTCCATCACCACCGAGGTATTGCCGGCGGCCGAGACGGCGACCTTCTTGGACTTGATGAACCCGCGCGCCGTATCGACGCCGATGACCTTGCCCGATGCATCGCGGCGAATGGCGGTGACCGGACAGTTCTGGATGATATAGACGCCGCGCGCGGTCGCGCCGCGCGCATAGCCCCAGGCCACGGCATCGTGGCGGGCGACCCCACCGCGACGCTGCAGGGCGGCGCCCATGACGGGGTAGCGTGCATCGGGCGAAATATTGAGCGGCGGGCAGAATTCCTGCGCTTGCTCAGCGGTCAGCCATTCGTTGTCGATGCCGTTGAGGCGGTTGGAGTGGACATGCCGCTTGAAGCTCTGCACATCGTGTACATTATGCGCCAGCATCATCACGCCGCGCTGGGAGAACATGACGTTGTAGTTGAGCTCCTGGGTGAGACCTTCCCAGAGTTTCATCGAATGCTCATAGAGCATCGCGCTTTCATCGTAGAGGTAGTTGGACCGGATGATCGTGGTGTTGCGGCCGGTATTGCCGCCGCCGAGCCAGCCCTTTTCGATCACCGCCACATTGGTGATGCCGTGTTCCTTGGCGAGGTAATAGGCGGCGCCCAGCCCGTGGCCGCCCGCGCCGACGATGATGACATCATACTCGGCCTTGGGCTCCGCATCGGGCCACTGCGGCTTCCAGTTCTTGTTGCCCGTCAGGGCATTGGCCAGCAGTGACGGAAACGAAAAGCGGGTCATTGCTCACCTCGGACGACAGACTTGGGGTATCATTGCGACATCGCAGCCGGCAAGACAGGACGTTTGCGTCAAACTGGAGTAGGCAAACGACAGGAGGACTGCGACAGTCAGGCCAGTTCGAGTTCGCGCGTCTTGCCCGACGTTTTCTTGCGGACTTCGTGCGGCGTGCTGTCGAAGCGTTGGCGGAACATCCGGCTCAGATGCGACGAGTCGCAAAAGCCGCATTCGACCGCAATGGCGGCAACGGATTTGTCGGTGGTCTCGATCAGGTGGTGGGCCAAAGTCAGCCGGATTTGCAGGAACGCCGCCTGGGGGGAGGCGCCGAGGGCCGCGCGGAAATGGCGTTCAAGCTGGCGCTTGCTGTTGCCCATGCGCCGCGCCAGTTCGGTCACCGACAGCGGATTGTCGATGTTCTGCTGCATCAGCAGGAGCGCGCGCATCACCATCGGGTCGCGTGTCGAAATCCCCATGGGCACGCCGGGCTGTGGCTTTTCAGGCCGCAGCGCATCGTCGATGATCATGATGTGGAGGCTCTTGCTGGCCTGGGCACGGCCCACATGCTTTTCCACCAGATAGGCCGCAAGATGGGCCGAACTAGCGCCGCCCGAACAGGTCAGCCGGGCACCGTCATCGATGAATATCTGGTCGGAGACGGGGTCGAGTCCGTCGAACTGTTCGAGAAAATCGGCGTGGTGAAACCAGCTGACGCAGCAGCGATAGCCTTTCATCAAGCCGGCCTTGTGCAGCAGGAAACCGCCGGTGCAGACGCCGACCAGGGGGATACCGGCTGCGGCGGCCCTTTCGAGATAGGCCGTATATTCGGCGCCCAGGCCTGACATGTCATCCATGACGCCGCCGATGACCACGATATAGTCGAACTTGGTCGGGTCGCCGAGCCGCTCATTGGGCTGCACGGTAATGCCGCTGCTCGACGGCACGGCGTTCATCGTATCGGACAACACAGTCCAGCCGCACATGATGGGTCGGCTGCGATCGCCCTCGTCGGCGGCAAGGCGCAGGACGTCGACGAAATTGGCGAATGCGCACAGCGTGAAGCGCTTGGCAAGGATAAAGCCTACCGAAAGGCGCAGGCCTTCGGGGCGCGGCCTGAAGGGTTTGGCAGACGTCGCATTTGTCCGGTTACCGCCCGTCCTGACGTCCATCGCATTCCCCCGGATATTCATACCGTCCATGTCGTATCGCTAATCCAAGATTGACGCAAACGTTCTGGGCAAGCGGCAAAAAGTGTCGCAATGCTCCCTGCAAGAGCGTGAGAATGGATTGCAAATGAAAGTCTTGGTGCCCGTCAAACGCGTGGTCGACTTCAACGTGAAAATCCGCGTCAAGGCCGATGGTTCAGGCGTCGACCTGGCCAATGTGAAGATGTCGATGAACCCCTTCGACGAGATCGCCGTCGAGGAAGCCATCCGTCTCAAGGAGGCCGGCAAGGTCACCGAGATCGTGGTGGTTTCCATCGGGCCGGCCCAGGCGCAGGACACGCTGCGCACGGCCCTGGCCATGGGCGCCGATCGTGCCATTCTGATCAAAGTCGATGGCGTGGTGGAGCCGCTCGCGGTCGCCAAACTGCTCAAAGGCGTGGTCGAGGCGGAAGCGCCGCGTCTGGTCATCATGGGCAAGCAGGCGATCGACGATGACGCCAACCAGACCGGGCAGATGCTGTCGGCGCTGCTGGACTGGTCGCAGGCGACCTTCGCCTCCAAGCTCGAACTGGGCGACGACAAGGCCGTGGTGCTGCGCGAAGTCGATGGCGGACTGCAGTCCATCGAGGTGTCGCTGCCCACCATCGTCACCGCCGACCTGCGCCTCAACGAGCCCCGCTACGCCTCGCTGCCCAATATCATGAAGGCCAAGAAAAAGCCGCTAGAGGAAAAGACCGCCGCCGATTACGGCGTCAACGTCGAGCCGCGGCTCAAGGTGCTCAAGACCGAGGAACCCGGCACGCGCAAGGCCGGCATCAAAGTCGGCAGCGTCGCCGAACTGGTCGACAAGCTGCGCAACGAAGCCCGCGTCATCTGATCCCGAGCGAGGACACACACATGGCTATTCTGCTTCTCGCCGAACACGACAATGCAACCGTCTCCGAGCTGACAGCGCGTGCGCTGACTGCCGCCAGCCAGATTGGCGGCGATATCGATATCCTGGTGGCCGGCAAGGGCGCCCAGGGCGCCGCCGACGCGGCCGCCAAACTGGCAGGCGTGCGCAAGGTGCTGCTGGCCGAGAGCGATGCGCTGGAAAATCAATTGGCCGAGCCGCTGGCAGACCTGATTGTTTCGCTGGCGGGGGGCTATGACGTGTTCGTGGTGGCCGCGACCACGACGGGCAAGAACGTGTTTCCGCGTGTCGCGGCCCTACTCGACGTCATGCAGGTTTCTGAAATCGTCGAAGTCATATCGCCCGATACCTTCAAGCGGCCGATCTACGCCGGCAACGCCATCCAGACCGTGCAATCGATCGATACCAAGAAGGTCATCACCGTCCGCACCGCCGGCTTTGCTTCTGCGGGCAGTGCAGCGGCAGTTTCGGTCGAAGCGGTGGCGGCGGTTGCCGATCGCGGGCTTTCGGTCTTCCTTGAAAACAGGATGTCCAAAAGCGAGCGCCCCGAGCTGGGTTCGGCCCGGGTGGTCATTTCCGGTGGCCGCGCCCTGGGCTCGTTGGAGAAGTTCCGCGAGTTCATCCTGCCGATTGCCGACAAGCTCGGCGCGGCCGTCGGCGCCTCGCGTGCGGCCGTCGACGCAGGCTACGCGCCGAACGACTGGCAGGTCGGACAGACCGGCAAGATCGTGGCGCCAGACCTCTATATTGCCGTCGGCATCTCGGGTGCCATCCAGCACCTGGCCGGCATGAAGGACGCCAAGGTCATCGTCGCCATCAACAAGGACGAAGACGCCCCGATCTTCGCAGTCGCCGATTACGGCCTTGTGGGTGACCTGTTTGAGCTGCTCCCCGAACTCGAGCGCCAGCTCTAGCGCCAATCCGACTGGAACCCACGATGACCGAGCATAAGTTCATCCTGAAACTGACCTGTCTTGACCAGAAGGGCATCGTGGCGGCGATAACCACCGCACTGGCGGCGCATGGCGCCAATATTCTTGAATCCAACCAGTTCTGCGACCGCCCCACCAACCAGCTGTTCCTGCGCATTGCCTTCGCGGTGCCGCTGACGACGACGCGGGACATGCTGGAGCTGGCCCTCAAGCCGGCCGTGGATCGCTTCGACATGAAGCTCAAGATCGAGGATCTGTCGCGCCGGCCCAAGATCATCATCATGGTCTCCAAATTCGATCACGGCCTGCTGCACATCCTCTACCAGATCAAGGTCGGCTGGCTGAATGCCGAGGTCGCGGGTGTCGTGTCCAACCACGAGGATTCCCGCGCTACCACCGAGCATGAAGGCATCCCCTTTCACTATTGGCCGGTGACCAAGGACAACAAGGCCGAGCGCGAAGAGCAGCTCATCGCGCTGGTCCAGGAAACCGGCGCGGAACTGGTCGTGCTCGCGCGCTACATGCAGGTTCTGTCGAACGACCTGTCGAACCGCTTGTTCGGCATGATCATCAATATCCATCACTCCTTCCTGCCCAGCTTCAGGGGCGCAAAGCCCTACCACCAGGCCCACGAACGCGGCGTGAAGCTGATCGGCGCGACAGGCCATTACGTGACGCCCGATCTCGACGAAGGCCCGATCATCGAGCAGGAAACCGAGCGCGTCAGCCACGCCATGACCACCGAAGACTTCGTCGCCGCCGGTCGCGATATCGAATCGCGCGTGCTGGCTCGCGCGGTGAAGTTTCACCTTGAGGGCCGGGTCATGCTCAACCATCATCGGACCGTCGTCTTCACGCAGTGATCGCGATTTCTCGACCTCGCCCAGCAATCGGAGTGAATTCAAATGGCACCGTTTCCCGAAAAAGCACGGGTCGTCATCGTTGGGCTGGGCGGGATTGTGGGCGCTTCGATTGCGCACCATCTCGTCGAGCGCGGTTGGGACGATATCGTGGGCATCGACAAGTCGGGCATTCCGACTGATATCGGCTCGACCGCCCATGCATCCGACTTCTGCTATGCCACCAGCCATGACTTCCTGAGCTGCTGGACCACGCTCTATTCGATCGATTTCTTCGACAAGATGGGCCACTACGCCCGCGTCGGCGGCCTCGAAGTCGCGCGCGTCGGCGATGATGCCCGCATGGACGAGATCAAGCGCAAGGTCGCATCCGGCAAGGCCTTCGGCACGCGGGCGCGGCTGATCGATCCGGCCGAGATCAAGCAGAAGATGCCGCTGGTCGAGGAGAGCCTGATCCAGGGCGGATTGTGGGATCCCGATGCGGGTCTCGTCATTCCGCGGTCGCAGACGGTTGCCGGTAAGCTGGTGGACCAGGCCGTGGCCGCCAGCAAGCTGCAGAGCTTTGCCAATACTTCGGCGCGCTCGCTCGTTATCGAGGACGGCCGCATCAAGGGCGTCGTCACCGACCGCGGCACCATCATGGCCGACCATGTCATCGTCTGCGCCGGTCTATGGGGTCGCCTGATCGCCGAGATGGCCGGCGAGGACCTGCCGGTCATGCCGGTGGATCATCCGCTGACCTTTTTCGGCCCATATAACGAGTTTGCCGATACCGGCGCCGAGATCGGCTACCCGCTCCTGCGCGACCAGGGCAATTCGGCCTATCTGCGCGACACCGGCGATCCGAAGTCAGCCGAAGGTGGCCAGATCGAGTGGGGCTATTACGAGGAGAACAATCCGCGCCTGGTACATCCGCGCGACCTGCTCGAAAAGGAGCAGGCCCGCCTGTCTCCCTCGCAGCGCGACCTCGAAATGGAGCAGGTGATCGAGCCGCTCGAGCGCGCCATGGAGCTGACGCCGATCCTGGGCGAACTCGGCTACAACGAGGGCCACTCCTTCAACGGCCTGCTCCAGACTACCACCGATGGCGGCCCCTCGATGGGCGAGAGCCAGAAGGTGCGCGGTCTTTGGTACGCCGTGGGCATCTGGGTCAAGGATGGCCCCGGCATGGGCAAGCTCATCGCCGACTGGATGACCGATGGTCGCACCTCGATCGACCACAACAAGATCGATTACGCCCGCTTCAGCAGCTTCCAACTCGAGGAGAAATTCATCGAGGAGCGCTGCACCGAGACAGCGCGCAAGATCTACAATCCGCCCGTGCATCCGCGCGAACCCTTTGCCGGCGGCCGTGGCATCCGCCGCTCGCCATTCCACGAGCGCGAGAAGGAGCTTGGCGGCTACTTCATGGAGCTGGGCGGCTGGGAGCGAGCGCATGGCTATGCGGCCAACGAGCACCTGCTGGAAAAGTATGGCAGCCGCGTTCCAGTGCGTGAGAACGAATGGGACAACCGCCACTTCTGGCGCGTGTCCAATGCCGAGCATCTCGAACTGACCGAGAATTGCGGCATCATCAACCTCTCGCACTTCGCCATCTGCGATATCGAGGGACCCGATCACGTCGCGCTGATGGAGTGGCTCTGCGCCGCAAAAATCGGCGGCGACGCCAATATCGGCAAGGGCATCTATACCCACTTCCTCGACGACGAGGGCATGGTCCGCGCCGACTTTACGATCATCCGCATGGCCGACCGCATCCGCATGGTCAACGGCGCCGACGCTGGCCCCCGCGACTATCACTATATGCGCCGCATCGCCCAGGATCGCGGCCTCGATGTCACCATTACCGATGTCTCCGAGAAGTACATCACCGTCGGCATCTGGGGCCCCAACGCCCGCGAGAACCTGAGCAAGCTGCTCGAAGACCCCAGCGTCCTGCTGCCGGAAAACTTCCCCTTTGCGGCGATCAAGCCGCTGACCATTGGCGGCAAGTCGGTCACCGCCTTCCGCATTTCCTATGTGGGCGAGCAGGGCTGGGAACTGCACATGGCCTACGACGATGGGCTTGCCGTCTGGGACGCCTTGCGCTCGACCGGCGTCATCGCCGTGGGCGTCGAAACCTATGCCAATACTCGCCGCATGGAAAAAAGCCTGCGTTTGCAGAACGCCGACCTCCTCACCGAATACAACCTGATGGAAGCCGATCTGGCCCGCCCCAAGGTCAAGGAAGCTGATTTCCGCGGCAAGGCCAAGCACATCGAATACAAGGCGCGCGAGCACCAGCCGGCCATGCTCTGCACGCTGATCATGACCGAAAATGTCGACAGCAAAGGCGTCGCCCGCTACCCAGTCGGCATCATGCCGGTCATGGACCCAGCGACGGGGGAAACGCTGGTCGACGCACTTGGCCGTCGCTCCTTCACCAGCTCTGTCGCCTATGGTCCGACCATCGGAAAGAATATCGCCCTGGCGTATCTGCCATGGGACTACTGCCAGGTTGGCCGGGAACTGACCCTGGAATATTTCGGCGAAACCTACAGCGGCGAAGTCGCCAGCGTCGGCTACAAGCCCCTGTACGATCCCGAAAACCTCAAACCGAGAAGCTGAACTTTTGCTGCCATCCCTGGCCTGTGGTGGCGTCTCGATTTCTCTTCTTTGGTCGATCAACACTGCGACCGCAGGCAGGCTTGCTGTGTTGCATCAGGTCGGTACGGCCTTGGTTTCGTCGAACCACGCGCCCGCCGCTATCGTCCGATCGAATGCCATTGGTGGGAAGGCTGAGGCCGAACGACCGCTGCAGGTGAACGGAGATAGCCATGAACACCGCCAACCTGCAGCTCGAAGGCCTCTTGATCGCCATCGCCTCGCTGAACGACCTTCTGGTCACCAAGGGTATTGTGCATCGCGAAGAGGTCGCCCATGCCATGGATGTCGCGGAACAGACTGTGCTGGGCGATTACCGCACGAAGGAGTTGGAGCCGGCACGGCGGGATGCCATTGCGTTTCCAATTATAGGCGTCGGCAGCTTTCGCGGATGATTAGTTCTGGTACGAACTCACGCACGGCCATGGTTGGTTGTGACTTGTTGAGGATTTCCTCGAACAATTGTTCGATTGCGGTTTGGGCC
This sequence comes from Devosia sp., assembly GCF_028290435.1. Taxonomy (GTDB): domain Bacteria; phylum Pseudomonadota; class Alphaproteobacteria; order Rhizobiales; family Devosiaceae; genus Devosia. The sequence goes on along the minus strand of NZ_JAQGJV010000066.1, from coordinate 10,066 downwards.
ATCTTGGCTACCGGCGCCGCGACGACCGTGGGTGGCGGGTTCATGATGTTGGCATAGTCGAAATCGTCGATGCAGATAACCGAAACGTCTTCCGGTACCGACAGTTTCAGCTCGCGCAAAGCATTGAGCACGCCAAGCATCATCATGTTGGATAGCGCGAAAATGGCCGTGGGGGGTGCGGGGGCACGCATCAAGGCGAGTGTATTGTCGTGCGCCACGGCCTGCAGGAATTTGCCGGTGATCTGAAGGTTCGGATCGACCGGCACGCCGAACGCTGCGTGAGCCTCCAGATAGCCTTGGAGGCGGTCTTCACCGGTAATGATATTATCGCGGCCCGTGGTGACGGCGATGCGACGATGGCCCAGGCCCAGCAAATAGTCGGTGGCAAGGCGCCCTGCCCCCACATTGTCCAGCTTGACCACGTCATAGGGCAATCCGTCGACATAGGAATCGAGGAGCACCGTAGGCACATGGATTTCGCCGGCTAGGCGGGCGCCGTGGGTAGCGTCGGAGCGGGTGGGAATGATGATAAGACCGGCGACGCGTTGCGCGCGCATCATCCTGAGAATCTGCCGCTCGCGATCGAAATCCTCGTTGGTAGAATAGACGGCGGCCATGTATCCGGCCTCGAGGCACACGGATTCAACCACCCGTGCAACGTTGGCAAAATGCGGGTTGGTGATGTCGGGCAGGATCAGGCCGATCAGCCGCGACTGGCCCATGCGCAGGCTCTGGGCGGCGGCGTGGGGCACATAACCAATATCGCGCACCGCCGCTTCAACCTTGGCGATCACCTCCTCGCTGACCGGCGCCGAACGGTTGATCGCTGCAGACGCCGTCGAGATCGCGACGCCGGCATGCTTCGCCACGTCCTTGATGGTGGCCACGCTTCCCCCAGATCGTCCTTGCGCACCCCCTTGTCAGCGATGCTTTGAAATGCTGTTATACGAAACGTTTCGTGTAAGCAAATAGACTGTCGTGGCATCGTCGGGAACCAGAGCCGCGATTTTTTTGACTACACGAACGAAACGTTTCGACCGGAAAACCGGCGAGGCGGCATCGCGCCGGGAGTGCGCACAGGGAGGATGACAATGCTGACTATTTCACGGCGCAACCTTATGCTGTCGACCGCGGCGATTGCCGCAGGAACCGCGCTTGGCCTGCGCGGCGCGCTGGCGCAATCCGATGAGGCGGGCACATTGCAGCTTGCCGCGTTTGGCGGCGATGCCGAAGCGACCGCCATCGGTCATGCCATTGAGCGCTTCAACACCAAATACCCGAACATCAAGGTCGAACTCTCGATGGATCCGATTTCCTCGGGCTGGGGCGACTATGTGACCAAGGTGCTGGGTCAGTTCAATGCCGGCGCACCGGCCGACGTCTATGGCACCGCGATCGAGAGCTTCCAGGCCCTGGCCTCGCGCGACATCTTCATCCCGCTCGACGATCTGGCCAAGTCCGAGGAATTCGCCGATATCGCGCCAAGCCTGATGGAACAGGGCAGCTACAAGGGGAAATCGACCTACATTCCCATCGGCTGGAACAACATCATGATCAACTACAACCGCGACCTGTTCGACAAGGCCGGGGTTGCCTATCCCAAGGACGGCAAGTGGACCTGGGACGAGTTCCGTGAGGTCGCCAAGAAGCTGACCATCAAAGACGCTTCGGGCACCGTCACCCAGTATGGCTACGAAGTGCCAAACCAGAATTTTTTCATCCAGCCATGGTTCTTCTCCAATGGCACTGGCGTGCTCAATGCGGACTGGACCGGATCGAACATGCTCGATCCCAAAGTCGCCGAGAGCCTGCAGTTCCTGCACGACATCATCCATGTCGATGGCTCGTCGCCGATTCCCGCCAGCGGCCCGGACCTGGGCAATCAGTTCTTCGCCGGCCAGATCGCCATGATCAGCCGCGGTCACTGGATCGTCCAGAACGCCAAGACCAATGGCATGAACATGGACGTCGCCATTCCGCCGAGCAAGGAAACCAACTCCACCGTCATCGGCTTCGGTGGCTATGCGGTGTCCAAGACGGCGGCGAAGCCGGAGATCGCCAAGGCACTGGTTGCCGAACTGACCAGCGCCGCGACGCAGATCGAGGAAGCTATCGGCGGCGGCGGATTGCCGAGCCGCCAGTCCGCATCGACCAATCCCGATATCATGGCCTTCCCACCAAGCGCCGCGCTCTACTACGAGACGCTTGCCGATACCAAGGCGGTGCCCTCCCCGGCCAACTTCCAGGAAGTCGAGAAGATCGTCATGCGCTACTACACCTCGATGATGGCCGATGAGGTCAGCATCGCGGATGGCGTCAAGCAGGCCCATGATGAGCTTGAGGCATCGTTTGCCCGGCTCAAGGCTGCCGGCTGATCCTCAACAAAGGCTCTGCCCGAGCCCTGTCGACCCGCCGCGTGCAAGCGCGGCGGGCTTGAACAAGCGCTGCCCAAACCAGGCAATTTCGCACCGCGGACTGCGGCGATAGAGTTGCCGCCTCAGGACAACGAACCGAACCGGCTGGAATGACCACCACCCACCCACGCACCTCCGAGCTGCAACGCGCCCAGACAAGGATGGGGTATCTCTTCGTCCTGCCGTCGACGCTGCTTTACCTGACCTTCGTGCTGGCGCCCGTGCTGGTCACAGTGGTGCTGGCATTCAGCCACTTCGACCCGCTGCTGGGCTCGCGCTGGGTGGGTTTCGAGAACTTTACGCGCTTCTTCACCGATCGCCGTTCGCTGCAGATTTTCTGGAACACGCTCCGCTTCGCGCTGTTCGCGGTCACCTTCAATGTCAGCGTCGGGCTGGTGCTGGCGGTAGCATTGAACCGGGCCATGCCGGGGTGGCTGCTGTATTTCTTCCGGCTGTCGTTCTTCCTGCCGGTGATCATCGCCACGGCCTTCGTCGCGGTCGTATGGAGCTACTTCTACGGCGATGATCTAGGCGTGATCAATTATTTCCTCCGTCTGGTCGGGCTGCCCAATGTGCGCTGGCTGACCGACAGCAAGAACGCCATGACGTCGATCATCATCATGGACGTGTGGAAGAATACCGGCTTCTTCATGGTCATCTTCATTGCCGCCTTGCAGGGCGTACCGGCCAACATTCTCGAAGCCGCCGAAATGGATGGCACGCCGCCCTGGCGCCGCTTCTTACGCATCACCCTGCCATGGATTTCCCCGGTAGTGTTCTTCTGCATTGTCTATGCCTCAATCGGGGCGTTGCAGGTGTTTGAGTCCATCGTCATCCTGACCCAGGGCGGGCCTGGCGATGCGACACGCTCGCTCTCCATTCTGATCGTCGAGGAGGGCTTCGGCAGCTACGAGATTGGCTATGCGGCCGCCATTTCGGTGGTGATGACCGTCATCATCCTGATCATCACCGCCATCCAGCAACTCGCCTCACGCCGGCTGGTGCAGCAATGAGCATGATGCAAACCAATACGGCCAAGCGCTGGGTCGATTGGGCCATCATTGCGGTCATGGCGCTGCTCGCGATCGGCATGCTGCTACCGTTTTTGTGGCTTATCGCGACATCGTTCCGCAGCGTGTCCGAGGCCTACAAACTGCCGCCCAGCTTCTTCCCGAACAATCTCGATTTCGTCAACTACGCCAAGGTGCTGGCGTCTCGGGTGCCGTTCCTGCAGATCTACTACAACTCGCTGCTGGTCGCTCTGGTGGTCACGATCGGCCAATTGGTCACTTGCACGCTGGCGGCCTTTGCCTTTGCCCGGCTCAACTTCCGTGGCCGCGACTGGCTGTTCATCGCCTTTCTGGTCGGGCTGATGTTCCCGGCCCAGGTCACCATCCTGCCGATCTATCTCGGTTACGCCAAGCTTGGTCTGCTCAACCAGCCGATCGGCCTGGCGCTGATGTACCTTACCTCCAGCTTCGGCGTGTTCCTGATGCGCCAGTTCATGCTGAGCCAGCCCAAAGCGCTGGAAGAAGCAGCGTTGATGGATGGCGCCGGCTACTTCAAGATTTTCTGGCGCATCTCGCTACCCCAGTTGCGTCCCGCCCTTTCGGCGCTCGGCATCATCACGTTCACCCAGACCTGGAACTACTATTTCCAAGCCAAGGTCTTGCTGGGCAAGAACGAGGCCATGACCCTGCCCATCGCCATGGACGTGCTGCGCGGCTACATGGCCGCCGGCAACCTCTCGGTGGTGATGGCGGCCATGAGCATGGCCGTGCTGCCCGTTATCCTCCTCTTCCTCATCGCCCAGAAATTCGTGATCGAAGGCATCACGATGTCGGGCATCAAGAACTGACTTTTTAGGGACTTCGAATTCCATGTGGGACGACCTCGCCGCCATCGACCAGCGCTTCGCCTATACGGGCGAGCGCACCAAATATCTGGCCTTCCCACTCGGCGGCATCGGCTCGGGCGGCTTTTCCATCTCCGGCAGTGGGCGGCTAATCGATTGGTCGATCCGCAATCGCCCCGGCATCCAAGGCTATAACGGCTATTCCCACTTCGCCATCAAGGCGGAGAAGGATGGCCAACTGGTCGATGCCCGCGTGCTCAACGGCCCCTATGACCTGAACCCCTCCGGCGCCCCTGCCGTGCGAAAAATGTTCGACGGTTTCGGCCACGGCGCCAACCGGCAGACGCTGGTAGGCGTACCACATTTCAATGAGGTCGAGTTCTACGGCCGCTTTCCGACCGCCGACCTCGTCTACAAGGACGAGCGGTTTCCGGGCGATATCCGGCTGACGGCGCTATCGCCGTTCATTCCGCACAACGACCGCGACAGCTCGATGCCCGTCGCCATGTTCGAGTTCGAGATCGTCAATTCGACCGCCGACGAGCTGACCTACACGCTGGCCGGGACGCTGGGGAACTACCTCTCCAATTCCGGGACGCACACCTTCAAGCAGCAAAACGGCATTTCAAGCCTGCATCTGACGTCGTCCGACACCGACCTGCCCCAAACGCAGCAGGGCGACCTGACCATCGCCACCGATGCCGAGGACGTCGACCACACTGACCACCATTTCCGCGGCCAGTGGTTCGATGACCTTGCCGTCTACTGGAAGGAATTCGCCCGCCCCGGCCGCCTGCCAAAGCGTCACTACGACCAGCCGCGTGCCTCCAAGCATATGAGTATGCAACCCGAGCACGGCACGCTCGGCGCCCGCGTTACCATCGCCGCTGGTGAACGCAAAACCGTGCGCTTCGTCATCTCCTGGAGCTTTCCGCATGGCGACATCTATTGGGCCTATCGCCCCAAGCCTGATGGCGTAATTCCCGACAAGGCCACACCGAGCTGGAAGAACTTTTACGCCACCCAATGGGCCGACTCCACCGCCAGCGCCACAGACGCGCTGACCCGCTGGGATAATCTGACCGCCCAAACCACCGCCTTCCGCGACGGCCTGTTCGGAACCACCCTTCCCAGCGAGGTCAAGGATGCCGCCAGCGCTACGCTCGCGCTGCTCCGCACGGCCACCGTCATCCGCCTCGAAGGCGGTGAGCTGTGGGGCTGGGAAGGCCAGCACACCCAGGACGGGTCCTGCGAGGGCAGCTGCACCCATGTGTGGAATTACCAGCAGGCGCTGTCACACTTGTTCCCCGCACTCGAACGCACGCTGCGCGAGACCGAGTTCAAGTTCAATCAACTGCCCAGTGGCGGCCTGACCTTCCGCCAGAAACTCCCTCTCGGCTCTAGCTTCGATATCATCGGCCCCTGTGCCGATGGCCATTTCGGCGCTGTGATCAAGACGTTCCGCGACTGGAAACTCTGCGGCGACACCGATTGGCTCCGCACCTGGTTCCCCCACGTCAAGCGCGCCATCGAATATGCCTGGAGCGACCAGAACCCCGATCGCTGGGACCCGAACCAAACCGGCATCCTGTCCGGCCGCCAGCATCACACACTGGACATGGAACTGTTCGAGCCCAATTCCTGGCTCGCCTCAATGTACGTGGCCGCTCTCCTCGGCGCCGCCGAAATGGCCAAGGCCGTGGGCGATACCGACTTCGCCGATAAGACCGCCCGCCTCGGCAAAGCTGGTGCCACCTACATCAACGAGCATCTGTTCAACGGTCGCTGGTTCATCCAGAACATCGATCTCTCGGACAAGTCCGTGCTCACCCCGTTCGATGTCGGCCGCACCGCTGGCGTGCTCGCTGATGGGTTCATGGAAACCTACTGGTCCGACGAGTTCTCCGAAGCCAAATACCAGATGGGCGAAGGCTGCATCTCCGATCAGATCCTCGGCCAATGGCATGCCGAAGTGGCCGGCATCGGTGGCTTCCTCGATGTCTGCAAGGTCAAGACGGCACTGACCTCGGTCCACGCCAACAACTTCCGACCCAACCTGAGCAATCACTTCAATCCCGGTCGCAACTACGCCTTCGAGGACGAAGGTGGCCTGCTGATCGCGACCTATCCCGAAGGCATTCGCCAGCCCATGGTCGCCGCCCCCTATGCCGAAGAGGTCTGGACCGGCATCGAATACATGTCGGCTTCACACCTGATCATGCATGGCCTGGTCGAGGAGGGCATGGACATCGTGCGCGCCGCCCGCAACCGCCATGACGGCTCGCGCCGCAATCCCTGGAACGATATCGAATGCGGCTCGTATTATGCCCGCTCGATGTCGGCCTGGCAGTTGGTCAACGCCTTCTCCGGCCTCCACGCTGACTTCGTTTCCGGCAAGCTCAGCTTCGCCCCACAGACCAGCGGCGACTACCGCCTGTTCTGGTCGGCCGGCACTGGCTTTGGTACGCTCACCCGCAAGGGCGACACGCTCAGCTTCGAAGTCCTCGGCGGCTCGGTCAAACTGACCGAACTGTCGGTGGCCGGCTTTGCCTCCAAGATCTTCGACAACCGCGCGGTGCTGGCCGTCGGCGCCACTCAACAGATCCAGGCACTCTGATGGCCGGTATCGAACTCAAAAGCGTCCGCAAGAGCTTCCAGGGGCTGGAGGTCATTCACGGGATCGACCTCGACATCAAGGATGGCTCCTTTACCGTCTTCGTCGGACCCTCCGGCTGTGGCAAGTCCACCTTGCTGCGCATGATGGCCGGACTGGAGGGGGTCACCGCTGGCGAAGTGCAGATCGACGGAGCCCGCTGTGATCACCTGCTGCCCTCCGCCCGCGGCATGGCCATGGTGTTCCAATCCTACGCGCTCTATCCGCATATGAGTGTCGTACAGAATCTGAAATTTGGCCTGGAAAATCAAAAACTCGCCAAGTCCGAAATCGATGCCCGCGTCGCGAAGGCTGCCGAAATCCTGCAAATCGAGCACCTGCTCGCCCGCCGCCCCAATCAGCTCTCGGGCGGCCAAAGCCAGCGCGTCGCCATTGGCCGTGCCATCGTCAAGGAGCCTAAGGCGTTTCTCTTCGACGAGCCCTTGTCGAACCTCGACGCCGAATTGCGCATCAAGATGCGCGGCGAACTGATCAGCCTGCACAAGCGGCTGAAATCGACCATGGTCTATGTGACCCATGACCAGGTCGAGGCCATGACCATGGCGGACACGATCGTCGTTCTCAACGAAGGCCGCGTTGAGCAGGTGGGCTCGCCGGTGGAGCTATACGCCCGCCCGTGCAATGCCTTCGTCGCCAGGTTTCTGGGCGCACCGCCGATGAACATGCTCAAGGGTACGATCCGACGGAACGGCAACGTTCTCGCTGTCGTGCTTGGCGACGGCACCAGCATCCCGCTCCCCGGACGCCAGATCGAACTGGCCGATCGCGATGCCGTAACGCTGGGCATTCGGCCGGAGCATGCCGTAGTCGGTCGTGGGGACCTGAAACTGCGCGTCGAGAGCACCGAGGTGCTCGGCTCGCAGACCATCATCCATGCGGCCCTCGCGTCAGGCGAGCCCTTCACCGCCGCCCTGACCGGTATTCGCAGCACGCAATCTGGGGACACTCTGAGCATAGGGTTCGACGAGGATTTCGTGCACCTGTTTGACCCCGCCGGTCACGCAATCGGCGCCTCGGAAAACTGGCGCGCGGCCTATCTGACCTGACAGGACCAGCGGCTCCGCTCTGCACGAGAGATAAACGGTCCGTCCCGTCGTACCCGACTGCCCGTAATTATGTTTGAAAGCCCACGACTGCGGCCAGCACCAATACCATTGCCTACTGCATGATACGGCTATCGACATACTGCTTTATGGCAGCGACCCCACTAGGTCCTATCGATGATTTGGGCACCCTTCCAAGCCTCGAAATCGTCGAGATGGCGTGCCTCGGTCATGGGGTAGAGGCCAAGGATTGATGCTCCGCCCTGAACGCGTTCGAGGACGAAGTCTTCGTAGTCCGTCATGGACACTGCCTCGTCGGCGACCTCATCGACGATGGCACGGGGAATGACCACGACGCCTTCGCCATCGCCCACGAGGATATCACCGGGCCAGACCGCAACGTCGCCACAGCCGATGGGACCGTTGATGTCGAGTGCCTGGTGCAGGGTCAGGTTGGTCGGGGCCGAGGGGCGATTGTGATACGCAGGAAACGGCAGGGCTCCGATCTCGGGACTGTCGCGAAATCCGCCGTCAGTGACAACGCCCTCCACGCCCCGCACCATGAGGCGCGTGACGAGGATCGAGCCGGCCGACGCCGCCCCTGCATCTTTGCGGCTGTCGATGACTAATACCGAGCCGGGCGGACAATCTTCCACGGCCTTGCGCTGCGGATGAGCGCGATCGCGAAACACTTCGATGGGGTTGAGGTCTTCGCGCGCCGGGATGTAGCGCAGGGTGAAGGCCGGCCCCACCATGGTCTTGCCCACCTGCCCTACGGGCCGCACATCCTGGATGAACTGGTTGCGCAAGCCGCGCTTGAACAAAGCCGTGCAAAGGGTCGCCGTGCTCACCCCGCGCAGCTTGTCGCGCGTCTCGTCGCTGAAATTGGCTGTGGTCGTCATGTCGGGTCCTTTCACGCTACCAGCGCGGCACGCGCCGCTCATAGGCAGGGTCGAATTGCTTCATGTATGCGGTGTCGTCGCGATCGGAGACGCCGCCGGTTTCATAGAGCGCCGCCAGCTTTGCCAGCTTGTCCTTGTCCAGCGATACGCCGAGCCCCGGCCCTGTCGGTACGGCGAGGGCGCCATCCCGGAAGGCAAAGAGCGGGCCTTCGAGGATGTCGATGGCCGTCCAGGGATAGTGCGTGTCGCAATCATAGCCCAAGTTTGGCGTGGCCGCCGCGACGTGGGCCATGGCCGCCAGGGTAATGCCGAGATGGGAATTGGAATGCATGGAGACGCCCAGTTCGAGCGCCTGGCAGAGCTTGCCCAGATGGGTGGCAGCCCGCATACCACCCCAATAGTGATGGTCCGACAGTACGATTTTGACTGCCCGCTTGCGATAGGCTTCGGCGATCTGGTCGAATTCGAGCACGATCATATTGGTGGCGAGCGGAATCGAGGTAGCCGCCGCCACCTCAGCCATGGCGTCCATGCCGATGACCGGGTCCTCAAGATATTCGAGCACGCCTTCGAGTTTTTTGGCGATGTATTTTGCCGTCTCGACGGTCCAGCCGCCATTGGGATCGATGCGCAGTGGGTAGTCCGGAAAGGTCTCGCGCAGCTTGAGCATGGTCTCGATTTCAAGGTCCGGGTGCAGCACGCCGCCCTTGAGCTTGAGCGCCTTGAAACCGTGCAGGCTAACGAAGCGGCGGGCTTCTTCGACCATCTGGTCGGGGGTCAGCACCTCGCCCCATTCGTCGGGAGATTGCCCGAGATGGCCGGCGAATTTGAAGAAGAGGTAGGCGCTGAAGGAGACACGGTCGCGCACAGCGCCGCCGAGCAGGTCCGAGACGGGCCGGTTCAGCACCTTGCCCTGGATATCCATGCAGGGAACTTCGAAGGCCGAGGCGACGACGTCGGTCACCTTGTGATCTGCCACTGCCGACTTTGCATTGATGCCGCCGCCGTCCGGAATGGCGGCCAGCACCCGGGCGTGCAGATCATGCAGGTAGAATGGATCGAGACCCACCAGCGCCGGCGCAGCGCGGCGCAGACCGGCCAGGGCCTTGATGCTGCCATAGCTCTCGCCGAGGCCGATCGTGCCGTCGTCGCAAACCAGCTCGATAATGGTGCGCAAC
>NZ_JAQGJV010000037.1 GCF_028290435.1 Devosia sp. | reverse complement strand
TGCGGGAAAGTTTGGGAGTGCTAACATTTTTCCAACTGGTCAAAATTCTTGGGTTTGCGTTCCCACGTCAAGAGCCAATCAACAAGACCAAAAAAAGTCATCGACCAATAGGGAGCGAGACGCTCGTGTCCAATTCCAATGCAGTGCCCAATGATCTCAGCGCATTCTGGATGCCGTTCACCGCGAACCGGCAGTTCAAAAAAGCGCCGCGCATGTTCGTGGCCGCGAAGGATATGCATTACACCACATCCGATGGCCGCCAGGTTCTGGATGGTACGGCGGGTCTGTGGTGCGTCAATGCCGGCCATGCCCGGCCGCTGATCGTCGAGGCCATCGCCAAGCAGGCCGCCGAACTCGATTATGCCCCCGCCTTCCAGATGGGCCACCCCAAGGCGTTCGAACTGGCCAATCGGCTGGTCGATATCTCGCCCAAGGGACTCGACCATGTGCTGTTCACCAATTCGGGGTCGGAGTCAGTCGAGACCGCCCTCAAGGTGGCGCTCGCCTATCACCGCGTGAAGGGCGAGGGCGCCCGCACCCGCCTGATCGGCCGCGAGCGCGCCTATCACGGCGTCAATTTCGGCGGCATTTCGGTGGGCGGCATCGTCACCAATCGCAAGATGTTCGGCACCCTGCTGGGCGGCGTCGATCATATGCCGCATACGCATAACCTCGCCAAAAACGCCTTCACCAAGGGCGTGCCCGAATATGGCACCGAGCTGGCCGATGAGCTAGAACGCATCGTCACCCTGCACGACGCCTCCACCATTGCCGCAGTCATCGTCGAGCCCGTCGCCGGCTCCACCGGCGTGTTGATCCCGCCTGTGGGCTATCTCAAGCGCCTGCGCGAGATCACCAAGAAGCATGGCATCCTGCTGATTTTCGACGAAGTCATCACCGGCTTCGGTCGCCTCGGCACGCCATTCGGCGCCGACTATTTCGATGTGACGCCGGATATCCTGGTCACCGCCAAAGGCCTGACCAATGGCATTATCCCGATGGGCGCGGTCATGGTTTCCGCCGAAATCCACGATGCCTTCATGCAGGGACCCGAACACGTCATCGAATTTTTCCACGGCTATACCTATTCGGGTAATCCAATGGCCTCGGCCGCGGCTCTCGCCACGCTGGAAACCTACAAGCAGGATGACCTGCTGACGCGCGGCACTGAATTGGCCCCCTATTGGGCCGATGCCCTGCACTCGCTCAAAGGCGAGCCCCATGTCATCGATATCCGCAATATCGGCCTGATCGGCGCCATCGAACTGGAGCCGATTGCAGGTTCGCCCACCAAGCGTGCCTTCTCGGCGTTCCTGGCGGCTTACGAGTCGGGCTTCCTTGTCCGCACCACCGGCGACATCATCGCGTTGAGCCCGCCGCTGATCATTTCCAAGTCGCAGATCGATGAACTGGTCGATGGCATCCGCGCCGTGCTGAGGAGCATCGAATAATGGACATCATCGAAAACGCCGTCGCCGGCAAACGTTATATTTCGACTGGTCGCCGCGTGCCGGTCTACAATCCGGCCACCGGCGAACAGTCGGCCGAGCTGCCCCTGTCGACGCTGAGCGAACTCAACGACGCCGTGGCTTCGGCGAAAAAAGCCTGGCCGGCCTGGGCCAATACCCCGCCGATGAAGCGCGCCCGCGTCATGTTCAAGTTCAAGCAATTGCTTGAAGCCAACGCCGACGAGCTCGCCCGCGCCATTTCGCGTGAACACGGCAAGGTGCATGACGATGCTTTGGGCGAACTCGCGCGCGGCATCGACTGCGTCGATTTCGCCTGCGGCATTCCTCAGCTGCTGAAGGGCGAATTCTCGCGCAATGTCGGCCCTTCGATCGATACCTATTCCGATCGCCAGCCGCTGGGCGTCGTCGCCGGCATCACGCCGTTCAACTTCCCCGCCATGGTGCCGATGTGGATGTATCCAGCTGCCATCGCGTGCGGCAATACCTTCATCCTCAAACCCTCCGAGCGTGATCCCTCGGCCTCGATGCTGGCCTGGAACCTGTTCATGGACGCCGGCCTGCCCGAAGGCGTGCTCAACGTCGTCCACGGCGACAAGGAAATGGTCGACGGCATTCTGGACCATCCCGATATCAAGGCGGTCTCCTTTGTCGGCTCGACCCCCATCGCTGAGTACGTCTACCAGCGCGGAACGAAAGCGGGAAAACGCGTCCAGGCTCTCGGCGGCGCCAAGAACCACATGGTCGTCATGCCCGATGCAGACTTGGACCAGGTCGCCGATGCCCTGATGGGCGCCGGCTACGGCTCGGCCGGCGAACGCTGCATGGCCATCTCGGTCGCCGTTCCCGTCGGCAAGGAAACCGCCGATGCGCTGGTCGCAAAACTCAAGCCGCGCGTCGAGGCTCTCAAGATCGGCCCGGCCACCGACAAGGACGCCGAAATGGGTCCTGTCGTCACCAAGATGCACCGAGACAAGATTTTGGGCTATATCGATGCCGGCGTGGAGCAGGGCGCCGAGCTGGTCGTCGACGGCCGCGGCTTCAGGCTGCAGGGCTATGAGGGTGGCTACTACGTCGGCGGAACGCTGTTCGACAACGTCACCCGCGACATGACTATCTACAAGGAAGAAATCTTCGGCCCCGTGCTCTCGGTGGTCCGCGCCAAGGATTACGCCGAGGCGGTCGACCTCATCAACACCCACGAATACGGCAATGGCACCGCCATTTTCACCCGCGACGGCGACGCCGCCCGCGAGTTTGCCGACAAGATCGAGGTGGGCATGGTGGGCATCAACGTGCCGATCCCGGTCCCCGTCGCCTACCACTCCTTCGGCGGCTGGAAGCGGAGCCTGTTCGGCGACCACTCCATCTACGGTCCCGAAGGCGTGCACTTCTATACCCGCCTCAAAACCGTCACCACCCGCTGGCCTGCCGGTATCAAGGGCGGCGCGGAATTCTCCTTCCCGACCCATAAATAGCCTTTAGTTAGATAGGTAACCCCATGTCCTCTCCCGGCGAAAACCTTCGGATCAACGGTGACCGGCTTTGGGATAGCCTCATGGACATGGCCAAGATCGGCCCCGGCATTGCTGGCGGTAACAACCGCCAGACCGTGACCGACGCGGACGGCGAGGGGCGCCATCTGTTCCAATCCTGGTGCGAGGCCGCTGGCCTCACCATGGGCGTCGACGAAATGGGCACCATGTTCGCCCGCCGCGAAGGCACCGATCCGAGCCTGGCGCCCGTCTATGTCGGCTCCCACCTCGATACCCAGCCCACCGGCGGCAAATATGATGGCGTGCTCGGCGTGCTGGGCGGCCTCGAAGTCGTGCGCAGTCTCAACGATCTGGGCATCCAGACGCGCCATCCCATCGTCGTCACCAACTGGACCAATGAAGAGGGCGCCCGCTTCGCCCCCGCCATGATGGCTTCGGGCGTCTTCGCCGGCATTCTCGACCAGGCCGACGTCTATGCCCATACCGACAAGGACGGCAAACGCTTCGGCGACGAACTGGCCCGCATCGGCTGGAAGGGCAGCGAGAAGGTCGGCGACCGCAAGATCCACGCTTTCTTCGAACTGCATATCGAGCAGGGCCCGATCCTCGAGGATGAAGGCATCGATATTGGTGTCGTCACCCACGGCCAGGGTCTCAAATGGCTGCAGGTCACCCTGACCGGCAAGGAAGCCCATACCGGCTCCACCCCCATGCCCAAGCGCCGCAATGCCAGCCTCGGTATGGCGCGGGTGATCGAACTGGTCCACCACACGGCCATGAGCCACCAACCCGACGCCGTCGGCGCGGTGGGCCATATCGAGGTCTATCCCAACTCGCGCAACATCATTGCCGGCAAGACGGTGTTCACCATCGATATCCGCTCGCCCAGCAAGGCGACATTGGACGAGATGGACCTGACCATCCGCACCGGCATCGAAGCCATTATCTCGGACATGGATATCACAGGCGAGATCGAACAGGTCGGCGCGTTTGATCCGGTGACGTTCGATGAGGGTTGCGTGTCGGCCGTCCGCAACGCGGCCGAGCGGCTGGGTTACTCCCACCGCAACATCATCTCCGGCGCGGGGCATGACGCGTGCTGGATCAACCGGGTTGCGCCGACCGCGATGGTTATGTGCCCGTGTGTCGATGGGCTGAGCCATAACGAGGCGGAAGAGATCTCCAAGGAATGGGCAGCCGCAGGGGCGGACGTGTTGTTCCACGCCGTGGTTGAAACGGCGGGGATTGTGGAGTGAACGACGAGCGGCCAACGAGCGCCGACCTCACCTCGCCCTTCCTTCACCTCTCCCTTTGGGGGAGAGGTCGCCGCGCAGCGGCGGGTGAGGGGGCCTTCCTTTGAGTTCATTGAAAACTAAATTTGCGGCCCAAGCCGCCAAAACCCTACGCGCCAACTCCACTGACGCCGAACGCAAACTCTGGTCCAGTCTGCGTGCCCGCCAACTGCTTGGTCATAAGTTTGTCCGCCAGCAGCCTGTTGGCCCTTATATAGCCGACTTCGCCTGCCGCGAAGCAGACCTGATCATCGAGCTCGACGGCGGCCAGCACTCTGAGAGTGATCGTGACATAGCTCGCACTGCGGCTATTGCTACCCACGGCTACGCCGTCATCCGGTTTTGGAATAACGACGTCCTCACCAATCTGGACGGTGTGCTTCAATGTATCGTTGACCACCTGAGCAAGGCCCCCTCACCCGGACTTCGCTTTGCGAAGCCCGCCCTCTCCCCCAAAGGGAGAGGTGAAGCGGCATCCCCCGAGTTCACAGGGAATTCCCCATGACCACAGTCATCAAAAACGGCACCGTCGTCACTGCCGATCTGACCTACGCCGCCGATGTCCTCATCGATGGCGAAACCATCATCGAAATCGGCCCCAACCTCTCCGGCGACGAAACCCTCGACGCCACCGGCTGCTACATCATGCCGGGCGGCATCGATCCGCATACCCATCTGGAAATGCCCTTCATGGGCACCTATTCGACCGACGATTTCGAATCCGGCACCCGCGCGGCGCTGGCGGGGGGTACCACCATGGTGGTGGATTTCTGCTTGCCCAATCCCGGCCAGAGCCTGCTCGAAGCTCTCCAGATGTGGGACAACAAGACCTCCAAGGCCAGCACCGACTATTCCTTCCACATGGCCATCACCTGGTGGGACGAACAGGTTTGGCGCGAAATGGCCGAGGTGGTGGATCGCGGCATCACCAGCTTCAAGCACTTCATGGCCTATAAGGGCTCGCTGATGGTCAATGACGACGAGATGTTCTCCTCGTTCAGCCGCTGCGCCGAACTGGGCGCGCTGCCGCTGGTGCATGCCGAAAACGGCGATATCGTCGCCGCCATGACCCAAAAGCTGCTCGATGCCGGCAATAACGGTCCCGAAGGCCATGCCTATTCGCGTCCACCCGAAGTCGAGGGCGAAGCCACCAACCGGGCGATCGTGCTGGCCGACATGGCCGGCGTGCCCCTCTACGTCGTCCACGTCTCCTGCGAGCAGGCCCACGAAGCCATCCGCCGCGCGCGCCAGCAGGGTATGCGCGTCTATGGCGAGCCGCTGATTCAGCATCTGACACTGGACGAGAGCGAATATTTCAACCCCGATTGGGACTATGCGGCCCGCCGCGTCATGTCTCCGCCCTTCCGCAACAAGACCCATCAGGATTCGCTGTGGGCGGGCCTCGCCGCCGGATCGCTGCAGGTTGTCGCCACCGATCACTGCGCCTTCACCACGGCGCAAAAGCGCAACGGCATCGGCAATTTCGCCAAGATTCCCAATGGCACGGGTGGGTTAGAAGATCGCCTGCCGGTGCTGTGGACCAAGGGCGTCGCCACCGGGCGGCTGACCATGAACGAATTCGTGGCCGTCACCTCCACCAATATCGCCAAGATTCTGAACTGCTATCCGAAGAAGGGCGCCATCCTCGTGGGCGCCGATGCCGATATCGTGGTGCTCGATCCCAAGCGCGGCAAGACCATCACTGCCGCCAGCCAGCAATCGGCGATCGACTACAATGTCTTCGAGGGTTTTGAAGTCACCGGCCTGCCGCGCTTCGTGCTGAGCCGCGGCAAGGTCTCGATTGTCGAAAACGAGGTCAAGGCTGAGCAAGGTCATGGCAAGTTCGTCGCCCGCGAGCCAAAAAACCCTGTGAACCGCGCGCTGTCGCAGTGGAAAGATATCGTGGCGCCCCGCAAGATCGAGCGGGCCGGCATTCCGGCGAGTGGGGTGTAAGGCGGCACTGCGACTAAAATTGAGGCATGCGCCGGGAGGAGCAGGGTAAGTCGGATGCAATTCCGGCATCCTGAAACGGCACGGGCCTTGCATTGATAACAAGTTGACCGGGGAGCGCGTCCGGTTTGAAAATGGGGGGCACAAGCCTTTGTCCGTGACGTCGCCAAATAATCGACCCGAGCCTGGCTCACCTGCAGTCGTCGTTGCAGCGGAGCATCTCGGTCTGACCTTCGGCACCAATGACGGTCCGGTCCACGCCCTCAGCGACGTCAATTTGACCATCAACAAAGGCGAGTTCGTCTCCTTCATCGGGCCGTCCGGCTGTGGCAAGACCACCTTCCTGCGCACCATAGCCGATCTGGAACAGCCCACCTCGGGCAGGCTGCTTATCAATGGCATGACCCCGCAGCAGGCCCGCGAAACCCGCGCCTATGGCTATGTGTTTCAGGCCCCGGCGCTTTACCCCTGGCGCACCATTGAAAAAAACGTCGCCCTGCCGCTCGAAATCATGGGCTATTCCGCCATCGAGCAGGCGCAGCGCATCAAGCGCACCATGGAGCTGGTGAACCTGGCCGGCTTCGAGAAGAAATTCCCCTGGCAGCTGTCGGGCGGCATGCAGCAGCGCGCCTCCATCGCTCGCGCGCTGGCCTTCGATGCCGATCTGCTGCTGATGGACGAGCCCTTCGGCGCGCTCGATGAAATCGTGCGCGATCATCTCAATTCCGAACTGCTCAAGCTGTGGGCGGCGACGCAAAAGACCATCTGCTTCGTTACCCACTCCATTCCCGAGGCGGTGTACCTGTCGACCAAGATCGTGGTCATGTCCCCACGCCCCGGCCGGGTCACCGACATCATCGAGTCCACCCTGCCGCTGGAGCGCCCGCTCGATATCCGCGAAACGCCGGAGTTTCTGGCGATTGCGGCCCGCGTGCGCGATGGCCTGCGCGCCGGGCATTCCTATGAGGACGTGGTATGAGCGGCCGCGTGCTGCCCATCCTTATAGTCCTGCTTGCCATCATGCTGTTCTGGTATGCGGCTGCCATCTGGATGAACGCGCCCTGGCAGAGCATGCTTTATGCCCGCGCCGGCCTCCTCGATGTTCCGGTGCAGCAATTCGTCCTCGATAGTTGGGCGCAGGACAAGCCGGTGCTGCCCGCGCCTCATCAGGTGTTTGGCGAAATCTGGAACGCGGCGATCGCCATCGCGCCGACCTCGCGCCGCTCGCTGGCCTATCATGCCTGGATCACCCTGTCGGGCACGCTGTTCGGCTTCGTGCTCGGCACTGCGCTGGGCATCGCTCTCGCCGTCGCCATCGTGCACAACGATGCCGCCAACCGCTCGCTGATGCCATGGATCATCGCCAGCCAGACCGTGCCGATCCTTGCCGTCGCGCCCATGGTCGTCGTCGGCTTTGGCGCCGTCGGCGTCACCGGACTGCTGCCCAAGGCCCTGATCTCGATGTATCTCAGCTTTTTCCCGGTCGTTGTCGGTATGGTCAAGGGCTTGCGCACCCCCGAAACCATCCAGCTCGATCTGCTCCAAACCTATAACGCCACGCCGTGGCAGGTCTTTGCCAAGCTGCGTTGGCCCGCCGCCATGCCGTTCCTGTTTGCGTCCATGAAGGTGGGCATTGCCATTTCGCTGATTGGCGCGGTGGTGGGCGAGCTGTCCAACAATGCCGGCGGCGGGCTGGGCGTGCGCCTGCTCACCGGCTCCTATAATGGTCAGACCGTGCAAATCTGGGCGGCGCTGTTTATCGCCGCCGCCCTAGCCGCAGTGCTGGTCATCGCCGTTGGTGTCCTTGAGCGGCTGGTCAATGCCCGCATGGGAGCGCGTCCCATATGAGCCAGCTGCAGTATTATCTGGCCTTGGTTGCCGGCGGTCTCTGCGCTGCGGGCCTCGCGCTGAGTTTTGCCACGCCGCTGGAAACCGCGTTGTTGCTCAAGGCGTTCCTGGCTCTGGGCTTCCTCAGCCTGCTGCGCTTCGCCCTGCCGCTCAGCCTGTGGGCCGATGGTGCCATCGCCGCACTCGGTGCTGTCGCGGTGCTGGCCGGCCTTGCGGCGCTGGATCCGGCGCCGGCGTTCTTCTGGATGGCGCTGATCGCCACCTGGTTGTTTGCCTGGCTGTTCGTCGAGCGCCTGGCGGCCGCCATTCGGGCGGGGCGGGCAACGGGTTTCGGCATGGTGATCCCGCTGGTTTTCGGGGTGTCGATCCTGCTGTTCTGGGAAGTGGTGACGCGCGGCGCCCATGTGCCCCAGGTCATCCTGCCGCCACCCTCGCAAGTCTGGACGCGGCTTATCGCTTCGCTCCCCACGCTATGGGCCGATTTCCAGCAGACCTTCCTCAAGGCGGTGCTGGCCGGCTATATCATGGGCTGCGCCGCAGGTTTCGCCGTCGCGATCCTGGTCGACCGTTCGCCCTTTCTCAAGGCTGGCCTGCTGCCCATTGGTAATTTCGTCTCGGCCCTGCCCATTATCGGCATCGCTCCGATCATGGTCATGTGGTTCGGTTTCGATTGGCAGTCCAAGGCCGCCGTCGTCGTGGCGATGACGTTCTTTCCCATGCTGGTCAATACAGTCAGCGGGCTCAACGCGGCCTCATCCATCGAGCGTGACCTGATGCGGACCTATGCGGCGAACTATTGGCAGACGCTGTTCAAGTTGCGGCTGCCGGCAGCGGCGCCGTTCATCTTCAACGCACTCAAGATCAATTCGACTCTGGCCCTGATTGGGGCCATCGTCGCAGAGTTTTTCGGGACGCCCATTGTGGGAATGGGCTTCCGGATTTCGACCGAGGTCGGCCGTTTGAATATCGACCTGGTCTGGGCAGAGATCGCCATGGCGGCGGTCGCAGGGTCTGCCTTCTATGGCGTGATCGCTCTGGTGGAGCGATCGGTCACGTTCTGGCATCCGTCCGTGCGCGGGCGGGCGTAACAGGGAAAAAGGGAAAAAGGGAACAACAATGAAAAAACTTCTAGTCGTGTTGGCCGCCGGCGCCATGGCGCTCTCGGCCTCGTCTGCCTGGGCGCAGGACGCGCTCAAGCTGCAGCTGAAATGGGTCACCCAGGCGCAGTTCGCCGGCTACATCGTGGCCAAGGAAAAAGGCTTCTATACCGACGAAAATCTCGACATTACCATTCTGCCAGGCGGCCCCAACGTGGCCCCCGAACAGGTGATCGCCGGCGGTGGCGCCGATATCATCGTCGACTGGATGGGTGGTGCCCTGGCGGCGCGCGAAAAAGGCGTGCCGCTGGTCAATATCGCCCAGCCCTTCAAGCGCTCGGGCCTGATGATGATCTGCCCCAAGGAAACCGGCATCAAGACGGAAGCCGACTTCAAGGGTCATACGCTCGGCGTGTGGTTCTTTGGCAATGAATATCCGTTCTTCGCCTGGATGAACAAGCTCGGGCTCAGCACCGCCGAAGGCGGCGACGTCAAGGTGCTGCAGCAGTCGTTCGACATTCAACCGATGATCCAGAAGCAGGCCGACTGCATCTCGGTCATGACTTATAACGAATATGGCCAGGCACTCGATGCCGGCTATGGCCCGGACAACCTGACCATCTTCAACTATACCGAACTGGGCAATGACCTGCTCGAAGACGGCCTCTATGTCATGGAAGACACTCTGGCCGATAAGGCCAAGGCCGATGCCTATACGCGCTTCGTGCGCGCCTCGATGAAAGGCTGGCAGTACGCCCTCGATAACCCCGCTGAAGCCGCCCAGATCGTGGTCGATAGCGACGAAACCGGTGCCGCCACGCTCGCTCACCAGCTCTACATGGTGGGTGAGGTCAGTAAGCTGGTCGATGCGGCCGACCCTGCCCTGGATCAGGCAGTGTATGACCGCACCGTCAAGGCCTTGCTCGACCAGAAAATCATCACCGCGCAGCCCAAGGGCGCCTTCACTACTGCCATTACCGACGCGCTTAAATAAGCCTGACTAGTCAGGGCGGAAGGCGGGGAGCAATCCCCGCCTTTTTTATTGGCCGCGCTCCGCCTCCGGTGGCTGCGCCTCGCACGGATCAGCCGCTCATCCCAAAGCTGCCGCATTTTTGCGCAGGCGGGCAACCAATTCCCTTCACAGCGGTTTGTCTCGCACTCTCTGCGTTACCAACAACAAGAAGGGCTCAGTCATGAATTCGATCATTTATCTCGTCGGTCTCGTCGTGGTCGTGATGGCCGTTTTGTCGTTCGTCGGTCTGCACTGAACGTAACGACTAAACCCCAACCACAATCATCTTTGGAGGCACTATCATGGCAATCGATGCCCCGACGGGCGTAACCGTCGTTAGCGGCGCGGCTTCAACTGTGGACGATAAGTCCTATGTTGACTGGCCCGCGATCTTTGCAGGAATTCTGCTGGCTTCGGCCATTTCGGTGGTCTTTATTTCCTTTGGCTCGGCCATCGGGCTGAACTTCCTAGACTTCGACGGCGAAGGCGCTTCCCCCATCTGGATCGCCATTGCCGCCGCGTCCTGGTTCCTTTGGGTACAGATTTCCAGCTTCATGGCTGGCGGTTATCTCACCGGTCGCCTGCGTCGTCGCCATTTCGATGCCACCGAGCATGAAAGTGACGTTCGCGATGGCGCTCATGGCCTGCTGGTTTGGGCCGGTGCTGCCGTACTCGGCACCATTATCGCCATCGGCGGTATCGGCGCTGCCGTCAGCACGGCCGGCAATGTGGTCGCGACCGCGACCAATGCGGCGTCCAACGCTGCCGACGTCAGTGTCGATCCGAACGCCTATTTCATCGATACGCTGTTCCGCTCGAGCCAGCCGGCAGCAAATGGCGATACCAGCGCCGTCCGTGATGAGGCCGGCCGCATCTTCGCCCAGGCGGCCCTCGGCGATGGCACCATTGCCGCCGATGACAAGACGTATTTGGCCAATGTCGTTGCCGCCAATACGGGCCTGACCCCGGAAGAAGCCAGCGCCCGCGTCGATCAGGTCGCCGCTGCTGTCAATGATGCACGCCTCAAGGCGATCGAAACTGCCCGTATTGCTCGCAATACCGGCATTATCGGTGCCTTCCTGATCGCCGCCTCGCTGCTGATCTCGGCTATCGGCGCTTACTGGGCGGCCCAGAAGGGCGGCAATCATCGCGATGACGAAACTGTCTTCGCCGACGTGTTCCGCCGCTTTTAACGCCCACCAACAAAGGAGAACATCATGCTACGCGGTTTAGGTCTCTGGTTGCTCGGCGTGCCGATCTGGCTGGTACTGATCATTGTTTTCTTCATCCATCGATGAAGCCAGGGCGGGGAGCAATCCCCGCCTTTTTCGTTCGATCAGTTGAAAACGCGACGCGGCTGGAACTGGCCGAACTGCACGAACCCAGTCGCCAACACCACTCCGGCAAAGCTCGCCCAGCAATCGTCCATACTGACCGGCGTCCCGGCCCCCGTCAGCAATACCGCATTACCATGCCGCACTGCCGCGGCCTGGCTTGGGTCCAGCCGCAATTCCGGCACCCCATGCAGCGCCTCGGCCACCGGCCGGATAAAGCCATCGCGGTCGTCTGCCAGCGCCGCTTCCAGCTCATCGATGGTCACCGCATCGGCGTCGCTGAACGGCCCCACGGCAGCGCGATGCAGCATCGAAACATGTCCTCTGGTGCCAAGCTGCTCGGCGATATCGCGCGCCAAGGAGCGCACATAGGTGCCCTTGCCACAGCTCACTTCCAGCACCGACTGCTCGCTGCCGTGGCTGACCAATGCGATAGAATCCACCCGGATTTCGCGTTTGGCCAGTTCCACGACTTCGCCGGCCCGCGCCAGGTCATAGGCGCGTTCGCCATTGATCTTGAGTGCCGAATAGATCGGCGGAAGCTGCATGATCGTGCCGGTAAACTGCGGCAGGATAGACTCCAACGCCGCCTGCTCGGGCCGCACATCGGAGGTCGCGATCACCGCGCCTTCGGCGTCGTCGGTCGCCGTGGCGCTGCCCCACTTTATGGCGAAGCGGTAAATCTTGGTGCCGTCCTGCACATAGGGCACGGCCTTGGTGGCTTCGCCCAGCGCGATCGGCAGAATTCCGGTGGCCAGCGGATCGAGCGTGCCGGCATGGCCGGCCTTCGCCGCGCCAAACAGCCAGCGCACCTTGCCCACTGCCTGGGTCGAGGTCATGTCATAGGGCTTGTTGAGCACAACCCAGCCAGAAATGGCGCGTTTGACGCGTTTGACGCGTTTGGGCGCGCTCACGCCTCTTTCTCGTCCTCGTCGCCAGCGGCGAGGTCCCGCTTCACTTTGTCGGAGCGCAGCAGCGCATCGATACGGCTGGCTTCTGCAAAAGTGTCGTCGACGAAAAAGCGCAGCTCGGGCGCGAACTTTAGCTTGATCTGTGGCGCCACGCGGCCAGCGATAAATTTGCGGTGCCGGTTCAGCGCTTCCACGATGGCCTCGGCACGCTGCCCGCCCAGCGGCATCACATAGGCGTTCGCCAGCTTGAGGTCGGGGCTCATGCGCACTTCGGGCACGGTGATGATCGCGCCGCGCAGTGCGTCATCCGCAACATCGCCGCGCGCGAAGATCGCCGCCAGTGCGTGACGCACCAGTTCGCCGACGCGCAGCGAGCGCTGGTTGGGGCCCAATTTTTGGTCTTTGCTCATTGGCCCGATCTAAGCGCTCGGCGGCTTCACGTCAATCCGTGGGCGTCAGCGCCGCCTGGTCCTGCAACTGGGTGGCGCGGGCCTGCACCACGTCGGTGGCGACCGGCCAGGTCGATGGGGTCTTGGGATCAAAGCTCTTGCCGCGCCACTCCTGGAACACGATGGCAACGCCGGTCGTGCTTTTCTTGAAGCTCATCACCGCCACTTCGCCCAGGCCCCGATAGCCTGTCAGGTCGTCGCGATAGCCGCCACAGATAAAGCCGAGCGGGGCCAGCACTTCGCCCTGGTCTGGCTGCAACTGGAAAAAGCCGGTGCTTTCGGGTTTGCAGGTCGCCGCATAGCCCGCCATCACCGCCGCGCGGAACTGGGCCAGTGGCCGTGTGGCCCCCAGCGTGATCCGTGCGCCATAAAGGGTGTTCCACAGCGCCTCGGTTTCGCCCTTGGGCCGCAATTCCACAACAGCCTGGCGATCGTCGCCCACATAGCGGATTTCGATTTGCGATTCGATCGGGCCGGAAGGCTCTTTCAGCCAGTCTGGCATCGGCATGGTCAAGTGGTGGCCAAGCCGGTCCAGCGTCAGGGCGCCGTCAGCCTCGGCCAGCGGCGGCTGGCTGGCGTCCTGCGCCCAGGCCGGCATAGCAAGGGCCACCAGCAGCAGGCCGGCAAGGGGGAGTTTTGCGTATGTCATCATCAGGCCGTTACCCTTGCCCAGAACTCACCGGCGCGGCGCGCTGCCCCCCGGCATGCCGCTATGCAGCAGAAGTAGGTGCCAAGGCATCGCCATAGCAAGGGGGCACGGATGGACAATGCCAGATGCCGTCCCCATTGGGTATTTGGCGCAACACTCACGGGCGGGCGACACGACCCGGCGCCTGCGGTCCGTCCGGCAGCACGCGATGCGGCGGCTGGTGTCCGTCCATGAAAGCGCGAATATTGACGATGACGGTCTCGCCCATCTCGATGCGCGCTTCCAGCGTTGCCGAGGCCATGTGGGCGGTCAGCACCACTTTGTTGGCCTCCGCCAGCGCCAGCAGCCGGCTATTGATGCCGCGCTTGTTCTCGAACACGTCCAGCGCCGCACCGCTTAGGTGGCCGCTTTCGATCTGGTCGACCAGCGCATTCTCGTCGATCAGCTCGGGCCGCGACACGTTGACGACGAAACTGCCTGGTTTCATCCGCGCTAGCCGCTCGGCCGACAGGATGTGGAAGGTTTCGCGCGTATGCGGCGTATGGAGGGAAACGATATCGACAGCTGCGATCATGGCGTCCAGATCATGCCAATACGTGGCTTCCAGCGGCTCCTCGACGCCCGGTGGCCGGCGGGCGCGGGAAAAATAATGGATATTGAGCCCGAATGCCTTGGCGCGCTGCGCCACCGCCGTCCCGATCCGGCCCATGCCCACAATGCCCAGGGCCTTGCCGCGTAGGCGATGCCCCAGCATCCAGGTCGGCGACCAGCCGGCCCAGACCCCGTCGCGCACCAGCAATTGCATGCCCTCGACCAGCCGGCGCGGCAGCGCCAGCATCAGCGCCATCGCCATGTCGGCGGTGTCTTCGGTCAAAACGCTGGGCGTATTGGTGACCGTCAGGCCCGCCGCCAGCGCCGCCTCCACGTCGATATTATCGACGCCATTGCCGAACTGGGCGATCATCCGCACCGATTTGGGGAGCCGGCCGATCAACTCGGCATCGACAGTGTCGGTGATCGAGCAGACCAGCACGTCCTTGCCCGCCAGCCCGTCGATGATATCGTCGGCGGTCAAGGCGACATCACCCTCGTTGACATCGGTCTCGAACAACGTCCCCATGCGCGCCTCGATCGTCGCGGGCAGGCGCCTGGTGACAAGGATTTTCGGTTTGGTCGTGATCATGCGGTCCGGGACGGGAGGAGGGGCTTGCGGCCCTTTCAGCGACCATTAAGGTTCGTGCGGTAGTGATAGGGCAAATCCAACCCATCTGCAAAGTCATGTTTGAATCCCCCCGAGGCGCCTATTTTGCACGCTTTTTCCGACAGGCCCTGCGTCCGCTGGTCCTGCTATGCGCAATTATAGCGCTGACTTTGCCCGGCCCGGCCTGGGCCCAAACCAATACGCCCAGCGGCCTGAAGCTGCCGCGTTTCGTCACCACCCGCTCCAGCCCGATCAATGTGCGCGTCGGCCCCGGTGTGAAATACGAGGTCGCCTGGGAATATCTCAAGGACGGCGTGCCGGTGGAAATCGTCCAGGAATTCGATACCTGGCGCAAGATTCGCGACGTCGACGGCTCCGAGGGTTGGGTACACCAGAACCTGCTGCAGGGCGGCCGTGCCGGCTATGTCACCCCGCTGATGGCCAATGGCGAGATCATCCTGCATTCAGGCGCCTCCGATGGCAGCAGCACGCGTGCCACGCTCGGCGCGGGCCTCCGCGTCACCATCAAGTCCTGCGACGGCGATTGGTGCGAAGTCACCGCCAGCCAGCAGGTCGCTGGCGAACGTTCCGCCAGCTATTCGGGCTTCCTGCATCAGGAAGAACTCTGGGGCGTCTACCCCGAGGAAAAGTTCGATTAGGCAAATGAATGGCCGCCGAATTGCTCCGGCGGCCGTTTGCGCCTAAACCTTGAGAATCTTGAAGCGGTAAATGGCGCCGCCCAAGGCACCACCCACTAGCGGCGCGACGATGAACAGCCAGAGCTGGGCCAGCGGCGTGCCGCCGACCAGCACGGCGGGGCCGAAGCTGCGCGCCGGGTTCACCGATACGCCCGTCACCTTGAGACCGACGAGGTGGATCGCCACCAGTGTCAGCCCGATGGCAAGGCCCGCGAAATGCGGCGCGGCGCGTTCGCCGGTCGAGCCCAGGATCACCACGGTGAAGATCAGGGTGAACACGATCTCGAAAATCAGCGCCGACAGCAGCGGATAGCCGCCGCCATAGCCTTCGCCCCAGCCATTGGTGCCCAGGCCCCCGGCCGTGCTGCCCACAATGGCCCACAGGATCAAGGCGCCGACCAGCGCGCCGGCAAACTGGGCAATCCAATGCTGCAGCATGCTGGGCAGCGTCATCTTGCCGGCGACGAACAGCGCCAAGCTGACGGCTGGATTGACGTGGCAGCCCGAAATCGGTCCGATGGCATAGGCCATGGCGACGATCGCCAGACCGAACGCCAGCGCGACGCCGACCGTGCCGATGGCCTCCCCGCCCAGGGCGACGGAGCCGCACCCGATCAGCACCAGCACGGCCGTGCCGAAGAATTCCGCGATAAGCTTGTTCATGAATTCAGTCCCCCAAAAGGGACGCCCTGCCGTATTGGCACGGCATACGCTGCGTCCCCTCACAGATTTGTCATGCAATCGTTAACCCCGCGTTAACCATGATGCGGGCCGCGCCCTCCGGTTTACTGCCTAGGGCGCCTGCGCAGTCCTCCCATCAGCCCTGAGGATTGTCCCGCTACGGCTCAAACATCTGCGGATAAGTCCGCTTGCCTAGTGTGATTGAACACTTGTTGCGGCGGGAGGCGATTATGAATGCGCTGCTGTCTGGCTGGGTGCGTGACACACGAGCCACCGCAGCCATCGAATTTGCCATTCTGATGCCGGTGTTCCTGCTGATGCTCACCGGCATGATGGCCTATGGCATTTATTTCGGCGCCGCCAACTCGATCCAGCAATTGACCGCCGATGCCGCCCGCATCGCCATTTCGGGTCTCGATCAAACCGAGCGCAACAAGCTGGTTGGCGCCTTCCTCACCAACAATGCCGGCGAATATCTGCTGATCGACCAGGCCAAGGTCAGCTTCACCATCGGCGACAAGCCCGGCGATCCCACGCAATACCGGGTCACGGTGCGCTATGACGCCTCGGACCTGCCGATCTGGAACCTCTATCTACCCCTGCCGCTGCCCAGCCCGCTCATCACCTATACCTCCGTCATCCGCCGGGGCGGCATATGAGCCTGTGGCGCCGCTTCAGGGGGGACACGCACGGCAATTTTGCCGTGATGTTCGCTGGCACCATCGGGCTGGTGGCGGTGGTGTCCGCCTTGGCGGTTGATAGCGCGTCGCTCTACAATGAACGCCGTGGCCTGCAGCGTAACGTCGACATGGCGGCCATTGCGGCGGCCGCCGATCCCGCTAATCGCCTCAACATTGCCCATGATGTGCTGGTGGATGCCGGGGTGCTGACCGCAGCCCAGACGGTGGCTGCGCTCGAGGCCCTGCCGGGGCCAAATCCGCTTCAGGCCGTGCAGGGACATTACGCCGCCGATCCCGCCATCGCGCCGGAGCTTCGCTTCGTCGCCGGCGGCAGTCCGGTTAATGCCGTACGCGTGCAGTTCGAGCAGGCCGGCACCCTCTATTTCGCCCGCTCGTGGAGCCCGGTGCCGACGGTCGGCGCCACGGCCATCGCCACCGTCACCCCGCAGGTGGCGTTTTCCGTCGGCTCGCGGCTTGCCAGCCTCAATGGCGGCATCGCCAATGCGCTGCTCAACAAGCTGCTAGGCACCAATATCGCGCTGACTTTGGTCGACTACAACGGCCTCGCCAATGCAAAGATCGATGCGCTTTCCTTCCTCGACGCCCTGGCGCTGCAACTGGGCATCACCGTGGGTACCTACAACGATATCCTTGGCGTCAGCGCCGATCACGGCCAGATCAGCAAGGCGATCGCCAGCCTCCTCACTGGCGCGCAAAAGACCGCCGCCCTCAAAATTGCCAATGCGGCAGGCGGCAATGGCAAGGTGCTGATCGGCAAACTCTTCGCCCTTGGCGCCCTTGGCGAAGCCAGCCTGGGCAGCGCCGGCAGCAATCTCTTCACCGATATTTCGGCGCTCGAACTGCTCACGGTCAGCGCCGGCCTCAGCGATGGCACCCACCAGGTTGCCCTGGGACTCAGCGCCAGCGTGCCGGGTCTCACCGGGATCGATGTCTCTCTCGCAATCGGCGAGCCCCCGCAGGGCGGCAGCTGGTACGCCGTTGGCCCCGAGCACACCGTGGTCCGCACCTCCCAGATCCGCCTGCGCATCATCGCCAGTTTCAATCTGCAACTCCTTCTGCTGCCGCTGCTGGATGTGCGGCTGCCACTCTATCTCGATATTGCCAATGCCGAGGCGACGGTCGCTTCGGCCACCTGCCCAACGGGAACCAACAGTTCGGGCTCGGCCGTCATCGCCACTCGCCCAGGCGTCGCCCACCTGATCCTGGGCGAGGTCAATGCCGGCACCTTCGGGGACTTCAATACCGCGCCGGCCATTGGCACGGCGACGCTGCTTAACGCCCTGGGCATCAAGGTCACCGGCCAGGCCCATGCCGAGATTGCCCAAACCACGCCGGTCAATCTCAGCTTCTCGCCCGCCGAAATCGCCGCCGGCACGGTCAAGACCGCTAAGACCACCAGCTTCACCGGCTCGCTGGTGGGCTCCCTGCTGGGCGACCTGCAATTGACCGCGGCCGGAATTCCGCTGGGCATTATCGGGCCCTTGCTCGAGGCGCTCCTGGCGCCGCTGACGCCGACGCTGGACCTCGTCATCTCGACCTTGCTCGAAACCCTCGGTCTGTCGCTCGGCGAGGCCGATGTGCAGGTTTATGGCGTCCTCTGCACCCATGCGGTGCTGGTCGGCTAAGGCCCTTCCTCCGCGACCGCGCACCAATCCAGCTCATTTGGCTCATAGGCCGGATGGTTGCCGTCGATATCGCCCAACTCGGACACATATTCGGCCTCCGCATCTTCGGCGCTCAGCCGCAGGTCGACCGGGTTGCAGCCGCGGGCCAATTGATGCTCGGCGCTGTCGATCGGGCCGATCTTGTTGCCGTCCGCATCGGCCAGCCAGCCGCGGATCACCAGCGTATGACCTTGCGCATCGACATAGAGCCGCCCCTCGCGGGTGATCTGCGGCCCCATCTCGCCACCCGCCATCATATCGGGCGAGCCCATGCTGACCGCGATCATGGCGAGGCTCCCATCGCCGCGATAGCACCAGGTGGTGAACTCACCCGCAATGCCATCGATATAGCGGCTGACCTTCAGAACCGAGGCCGTCTGGTGGAAACGGCCATCGTAGAATTCGAAACTGTCGCCGTAGCTATTGCCGAAATCGCGATGCCAGCCGATCCAGCTGCCATCCCGATGGCGCGTGATCTGGTCTTCGCAAGCCTTCCAATCTGCCTCGAACACCTTGAGGTTCGGGGCGGGCACCCCCTTGGCCGCTGCGGGCAGTGCCAACAACGCCAACGCCCCCAATGTCAGTGCGATGTGTTTGATCGTCATCATCGTCCCAACAATGGGGTCAGGCAGACGGCACGG
Source organism: Devosia sp. (assembly GCF_028290435.1). Taxonomy (GTDB): domain Bacteria; phylum Pseudomonadota; class Alphaproteobacteria; order Rhizobiales; family Devosiaceae; genus Devosia. Next base: position 9,358 of record NZ_JAQGJV010000037.1, on the reverse strand, counting down.
GGATAAGTTTTGCTACGCTTCGTCGACGGTGTCGGCCTTGGGTCCACGCTCCTTGAGCGAGGTGATGCAATTGCGGGCGCTGGATTTGGACTTGTAGGTTTCCGAACGCACCATCGGCTCGCCATTGGCGGCGACGAAGCGCACAAAGGTCTGGCCATCCTTTGAGGCGACGATTTCGAAGCGGTAGCCCTTGCCTTCTTCGCCCTTGGTCAGGTCGAACACGGCCGCGCCGGGCGCGTTTTTCTTTAGCGAGTCGATACAGTTCTGGGCACTGGCCTTGGACTTGTAGTTTTCCGACCAGACCATCGTTTCGGCATTGTAGCCGAACTTGGCGATGAACTCGCCATTCTTGGCGGCTGAAATCTTGAACTTGTGTGGCATGACGCGTGCCTCCCTGCTCGCTGATTCCCAGAGCCTAACCCGCTTTGACGTGTCCGTCGATATGCCCCAAATCCCGATCGGGATCGATGCGGTCCCGCACCATCTGCTTGAGCACTTTCACATCCGGAAAACCGCCATCGCGCTTGCGCTCCCAGATCAATTCACCATCGAGGCTGATCTCGAAGATACCACCGGTGCCCGGCACGAGGATAACTGAGCCCATTTCGAGGCTGAAGGTGGAGAGCACTTCCTGCGCCATCCAGGCCGAGCGCAGCAGCCAGTTGCACTGGGTGCAATAGGTGATGCTGAGCGCCGGCTTGCTCATTTCTTGCGCGACTTGGCCATTTCGGCGGGATTGACGAGGCTAGCGAGGATTTCATCGACCAGGTCGAGATCCTGCCGCTTGCCCTGCGCCTGTTGCTGCAGGTCCACCAGATAGGACGTCGTATAATACAGCCGCCGCGCCAGCATGGTGGCAATGTGGATGGAAAATTCCGGGCGCTTGTCGAGGAAAGTCAGCGCATCGGGGATTTCGTACATCGTGGTGGCCGACAGCGCCTTGACGGTGGCGCTGTGGGGCATATCCAGCAACACGCTCATCTCGCCGAAAATCGAGCCCGGCTCGTCGATGTGGGTCACCTGGGTCTTTTCGCGGATAACCTCGACCTGCCCCTCCTTGAGGATGTAGATCTTGCCCAGCCGCTCGCCTTCGGTGAGAACCACGCTGCCGGCCTTGAAGCTGGCGACCTTGAGACCTGCGCAATATTCCAGAATGTCGGCCATGCTGCGTCCCCCGCTTATAGTGCTCTATAGCAGCTTGACGATCGGCGCTTCAAGCTCGGCAGGCACCACGGCGGGGGCAAAGCGCGCCACCACCGCCCCGTCGCGACCGATGAGGAATTTGGCGAAATTCCACTCGATGTCCTCGGGCTGGACGGCCTTGAGCCAGGCATAGAGCGGCGCGGTATTCGGGCCGTTGACGTCGATCTTGCCGAACAGCGGGAAGGTGACGCCGTAATTGATCTCGCAGAACGCGGCGATTTCGGCTTCCGAGCCGGGTTCCTGGCCGGCAAACTGGTTGCAGGGGAAGCCGAGGATGACCAGACCCTGGTCCTTGTGCGCCTGCCACAGAGCTTCGAGGCCCGCATATTGCGGGGTGAGGCCGCATTTGCTGGCGACGTTGACCACGAGGACGACCTTGCCCTGGTAGGCGGAGAAAGCCTGTGGCGCGCCATCGAGCAGGGGGAGGGTGAAATCGTAAAAGGCTGACATGAAAGCATCCCGGGGAAAATTCCTGAGGATGCTAATCGATGGCGCTAACGAATGCACGTGCGCAAGTGCCGGACGGCGCGGGCCTCCGGTTGCGGGCAGACTAGACAGGTCCCGAGGCGCTTTGCGTCCCTAGGGTTTTAGTAGATGAGACGCAAGGCGCCTCGGGAGGTCGGGATTTCTGGCCGCTCGAACGTGGTGGCAACCCCCACCGGAGGCACCACGAACGTCGCGCTGGCCCAGAGGGTGGACGACTCCATCCTCCTCCCGGCAGTCTGTCTCGCAACGTTCGTGGCGTCCCCATCCGGGCGAGCAGATGGGCGCAAGCCTAACCCCGCGCCCAAGGGCGGGGATAAGGCGAATTACCGGCGTGGCTCCACGGCAGCTTTGGCGCCGTCCCTGGCCGCCTGCTCGAAGCGCTCGGCAAACGCCAGCACCTGCCGGCGCTGGATGGCGACGATCTCGACCAGATCAGGATGGGACGGCGCATTGGCCTTTGGCCGCAACCGCGCGATCGGCAGGGCCACCGGCCCATTGACCAACCACACAAAGGCGCCAAGCCCGGGGTCCCAAACCGAATGGCGCGCCTCATAGGCATCGAGCGCCGCCAGGGCCTGGCCGAGCTGGGCGGCAAGCCCCACCAGATCCGGCGCCGACGCCGGAATGGCGTTGGGCCCGCCGACAAAGCGGCGCGCCTCGAACAACAGGTCCTCGGCGAGGCCGCGGGTCACGTCGCCGACCGGGGCATCGGCGCGCTTGTTGGCACCCGCCTCGGTCTGGCGCAACAGGGTGGCGAGGCGCACATACAGTGCCTCGTGCCGGGCGGCGGCTTCTGGGGTGATGGGTTTGATGGTGGCCAAGACAAAACTCCGCACAGGGATTGGCGGAGCAGTTTATGGCGAGCCGGGCCTACGGGGATTAGTTGGCTGTGGTTGGCCTATGCCGGGAGGCCAAATTTTTGCCGCGCCTGGGCGCTGACCGGGGTGAACAGATTGACCAGATTGCCATCGGGATCGCGCAACAGCGCCGACCGGTTGCCCCAGGGCATGGTGGTGGGGCTCTGTTCGAAGACGAAATTCTGCGCCGCCAGCCGCACGAAATCGGCATCGACGTCAGCGGTGATGAATTCCACGATCACCGACGCATTGGCGGCGGGGCGGGCAATGTTTTCGCCAAACAGCGCCAAAGTGCGCGTGCTGGCAATGGCCAGCGTGCCGGACGGCGTCGCCAGCTCGGCGAAATCCTCGGTGAACCAGGTGGGGGTGATGCCGGTGACGGCGGCGTAGAAGGCGGCGAGGGCTTTTGGGTCGGCGGTGATGATGCGGAGGGAGGTGAGGTTCATGGGGGCTCCAAGGGTGTGATGGAGCCGAGGGTAAGGGGTGGGTGTGACGGGGGGTGTCAGGAGGGGATTAGTTTGTGGCGTCAACTCTTCAATTGACATTGTCAGGCCAAAAGAGCATTTTCAATCAGACAATGTTTGGAGCGTACAAAGTGCGTGACGACATCCACAAGGCAGCACCCATCAGCGCTCGCCTCCGAAACCTACTAAAGCATTCTTTGCGTCCGGCCGATCAGCAGAGGCCGGAGCTCCTGAGGCGTATTGCAGTTGATGCACTAGGCAAGGAACTGCGCGCTCAACTGACCCCTAGTCTTGTCAAAGTGTTGCAACCTGAGCGCGGCCTCTTTCCACGGGCCGACCTTCTGGGACCAATGACTCGGCTTCAGTCGGACGTGGTCTCGCATCTGGACGCAAATCCAGGAGCATCCCTCACTCAAGCAATGGCGGAGGCGGCGGAGGGCTTGGTCGTTAGCATTCGCAATGAGTCAGAAGCCGCCATGATCGCTGCCGGCGGAAGTCGCCGAGACGTCCTGCCAGGCGCTGAAGCCTTCGAACGGGCGCTGCGGGCGGCAATACCTGACGCAATCAACAGTTGCGTCACGCTGACTGCGCCCTCTTTCCCGGACGTGAAGGTCACGCTCGCTGAATTACTCCCACTTGGCCGCAAGGCACGCGTGAGGACCCAATGAACGACGAAGTGACCATCGTGGGCAGGTCCGGCTTCCTAACGGGCGAGCGAGTAATTAGCGCTCGGCTAGGGGAACATATCCGCGCCAATCCAGAGCCAATAGCTCAACATTCACTGACCGCACTGGCATCAATTAGTGAGGACGTCGCTGTTGTTGCGGAGACCGTTGCTCTGGCCGATCGTATTTTGACTCGAAGACGGTCGGAATGTTGGATGCGGCATTTGCATCTGACGATTCCGGTCTGGGAGGTTGCTGCGTTCACCTCGGCGGCAACGGCATCGCTAGAAGACACCTTGGCGTTCCTGACTGGGGACAATTGGACTTTCGAGTTTAGCCAAAGAGGAAGTCGACCGATGCGGCAGGACTATCTGCCGCTCACGGACACCAAGCCGCGCTACATAGTGCCCTACAGTGGGGGGCTAGACTCGTTCGCACAGGCTCGGTTGCTAGAAGGTATCCACGGCTTCGACTCGCTCCTGAGGGTGAACGCTGGTACGCTACAAAGCGGGGTCGCAGGTGCGCCATTGCTGTCAATACCGCGGAGATTTCACGCTGGTCATCCGCGCGAGCTGACCTATCGGACTAGGCCGTTTGTTTATTTTTCGATTGCGGCGATCGCAGCAGCAACGCTTGAGGTTGAAGCGATCGTCGTCGGTGAGAATGGCCAAGGGGCATTAGGCCCCTCTTTCGCTAGATTTGGAAATGAATGGCCCTTCCGAAGCACGCATCCGGGTTTCATTCATCGCCTTCAGGGCTTCCTAACGCAGTTGTTTCAGAAAAATGTTCGCTTTGATCAGCCCCAACTTTGGCGCACCAAGGGTGAAGTGCTTGGAGAGCTTAAAGATCGAAACCTGCTTGATGGATGGGAGGGCACGACGTCGTGCTCAGCTCGCCCTTTGCAGCGGCATGGCAACCATGGATGCGGCATTTGCGGCGGGTGTATTCTTAGGCAAACTGCTGTACACGCCGCGGGGTTAGTGCCCGCAAACCGAACCTCGTTCAACTTGTCATCCGAAAGCCTCACGCTTCGTTCCAGCACGGGTCATGAGACCTCGATGACCGCGAACGAAAGGGATATTATCAGCCATTCCTGTCTATCCATGGACCGCTTCGCGACGCTGCCACTACGCTGCAGTGTACTGGCAAGAGAGGTCACTGACTTGCCAGTAGCCGGTGCCGCCGGATTGGTTTCGAGGCTTAGCGGCAAGCACTCCCAAGAATGGAATTCCATGATCGCCTCGCTTCCGAGGGATGCATGGATCAGCAGACAGTTTTTAAGCGAATGACCCAGAGCATTGATACCGAGACGCTCGGCGAGCGACTTCGAATTGCAAGATCGCAGGCGAACTTGACCCAAGAGGCGAGCGCCTCGGCGCTCGGAGTATCGCGGACGACGCTAATTGCCATCGAGAGCGGGCAACGGCGTGCCAGAAACGACGAACTTTTGGTTTTGGCGAATTTGTATGCGACTACCGTCGGCCATTTGGTCTCCGTTGATAGCATTCATGTTGACCTAGCCGCAAAATTTAGACGTATCGAGAACAGGGCACGGTCCAGCGGCTCTGGCGAGGCCATAGCTTTGTTGAATGCCCTCGTTTCTGGCGCTGTCGAGCTCGAACGCGCGCTAGGTGCGGAATTGAAGTATGACTACCCTCCTCCCGTACGAGTCTCATCCAGCAACTATGCGGCCCAAGCCGAGGATTCAGCTATTTCTTTTAGGTATAGGTTTGGTTTTGGACCCGGCCGAATAGACGATTTGTACTCCGCACTTGAGCTGGATGTTGGCATACGGGTTTTCTCTAGAGATCTTAAGGACTCTGAGATTTCGGGGCTTTACGCATTCGACAGTGATATTGGCGCCTGTATCTTGGTCAACTCGAAGCACCATTGGCGACGCAGGATGCAAACGCTTGCGCATGAGGCGGGGCATTTCGTGTCAGACCGCTCGGACGCCAGTATAACGGAGGAGGACACGTCACAACTTCCGGTCGGTGAGAAATTCGCGCGTCGCTTTGGGGCAGCCCTTCTTATGCCGGCTCCCACTGTTCGCTCCCGCTTCGATCATTTGACGTTCGAGCGCGGCGGAATAGACGTGCAGGGGCTAATTCTCTTGGCGCACTATTTTGGCGTTGCGTCTGAGGCCATGTGTCGCCGCCTGGAAGAACTCGACCTGCTCGCGGATGGAACTTGGCAGTCGATGCGGGACAGAGGTTTTAGCTCCAACCATGAAAAGGAGGTGCTCGGCGATGCGCCATCTTATGCTGCGGCACCGCTGATCTCGCCTCGGTTGGGCTACCTTGCTGCCCGGGCCCTGCGACAGGAGCTACTTTCGGAAGGGCAGTTGTGCGAGATGCTGTTGGTGGATCGGGTCTACCTTCGGCACACTATGCGGGCGTTTCAAGTTGAAATGGCGCCCAAGCTTTGACCTCGGCAATAGTCCTCGATACTAGCGTCTGGATAAATTTGCTTGCCACGGAGCGCATGGCGGATGTGGTGTCAGCACTCCGAAGGGAGTGCCTCATCCCACCGCAAGTCCTGAACGAAATACGTCGTGATCCAGTATCGGGCCGCAGCTACGACGCGGCCAGCCATCCGATGCTCAGCATCAGTGCTTCGCTGGTCCAAATGACTCCGATTGAGATAGAGCTCTTCCTAGATTTGGTCAGCGGCACTACTAGCGCTCGTTTGGGTGAAGGCGAGTCAGCCTGTATCGCTGTGGCCGTTGAGCGCCACGCTATCCTCGCCATTGATGAGCGAAAGGGTAGGCGCGTTGCCTCGGAACGATTCCCCGAATTGACCTTCACGAGTTCAGCGGAGTTGCTTCAGTCGGCCAGCGTGATTGGGATTTTGGGTGCCGATGCAAAGGCTTGCTTTGACAAAGCACTTCAGCTGGGTGGCATGCACATAGTCTAACTTAGGGGACTGGCACCAATCCGCAGTCTCGTCCATCATCGGGGCGCAAGGGCGTGCGGGGCTGGAACGAAGTGGGCGGCTCGGCCTTTGCATTCATGTCGGGGTGCGGCACGCGCAACGACACCTATTTGTCCAACCAAGGGATTTGTACGATGAAGCGCAGCGCGACGGCGAAATGGACTGGCTCACTGACCGAGGGCAATGGCACACTGGACAGCCAAAGCGGTGCTCTTAAAGCCCTGCCCTATACGTTCAAGGGGCGCTTTGTTGATGAAACCGGCCAATCGGGCACCAATCCCGAGGAGTTGATTGCGGCGGCGCATGCGGGGTGCTTTGCCATGCAGCTGGCTCATTTCCTCGCGGAAAACGGCACGGTTGCAACCCAATTGCAGGTGTCGGCGGTGGTGGAACTGATTCCGGGGACCGGGATTACCAGCAGCGCGCTGACCCTTGTGGGCACGGTGCCCGGCATCGATGCGGCCAAGTTTGCCGAAATCGCCGAGAAGGCCAAGGCGGCCTGTCCGGTTTCCAACGCCCTGGGGGCGATTGCCATTACGCTGGATGCAAAGTTGGGGTGATTGGCTGGCAGGGGAGTCTGAAGGAAGGCCCCCCTCACCCGGCGCTGCGCCGACCAAGCCACTCGACCATAGGTCTCGCGGCCTTCTCGCCTGGAATCGCTCCACTGGAGCGATGCTGCCCGGCGGGCCGGCTCGAAGCCCCGGAGGGGCGAGGTGAAGTAGGATCGTGCTCGCCGAGGACCTGGGGCCCTGCGAGCATTAGCTCTGCGGGCCTAGAAGCCTAAAATCGCTCCACTGGAGCGATTTTGCGTGAAGGGCGCCGGCGGCTAGTTACTCGTCACCCATCTTCAACGCCTTGATGAACGCCTCTTGGGGGATGTTCACGTTGCCGTATTGGCGCATCTTGGCTTTGCCCTTTTTCTGCTTGTCCAAGAGCTTGCGCTTGCGGGTGGCGTCGCCGCCGTAGCACTTCGCCGTCACGTCCTTGCGCATGGCGCGGACGGTTTCGCGGGCGATGATCTTGCCGCCGATGGCGGCCTGGATCGGGATCACGAACAGATGCGGCGGGATCAGCTCCTTGAGCTTTTCGCACATGATGCGGCCGCGGGTTTCGGCGACCGTGCGATGCACCAGCATGGAGAGGGCGTCGACGGGCTCGGCATTGACCAGAATGGTCAGCTTGACGAGGTCCCCGACGCGGTGATCGGCCAGGGAATAGTCGAAGCTGGCATAGCCCTTGGAAATGGACTTCAGGCGATCGTAGAAATCGAACACCACTTCATTGAGCGGCAGATCGTATTCCACCATGGCGCGATTGCCGACATAGCTGAGATTGCGCTGGATGCCGCGGCGGTCCTGGCAGAGCTTTAGAATGGAGCCGAGATATTCGTCGGGGGTGAGGATGGTCGCCTTGATCCAGGGCTCGCGGATTTCCTCGATCTGCATCACGTCCGGCAGATCGGCCGGATTGTGCAGCATCAGGGTTTCGCCATCGCGCATCGCGACTTCGTAGACCACCGAGGGGGCGGTCGCGATCAGGTCGAGATCGAACTCGCGGGAGAGGCGTTCCTGGATGATTTCGAGGTGCAACAGTCCCAGGAAGCCGCAGCGGAAGCCGAAGCCGAGGGCGGCGCTGGTTTCCATCTCGAAGGAGAAGCTGGCGTCGTTGAGGCGCAGCTTGCCCATGGCGGCGCGCAGCTCGTCGAACTCGGAGGCATCGACCGGGAACAGGCCGCAGAACACCACCGGCTGGGCTGGGCGGAAGCCCGGAAAGGCCTCGGCGGTGGGGCGCTTGTCGTCGGTGATGGTATCGCCGACATTGGTGTCCGCGACTTCCTTGATGGCGGCGGTGAAAAAACCGATTTCGCCGGGGCCAAGCTCGCCGATATCGACCAGCTTGGGGGTGAAGACGCCGACGCGGTCCAGCTCATAGGCCGCGTTCGCATTCATCATGCGGATTTTTTGGCCCTTTTTCACCGTGCCGTCGATGACGCGGATGAGGACCACGACGCCCAGATAGGTATCGTACCAGCTATCCACCAGCAGCGCCTTGAGCGGCGCGTTGATATCGCCCTTGGGGGCCGGCAGGCGGGTGACGATGGCCTCAAGCACCTTGTCGATGCCGAGGCCCGATTTGGCGGAGATTTCCACGGCATCGGAGGCATCGATGCCGATGACGTCCTCGATCTGCTGCTTGACGCGCTCGGGCTCGGCGGCGGGCAGGTCGATCTTGTTGAGGACGGTGACGATATCGTGGTTGGCGTCCATGGCGTGATAGACATTGGCCAGCGTCTGCGCCTCGACGCCTTGGGAGGCGTCGACAACCAAGAGGCTGCCTTCGACGGCGGCGAGGGAACGCGACACCTCATAGGCAAAGTCGACATGGCCGGGGGTGTCGATCAGGTTGAGGATATAATCCTCGCCATCGGCCGCGTGGTACTTGAGGCGCACGGTCTGCGCCTTGATGGTGATGCCGCGCTCCTTCTCGATGTCCATCGAGTCGAGCATCTGCTCCGACATGTCGCGGAGCGCGACAGTGCCGGTCGTCTGGATGAGGCGGTCCGCCAGCGTCGACTTGCCGTGGTCGATATGGGCCACGATGGCGAAGTTGCGGATGTTCTGGATAGGGATGGAGGCCATGTCGCGCGGGATAGCACCCGGGGGTGGCTGGCGGCAAGCAGCGCCGCCAGCTTCCTATTCGGCGGCGATCTGTTGTGCGGTCAGGAACGGCTCGATGCGGACCGGGGAAT
>NZ_JAQGJV010000034.1 GCF_028290435.1 Devosia sp. | reverse complement strand
GTGGCCTCCACTGTTTCAGGAGACGAACGTCGCGCTGGCCCAGGGATCGCGCGACCGCATTCCCCTCCCACCAAACTCCCCACGGCCGTTCGTCGCGAACCCGCAGCCATTGTGGAGATATCGGGGGTGAGGATAGCGCGAAGTGGAGCGGGTGGGGAGAAGAGGGGTAAGGCCCATAGACCGGGGCCAAACGACACCCCTTCCCTCCTCCCCCATGAAGGGGGAGGTGTCTCTCCACTCTGGGGGGCTGCCGAGTTCAATCTACCCAGGCTCAGGGCTCGGTCTTGCCCTACCCACCGGCAGACACCTCCCCCTTGATGGGGAGGTTGGGAGGGGTGATGGGAGCCACGATTTCGGCATGACGATCAGCCCATGGGCTAACCCTTCCACCCGTCTTCCGGGTGCTCGGCCTCGTATCTGGCGAGCGACGTTGGCCGCAAAGAGCTTCTTGACGATAGGGCGGACGCGCTCAGGGCCATCTGTGCCTGCTAACGCGTCATACTGCGCGATGGACAGGATAACCGCGACGTCCTTGCCGTTGTCCTGAATATGCAGGCGCTTCCTGAACGCGTTCAAGCACAATGTCGAATTCAGCGGCGGCGTCTTTGACGTCGATTGTCTTCATCACGGCTCCTGCAGTTCAGGATGCCGCGCATTCATCCATAAAAAAAGGCCCGCATTGCTGCGGGCCTCAGACTGCTTGGAGGAGCAGTAACTTATTCGGCGGCTTCGGGGCGGCTGACGACGGTGACGCCGTTGCTTTCCTTTTCCACCAGCCCGGCATCCGAGCTGACGATGTAGCGCTTGGTGCCATCGGCATCGGCCGGGATTTCTACGGCCATGCCATCAAAGCCGGCGGGCACAGCCGCCGCAGTGCGGCGGCGGAACGGGCTGGTGACCCAGTTACCAACGCGGTTGGAGTGATGCGCGACCCACTTGATCTGGCGCCACATCACTGTGGGGGCGGTGACCATCACCGGCACCATGATCAGCGTCAGGGCAGTGGACACGAACAGGCCCGAGACCAGCGCCGCCGACAGGTGGATGAACCACGAACCCGCAATGCCACCCACCACAACTTCGCGGCGAATGAAGTCGAACTCGACGTTGAACGCCATCGGGATAACACCCAGTGCGGTCACCGTGGCGGTGAGCAGCACCGGCCGCACGCGTTGCGCGGCGGTGATCAGCATCGCCTTGACGGGCTCGACCTTCTCGTCGCGGTTGTAGTGATTGTAGGTGTCGATCAGCACGATGCCGTTCTTCACCACGATACCCGCCAGAGCCACGATGCCCAGGCCCGTCATGATCGCCGAGAAGCTCATGCCCGTAATGGTCATGCCCAACAGCACGCCCGCCAGCGACATGATCACCGTCGAGAGGGTGACCAGCACTTGGTAGAAGCTGTTGTACTCCAGCAGCAGGATCAGGAAGATCAGGAACATCGCCGCGCCGAACGCCGACACAATGAAGGCATTGGTGTCGTCAACCTGCTCGGCCGCACCGCCATAGACGATCTTGACCGCGGCGGGGAACTCCTGTGTTGCCTGCCACTTCTTGAGCTCGGCAACCTTGGCGTCCGAGGTCACTGCCTCGCCGGCCGCGTTGGTCGGGTTGAGATTGGCCATGACGTTCATCGCATAGACGCCGTTGCGCCGCTCGATATTGGCAACCTTGGGCACGGCCGTCCGCTTGATGAAGTTGCTGACCGGCACCAGGCCCTGGGCCGTGACGATCCGCATTGAATCGAGCGCGTCGAAGGTGCGCTCTCCTTCGGGCAGGCGGACACGGATATCAAGTTCGTCAGTGCCGTCATCGGGACGGTAGCTGCCGAGCTTGACGCCCGAGGTCACGAGCTGGACGTATGGCGACAGCTCGCGCACGCCGATGCCGTATTTGGCGGCTTCGACGCGATCGATCGTCACTTCCCAGTCGATGCCGGGGGAGGGGCGGCCATCTTCGATGTCGATGGTATCGCCCAGATCGTTCTGCACATAATCGCGGATCTTGGCGACGGCGGGGGCCAGGTCGTCATAGACCGTGCTCTCGACGCGCAGATTGATCGCCTTGCCGGCCGGAGGACCGTTTTCCTGCGCCGCGATCTGCACCTGCAAGCCCGAAATGTCGGCGACACGGGTGCGGATCTCCTGGAAGATCTGCTCGGCCTTGACGCGTTCGTTATAGGGCTGCAACTGCAGGTTGAACGAACCGATGGTGTCGGCAGGCGAAGCGCTGCCCAAACCGCCGCCGTTCTGGCCACCCGCGAAGGTCATGATGACGTCCTGGATGCCCTGAACCTGCAGCAACTGGTTTTCAACTTCGACCATGAAGTTACGGATCTCGATCGGCGAGTAATTGCCGCGCGCGATCACGTTCACCGTGCCGTATTCCGGCTCGGAGGCCGGGAAGGCCTCGGTGCCAGTTGGGTGGGAGATGTAGCTGTAGAACATCAGCACCACGAGGGCGAAGCCGACCGCCAAGGTGATCAGCGGCTGGTGCAGCAGGTGCTCCAGCGTGCGCACATAAATGCCGGTGACGCCCTTGACCTTCTTGGGGTCGAACTTGTCCGCGTACATGACGATGTCCGCAGCTTCCTTGTGATGCGGGTCGATCTTGGTCGAGGCAATGATCGCGCCGATGATCGGCATGAAGATCAGGGCCGAGACCAGGGAGGCGCACATCACCACGATGACGATGATCGGCAGGTAGCTCATGAACTTGCCGATAATGCCCGGCCAGAACAGCAGGGGCACGAAGGCGCCCAGCGTGGTGAAGGTGGCCGAAACCACCGGCACGAACATTTTCCGCGCGGCCATGATGAAGGCCTCCCGCTTGGGGACGCCCTCCATCAGCTTTCGCTCGGCATATTCCACCACCACAATCGGGTCGTCGACGAGCACCCCCACGGCCAGCACCAGTCCGAACATGATCATCATGTTGATGGTCATGCCAAGCATCTGCACCACGAGGAAGGCGATCATGAACGAGATCGGGATCGACATGCCGATCATGATGGCCGGGCGCAGGCCCAAGGTGGCGACGCAGGTGATCAGCACCAGCGCCACGGCGGTCAGAACGGCCGCTTCCAGCGAACGGAACAGGCCCTTGGTCGAGTCAGCCTGATCGACCAGGAAGCTGGTCTGGATGCTGGTCGGCCAATCCTTGGTGAACTCGGAGGTGACGCGGCGCACTTCGTCGGACACCGTGATGACGTTGGTGCCCAGCTTCTTGGCCACGCCCAGGGTGATGGCCGGCTGGCCGTTCACATGAGCGTACTGCGTCGCATCCTCGAACGTGCGGGTGATGGTCGCCACGTCGCCGAACGTGACGACGGTGTCGCCGCTTGTCTTAAGCGGCAGCGAATAAATGTCCGCGGCATTATTGATCAGGCCAGGAACCTCGACGTTGAACGAGCCCTGGCCGGTATCCAGCGTACCGCCGGGAACGACCATGTTGTTCTTGGCCAGCGCGTCGAACAGCTGCGCCGCCGTCAGGTCATAAGCTTCGAGCTTGTTCAGGTCGATGGTGACGGCCAGCATTTCATCGCGCGAACCCGAAATGGTCACGCTCTGCACGTCGGGCAGGGCCTCAAGCGCGTCCTGCAAGTCCTTGGAGCGGGTCACCAGCTGCCGCTCGGGCGCCGAGCCATAGACAGCCACCGAGATGACCGGCATGTCGGTGAACGAGATTTCGTTGACGGTCGGAACGGTGGCGTCGTCGGGCAGGTCGCCCACGATACCGTCCATGGCGGCCCGGATGTCGGTCAGTGCCTTGTCCTTGTTGGCATTGACGTTGAATTCCAGGAACACCGAAGCGTGGCCGGTGGTCGAGGTGGTGGAGTAGTTCTCCAGCCCGTCGATGTCCTTGACGCGATCTTCGATCGGCTTGGCCAGCAGGCGTTCCGCATCGCGCGGCGACACGCCGGTCTGGCTGACCGACACGTAGAAATAGGGGATATCGATTGCCGGGAAGCTTTCCTTGGGCAATGAGACATAGGCGGCCACACCGGCCCCGAGCAGCAAGACCATGACGGTCAAGACCACTCGCGGCATGCGCAGGATGCGTTCGAGGAAGTTCATCATGATGCTGTACCCTCAGCAGCGGCGACGTTGGTGGCAGTGACGGCCTGGCCGTCATTCACGAATTCCTGGCCGACAGTGATGATGTCGACCTTGGCAGGCAGGCCCAGCACCCACACACCCTGGCGGGTGTCACTGGCGATCTGCACCGCATAGAACTTGGCCTTGCTGTCCTCGACGGCCCGCACGCCCAGTTCACCAGCGTCATTCAGCGTCAGCACCGACTGCGGCACCAGATGGGCCGGCGCGGTGCCAAGATTGACGGTGGCGGTTGCCGTGAGGCCGTCGCGCAGGGCGCCGTCCTTGTTGGGGATCTCGATTTCGATCGGGAACGAACGGGTTGCCGGATCGGCGGTTTCGGAGATGAAGCTCACCTTGCCGTCGACGGTCTGGCCGGTCACCGTGGTGATCGAGGCGTCGAGGCCGGTCTTGGCCAGGCCAATGCGGCTCTCGGGAACCTGGGCGATGAACACCATTGGATCAAGCTGGACGATGCTGGCGCAGGGCGAACCCATGGCAAGCATCGAGCCGGCAGTGGCCAGCGGGTCCTGCACCACGCCGGCGACCTTGGCGACGATTTCGGTGCGATCGAGTTCGGCCTTGGCATTGTCCACTGCGGCTTGGGCCGCAGTGACGGAAGCCTTGGCGGAGGTCAGGGCGACTTCCAGCGGGCGGCTGGTATTGGCGGCTGCCAGGCCCTTCTTGCGCAGGTCGGCATTGGTGTCGAAATCAAGCTGTGCCTGAACCTGACCAGCATTGGCCTGGGCCAATCCGGCATCGGCCTGGGTCACCGCGGCCTGGCGCGTGCCCTGGTCGAGCGTGCACAGCAGGTCGCCAACGGCAACCTTCTGGCCCTTGGTGACGGCAACGGTATCGATGATCCCGGCGGTTTCGGCAACGGCGCTGACCGAGGACTTGGCCTGGGTGCGACCGCGCAGCGGCACCATGATCGGCATGGCCTGTGCGTTATAGGTGACGGTGCGAACCGACTGCGCCGGTACGGCGGCGCCGGTGGCTTCCTCATTGCGCTGGGCAATGGTCAGATGGGGATCGATATGGGTGGTGGCCTCCTCGCTCGGAGGGGGCGCCAGCACGCCGGCATCGGCCAATTGATTGTGGATCGGGCCGTCCGGCTCGCCTTCGAACACCGAAATGATCGGGGTTTCGCCCTTGCCGGGGCCGTTTCCGCCAACGACCAACGTGCCGGTGCCGAGCCAAAGGCCCGCAATAACCAGGAACACGAAAGCCAAGCCGTAAGATAAAAGTGCACGCATACCCAATTCGCCCCTTATTCAGCCGCGTCTTTTTTTGCCGGTTCGGCTCGCGCTAATGTGATCAAGTCAGTCATGTGGTTGCGCATATGACGTTCCGCAACCTCCATAATCGACAATCCGTAGTTGATTACCCACCTGTCCGAAGCGCTGACCGTCTCGTCGCTCAGCACATCGTTCAGTTTTTTCTTGGAATCGAGGGTCCGTTGCAGTTGTTCATGCAACCGATCTTCGACTAGTCCCGCCGGCAGAAGATGCGCGAAGCGCGCAAACAGCAGGAAGGGACTGCGGAACACTTCTTCGCCCAGAGGTTCGAACAGCGCCTGCGTAAATGCGGTGCGGCCGGCCTCGGTGATAGAATAGATCTTTTTCGACGGCTTGCCGTCCTGTTGCTCGACATGGCTGCTGACCAGGCCGTCATCCTCAAGCTTGGCCAGCGCCGGATAGATCGAGCCGAAACTGGCCTCGACGAAATACGAGCACTCGCCCTCGACGCATAACCGCCGGATTTCGTATCCCGTGGCGTCGCCATCATGTAGGATAGACAGGCAAACCGTTCTGACATTCATACAGCAGCACTCCGCCAGACATATGCCGGGCCGTTATATGCTCGTTCTGTATATGTTGGATACCCATCGCGCAAGCGTGTGAGCCATGCGTGTAAAGGACATCAGTTAAGCGAGTGTTGCAGAAACGCTGGCGTTTAACCCACCAAAGCCTGCATTTCCAACGCCGCCCGAGCGGCCAGATCACGGCTAGATGCAGCCACGAAATACGGGTTAAGAAAGCGCGTCATCGACTTGCCGTAAGTGAGCCGCTGACCGTCGAGCGTCAAAACGGCACCGCCCGCGGCTTCCAGAACGGCCTGTCCGGCCGCCGTATCCCACTCGCATGTGGGGGTAAACCGCGGATACAGTTGGGCATCGCCCCGGGCCAGCAGGCAAAATTTCAGCGAGGAGCCGACCGAAACGTCGCTGCCGATCTGCATCGTTTCGCACAGCGCCGCGAGCGCCGCATGACCATGCGAGCGGCTGGCCACGATGCGCAGCGGATCGGCGGAACGCGTCGAAATGGCGTGCTTCTCGACGGCTATGCCGGTCAGGGCGTTGCACTCATAGGCGCCGTGCCGATCACCCACAAAGGCCGCGCCGGTCGTTGGCGCCAGCACCACGCCGAGCACTGGCACGCCATGCTCGACCAGCGCGATATTGACGGTGAACTCGCCATTGCGCTTGATAAATTCCTTGGTGCCATCGAGCGGATCGACCACGAAATAGCGATCGCCCAGGATCGGGATATGCCCCGCGGCGGCGCTTTCCTCGGCCAGCACCGGAATGCCGGTGGCGTGCAGGTAATCGAGGATCACCGCTTCGGCAGCCGCATCGGCCTCGGTGACCGGGGAACCATCGGCCTTGTCGACTGCGGCGAATGGTCGCGCATAAACATCGGTAATGACCCGGGCCGCCGCGATTGAGGCGGCAAGGCACAGCTCGGTGAGATCTGAAGTGGTGGCGGCTTGGGCGGGGGCGGTCAAAGTGGTCATGGCTCAGCCCCCGATTGTCACATCGAGGCCCAGATCGAGCGGCTTGGCGCCCATGGTGATCTGGCTTGTGGAGATGAAATCGACGCCGGTCTCGGCAATCGAGCGCACTCGGTCGAGCTTGACGTTGCCGGAAGCCTCCAGCCGCGCGCGGCCGGCATTGAGGGCGACTGCGTCGGCCAATGCGGCATTGTCCATATTGTCGAGCAGCACGATGCGGGCGCCGGCAGCGAGCGCCTCGTCAAGTTCGGCCAGCGAGGTGACCTCAATCTCGATGGCCACGAGGTGGCCCGCAAACGCGGCAGCCGCCTGATAGGCGGCGGTAACGCTACCGGCGACGGCGATGTGGTTGTCCTTGATCAGGATAGCGTCCTCGAGCGAATACCGGTGATTGGAGCCGCCGCCACAACGCACGGCGTATTTCTGGAATGCCCGCATGCCGGGAATGGTTTTCCGCGTGTCGCAGATGCGGGCATTGGTGCCCTCGACGGCGTCCGCATAGGTCCGCGTCAGCGTGGCGATGCCGCTGAGATGATTGAGGAAATTCAGCGCCACGCGCTCGGCCGACATCACCAGGCGGGCAGGGCCTGCCACGGTGACGACGACGCCCCCGGCAGCGATCCGCGACCCATCGGTGATTTGCGGCGTGAAGCTGACGCCCGCGCCCACCAGCCGGAAGGCGGCGGCAGCGAGGTCGAGGCCCGCAATCACGCCGGGCTCACGGGCCGACAGTATTGCGGTGGCGGTGGCGCTTGGTGAGAGCGTCGCCTGGCTGGTCAGGTCGCCGGCCAGACCCAGATCCTCTTCCAGCGCCGCCATGACGGCGCGCTCCACCAGGAGGTGGGGAAGTTGGGCAGGAAAGCTGGTCGGGCGGGGCATGGCAATTCTCGGAAACACGCCGCTGATGTACGCGCGGCAAGGGGCGGTTGCAACTCCTTGGCGGGATTGAGGCTAATGGGAGAAGGCGCCGCGTGACGTCGACCGGGTGTCACCCCCTCCTACCTCCCCCATCAAGGGGGAGGTTTCTCTCCACTCTTGGAGTTCGATCCAGTTCAACCCACCGGCAGACACCTCCCCCTTGATGGGGGAGGATGGGAAGGGGTGTTCTTTGGGGAGTGGAGCCTGCGCTACCGCAGCAAACTCTGCCCACCATCGATCCAGATCGGCGTGCCGGTAATATGCCGCGAGGCGTTGGATGCGAGGAATAGGACTGCGTCGGCGACGTCCTGCGCCTTGCCTTTTGCTCCATCCGTTAGCGGAATATCCCCCTCGGGAAACTCCACCGGCACTTCGGTGAGCTCTTTGCCGCGCTGCTCGGTGTTGTCGGAAATCTCCGACTCGATCGCGCCAGGGCAAAGCGCGTTGATGCGGATTTTCCGGTCGCCCAGCTCCAGCGCCAGTTGTTGTACCAGCGCCAACTGACCGGCCTTGGTGACCGAATAGGCGCTGGCGCCCGGCGTGGTGAAGGTGCGCGTGCCATTGATCGAAGACACCACGATGATCGAGCCGCCGCCAGCGCGCGCCAGATGCGGCACGGCGTGATGAATGGTCAGGTAGGTGCCGCGCAGATTGACCGCGATGGTTTTGTCCCATTCCTCGGGCTTGAGGCTTTCGATCGGCGCCCAGACGCCATTGATGCCGGCGTTGGCGACCACGATATCGAGGCGACCGTAGTGGCTGACGGTGCGGTTGATCAGTTCGGCCATCGCCGCGTCGTCCGAAGTGTCGGCGCTCAGCGCCAGCGACTCGCCACCGGCACTGCGGATTTCGCTGGCGGTCTGGTCGACTTCGGAGGCAGTACGGCTCATCACCACCACATTGGCGCCGGCTTTGCCCAGGGTCAGCGCCGCGGCCTTGCCGATGCCCGAACCCGCGCCGGTCACCAGCGCCACTTTGCCTGTCAGATCGGTCATTATGCTCTCCGTTTCCGACACTCAACGCGTGAGCGCCGGAAACGTGGCAGGAGCCGGGTCGTTAGTGCTTGCCGTGATCGGTCTTGATGATCGCCATGGTGATACCGCCGATCGAGGGATAGAGCGGGATCAGGCAGGCCTGCAGCGCGTGATAGATATCGGGCTTGCCGGTGAACAGGCGCGAGGCAGGTGTCAAATCCTCGCGCAATTCCGACCGCCAGCCGCCGCGCTCGTGATCAATCACGTGATTGGCCGCGAAATCCCACAGGTTGCGATACCAGACCTGGTAATATTGGTCGCGATCATAGGCGCAGAGGAAGGAAGCAGCACCGATCGCCTCGGTAACCGGCCACCACAGCTTTTCGCGCATCAGCGGCTTGTCATCCCAATCCAGATTGTAGAAGAAGCCGCCGTACTTTTCGTCCCAGCCTAGAGTGATGGCGTTGCGGAACAGGCCGCGCGCCGCGTCGGTCAGCCAAGACAGGCGCTTATCGCCCAAAATCCAGAGTTGAATCAGCAGTCGCGACCACTCCAGCCAATGGCCGGGCGTGGTGCCGGCCGGGCGGAACATTTCGGAGCCGAGGTAATTCTTGTCGAGTTCCCATTTGTCGTTGAAATGCTCGGCCACGCGATGGCCCAGCGGCACGGCAATCTTGCCGATGATGTGGGTGGCGATGCGCTCGGCTTTGGCCAGATAGACCTTGTCGCCGGTCGCCTCGTAAGCCGCCATCAGCGCTTCGGTCATGTGCATGTTGGAGTTCTGGCCGCGATAGTCGCTGATCGGGGACCAATCGCGATTGTATTCCTCCGACACCGCGCCGACCTTGTCGTCCCAGAAGCGCTCATTGATGACTTTGGTCACATCGGCGATCATCTGATCAGCCAGCGGATGACCCGCGAGCTTGGCGCTCGAGGCGGCGAGCAGCACGAAGGCATGGCCATAGGCCTGCTTCTTGTCGTCGGTGAAGCCACTGTCATCGTGGCCCCAAACGTAGCCGCCATATTTGGCGTCGCGGTGCTTGTCCCACAGGTCGCGCATACCGTGATCGACGATCTCGTCCGAGCCCGGCCGGCCGATCAGGCTGCCAATGGCAAAGCAATGCACCATGCGGGCGGTGACGTGAATCTGGCGGATGTCGTTATCGGTATTGAGCGCGTGGCCGTCGTCATCCAGTTCGTGGAAGCCGCCCTTGGGATTGATCGACGCCTTCTGGAAAAAATCGAACAGCCGATTGGCTTGGCGCGCAAGGAATTGACGATGGAACGGGCGGGCGCTCCACGGGCTGGAATTGGTGGCGGGCAGGGGAAATATCTCGTTGGTCATTATGGCTCCCGACCGGCGAAGAGCCGCCGATCCCTGTTTTGACACCGGTTATAGGGGGCGCGTCGCAACGTTGCAATTTGGCCTGCGCTTATCCACGGGCATAAAGTGCATTGACCCGCTCGACTTCGTCCCTGGAGCCGACGATGACCGGGATGCGCTGGTGGATCGCCTTGGGCATAACTTCGAGAATGCGGCCGTGCCCGGTGGTCGCGCCGCCGCCCGCAGCCTCCATGAGCAGCGCCATCGGATTGGCTTCGTAGAGCAGGCGCAGGCGGCCACCCTTGTCAGTGGTTTCACTATCGAGAGGGTACAGGAAAATACCACCGCGCATCAGGATGCGGTGGATGTCGGCGACCATCGAGCCGATCCAGCGCATGTTGTAGCGCTTGCCGGCGGGGCCGGTTTCGCCGGCGACGTTCTGGGATACGTAAGCCTTTGTGGCGTCATCCCAAAACCGCTCGCGGGCGGTGTTGATGGCAAATTCCCCTGAGGCAGCGGGAACCGTGATGTTGTCCTTGGTCAGGGCAAACTGGCCGTCTGCGTTCAGCGTGAAGCAGGCGACCGAGCGGCCGAAGGTCAGCACCAGGCTGGTGGAGGGGCCGTAGGCGGCGTAGCCGGCGGCGAGCTGCTTGGTGCCGGGCTGGAGCAGATCTGGATTGGCCGGATCGACGGCGAGAATAGAAAAAATCGAGCCGACAGTGACGTTTACGTCCAGGTTTGAAGAGCCGTCGAGGGGGTCGCAGGCGACGGCGAAGGCTCCCTGATTCTCCATGTTAAGGGCTTCATCCAGCTCTTCGGACACCAGAATCGACACATCGGGATTTCTCCTTAAGTGTTTGATGAATATGTCGTTCGAGATGACATCGAGCTCTTTTTGGGCTTCGCCCTGCACATTGGTGTGGCCGGCGAGCCCGGTTTGCCCTTCGATCGGCGCCAGCCGCAAAACCCCCGACAATTCGGCACAGGCGGCGGCGATTGTTTCCAGCGTGCTGGAAAGCTTGAGATCCACGCCGTCATTGGCGACGGCGGCGGCGAGCCAGTGGTGCAGGAGCTGGGACATGAATTTACTCGACGGGGATAAGACGGCGCCAGTGTCCCCATCGATGCGGCGCTGGCAAGGCCGACTTTCGCCTAGAGCCGCGACAATCTGATTGCATCAAACTGTCGGTTCCCACCTTTTCGCCGCTTGCTCTACTTCGACCACATAGTGCGCAACTGCGCGCCGATGTCGATCCGGGGCGCCTGCGGCGCGATGCCGGTGATCGAAGCCGGGGTGACGGCGGGCCAGAAGATGTCCTCGAAAAGGGTGGTCATCGAACGGGGGATGAAGCGGGTGCGCTGGGCGTAGAGGTGCCGGTCGCCATGCTTGGCCTGCTGGGTGACGAAGAAGCGTTGCGGCACGATCAAGTGCAGCTCGTCCATGGCGCGGGTCATCGCCACGTAAAGCAGGCGGCGTTCCTCCTCCAGCTCATGGGTCGAGCCGGTGCCCAGGTCCGACGGGATGGCGCCATCGACGACGTTGAGCACATGCACCGATTTCCACTCCTGGCCCTTGGAGGAATGGATTGTGGAGAGGATCAGGTAGTCCTCGTCGAGATGCGGCACGCCGGCCTGGTCCGACGTGGCGTCGGGTGGATCAAGGGTGAGTTCGGTGAGGAACTTTTCGCGCGACGCATAGCCGCCGGCGATCTGTTCGAGCTGCAGGATATCGGCCTGCCGGACGGTGGCGTCCTCATAGGCGCGTTCCAGCAATGGTTCGTACCAGAGCCGGGCATAGCCGAGTTCCAACGGCCAGCCGGCGTCGCGCTTGCCGAGGCGCCGCATCAGCTCGACCAGGCTCGGCCAGCCTTCCTCCGCGCGGGGTGGCGGCGGGATTTCGCCCAAAGCCCAGATCGGATCGGGGCCAGTCGCCATGGCATCGAGCACGCGACCGGCGGTGCCGGGGCCGATACCGGGCAGCAGTTGCAGCACGCGGAAGCCGGCGACGCGGTCGCGCGGATTTTCGGCCCAGCGCAGGATGGCCAGTAGATCCTTGATATGGGCGGCATCGAGGAA
This sequence comes from Devosia sp., assembly GCF_028290435.1. GTDB lineage: Bacteria > Pseudomonadota > Alphaproteobacteria > Rhizobiales > Devosiaceae > Devosia. Next base: position 17,105 of record NZ_JAQGJV010000034.1, on the reverse strand, counting down.
TTTGAGGCCGCCAAATTTGACGAAGGGAATGTTGCGCCGCGTCAGTTCGATTTCGAGCGGGCCGGAATGGCTGGAGGTGCGGAACAGCACGGCCTGGGATTTCAGTGCCGTGCCGCCCTCGCGGGCTTCGAGGATGCGGGTGACCACATAGCGCGCCTGGTCGGCCTCGTCGCGGACCGTCACCAGATAGGGTTTTGCGGATGCCTCGCGATCGGTCCACAGGTTCTTGGTGAAGCGTTCGCTGGCGAGGTCGATTACCGCATTGGCGGCGGCGAGGATGGGCTGGGTCGAGCGATAATTGCGGTCCAGCGTGACGATATCGGCCGGCGGCGTGAAGGCCATGGGGAAATCGAGAATATTGCGGACGGTGGCGGCGCGGAACGAATAGATCGACTGGGCATCGTCGCCGACGACGGTGAGGCCGTGGCCCTGAGGCTTGAGCGCCAGTAGTACCGAGGATTGCAGGCGGTTGGTGTCCTGATATTCGTCGACCAGCACGTGGTCGAACTTGCCCGAAATACTGGCCGCGATATCGGCATTGGCCATCATCATCGCCCAATAAAGGAGCAGGTCGTCATAATCGAGCACGCCCTGGTGCTGCTTGGCTTCGACATAGGCGCCGAACAGGGTGCGCAGTTCGGCGCCCCACATGGCGCACCAGGGGAAGACGGTTTTCAGCACCTCGTCGAGATCGCCCTGGGCGTTGACCACGCGTGAATAGATGGCGATGCAGGTGCCCTTGGTCGGAAAGCGGCTCTTGGCATCGGTCAGGCCGAGTTCGTGGCGGACCAGGTTCATGAGGTCCGCGGAATCTTCGCGGTCGTGGATGGTGAAGGCCTGATCGAGGCCGATTTCGGCAGCGTGTTCGCGCAGGATGCGGGCGCCTATGGCGTGGAACGTGCCGGCCCAGCTTAGTGCGTCGGTCATCACGCCCGAGCCGGGGCCCATCACTTGTGCGGCGATGCGCTCGACGCGGCGGCGCATTTCGCTGGCGGCGCGGCGTGAGAAGGTCATCAAGAGGATACGGCGCGGATCGGCGCCGCTGACGATCAGGTGGGCGACGCGATGGGCCAAGGTATTGGTTTTGCCGGAGCCGGCGCCGGCGATGACCAGCAGCGGGCCGGGTGTCGCATTGCCAATGCCATGCTCCACCGCGCGGCGCTGCTCGGGGTTGAGCTTATCGAGATAGGCAGGACTGGCGAGCACGAATCGGACCTGTGGGTGCAAGAGGCCAGATGAGACTATTCGCGTTTTGTTCGCAATGGGTGAATGGGGGTGGCAGACACCCTCACCCGGCCTCCGCTGCGCTCAGCCACCCTCTCCCCGACGGGGAGAGGAATCTTGAGAGCTCGGCTCCTCTATTCTTCTCCCCGCCGGGGAGAAGGTGGCGCGCAGCGCCCGATGAGGGTGTCTGCCCCTACGAAGCCTGCGCCAAGTCCGCCAGCAGACCTGCTGCTACCGACAACCGAGATACCGTCAACGTGCCTTGGGTAAGTTCGCCGACTGACAGGGCTGAACGCTCGACGCCCGGTGTGCCGGCTTTCCATGCCGTGATGCGCTCGGCGATCGAGCCGCCACCGGCAGCCAGCACGTCGGCGGTGAGGTCGCGTTGGGCGCGGAGCAGGTTGGCGAGGGCGCGGTCGAGGGCCATGCGCTCGAAGCGGTCGGAGAGTACCAGCGTGCGGCCTTGTTCGATAACCGGCCACAGCGAGAACTGCGCCAGCACGGCGAAGAAGGCCTCGGCGGCGTCGGCGACCGGGACATTGCTGCGTTCGCTGACCAGCGCGATATCGCTGGCGAAAGACAGTACGCCAAGTTCGGCGATACGCTGGGCGGTGGCGGCGGGCACCTTTTGCACCACCAGCGCCTGCGCAGTGTTGCCCACCGCGGTGGCGAGCGGCGCGGGCAGGGTGGTAGCGAGCAGGGTTTTGAGGCTGGCCACGGCGTCGGCATGGCGCGAGACCAGAGCCGTGAGACCCTTGGTGACATCGGCATTGCGCAGGAACCAGAGCGTTTCCTGGCGCAGCAGGGCTTCTACGGCCGCGTAGAGCGAGAGCTGGACTTCCCCGCCCACCGCGCCATCGAGGCCGTCGATCGCGGTGTTGATCTCGGTGAGGCCATAGATATCGCGGGTGGCGGCATAGGCGAGGGCGATTTCGCCGGCACTGGCGCTGGTGGCGGAGGTGAGTTCGGTGACATAGGCGGGGCCGCCGCGATTGATCATGGCATTGGCCAGCACCGTGGCGATGACTTCGCGGCGCAGGCGATGGGTTTCGACCGCATGCGGATAGGTCGTGTGCAGCGTTTCGGGGAAATAGCGGAACAGCTCGCCCGCCAGGTAATCGTCGTCCAGCTCGCCATCGTTGAGCAGGTCGGCATAGAGCGTCAGCTTGGCATAGGCGAGCAACACGGCCAGTTCGGGCCGGGTCAGGGCCTGTCCGGCGGCAGCGCGCGCATCAAGCGCGGCGTCGGTGGGCAGGAACTCGACGGCGCGGTCGAGCAGGCCGCGGACTTCAAGGCGCGCCATGAGTTCGCGTTGATCCGGCAGTTCGGCGAGGCCGGCACGCTGCGCCAGCGAGATGGCCAGCGGCTGCAGGTAATTGTTGCGCAGGCATAGCGCCGCCACCTCGTCGGTCATCGAGGCGAGGAAGGCATTGCGCTCTTCCATCGCGAACGTGCCGTCGGCCAGCAGCGGCTGCAGCGCGATCTTGATGTTCACTTCCAGATCGGACGAGTTCACGCCGGCTGAGTTATCGATGGCGTCTGAATTGATGCGGCCGCCGGCCAGCGCATATTCGACGCGGGCGAGCTGGGTCGTGCCCAGATTGGCGCCTTCGCCGACAACCTTGGCGCGGAGCTGGCTGGCGGTAACGCGGACCGCGTCATTGGCGCGGTCGCCGACGGCCAGGTTGGACTCGGCTGTCGCGCGCACATAAGTGCCGATACCGCCGAACCACAGCAGGTCCACATCGGCCCTGAGGATGGCGGACATGACTTCGGCGGGCGTGGCGTGGGCACCGGCGAGGCCGAGCAAAGCCTGCATTTGCGGGCTGAGTGGGATGGCCTTGAGGCTGCGCGAGAAAATGCCGCCGCCTTCGGAAATCGGCGCTTTGTAATCCTGCCAACTCGAGCGCGGCAGTTCGAACAGGCGGTGGCGTTCGGCAAGGCTCGCGGCGGCATTCGGATTGGGATCGATGAAGATATCGCGGTGATCGAACGCCGCGAGCAGACGGATTTCGGGCGAGAGCAGCATGCCATTGCCGAACACGTCGCCGCTCATGTCGCCGACACCCACGACGGTGAAGGGTTGTTTCTGGATATCGCGATCGATTTCGCGGAAGTGGCGCTTGACCGCTTCCCAGCCGCCGCGGGCGGTGATGCCCATTTCCTTGTGGTCGTAGCCGGCCGAGCCGCCCGAGGCGAAGGCGTCGCCGAGCCAGTAGCCGCGCTCAATGGCGATGGCATTGGCCGTGTTGGAAAAGCTGGCCGTGCCCTTGTCGGCGGCGACGACGAGGTAGGGGTCGTTGCCGTCGATGCGGATGGTGTCCTTGGGCGGTACGACATCATTGCCGACCAGGTTGTCGGTGATGTCGAGCAGCGCGCCGATGAAGATCTTGTAGCTGGCAACGCCCTCGGCGGCGAAGGCCTCGCGCGGCATGCCGGCCACCAGATGCTTGGGCACGAAGCCGCCCTTGGCGCCGACCGGCACGATGACGGCGTTCTTGACCTGCTGCGCCTTGACCAGGCCGAGCACTTCGGTGCGGAAATCTTCGGGCCGATCCGACCAGCGGATGCCGCCGCGGGCAATGGCGCCGAAGCGCATATGGATGCCCTCGACGCGTGGCGAATAGACGAAGATTTCGCGGAACGGGCGCGGGGCGACCATGCCGTCGACCTTGGCGCTGTCGAACTTAATCGACAGGGCAGGGCGGGCATTTCCCTCGGCGTCGTGCTGCCAGATGTTGGTCCGCAGCGCGCTTTCAACCAGGTTGAGGAAGCGGCGGATGATAGTGTCCTCATCCAGCGACGCCATGGCTTCGAGGGCGGTGTCGATCTCGGCGCGGGCGGCGTCGGCATTGCCGGTCTGGGCCGGGTTAAGACGGGCATCGAACACGCGGATCAGCGCCGCGGCGGCTGCTGACTGCGTCACCAGCACCTGGGCGATATAGCGCTGCGAATAGGAAATGCCGATCTGGCGCAGGTAGCGCGACAGGGCGCGGAGCAGGGCGGCATCGTGCCAGCCGAGGCCCGCTGTCAGCACGAGCGCGTTGAGCCCGTCGCTTTCGGCGCGGCCTTCCCAAACGGCGAGCAGGCCGGTTTCGACGGGAGGGCCAAGCGCGGCCATGTCGAAGGCCTTGCCGTCGGCGCGGGCGAGCACGAGGTCGTGGATATAGCGCTCGGTGCCGTCGCGCGGGGTCAGCGTATAGGTGCGCTCGTCGATGACGCGAAAGCCGAAGGCTTCGAGCATGGGGACGCGATCGCTGAGGGGAATGGCGCTGCCGTGGTGGTAGAATTTGAGGCCCAGGGCGCCGTCGCCGCCGGTGCGGTTGTGCAGCCTGATGGCGATGCGGGCGCCATCGGCGAGGGTGCGCAGGATGGCGATGTCTTCGAGCGCCTCGGCACTGCCGTGGCGGGACTGGTAAGCCTGCGAGAACGCGTTGCGATAATCGCTGACCGTGGCCGGATCGGGGGCGGCGGCCACCAGCATGTCGCCAAATGTGGCGGTCAGTTCCTCGACGCGCGCCTCAAGTTCGGCACGGCTCGGGCGCGGCGTGGCGCCGGCGACGCGGCCGATGATGACGTGCAGGCGCACAAGGTCGCCTTCGGGGAAATGCGGGTAATAGGCCGAGATGCGGCCATCATATTGCTGAGCCAGGTATTGCGCGATGCGCGAGCGGGCGGCGCTGTCGTAGCGGTCGCGGGGCACGAAGACGAGGATGGAGACGAAGTTGTCGAAGCGGTCGATGCGCGGCAGCACGCGGACGCGTGGGCGATCGTAGAGCCCCGCAATGGCGGTGGTGAATTCCAGTAGCTCGTCGGTGGTGACCTGGAACAGTTCGTCGCGGGGGTAGCTGTCGAGGGCACTGAGGAGGGCGCGGCCATCATGGCCTTGGGGATCGACGCCGGAGCGGCGCATCACCTCGCCCAGCTTGCGGCGGATGATCGGCACTTCGCTATGCGGCGTCGCCATGGCTTGGGAAGTGAACAGCCCGACAATGCGGAGTTCGCCGGTGGCTTTGCCGTCGGCCCCATAGAGTTTGACCCCGACATAATCGAGATGCTGGCGGCGGTGGACACGCGCCCGGATATTGGCCTTGGTGATCAGCAGCGGCTCGGCAGAGGCCATGAAATCGGTATGGGCGGGGGTGGTCTCGACGAATTCAGCGCCACTGCGCAGCACTTTGAGCGCCGGGTCGGCCATGATGCCGAGGCCGGTTTCGGGCAGGGGCGCCAATTGCGCGCCATCGAGGCGATATTGGCGGGCGCCCAGGAAGGTGAAATTGTTCTCGGCCAGCCAGTCGAGGAACAGCACGGCCTCGTCGCGGGTCTTGGCCGGGGAGGCGCTCAGTTCCTTGGCCGCGGCGCGAACGCGCTCCAGCATGTTCTGCCAATCGGCGACGGCGCGGCCGACATCGGCCATGGTGCCGTCGAGCTCGGCCTGCATCACGCCGAGATCGGCGACCGGATCGCTATGGATGTGCAGCACGCTGAGGGCCCGGCCATCGTAGTGGATGACCGGATGGGCGAACAGCCGGATCGTGCCGCCAGCGGCGCGGACTGCCGCCAGTGCGCTATCGACGATGAACGGCATGTCCGGCGAAATGATATCGATCACCAGCGGCGCCGACGCGGTCTCCGGCGGCGTCAGGATGACGCTGCTGGCGGCGCCGGTGTAGTTGCAGACATGGGCATAGGTGCGTCGCAGCACGGCCTCGAGCCAATCGGGGGATAGCCCGGCCAGATCCTCGGCGGCGCCGGCCAGTGTGGCGGTCTTGAGAAACCGGGCGAAGTCCGGCTCGTGGGAAGACAGCGCCTCGGCGCGGCTCAGCACCGCATCGCGGACGGAATGGATAGTCGCCTGCACCGTGATTCTCCCCTTATCATTGCGCGGAGTTTGGCGCAGTGACCGCCTGATGTCGCGTGACTTCGTGAGGTATCGGCCTCACGCGATGGCCTGATGACAGGTTCTGAAGCGCCGCCATCTGGAACCGCCCGCCATCTTGCCCGTTGCCAGTTTGAAAATGTCGTGCCGGCGGCAATTAGGCCCCTGTTAAGATTTGAAATGAAATTGCGCCGGAATGGTCGAATTGGCCCTCGCGGCGATCATTTTGCGCGGCTGGAGCCGTTTTTGGCAAAGCATTTTCTGCCAAGGGGGATTTGGCGCAGGCGCTGCGCCTTGTAATACTCCAGTGTTCAAGTAGTCTTTAGGCATCGGTTTATGGGGAGCTATAGATATGAAAAGCGCTACCAGAATATTTGCCTATGTCGCGCTGGCGGCATCGCTGTCGATGGGCTTTGCCGTCACGGCGCATGCCCAGGAACGCAGCATCATCAACGCCTCCTACGACCCCACCCGCGAGCTCTACGCCGCGTATAACGAGGCCTTCGTCAAGCATTGGCAGGAGCTCAAGGGCGAGACTATTACGGTTGAAGCCACTCATGGCGGCTCTGGCGCCCAGGCGCGCACCGTGATCGACGGCCTTGAAGCCGACGTCGTCACCCTGGCGCTGGAAAGCGACATCGACGCCATCGCCAATTCCCCCGGCGCGCTGATCAAGAAGGACTGGAAGGGCACGTTCGAAAACAACAACGCGCCCTATACGTCCACCATCGTGTTCCTGGTCCGCAAGGGCAATCCCAAGGCGATCAAGGACTGGGGTGACCTGGTCAAGGACGGCATCGAAGTGATCACGCCTAACCCCAAGACTTCGGGCGGTGCGCGCTGGAACCTGCTGGCTGCCTGGGCCTGGGCCAAGGCACAGCCGGGCGGCAGCGATGCCACCGCGCAGGAATTCGTCGCCAATCTCTACAAGCACGTGCCTGTGCTCGATACCGGCGCGCGTGGTTCGACCACCACTTTCGTGCAGCGTGGCATCGGCGACGTGTTGCTGGCCTGGGAAAACGAAGCCTATCTGGCGCTCGATGAACTCGGCCCCGACGCCTTCGAAATCGTCAATCCGTCGCTTTCCATCCTGGCCGTGCCTCCGGTTGCCGTGGTCGATGTCAATGTCGACAAGAAGGGCACCCGCGATATCGCCGAGGAATATCTGAAGTATCTGTATTCCGCCGAAGGCCAGACCATTGCGGCCGCCAACTACTACCGTCCGTTCCATCCTGAACTGGCAAAGCCCGAGGATATTGCGCGCTTCCCGGACATCAAACTGTCCACCATCGAGGATTTCGGTGGATGGAAAGAAGCCCAGCCCAAATTCTTCGGCGATGGTGGTATATTCGACCAGATCTACACACCAGTCGCGGGCCAGTAGCATATGACATCAACCACCCCGAAACGGGATGGTTGGCGATTGAAACAGCCGAGCGTCATACCGGGTTTCGGTTTGACGCTCGGCTTTACGCTCGCCTACTTCTCTCTGATTGTGTTCATCCCGATGATCGCGCTCGGCATTCGCAGTGCCGGGCTCGGCTTTGACGGGTTCTGGAAGGCCGCGACCGATCCGCGGGTGCTTGGCGCCCTCCGGGTCAGCTTCGTCACAGCGCTGATCGCAGCCGGCGTCAATGTCATCTTCGGCACCCTGATCGCCTGGGTGCTGGTGCGCTATCGCTTTCCCGGCCGCCGCATTTTTGATGCGGTGGTGGATTTGCCCTTCGCGCTGCCAACGGCGGTCGCGGGCATTGCGCTGACCGCGATTTATGCGCCGAACGGTATCGTCGGGCAGTGGTTTCCCTTCCGCATCGCCTACACGCCGATCGGTATCGTCATCGCCATGATTTTCATCGGCCTGCCGTTTGTCGTGCGCACCATCCAGCCCATTCTCGAAGAGGTCAGCCGCGAGGTCGAGGAAGCCAGCGCCACGCTCGGCGCATCGCGCTTTCAGACCATTACGCGCGTCATCCTGCCCAGCCTGACCCCCGCCATCCTGACGGGTTTCGCGCTGGCCTTCGCCCGTGGCGTCGGTGAATACGGCTCGGTGATCTTCATCGCCGGCAATATTCCGTTCGTGTCGGAAATCGCCCCGCTGCTGATTTATATCCGGCTGCAGGAATTCAACTATGTCGGTGCCACGGTGATCGCCGCGGTGATGCTCATCATCTCGTTCGCGATGCTGTTCTTCATCAACCTGATCCAGGCCTGGAGCCGCAAGAGGTTTGGCTATGGCAACTAAGATCAGACATCTTCACCGCCATCACACCTCCCCCGTCAGCGAAAGCCGGACGGTCCAGGTGATCGCGATCTTCCTCTGCCTGCTATTCATGGCGCTGTTCCTCATCCTGCCGCTGTGGTCGGTCTTCATCGAGGCTTTCGCCAAGGGCGTCGGGGCGTATTTTTCGGCCCTGGTCAACAAGGACGCCCAGAGCGCCATTCGCCTGACCCTGCTGGTGGCAGCGGTCGCGGTGCCGCTGAACGTCGTCTTCGGCGTCTGCGCCTCCTGGGCCATCGCCAAATTCGAGTTCAAGGGCAAGGCCTTCCTGATCACGCTGATCGACCTGCCGTTTTCGGTGTCGCCGGTGATTTCGGGCATGGTCTATGTCCTGCTGTTCGGCGCTGGCAGCTTCCTGGGCCCATGGCTCAAATCCTATGGCATCGAGGTGTTGTTCGCGCTGCCGGGCATTATCCTCGCCACCATCTTCGTCACCTTCCCCTTCGTCGCCCGCGAACTGATCCCGCTGATGCAGGACCAGGGCACCGGCGACGAGGAGGCGGCGCTGTCGCTGGGGGCCAACGGTTGGCAGACCTTCTGGCGCGTCACGGTGCCCAATATTCGCTGGGGCCTGCTCTATGGGGTGCTGCTGTGCAATGCCCGCGCCATGGGCGAGTTCGGCGCGGTGGCGGTGGTTTCCGGCAAGATCCGGGGCAAGACCACGACCATCCCGCTGCAGGTGGAAATCCTCTACAACGAGTATAATGGCGCCGCCGCCTTTGCTCTGGCGTCGCTACTGGCCATGCTGGCCCTGTTGACACTGGTGCTGAAGTCGTTTCTGGAATGGCGCTTCGGCGATGAACTCGCGGCCACCGGCCGTCACTAGATGCACTCGCGGCCACGGCCGCCACCAGACTTGGGACCAGTCTTTATATGCAAGTTCGCATTGCCAATGTGCGCAAGGAATTCGACCGATTTCCCGCGTTGCACGACGTCTCGCTCGATATCCATTCGGGCGAGCTGATCGCGCTGCTGGGGCCGTCCGGTTCCGGCAAGACCACGCTGCTGCGGCTCATCGCGGGTCTCGAAACGCCGACCGACGGCAAGGTATTCTTTGGCGATATCGACGCCTCGGAAAAGACCGTGCAGGAGCGCAATATCGGCTTCGTGTTCCAGCATTATGCGCTGTTCCGGCACATGACGATCCTGGAAAACGTCTCCTTCGGCCTGAGCGTGCGCCCGCGCGCCACGCGGCCGCCAGCCGGCGAAATCCGCCGCCGGGCCATGGAACTTCTCGATCTGGTCCAGCTTTCGGGGCTGGAAAAGCGCTACCCCAACCAGCTCTCGGGCGGCCAGCGGCAGCGCGTGGCCTTGGCACGGGCCTTGGCGATCGAGCCGGGCGTGCTGCTGCTCGACGAACCCTTCGGCGCCCTCGACGCGCAGGTAAGGCGCGAGCTGCGCAAATGGCTGCGCGAAATGCACGACCGCACCGGGCATACGACGGTGTTCGTGACCCATGATCAGGAAGAAGCGCTCGAACTGGCGGATCGGCTCTGCGTCATGAGCCAGGGCAAGATCGAACAGGTCGGCTCGCCCGACACCGTCTATGACAGCCCCATCTCGCCCTTCGTCTTCGGCTTTATCGGGGAATCCAGCGAATTGCCGGTGACGGTGGAAAACGGCGAACTTTGGTCAGGTGGCCGCGCCATCGGCGTTCCAGCACCGGACAGCAAAACCGGCGAGGCGCGCCTGTTCTTCCGTCCGCACGATGTAGAGCTGGTCGAACACGATGCGTCGCTGGCTGGTGTGGTGACATCATCGCGCCGCGTCGGCGGTACGCGCCGGGTAGAACTCGAAATTGGCGGCGAAGGCCACAAGGTCGAAGTCGATCTGCCATTCGATCATCCGGCCGGGGAAAAGACACGGCTGTCGTTCCGGCCCAAGCGGTGGCGGTTGTTCTAGGGGACACCCCACAAATTTGTTTGCGTGGGAACCTGTCAACTGCCAACCATTAAAGATGGGCAGGTTCATTAAATGACAGCAACCCAAGTCGCATTGTCGATTGCCATGACGGCTTGCTTGGTCAGTGGCTGCGCAGTGTTGCCGACATTGCGCGCGAGCGACGGGGCGGTCCTGGCAAGCGACGACCGCGGATGGACGCTGCGCGTGCCGGGAAGGCCGGAAACGCACTGCGCTTCCGACTACGCGCGAAAGCTCGTTGTTTGTGAGGATGGCACGGCTTCAAGCATGGAAGTTTTTGTAGATCCCGGCCGGTTTCAGTTTGCCGGTCGCCAATTTACTCACGCCGACTAGGAGGCGAAAAGGTGGCGGTCGTTTTAGGGGCCGCTAACTAGAGACCGTCAGTAAGGCGCGCGATCTCATCCACGCGACCGCCTTCCCGCGGACTTGGTCCGCGGGTCTCTCGCCTGCTTGTGCCGAGTTGAGAGTGGCCCGCGGGTCAAGCCCGCAGGAAGGGCGGTGGGTGGGGTGGCATTCGTTCCCTATGCCAACCCCGGCCCTCGCGTGGTCCCTAACTCTCCCGCCGCCCCTTCTGGTCCCATCCAATAACCACGCCATCGTCCAGCTTTACCTTGTCGCGGAAGCTGGCTTTGCCGGACCGATTGTATTTGTAGACGTGGGCGGTCTTGGTCTTGAGAACGCGCTCGTCGATTTCGGCGGGGCGGCCCCAGGCGTCGATCAACTGCTCCTGGGTCATGCCCTCCCAGATGCGCCTGGACATGATCATGTCGACAGCATGCTGGTCGTCATATTTGGCCAGCAGCTTGATGCGGCGCCGGGCGTTCAGCCCGATGACCAGCGCAATGGCCAGGATAACGACTGCGCCGACGCTGATGATCGCAATTTCCATGAAAATCCTCCGCGCGGAGGTAAGCAAATGGGGGTGGTGCTGTCCAGAGTCAGAACGGCATTGCCGGCTCGACACTGATGGAACCACAACCACCTGAAACCACAACCACCGTCCCTCCCGCGGACTTGATCCGCGGGCCACTCTCAACACTGCACAAGCGGCCAGAGGCCTGCGGATCAAGCCCGCGGGAAGGGCGGTGGGTGGGGAAGAATTTTTGCCTGAGCGAACCTCAGTGCAGCGTCACCGGCTCGACCACTGTGCCCGGCTTGCCCTTGTCCACCGGCTCGGGGCTGGCCCAGAACACCACGTAGAGCAGTTCTTCGCCGGTTGAATCGGTGATCTCGATAGAGCGCGGCGCCTTGGGGTCGTCGCCTGCGCCCAGCGCACGGCCGATAATGGCCTGGCCAAGTTCGGCGGCGTGGCGCTCGGCGGCATCGAGGTCTTCGAGCTCGTCGCCCTTGTCGTCGCGGACGACGCCGTCATCGGTGCGGTAATGGAAATAGTATTTCGGCACGGTGAGCTTCCTGGGAGGAAGGGAAAAGCCGCAACGCAAACAATGGTTGCAACCCGAGCAGTGTGCTCGCCTCAAACCTGATCCGTCAATGTCCGATAGCGGTGGCGATGCCAGATCAGTGGCTCAAGCTGGGGCGAAATCTCGCTATGCACGATGGCGCCGGCGAACAGCACGTGGGTGCCAGTTTCGATACTGCCGATCAATTCGCAATCCAGCGTGGCGACGGCGCCCATCAGCATCGGATTGCCCGAAGGCCAGCTGCCCCATTCGCCATAGGTAAAGCGGTCATCGCCCAGCTTGCCGGCAAAGGCGTCGCCGATCAGCTCCTGCCCTTGCGCCAGCATGGCCATGGAGAAGCCGCGTGACATCAGAATGAGATCGGCAAGGCGCGCGGTAATGTCGATGGAAACGAGGACGGAGGGCGGCGTGGCGCCCAGCGACAGGGCGGCGGTCACCGTCCTGCCAATGGTTTCGCGCGCATGGGTGGTGGTGACGACACTGACGGTCGCGGCCATCGACCCCATGGTCTCGCGGAACTCGGCGAGGCGAACCGGCGGGTGGGCCGGTTCGCGCAGGCGCATTTCGGTCAGCGCGAAACCATCATCGGGCAACACGGGATATTTAGGCCTTGAGGTTGGCTTCGGCGAATTCGTAATTGGCCAGCTTGTCGAGGAAGTTGGTCACATAATCCGGACGGCGATTGCGGAAATCGACGTAGTAGCTGTGCTCCCAGACGTCGAGGCCAAGCAGCGGCTTGCCTTCGCCGGTGGCGAGGGGATTGGAGCCGTTCGGGGTCTTGGCAGTCTTGAGCTTGTCATCCGAACCCAGCACCAGCCAGGCCCAGCCCGAACCGAACTGCGTGGTCGCCGCAGTTTTGAAAGCGTCCTTGAACGCATCGACGCTACCGAAATCGGCGATGATCTTGGCTTCAAGCGAGCCGCCCAGCTTGCCGCCCGTGGGGCTCAGCGCATTCCAGAAGTGGATGTGGTTCCAATGCTGGCCAGCATTGTTGAATACGGGGGCCAGGTCAGCCTTGCCATTGGCGAAGGCGATGATTTCTTCGAGCGACTTGCCCTGCAGATCGGCGTTCTTTTCCACGAAGCCGTTGAGCGCAGTCACGTAGGCCTGGTGGTGCTTGTCGTGGTGCAGCTCAAGGGTTTCCTGGCTCATGCCTTTGTCGGCAAGGGCGGAATGCGCGTAGGTCAGGTTCGGAAGGGTGAAGGCCATGGTGGGCTCCTCTTTTCGTTACGCGGCGAATCTTGCAATTCCCCGCCGGGACGTATAATTCCAAGCCATGGCTTTGAAAACCATCGACACGCCTAAGTCAAGTCAGGGAATGCAAAACACCGCCTGGTCGCCACGCGATCCGGCGGAGCGGATTCTCATGGCCTTGAAAATGCATGGGGCGCTGTCTTCGGCGCGGCTTGGCGACATGCTGGGCACAACCGGCGAGGCGGCGCGCCAGCAATTGGTCAAACTCGCCAAGGACGGACTGGTTGCGGCGAGCGATCAGCCGGGGCCCGTGGGGCGGCCGCTGCAAATCTGGCGGCTGACGGCGCAGGCGGCGACGCGGTTCCCCGATACTCATGCGGCGCTGACGGTGCAGATGCTTGATATCGTGCGCAATACGCTGGGGGAGGGCGCGCTCGACGCCATCGTGGCGGCCCGCGAAACGCAGACGCTGGCCAGCTATGGTGCGGCTATGGAAGACCGCATTAGCCTGCGCGACAAGGTGGCGGCGCTGGCCGATATCCGCTCCGCCGAAGGCTATATGGCCGAATGGCGCGAGGAGCCAGACGGCACTCTGGTGCTGATGGAAAACCATTGCCCCATTTGCGCCGCTGCCGCTGTCTGCCAAGGCTTTTGTCGGGCGGAGCTCGAAGTGTTCCAGACCGTGCTGGGCGCTGAAGTGCGGCGCAATGAACACATGCTCGCTGGCGCACGCCGCTGCGCCTATACGATCACGCCGGGCAAGGACGACACGCATGACTGATCCCGTGCGTCCGCCTGTCGGCACGCGGCTGACCCGCACTGGCTGGGAGATTCCCGAGGCGCTGGACGAGCCCATGGTTCGCGCGGTGGTGGATAGTTTTTATGCCAAGGCGCGTGCGGACGATGTGATCGGCCCGGTGTTCAACCGCGTCATCGCCGAGGCGGATTGGCCCGAGCATATCGACAAGATCACCAGCTTCTGGTCTTCGATGCTGCTTGGCACAGGCACCTATGGGGGCCGGCCGATGCCCAAGCATATGGCCATTCCCGAGCTTTCCGACATGCATTTCTCGCGCTGGCTGGCGCTGTTTCGCCAGACCGCGCAGGAGCTGTGCCCGCCTGATGTCGCCGAGCTGTTTATCGAGCGATCAGAACGGGTTGGCCAGAGTTTCCGACTCAATATCGCAGTCCGGCGCGGCGAGGACGTGACCCGCATGGGCCCGTTACCGCGCGAATAGCTATTCGGTCGGCACGGTGATTTCGAACGCCGCGCCGACCTGGCTTTGGATCAGCGCGATGCTGGCGCCATGGGCTTCGAGCATGGCACGGGCGATATCCAGTCCCATGCCAGTGCCGCCCTCAGAGCGGCGGGTGGAAAAGAACGGCTGAAACACTAGCGCCCGATTGCCGGGTGAAATGCCTCTCCCGTTATCGGCAGCGACAATGCTGACGGCATTGGCATTCGCGGCAGCGGACAGCGTCAGTTGGGTCGCGCCATGCTGGAGCGAATTGTCGGCCAGATGACCGAAGACGATGGCGGCGACTTCGGGGGAGAGGGCAATGCCGGGATTGGTCTCTTGGTCGAATTCCACGACAAGGCTGGGAAAGCGCGCAGAGAGATCTGCGGCGATAGCGGCGAGGCTGGTATGGCCGCCGCTCATCGGAAGCTCGGCGCGCGCCAGTTCGCGGAGGCGGACTAGCAGGCCATCGAGCCGGTCGGCATCGGCCACGATATGATCGAGAAAGCGCCGGCGTTCCTCTGGCGTCATCTCGGCGTCGCGCAGCAGCTCGGCGGCGCCGCGAATGGCGGTCAGCGGGGATTTGAGTTCATGCGAAACGTGAGCGGCGAACGACTGCACATAGTCCGACCGGTCGACCAGGCGGGCGGCCAAATCGAAGAAGGCTTGGGCTAAAGTGGCAATTTCGCTGGTGCCGTAAGTGTCAAGCGGCTGGATCGCAGCGCGGCCGCCAGTGCCGATTTCGCGGGCGCGCAGCACCAAAGCTGCAATCGGCAGGGTGATGGTGCGGGTCAACACGAAGGCAATGCCGATGGTCAGCACCAGCGCCACCAGCAGCGCGCCCAATTCAATCGGCCCCATGCGGCTGCTGGTATTGTCGAGAGCCCGGAACCAGATCACCACCGAGGCGGGCAGGGCCAGCACGGTCAGCAGCACCGAAAACACGATCAGCCCCAGCGACGGCCGCCATTTGAGCGTGATGCGCGGACCACTCATTTCGCGTCCGGGCTGAGCTTGAAGCCGACGCCATGCACCGTGGCGATGATCGCCGCGCGCCCGGTTTCGGCGAACTTGGCGCGGATATTGCGGATGTGGCTGTCGATGGTGCGGTCGGCCACATAAAGGCCCGGCCCATAAGCGGCACTCATCAATTGCTCGCGGCTGAACACCAGTTCGGGCCGCGCCAGCAGCACTTCGAGAATGGAAAATTCCAGCCCGGTCAGCGCGATTTCCGTTTCGCCGGCGGCGACGCTGTGCCGGGCGCGGTCCAGTCGCAGATTGCCATGGGCCAGCACCTTGTCCGGCCCGGCGCTGCCACTGCTGCGCTTGAGGATGGCCTTGACCCGCGCCACCAGTTCGCGCGGGCTGAAGGGCTTGGTGACATAATCATCGCCACCCATTTCCAGCCCCAGAATGCGGTCGATCTCCTCGTCGCGGGCGGAGAGAAACAGGATCGGCAGGTTGGAGGACTTGCGAACCTGCCGGCACACCTCCAGCCCGTCCATTTCCGGCATGCCGATATCGAGCACGATGAAATCGACGCCCCCGCGCCCCACCGCCATCATGGCTTCGGCGCCATTGCGCGCGGTGGTGGTGGCAAAGCCGGCCTTGTCGAGCGCAAAGCAGATCACGTCGCGGATATGGGGCTCGTCATCGACGACAAGGATTCGCTGGGGCATCGCGCACTACCGTAGGACAGTGTCCGAGTTGTTATCGCTTCGCGGCGAAACTGCAATGGCGGTCGCAGCTAGATACTGCTCCAGCCGCCAGTTGCGGAAACTCCAGGCGCGCCAGTCGGTGTCGCGGGCGAGGAAGGTCTGGACCATCTCGATGCGGAACGCTGGCGCGACGCTGACGAATTCGCCGTAATCGCCGTTAGCGGGGGGGAGCACCGGATAGGGTTTGAGATTTGCAATGAACCGATCGAGCGCCGGCAGGGCTGTCGGGCCGAGCTGCTGCAGGTAGACAAGATCGAGTCCCTCGCCCTCGCCGCCCATTTCCGCGCTGTGGCTGACGTTGAAGTCGGCAATCACTGCGGAAAAATCCACGAAGGCGCAGGCATAGAGCGTCGCCAGCAGCGCCACGCAATTGGTTGCCACCAGCCAGGTATTGTTCCTGCGCAAGGCAATGCGCGTCAGGATCAGCGCCAGCCCGATAGCAACCAGCGCCATCCAGATGCCAGCGGCAATGCGCAATTCGGTCAGCGAATAAACGTCGACGTAAAGGTCCAGTCGCAGCAGCGAGGAGACGCACAGCATGATGTTCTGGGCGATCCAGGCGTAAACCAGCCAGCGGATCAGCCGGTTCTTCTCGCCAGCGCCGCCCGGCCGCATCGCAGCCAGCACGAAGGCGCCGGCCAATAGGGCAGTGGCAATCAGCGGATAGGCGCCGCGATGAGCGTAATCGGCAAAGGTCATGCCCTCGGGCAGGGCAACGCCGCCCCAGAGATAGGTCAGGTCGAGCGCGGTTTGCACCGCAAAGATGGCGTTGAACACGATCAACGAGCGCAAGATCGCGGCCGAGCCGAACAGCAATCCCTCGGGCAATGGCGCGACATCGGCAGCCACGGGCTTGAAGCGGCGCTTTTGGAACAGGCGCGGGATCAGCAGCGGCCAGACCACGACGGCCACCATCATCCAGAGGACGATGCGCCCCGGATCGGCGAACTGTTCGAGAAACGACGGATCGAGCTTGGCCAGCACGGTTTCGATCAGCGGATTGGCCGAACTGAACAGCCAGACGAACACCAACGCGCATCCAACCGGCACCAGCCAGATCACGACCTGGCGGATAATGCTGCGGCCGATCCCGGTGCCGCCCTTACTGGCGAGCAATTGCACGCCGTCCTCGATCCAGCGAAACGGGGCCAGCAGGGCGAAACCGAACAGCTTGCCGGGCAAGGTGGTGAGGCGGGCAGGCAGGCGTCCTGATAAGCTCAGTGACAGGACCGA
>NZ_JAQGJV010000099.1 GCF_028290435.1 Devosia sp. | reverse complement strand
CTGCCAGCCATCCAATGCAAGGCGCCGGGCAACTTCCCGGCCGATGCCGGTTCCCGCGCCGGTGACCCAGGCCATTTTCCGCGATGCCATGCTGCGCTCCTGTTCCACTTAGATACGGGCTGGAGGGAATACTGGTTCACTCATGCTCCCGAAACGAGGCGCGATTTGAGTCGGTCCGATGAAGGAGGCGGCACTGCGCGCGCGAGCATCACTTCTCATTGGATGCCCGCGACCGCAGCTCGGTTACAGGCCGCTTGTCGAGGGTCGATGATCGCTCAACGCTGTCCGATCGGATCAGGCATCTGGTAGGTTGTGACGGAAAAGCTCGAGAGGGTCGCGGGGCCAAATTGAGTGGACAGCGCAACATCCGTAGCATCGCGCCCTCTGGCCATCAGGATTCTCCCAATTCGCGGTTCATTGTGGCGAGCGTCCGCCGAATACCAGTGCCCCCCCAGGTAGACTTCGAACCACCCGGAGAAGTCCATCGGGTCCGGGTTGAATGGTACTCCGATGTCTCCCAGGTACCCGGTGCAGTACCTGGCCGGAATATTCATGCACCGGCAGAAGGTCAGGGCCAGATGGGCGAAGTCGCGGCATACTCCGGTCTGATCGATATAGGCACCGTAAGCAGTCCGGGTTCGGTCCGCCTTCTGGTAGTCGAACGCAATGTGCTGATGGACGAAATCAAGAATACCTTGGACGCGCGGCCAGCCCGGGGGAGTCTGACCGAAGAGATTCCAAGCAATGTTGGCCAGTTCATCGGTCTCGCAGTATCTGGATCCCAGGAGGTAGATCAGGGTTTCATCGGGGAGGTCGCGGATATCGTGCTGCCGAGCATCCAGGGGCACAATGTCAGGAAGCCCAGCGTCATAAAGCTCGAACTCAGTGGAGATCGTCAACTGACCTGCCGGGGCGGTTATTCGGGTGCAGACGTTCCCGTAAACATCCAGATATTCCCAGGGCTCTACCTCCGGTGAGAAGCTCAATAACTGCGGGGTGAGCAGGTCTACACGGCGCGATGGGTGGATGTTCAGGGTCAGCAGCATCGGGGTCGGCTGTGGGCAGTCGTAGGTCAGCGAGAATCCGGACTTGATCTGCATTATGGGTCGCACCTTCTTTGCGCACCCAATGTGCTAGATGCCGGCAGGTTCCGCAGGACGGCGCTATTTTGGGGCTCATCTTCACCTCTTGGACATCGTCACGCGGGACGCTGCCGGACACGAAGCGGACGGGGAACGGTCTAAGAATTGCGCCAGCTTGATTTCGCGAAACGCCAAAGGCGCAAAATCGTCGTCACGCCCGCAGGGCGATGCATCACTGATAGATCGAGTGCGAGAGGTGGCGGGGGGACGACTGCTGGATGGCCCCGAGTGCTCTGCGGCCGCTAAAGAAAGCTTAGGCCAAAACGCTCGTCCTGATGCCACACAAGGCGGCAAGGCTGCAGAGTATTGTCCGGAATCAGCATGTAAATCTCCCCATGGAGTGGGAAGGAAGGTCTAAATGCGAGGCGGGCGCCGAGGTCGGACATATCGGTTATTGCTACCGTCATGCGGTCAAGTCCGTTGCCGGCAACCAGCGTGGCGCTGATCTTCACTGGATGTCTGACTTGCCTGCGGCGCTCGGGTTCCATTCTCCTCTTATAGGAGTGCCGGTACTTCAAATTGCTCAACGAGGTCGGTAAAATCCTTATCGAAAGTGACCTTGGCCGAGAGGAAATCGTCAGCGACGCAAACTGGCAGCAGGTCAAGCCTCGCCGTTCTACCGGTGGAACTGGAACGAGGAGACGGCCATTCCCCCGGTCCATGTGGCAGCGTGGCGGCAGATCGACATTCGCCCTGAATTCAACCGGCCTTCGGCACGGCTTTGCCCTTCTGGATCGAGGCAGATCGAGGCGGCAGCCGCCGCGCTGCCGAGAAAGTTCATTTTCGGTGAAACGATGAAACCGGCCACAAACTGGGTTCGAGGGTGTTGGTAAAGTTCTAGCGGGCTGCCGACCTGTTGGACCACACCAGTTGAGCTATCGTTAACTAGAACGAGATTGCCAAATGACAGCAACCGCACCAACTAATTGTCTTCCCGCGCTGGAATTCTGCGCTCATTTCGATGCTACGACGACATTGCCGGCCCGCGCAGATGGTGGCCAATGATCTATACAGCGCCCACAGGTGCTCATGCCAGCCAACAGCGAGATAGTTGGTTGCCCAGCGTTCGAATACCCTGGGGCTGCGCCGGCATGGAACACCCACCTGTCCCTGCCGCTACGCGGTGGGTCCATGGCCGTAGGGAGCTGCGGATCGAAACGTCTTCCACTCCGCCCGCCAATACGAGCGCGCCACGAACCTGATCGTCGGCGCTGACAGTAGCCCATTTGATAGCCCGAACCGGCGATATCAAAGAACTGATCTATAGGTCACGTTGCATCACTGATGCAGGCACCTGTCTCGCCGGCTGCTAGCAATGGGCGGGAGGACGAGATCTAAAATACGGTGTCCAGTTGTTTCAAGAATGCAAGCCGTCAAAATTACTTTGACAATTAACCAGAGATTTACTCATATATATTCGATCGATAAGCAGATGATACCTCTTAATCTAGGATAATCTTCCGGAGCAAGAAATGCGTGACGGCAAGACTACCATCGCTATCGTCGACGATCATCCCATTGTGGTCGAGGGGGCCAGGATGGTGTTCCTGGCAGAACCTGGTTTTGATGTGGTAGCAACTGGAGCCACTGCAAGCGATGCAACGAGCATCGCTACGCTACTGGGCCCCGATGTCATGTTGATGGACCTCAGCATGCCGGGGGAAGTGTTCAATGCGATCACGCAGATCTCGCAGACCACAACAACCAAGGTCGTCGTGTTCACTGCCTATTCGAGTCTTGATTCAGCTCTGAGGGCGCTGGATGCTGGCGCATTGGGATTTGTTCTTAAGGGGGCAAGTTTTGACGAAGTGCTCAAGGCCATTCAATTCGCACAAAATGGCGAGCTCTACATTGCCCAGCAATACGCTAGCCAGGTGATGCTGGCGCTTCGGGCGCGTGGCCGTCCAGACGTCAATGCGCCGATGCGGTTGAACGTCCGTGAAAAGCAGATCGTCAGCCAGTTGCTTCACGCCAGGACAAATCGAGAGATTGCCACAACGCTGAGCCTCAGCGAAAAAACCGTAAAGCGCTATATGACGGTGCTGATGCAAAAACTACACGCGAGAAATCGCGTCGAGGTTGCGGTGAATGCCCAAAGGCATGAGATTTCCGAGAGGTCTATTGCAGAGGCAACTCTACAATAACCAATGTGCCCTGCCCCACAGCGGGCGATACGATTTCGATCGTCCCCTTTAGGGCATGGACACGATTGCGCAGCCCGTTCAGCCCCAGCCGGTGATAGGAAGGCGTTATCTCCGTTGGAGTGATGCCGTGCCCCTCGTCCGCTATCGCGATGCGCACCGACTCGTTTGTCACCGCAGACGTCACCATGACTGAGCCCGCTCCCGCATGTTTGTGCGCATTGTTGAGAGATTCTTGAACCACCCGATAGGCGCAGATCTTGGTCGAGCGCGATGCCTCGACGTCGCTATCTGCAATGTGCGTCACCACTTGAGCGCCCGTTATCTGGCGATGCCGGACCACGGCAAGCTCAATGACTGCCCCTAGCGACAAACCGTCAATCTCGGGCAGGATCAATCCAACCGAAATGTTGCGCAGGTTGTCGAGAACCTCGCTGGCAATCTGTTCCATGCGCTCGGTATCCAGCGATGGGTCGTCTGCCTGGCCAAACCTTGCGATCGCGCGGCGAAACATCGACATCCGGAGCGCGACCACGCTGAGGAGCTGGATTGGGCCGTCATGCAGCTCGCTCCCCAGACTCGACAGCAGCTTTTCGTTCGCATCGACCGCGTCGTGGCGGTCTTTTTCTGCAGCCAGCCTGAGTTGATCGTTCTGAAGCGCCAACGCTTCGGCTTCCCGCACTCGTATCCGCAATTCAGCTCTTTGCAGGGCAATAGTCCGGCTGCCCTTTTTGACGATGAGAAACAGCGCCCCCAGCGTCAGCAGCGTGGTTCCGCCCACCACGAGCCAGGTCAGCTCTCGTGATCGGTCGCGCTGCTCCTCGAACCATTGGGCGTTCTCGTAGTACTCGCCGATCGCGACGATCTTGCCCGTGCCGTAGTGGTGCAAAGGCGCATAGACTTCGATGACATGCAGGCCGGTTTCGCGCTCAAACCTGGCCTCGTCGTCGTCCTCGTCCATGACGTCGTAGGACGCCACGATTTCCCCCGCGGCCGCACGGGCAATTTCGTCGGTTTCGAACTTCTGGCCGACGATGTCCCGGTGGGTGCTGTACACTATCGTGCCGTCGAGCCCCCAGATCTTGACCGAGATAATCCTGTTGTCGAGCGGAGCCTCCTCCAGCGCCCGGTCCAACTGGTCCTGGGCCGCGACTGAGAGCGTGTCGCTGGTCAGGAGCGATTGCACGTTCGGTTCGATAACCAGGTCCATGAAGGTAGAGCTGGCAATTGCCGCGCTCTTGAGGGCGGTCTCCGAGACGATCACCGCGCTCCACACCGCCATGCCCCCCATTGCAACACTCAGCACTGCTCCGGCGGCGATCAGGAATTGGGCTGAAAGGCCCAAGTTTTGGAACAGGGTCGCCAACCATGCGATCGGTCCCCAAGGGCGATTCATTTTGGGCCCATTAGGGGACATCGGCGCTGCGACTGAAGTCATCATACTTCGCTCGACTTTCCGGGCTCGGCCCACGTGTCGATCTGATCAACATTAGGTCATCTTAACCGGCCTTTGCCAGCAACCCAAGTTACCGGCTGAAGGCCACATCTCGGTCAGGCGCACACGTCGACTGCGACAGGGGGTTTACTATGGCCAATTATATTAAGAGCGATCTGGAATTCATTCTGGAGCAGATCAAGATCGCCGAAAAACATGCCGCTTATGTTGCCAATCCGAACGATCCGAACGCTGCGCCACTGTATGGTGTGGGCGAGGCCGGACAGGTGGGTTCGGTGCCCGCCTATACGCTCAGTTTGGGGCTGCGGACGGTCGATGGCTCCTACAACAACCTGTTGCCGGGCCAGGAGCAGTGGGGCGCCGCTGACCATCCTTTCCCCGAATTGCTGGATCCGGTGTACAGAAATGCCGACGGTACGCCGCTGGTCATGGGTCCCGGTGCTCCTGTTCCCACCGCGCCGAACTACAATCCCTCAAACAATCCAGGCGCGATCGTCGTCGACTCCAGCCTACGCACCATTTCCAACCTGATCGTCGACCAGACGCTGAGCAATCCAGCCGCCATCATGACGGCCCTCAGGAGCGCCGGAATTGTAGCGGCAGACCAGATTTTGGCCGTCACCGGGCAAATCCTGACCGCGTTCCAGCCAATCAATCCGCTGTTTGACGCCGTTACTTTGGCTGAAGTGGCTTCGGCCGCAGCCTCGGCCGCCGCCGCCGCCAATCCTGGCGACGCGGGCCTTGCGGCAGCCGCAGACGCCGCCGCAGCGACGCTGGCCGACGCAACAACGGCCCTGACGTCGGCCCGTGGCGCGCTCGATGCCCTGCTCGAGGTCAATGGCATCGTGCTCGATGGCGAAAACGTGCAGATCCAGAACGTCGCGCCGGACGCTGGCCTGTCGGCGCCGTTCAATTCCTGGTTCACGCTGTTCGGCCAGTTCTTCGATCATGGCCTCGATCTGGTGAACAAGGGCGGCAGCGGCACGGTATTCATTCCGCTCAAGCCCGACGATCCCCTGTATGATCCAAACAGCCAGACCAATTTCATGGTGCTCACACGCGCCACCGTCACTGCAGGCGCCGATGGCGTGATGGGCACGGCGGATGACGTCCGCCCGATCAATACCACGACGCCCTTCGTCGATCAGAACCAGACATACACCTCCCACTCATCGCACCAGGTATTCCTGCGTCAATACGCTGTGGGTCCCGACGGCAAGCCGCATGCGACCGGCAACCTCATCGAAGGCGGTGGGGCCGAACCGGGCGGCATGGCAACGTGGGGCGAAGTCAAGGAACAGGCCAAGATGCTTGGCATCCTCCTGACCGACCAGGACGTGGGCAACGTGCCGCTGCTGCGCACCGACCAATATGGCAATTTCATCCCCAACGCGGCCGGATATGCCCAGGTCGTCATCGGAATCGGCGCAGACGGCATTCCCAACACAGCCGATGATCTCGTGATTTCAGGCACGCCGGCCGCGCCGGTTAGCCTGGTTGGCGCCTTGCGCATCGATCACGCTTTCCTCGCCGACATCGCCCATAACGCGGTTCCTTCGGGGCTTGCTGACGGCGACATCGAGGTCGGTCTGGGCAATAACTCTCCCAATGCCACTCCCGGCTATGACAACGAACTGCTCGATGCGCACTTCATTGCCGGCGATGGTCGCGTCAATGAAAACATCGGCCTGACCGCCGTGCATCACGTCTTCCATGCCGAACACAACCGGCTGGTGGAGCACACCAAGGAAGTGGTGCTGGCCAGCAAGGATATGGCCTTCATCAACGAGTGGCTGGACATCGACCTGACGCAGACGCAGGTCAATGCCATTCCGACGAACCCGGCGGCCCTTTCGGCTTATGCCGCTACACTGACCTGGGACGGCGAGCGCTTGTTCCAGGCCGCCAAGTTCGGCACCGAAATGCAGTACCAACATACCGTGTTCGAGGATTTTGCCCGCAAAATCCAACCCAACATCGATTTCTTCGTGGTTCCCGACGGCTATCATGCCGACATCAACCCGGCCATCGTGGCCGAGTTCGCCCATGTGGTTTACCGGTTCGGGCATTCCATGCTGACCGAGCAGATCGACCGGCTCGATGCCTCGTTTACCAATGATCAGATCAGCCTGATCGAGGGCTTTCTCAATCCGATCGAGTTCGATGCGGGCCATACCATCGCCGACAACATTGCGGCGGGTGACATCATCCGCGGCATGACGCGCCAGGTCGGCAATGAAATTGACGAATTCGTTACCAGCGCGCTGCGCAACAACCTGCTCGGCCTGCCGCTCGATCTGGCCACCATCAATCTGGCGCGTGGCCGCGATGCCGGCGTGCCGTCGCTGAACGCCGCCCGCCGCGAGTTTTTCGAGGTCAGCTCGCACGCCCCCGAACTCAAGCCATACGATAGCTGGGTGGAGTTTGCCGGCAACCTCAAGAACGAGGCATCGGTCATCAACTTCATGGCCGCTTATGGCCTGCATTCGTCCATCACCAGCGAAACGACGATCGAAGGCAAGCGCGCCGCGGCGATGGCCATCATCTTCGGCGTGCCACAAACAATCCTGGACAACCCCGCGACCGCTGCGAACGAAGCCCGCGTAATTGGCGTGCCGCTTGACGCGGAGGCTTTCCTCAACGGCACCGGTGCCTGGGCTAGCAACCCGACCACGGGCGTGACCAATACTGGCCTCGATAACATCGACCTGTGGATCGGTGGTCTGGCGGAAAAGATCCTGCCCTTTGGCGGCATGCTCGGCTCAACCTTCAACTTCGTCTTCGAAGTGCAGCTCGAGCAACTGCAGGACGGCGATCGGTTCTATTACCTGCAACGCCTGGATGGCATGCATTTCCTGTCCGAGATGGAAAACAACACCTTCGCCAAGATCATCAGCCTCAATGCCGACGCGGGACATTTGCCCTCCGACGTGTTCTCCACCCCCGGGCTGATCCTCGAAATCGATAGGACCAAGCAGTGGAACCCCGGTCTCGGCGAAACGGCAGGTGCCGATGGCATCTTGCTTGACGATCCCAACACGGTGATCGACGAATCCGCGGACAACCTCGGCAACGATCCGACCGGCGGCAGCATCCTTACCCCGCTGGTTATCCGCAACAATCCCGGCACCGTCGGCCCGGACTCCAACTATTTGAAATATACCGGCGTCGAGCACGTTCTGCTCGGTGGCACCGACGGCAACGATATCCTGATCGGCAGCGAGGGCGACGATACGCTCTACGCCGATGCCGGCAATGACCGGCTCGAAGGCGGCGCCGGCAACGACTCATACTTTGGCGGCGACGGCGACGACATCATCACCGATCTGTTCGGCGACGACATCATCCGTTCCGGCGCCGGACACGATGCCATCAATGCCGGCGCCGGCGTCGATCTGATCGTCGGTGACGCGGGCCAGGACTTCATCGTCCTGGGCGCCGACCTGCTCGATGAGGCCTTTGGCGGCGTCGGCAACGACTTCGTGCTGGGCAGCAAGACCACCGAGCAGACGCTTGGCGGCGAGGGTGACGACTGGATCGAAGTCGGCGCCTGGACCGGTGCCGTCGGCGATAACTTCGATGACCAGTTCCAGGCCGACGCGGTCAAGGGACACGACGTGTTCCACGGTGACGGCGGCTTCGACGAGTTCGTCGGCGAAGGCGGTGACGACATCTGGTTCGGCAGCCTCGGCCGCGGCAAGTTCGACGGCATGTCGGGTTACGACTGGACGACTTACGGCGACATGAACTTTGCTGTGGATGTCGATCTCGCGCGGCAGATCCTGCCCGGCGTCCCAGTCCTTCCGGCCAACGTGGCGCTGGATACCTTTACCCAGGTCGAAGGTGCATCGGGCTCAACCAAGGATGACGTGATCCGCGGCACTGACGTTACCGCTGCCGACGTGCCGACCGAAGGCTTCCGGGGCAGTGCCCTGGATGCCGAGGGCCGGGCCCTGATTCAGGGACTGCAGGCACTGCTGGTCGGTGCAGGGCCCGACTCGTTCGATGCCCAAGGCAACTTCGTCGGCGGCAATATCCTGCTCGGCAGTGCTGGCAGCGACCTCATGGAAGGCCGCGGCGGCGACGACATCCTCGATGGCGACAAGTGGCTGAGGGTGCGCATCGCGGTGATGTCCACCTTTGACGCCAATGGTCCGACCGGCACCACGGTGCTGAGTTACCACGACACGATGAAAACGCTGGTTTCACAAGTACTGTCCGGCGCGATCAACCCCGGCCAACTCAAGATCGTCCGCGACATCACGAGCGATGGCGTCAACAGCGCCAGCGACACCGACGTCGCCTTGTTCTCCGACATCCGTGCCAACTATTCGATCACGGCCAATGTCGACGGCTCGATCCGGGTCGAACATCTGGTTCCCGACGGGGCGGGCGGCTTCACGCCCGGCGGCATCGACGGCATCGATACGCTGCGCAACATGGAGCGGCTGCGCTTCTCCGACGTCGAGATCGACGTGCCAAGGGCACCCACCGATATCCAGTGGAACGGCGTGACGCCGAACAACACCACCCTGCCCGGTAACGGCACGATCGCCACCTTGAGCGCGCTTGATCCCAACGGCGCGGGTGCCTTCACCTACGCTCTGTTGGCGGGAAGCAGCGCGGGCTTTACAGTCAGCAATGGCGGCACCGTGGCGCGCACCGGCGGCACGATGGGCACGAACGCCACCTATACGCTCAATGTCCGGGTGACGGATGACACCGGCCTGACCCGTGTCGAGACCTTCACCATCAGAACCGGATCGAACGCCAGCGATACGATCACCGTAACGCTTACGAACGACGACATCGTCTACGGCGGCGTTGCTGGCAACGACATCCTGAGCGGCAATGCCGGCAACGACACCCTGTTCGGTCAAACTGGCAACGACACGCTGAACGGCAACGGCGGCAACGACGTGCTGCTGGGCCAGGACGGCACCGACACGCTGAACGGCGGCATCGGCAACGACACCCTGATCGGTGGCGACGCCAACGATATCGTCAACGGCGGTGCCGGCAATGACACCATTCGCTATGCGTTCGGCGACGACACCGACACCGTCGACGGCGGCGCCGATATAGATACGCTGGAAATCACCGGAACTGGCGGCGGCGAAACGCTCGACGTGACCTTCAACGGCACGGCGCTCACCGTATTCGAAGGCGGCACCATTGCGGGCGTTGAATCGGTTACGGCCGACCTGGCCGGGGGCACCGATACCCTGGTCTACACTTCGGCTGGTCCCGTCACGGTGGACCTCAACAACGGCGCGGCATCGGGCTTCTCGTTCGTGTCGTGTATCGAAAACGTCACCTGCGGCTCCGGCACCTATACGATCACCGGCGACTGCAATAACAACACATTGCTGGGTCTCGGCGGTGCCGACACCATCGAAGGCGGTGCTGGCGCAGATGCCATCAACGGCGGCGCGGCCAACGACACCATCCGCGGCGGCTCTGGTAGCGATACCATCACGCAACTCGCCACCGACGGCCGCGACATCATCGATGGCGGCACGACAGCGCTGGTTGCCGGTCGGGATACGTCCTCGGACACCTATGTGCTGACTGGCGTAGCCGCCGTCGAACAATTCCGCATCTACACCAGGGCAGCCTGGCTTGCCGTCGCCGGCAATACCGCCGCCTCGCTGGCCGCGGGTACGGAAATCGTCATTACCCGCAACGGCACCAACAATGCCTCGGTCATCGCCGAACTCGACAATATCGAGGAAATCCAGGTCAATACCACCAACGTCACTGCCAACGACGGCGGCGGCTTGAACGGCGGCGTATCGGGCGGCGATACCATCACCGTCATCGGCGACTTCAACCTGCCCAACACCAGCCTCAACTTCAGCACCATCACCATCGATGGCAATGTGGGCGACGACACGGTGGATATCTCGGCCCTGAGCTCCGCCCATCGCATCGTGTTCCGCTCCAATGGCGGCCACGACACCATCGTGGGCACGCTGCGGCCACAGGACGTCATCGAATTTCCGGACGGCATGTCGGCGGACGACTTCACCTCCAGCACCAATGCCAGCGGCGTGACGACCCTGACCAACGGGGAGCACACGATATCCTACGTTGCCGAGGGTGATGGCCCACAGGTTGGTGGCGGCGACGACGATGATGATGATGATTGCGACAACGACGACGATGATGACGATGACAACGGCGGCTATGTGCCCCCGGCCAATAGCGGCGCGCCGATCGTTGGAACGCCGAACCAGGATGTGCTGATGGGCACTTCCGGCGCCGACCTGATCTTCGGGTTGGATGGCAAGGACTACATCGTGGCCGGTGCCGGCGCGGACGTCGTTCGCGCCGATGAGGGAAACGACTTTGTCGACGGCGGAGCCGGTCGCGACGTCATCTTCGCCGGTAATGGCGATGACGACGTGTTCGGCGGTGACGACGACGACATGATCGATGGCGAAGCTGGTAACGATCGCATCTTCGGCGATGCCGGCAAGGACATGATCGATGCCGGAACCGGCGACGACGACGTCTTCGGCGGGGCGGGCAATGACATGTTCGTCGGCCATATCGGGGACGGCAACGACAAGTACGACGGCGGCGCGGGCAGCGACACGCTCGATTTCGGCTCGCTCACCCAAGCTGTCAGCGTCGATCTCGGCACTGGTGTGGGCGGACGTGGCAGTGTCGTCGGGGGCCAGTCGGGCACCGACACCCTCTATGATGTCGAAAACATCACTACCGGCTCCGGCAACGACACCATTGTCGCCAGTACCGCCGTCAACGTCATGGATGGTGGCGACGGCGATGACATGTTCGTCTTCGGCTCGGTGGCCGCAGCCGATGGCGACACCATAAGGGGCTTTGAAACCGGCGATACCATCGATCTATCCGGCATCGATGCCAATGCCGGTGCGGCTGGGGTGCAAAGCTTCACTCTGGTCAGCGGCCAGGCGGCAACGGCGCCAGCCCAGATCGTGATCACCCACGAAAGCCGCGACGATGGGGACTACACCATCGTCTCGGGCAATGTGAATGCCCAGCCCGATGGCGATTTCCGCATCGAGATCGCCGGCAATCACACACTGACCAACCAGGACTTCAATCTCTGACAACCACTGGCCCGGCCGAGCGATCGGCCGGGTTTCCACAACGCCAGTCGGGGGGATTGAATCATGGCATCGAGCAACACCAAGGCATTGTCCGAGCATCGCGGCGACGCAATGCTCAAGGCCGAGTTCAAGGGCATCGGGATATTCCTGTTCTGGATCTCGGGCATCATCAACGTGCTGGCGCTGACCGGCTCGTTCTACATGCTCCAGATCTACGACCGCGCCTTGACCAGCGGGTCGGTCCAGACCCTGGTCGCATTGTCCATGCTGGCCATCGGCCTCTATCTGTCGCAGGGCGTGTTCGACATCATCCGCTCGCAAATCCTGGTCCGCATTGGCGGCCGTCTCGACCGCATCCTGGCTCCCATCGCCCACCGCGTCAGCGTCGATATGCCCCGCTTCGGCTTTTCGACATCGGAAGCGCTGGAGCGTGGCCGCGACGTGGATACGCTGCGCGGCTTCATGGGCAGCCAGGGCCCGATGGCGCTGTTCGACCTACCTTGGGTCCCGATCTACATCCTCTTCGTCTATCTGCTGCACCCGGTCCTGGGAGCCGTGACGCTGGGCGGAGCAATCGTGCTCACCCTGCTCACGGTGCTCACCGAACTTCGCTCGCGCAAGCTGTCCAGCACCGCCCAGCAAGCCAACGTCCTGCGCAACAACATTGCCGACTCCAATGCCCGCAATGCCGATATCCTCAAGGCGATGGGCTTTGCCGGCCGCGCCGTGGCGCGCTTCACCGCGGCAAACCAGGAACACGTGCAGCTCCAGACCAAAGCCAGCGACATTATCGGCACGTTTAGCGCACTCTCGCGCGTGCTGCGCATGCTGCTGCAATCGGCGCTGCTGGGGATCGGGGCCTATCTGACCATCAAGGGGCAGATGTCAGCCGGCTCGATCATCGCCGTCTCTGTTGCCTCCTCGCGGGCGCTGGCGCCTATCGATCTGGCGATCGGCAACTGGAAAGGCGTCGTCGCGGCCCGTCAGGCGTTCAAGCGCCTGCGCGAAACCATGGTCGCGCTGGGCGGCGTCAGCGGGCCCCTTGATCTGCCCGCTCCCAAGCATTCGGTGAAAGTAGAAAAGATCACCGTCTCGGCGCCGGCTACCGGCCGTGTCCTGCTGTCCGAAGTCAGTTTCGAGCTCAAGGCCGGCCAGGCACTGGGTATCATCGGCCCGAGCGGTGGCGGCAAGACCACCCTGATCCGCGCCCTTACGGGTATCTGGCCCACCCTGCGCGGCGGCGTGCGCCTGGACGATGCCGACCTCAACCAGTGGGATGAGGACGTGATCGGCCAATATGTTGGCTACCTTCCCCAAGAGGTAGCCCTGCTCGACGGCAGTGTGATCGAAAACATCTCCCGGCTGGACCCACAGCGCGACGGCAAGGCTATCGTCGCCGCCGCGATGGCAGCGGGCATCCATGAGATGATCGTTCGCCTGCCGGAGGGTTACGACACCCAGCTCGGGCCGATGGGCACCGCTCTGTCGGCGGGCCAGCGCCAGCGCGTTGGCCTGGCCCGTGCACTCTACAAGGACCCGTTCCTCGTCATCATGGACGAGCCCAATGCGTTCCTCGATGCCGAAGGCGAACAAGCCCTTAACGTCGCCATCTCCCGCATCCGCGCCCGCGGCGGCATTGCCATCGTGGTGGCGCATCGTCCCAACGTGCTGGCGGAGGTCGATCTGGTCGCGGTGATTCAAAATGGCAAGCTGACCGCCTTTGGCCCCAAGGATCAGGTCATCGCCACCCATCGGCCGACCATCGTTCCGAACCCGGTGAACACCCCCGCGCCGGCGGCCGCTACTGCCGCGCGCACCGAGTACCGGACGATCCAGAACGGGAGTGCCACGGCATGATCATCGAGGCCAAGAGTACCAGACTGGACCCGGAGCCCGTCGACGGGCGCAAGCGCTACGAAACCAAGGGCGCCGAAAAGCTCTCCCGGATGCCGCTCTATTTCGTCCTCTTCGTCACCGCGATCGTGGCCTACCTCAAGAGCGCCCTCCCGGGGCAGGCGCAACCGCTGGAGGAGCCTGATACGGGCGGCGGCAAAGGCACCGGTGAAAACGGCACTGGTCCGCACAATCACGCCGATGAGGTTCCGGGCATAGACGACCTGATTGACCAGACCGAGACCGGCAGCATCGCGGAAGACGAGCCCGGCAACAGCATCGGTCGCAGACACGATTGGCATGTGGATTATCTTTACCCAGATCCGCCCGCGCTGCGCTTTGCCGAAATGGCGGATCCCGACGCCCGCCTCAGGGCGTTTTTCCCTGTCGCCTTCAGCTATTTCCCCTCCAACGACAACGGGTCGAGCGGCACCCCCGCCATGGTCGGCGGTGGCACCCGACCCGACCTAACAATCGTCCCTGACGACAGCGATGATGACCGCGACGACACAGACGAAGACGATGAAGAAGACGAGGATGACGACGACACGCACGCGCCCAACCGTCCGCCCGTGGTGGGCGGCCCCGTCAAACTGCATGATGTCTTGGCCGGTCAGGCCGTTCTGATCGCTCTCAGCCAGTTGCTGCGGGGTGCCAGCGACCCGGATGGCGATCCCCTCGTGGTCATGAACGTCAGCGTCGCCGGCGCGCCGGTGACGCATACGGGAAGTGGTTGGTCGATCGAGACCATGCCTGGCACGCTCGGCCGCGTCAGCTTCACCTATCAGGTCAGCGATGGCGAAGCCTCGGTCAGCCAGACGGCCTATTTCGATATTGTGCGCAACGTCGTCGTCCTGACGCCATGCGACGACCTATTCGTCGGCACTCCCTATGACGACGATATCGATGGCCTCGCGGGTGACGATATCATCGCTTCCCTGGCCGGCAACGACCTCGTCGTCGGCGGAGCTGGCGATGATCACATCGATGGCGGCGATGGCGACGACGATCTGTTCGGCAACGCCGGCAACGATGTGATCGTCGGCGGCAATGGCAATGACACCATTTCAGGCGGCAGCGGCAACGACCGCCTGTTCGGCGATGACGGCGACGACATCGTGACCGGCGACAGCGGCGACGACTATCTTGCGGGCGGCGCGGGCAACGATATTCTCGACGGTGGCTCTGGCGACGACGTCGCCGATGGTGGCGAGGGCGATGACCTGCTGGCTGGCGCATGCGGCGACGACACGCTCGATGGCGGCCAGGGCAATGACGGCCTCGATGGTGGCGACGGTAACGACACCATGCGCGGCGCCGGCGGCGCCGATGTGCTCGAAGGCGGCGACGGGTGCGACGACATCGACGGCGGCGCTGGCGACGATCTGCTGATCGGCGGACGCGGCGATGACAGCATTGCGGCCGGCGACGGCGACGACACCATTATCGCCGATGCTGGCGACGACGTGATCGATGGCGGCGCCGGCGCCGATACACTCAGCTTCGCCGAAGTCTGCGACGATGTGATCGTCGATCTCATCGGCGGCGTGCTGATGAGCGAGAGCCTTGGGGAGGATAGCCTCTCCAGCATCGAGCTGGTGGTTGGCGGCAACGGCGACGATCTGTTCATCGTCAGCGCCAGCGTCGAGGTCACTCTGACCGGCGGCAGGGGGCGTGACCTTTTCGTTTTCGAAGCGATCGGCGAAACCGCCACGGTCAGCGCCGATGTCGTTCACGACATTCTCGATTTCGTGGTCGGAGATCGCATCCGCGTCAAGGATTATGGCATCAGCCGACAGGCCGAAGACGCCGAGAGCGACTTCTTCCGCGCCCTTTACGAGGATGACAACGACGACTGGTTCGCGTCCGAGCTGCCCATCCTGATGCGGTACGAACGCTACGATGACGTCGATCACACCATCATCCAGGCCGACATGAACCGTGACACGATCTTCGAAGTCACGATCGACATTCACGGCATTCATCTGCCTGGCCCCCCCGAATACCAAGTCGCCTGAAGCATAACCCTCTAAACGCAGCGTATTGCGGAGTTGACGATGACGACCATGGATATGACGGCGCCCTACGGGTCCAGCCTTTCAACGTTCAAGAGCAAGGCGAGCAAACCCGATGCCTTCTCGATGCGCGGGCGGGTGATCTGGGGCCTGATCTTCGCCGTGCTGCTGGTGTTCGGGGTGGGCGGCTGGTCCGCCACCGCAAAACTGTCCGGCGCCATTATCGGCTCGGGCACGGTGCTGGTCGACGAGGATCTCAAGGTTGTCCAGCATGTCGACGGCGGCGTCGTGCGCGAGATCGCCGTTCGCAAGGGCGACGTCGTCGCCGCGGGGCAGTTGCTGATCGGGCTCGATGACGTCCAGATCCGCGCCGAGCAATCCATCATCCGCGGCCAACTCGCCGAATTGCTAGCTCGCCAGGCGCGTTTGACGGCCGAGCGCGACAGCGCAGAGACTATCGCCTTTCCGGCCGAATTCCTGTCGCTTTATCCCGGTGCGGACCTGATTGCGCAGGGCGAACGGCAATTGTTCGACAGCAATCTGGTCAACCGGCAATCCGAGGAACAGCAGCTCAGCCTGCAAGCCGATCAACTCGGCCAGGAGATTGGCGGCCTGAAATTCCAGCAGACTGCTTTGGCCGAAGAGCTGGCGCTGGTCACCGACGAACGCGATCGCGTCAAGCCGCTCGTCGCCAAAGGCCTGGTCGAAACCCCTCGCCTCAGTGGCCTGGACCGCGATATCGCCCGCATGATGGGCCAGCGAGGCGAACTTGAAGCCAATCTGGCCCGTGCCCAGTCCCGTATCACCGAAATCGAGTTGAAGGTCATCGGCCTGCACCAGGTGGTCCAGAACGACGCCCAGCGTGAATTGCGCGATATCCAAGCGCGCATTGCCGAACTCAAGGAGCGCCTGGGCGCCGCCGACGAGCGCTTCTCCCGCACTGAAATCCGCTCGCCCGTCGACGGCATCATCAACGAGCTCAACGTGTCGACGCTGGGCGGCGTTGTCACGCCGGCCGAGCGACTACTGACCATCGTGCCCGCCAATGCCGACCTGAGAATCGAATTCCGGCTCGCCACCCGCGACATCGACCAGATCAGCATCGGCCAGGCCGCCAAGCTGCGCTTCTCCGCCTTCAACCAGCGCACCACTCCTGAAATAGACGGGGTTATCTCGCGTCTCGCCGCCGCCGCCCAGCGCGATCCCCAGACGGGGGAGAGCTACTACCTCGCCCAGGTGGAGGTGACTGGCGATCTCTCGGTCCTCGGCACCCGCGGCCTGATTCCCGGCATGCCCGTTGAGGTCTTCGTCCAGACGGCCGAACAGACGGCAATCGCGTACTTCGCCAAGCCATTCACCGACCAGATCAACCGCACCTTCAAGGAAGAATAGCCCGCCAACCACGCGGCTATCCACCGCGATTTCATCCTGCACCAGCGCCTACACGCATACGACGATGGCCATAGCTTGTCGGCATCGTCTATGCAGTTGCCCCAGAAACGCCCTTGACCAACTCCGCTTAGAGACCCTAGTGAACACAGGCGTTTCGACGCAAAGGGCCTATAGCTCAATGGTTAGAGCCGACCGCTCATAACGGTCTGGTTCCAGGTTCGAGTCCTGGTGGGCCCACCAGCCTTTCCGGGCGTCTCCGAGCGATCGGCGACGCCCGCCTCCCGCCAGCCTGCGACAGGTCACCAGCGAGGCTGGCAGAACAGCGACGTCGCCGGCGCATGAACCATTTCGCGCGCCCCGCGAAGCGTCTCCGTAAAATTCCCGACGTCGCTGTCTGAATTCTCCCGCCCCGTTCGTCGTTGCCTTGAGAGCCCAAGGGCTCGCGCGGCCCGATGCCGCCGAACAGCAGTGAGAGGAGAATTCAAATGGCTCGCACAACCGCAGTGCTTCTTGGGCGGCTCATCTTCGGATGCGTATTCCTGATGGCCACCTATTTCAAATTCACCGGCATGGAGGCGACCGCCGGCTATATCGCCTCCATCGGTTTTCCGCTGCCACTGGTCTTCGCCTGGCTCGCAGCTCTTTTCGAGCTGGCGCTGGTCGTCGCCTTCTTCACCGGCATCCTGTTCTCACCGGCCGCAGCGCTGGCGGGGCTCTATGTCCTCTTTCTGGCCTTTGCGTTTCACGGCCCCGCCACCTGGACCGCCAGCCAGATGGAGTTCGGCCTCTTCGTCGATCATTTCAGCTTCTTCGCCGGCCTGATGTTCGCTGCCGCCCACGGGCCGGGCGACAAGCTCGTGATCAAATGGCCCCGATGATGGGCGTCAGTCCCAGCTCAGCGCCCCACCATTCTGATATTCGATGACGCGGGTCTCGAAGAAGTTCTTCTCCTTCTTGAGGTCCATCGCCTCGCTCATCCATGGGAACGGGTTTTCCGTCTCGGGATAGACCGGCGCCAGGCCAAGCTGGGCGCAGCGGCGGTTGGCGATGAAGTGCATATACTGCTCGCACAGCGCCGCGTTCAGCCCGAGGAACCCGCGCGGCATCGTATCGCGCCCATAAGCCGCCTCCAGCTCCGCGGCCGTGCGGATCATGCCGCGAACTTCCTCCTGGAACTCCGCCGTCCAGACATGCGGGTTTTCCGCCTTAATCTGGTTGATCACGTCGATGCCGAAATTGAGGTGAATGCTCTCGTCGCGCAGGATGTATTGATACTGCTCGGCAATGCCGACCATCTTGTTGCGGCGTCCCAGCGACAGTATCTGCGCGAAGCCGGTATAGAACCACATCCCCTCGAAGATCACGTAGAAGGCGATGAGATCGCGCACGAAGGCCCGGTCGGTGTCAGGCGTGCCGGTGGTGAAGTCGGGATCGTCCAGATGTTGCGTGAAGGTGATGGCCCACGCCGCCTTGTCGGTGATCGAAGGCACCTCGCGATACATGTTGAAAAGCTCGCCTTCATCGAGCCCGAGCGACTCCACGATGTACTGGAACGTGTGCGTGTGCACCGCCTCCTCGAACGCCTGCCGCAGCAGGTACTGCCGGCATTCCGGATTGGTCAGGTGCTTGTAGATCGCCAGCACGATATTGTTGGCGACGAGGCTCTCCGAAGCCGCAAAGAACCCCAGATTGCGCTTGAGCGTGTGCCGCTCATCATCGGTCAGTCCATCCTTGGACTTCCACAGCGCAATATCGGCCTGCATCGAGACTTCGGTGGGCATCCAATGGTTGTTGCAGCCATTGAGGTATTTCTCCCACGCCCATTTGTATTTGAGCGGCAGAAGCTGGTTCACATCGGCGCGGCAATTGATCATCGCCTTGTCGTCCACCGACACGCGACCGCCCTTGGGGTCGATGTGGGTTTCGGGGATGGCAGGACTTGGTTTAGGGAGGTCCGAGGACCAATCGAGGGACATTTGGATTCCTTGAGTTGACATGACGGACCCCGCCGGAGTCGGCTTCGTGCGCTATCGCGTACCGATCGCAGGGCGGCTCCTCCCCCTTGACGGGGGAGGATGGGTGGGGGTGTTCGGAGCCACGATGTTGGTATGGGGCCAACCGTCCCCCACCCTTAATCCCTGCCCGCAAGGGGGAGGGTATCGACTGCACCATCTCGTTCCTTCTTACTGACAAGCCTCACAGTCGGGATCGTCGATCAAACAAGCCGGCCCATCGATCACCGGCATGATCAGCGACGTGCGTAGTGACGCCGCTTTAACTACCGGCGCCGCCACCATTGGCCCACTCACCGCCACCGCGTTCAGCTTCCCATCAGTCCCCTTCAGCGTCGACTTCTCCACATGCGTCGCCGAGCGCGACCGCAGGTAATACGTCGTCTTTAGCCCCGCCTTCCACGCCGACCGATAGAGCTGGTCCAGCGCCTTGCCAGACGGATTTGCAAGATACAGGTTCAAAGACTGCGCCTGGTCGATCCACGTCTGTCGCCGCGACGCTGCCGCAATGATCCACGCAGAATCCATCTCGAATGCCGTGGCGTAAATCGCCTTGATGTCGTCCGGCACCCGGTCGATCTGCCCCACCGACCCATCGAAATATTTGAGGTCCGAGATCATCACCGTGTCCCACAGCCCGCGCGCCTTGAGGTCACGCACCAGGTGCGCATTCACCACCGTGAAATCGCCGCTCATGTTCGATTTCACATAGAGGTTCTGATAGCCCGGCTCGATCGACTGGCTCACCCCGCAAATGTTAGAAATCGTCGCCGTCGGCGCGATCGCCATCGTGTTGGAATTGCGCATCCCAACGCTCTTCACCCGAGCCCGCAACGTCTCCCAATCCAGCCGCTGGGTGCGGTCCACATTGATCTCGCTGCGCGTTCTCGCCAGCAATTCCTGGCTATCGATCGGCAAAATGCCCTGGCTCCACAGCGACCCTCGGAAGCTCGCATAAGCCCCCCGCTCCTCCGCCAGATTGGTCGACGCCGAAATCGCAAAATAGCTGATCGCCTCCATCGAGCTATCGGCAAATTCCACCGCTGCGTCGGACGCATAGGCAATGCCCTGCACCTGCAGCGCATCGGCAAATCCCATCAGCCCCAACCCAACCGGCCGATGCCGCAGGTTGGACTTTCGTGCCTCCGGAATGGTGTAGAAATTGATGTCCACCACATTGTCGAGCATGCGCATGGCCACATCGACCGTGTGCTTGAGCCGCGCCATATCCAGCCCGTTCGGCCCGATATGCGCCAAGAGGTTGATGGAGCCGAGATTGCACACCGCCACCTCGTCCTTGCTCGTATTGAGCGTGATCTCGGTGCACAGGTTCGACGAATGCACCACGCCCACATGTTGCTGCGGCGAGCGGATATTGCACGGGTCCTTGAAGGTGATCCACGGATGCCCGGTCTCGAAGATCATGGTCAGCATCTTGCGCCACAGGTCGAGCGCCTTGACCGTGCGATGCACCTTCAGCCCACCCGCTGCCGCCTTGGCCTCATAGCCCTCATAAGCCGCTTTGAATGCCGGCCCATAAAGATCATGCAGGTCCGGCGCCTCGTCGGGCGAAAACAGCGTCCAGTCCGCCCCCGCCTCGACGCGCTCCATGAACAGATCCGGCACCCAGTTAGCGGTGTTCATGTCATGCGTGCGGCGGCGGTCGTCACCGGTATTCTTGCGCAGGTCGAGGAACTCCTCGATGTCGACATGCCAGGTCTCGAGATACGCGCAGACCGCCCCCTTGCGCTTGCCGCCCTGGTTGACCGCAATCGCCGTATCATTCGCCACCTTCAGGAACGGCACGACGCCCTGGCTCTCGCCATTGGTGCCCTTGATATGCGCGCCCAGCCCGCGCACCGGCGTCCAGTCATTGCCCAGCCCGCCCGAATATTTGGCCAGCAGCGCATTGTCCTTCACCGCCTTGAAGATGCCGTCGAGGTCATCGGCCACCGTAGTCAGGAAGCACGAGGAAAGCTGCGGCCGCAGCGTGCCCGAATTGAACAGCGTTGGCGTCGAAGCCATGAAATCGAAGCTCGACAGCAGGTCATAAAACGCGATCGCCCGCGCCTCGCGATCGATCTCGCGCACCGCCAAACCCATGGCCACGCGCATAAAAAACGCCTGCGGCAGCTCGAACACAGTGCGTTCGACATGCAGGAAATACCGGTCATAGAGCGTCTGCAGGCCCAGATACTGGAACTGCATATCTCGCTCCGGCTTGATCGCCGCCGCGATGCGCTTGAGGTCGAACCGCGCCAGTTCCGGGTCGATCAATTCGGCCTTGATGCCAACTGCCAGATAGTCCGGAAAATACTCCGCATAGCGCGTCGCCATATCGGCCTGCGTCGCCAGTTCGGTGCGCCCGGAGATATAGCTCAGCGCCTCTCGGCGCAGCTTGTCGAGCAAGAGGCGCGCCGATACCAGCGCATAATTCGGCTCGGTTTCCACCAGCGTCCGCGCCGCCAGGATCGGCGCCAGCGCCAGCTCATCCAGCGAAATGCCGTTGTAGAGGTTGCGCCGGGTTTCCTCCAGAATGGTCTCGGCCGACGTGCCCTCCAGCCCGTCACAAGCCTCGCCAACCACCGTCGCCAACCTCGCTTCATCCAGCGGCACCAGAGTGCCATCCGACAGCGTCATGCTCAGCGCCGAGGTCGAAGTTACCACCGGCTGGGTCGCTGCGCGCGCCTTGGCGTGTTCCTCGCGATACAACACATAGGCCCGCGCCACCTTCTGGTGCTCCCCGCGCATCAGCGCCAGCTCGACCTGGTCCTGTACGTCCTCGATATGGAACACGCGCCCGTCCTTGGCCCGCCGCGTCAGCGCTGCAAACACCTCCCCCGTCAGCCCCTCGACAATCTCGTGCACCCGGCGCGAAGCGGCCGCCTTGTTGCCTTCGACCGCCAAAAACGCCTTGGTCAGCGCCACCGCGATCTTGGACGGATCGAACGGCACCGTGCCGCCATTGCGCTTGATGATGGAATAGCCCGGCTCGGCCGCAGGCCGGCGCTCCGCAGCGTCATAGGCGAAAGGCGCGACAGCATCGTCGGCGCGCTCAATAATATCGAGTTCAGTCATGTGGACCCCCAGAGACCCCGTAGGTGGAAGCGGGGATGGGGGACGCGCGCGAACTGGCCAACAACGGGCCACAGTTTCGCATGCGACCAACCGGACACCCCGCCGTGGACGAATTAACCTGTCGTGGCAGGTATCTGGCTGACGTGATTTTCCGGATTGTCGCGCTTCCGAACCGGAAAAGTGGTGTCCACTTTTCCTGGAAACGCTCCGGGGAGCACGCTTTCACAGTTGCGGGGGCAGCGCTGGACTGGAACCGAAGTTCGCACCAGCTTCCCTATTATCACCCGTCCTTGCGACCCGGATGACCACGACACACCACATATAGTGTTCCCGCGCATGATTCGCGTCAATGGCTTGTGACAGATTCTGTCGCAACGCGATCGCCACTGTGGAAAGCGGAGATATAAAGAAATCTTTATATCCCGATTGACAGCCCTGCCGCCCCTATTGCATGCTCACCCTGCCCAATGGTCCCCGCAAGGGATAACAGGGAATCCGGTGCGGCCAATGCCCAGTCCGGAGCTGCCCCCGCAACTGTAGGCGGTGACGGGTGCTCATCGAGCCACTGGCGCAAGCTGGGAAGGCGAGCATCCGGCGATACCCGCGAGCCAGGAGACCTACCTTGGGATTGAACGCTCACGTGACGCCGGTCGGGTGGACTGGTCGAGGACATGCTATGACGATCTACCCGCTGCCGATTGTATCAATGCCCAGGTTCCGAATGCGTCGCTCCTGACGCTCCGAACCTGGGACCGATCGATAGTCAGCTCAGGCTGAGCCGAAAATGTCGGTTTTCGAGAACCGGACCGGAGCGTACGTTTGGGTACGTGAGGACCGGAAGCGCAGAAAACCGGCATTTGCAGGCCAGCATCAGCTGAATAGCGATTGGTCTCCCCATTTTTCGACGCCCTGACCGTGGCGGCCCTTTGGCCCGCCGGCG
This sequence comes from Devosia sp., assembly GCF_028290435.1. Classification (GTDB taxonomy): domain Bacteria; phylum Pseudomonadota; class Alphaproteobacteria; order Rhizobiales; family Devosiaceae; genus Devosia. The sequence goes on along the minus strand of NZ_JAQGJV010000099.1, from coordinate 28,304 downwards.
GGCGCGTAACCTTGCATCGGCACCACCATGACCAAATCCGCCAATCTCGGCTTTCCCCGCATCGGCCTCCACCGCGAGCTGAAAAAGAGCCTCGAATCCTACTGGAAAGGCGAGACCGACGCCGCCGCGCTCCACGCCACCGGCCAGGCCCTCCGCGCCCGCCACTGGCAGCTCCAGCGCGATGCCGGCATCGACATCATCCCCTCCAATGATTTCGCCTATTACGACCACATGCTCGATACCACCGCCATGCTCGGCGCCATCCCGCCGCGCTTTGCCGGCATAGCCGATCCCGATCAGCTCTATTTCGCCATGGCCCGCGGCACCGCCGCTGCCCCGGCCATGGAGATGACAAAGTGGTTCGACACCAATTACCACTACATCGTCCCGGAGTTGCACGCCGGCCAGCGCTTCCATCTCGCCACCACCAAGGCGCTCGACCACTATCGCGAAGCCAAGGCTTTGGGCATCGACACTCGCCCGGTGCTGGTCGGCCCGGTGACCTGGCTCAGCCTCGCCAAGTCCAAGGACGACGGCCTCGATCCCGTATCGCTGCTCGATAACGTGCTGCCCGTCTATGCCGAACTGCTCGCCGCCCTCAAAGCCGAAGGCGCCACTTGGGTGCAAATCGACGAGCCCATCCTCGTGCTCGATCTCTCCGACTCCCAGAAAAACGCCCTGTGCCAAGCCTACGCCGCCCTTTCCACCCCCGGCCCGCGCATCATGCTGGCGACCTACTTCGACGCCCTGGGCGACAATACCGACCTCGCCACCCAACTCCCCGTCGATGGCCTGCACATCGATCTTGTCCGCGCGCCCGAGCAATTGCCCCGCGTCCTCAAGCTGCTCGACACGGACAAAACTCTGTCCGTAGGCGTCATCGACGGCCGCAATATCTGGCGTGCCGATCTCGACAAGCAGTTGGCCCTGATCACCACCGCTTGGGACGCCATCGGCCCCGATCGCCTGGAAATCGCCCCTTCCTGCTCCCTGCTGCACATCCCGGTCGATCTCGATGGCGAAACCGCGCTGGACGACGAACTGCGCTCCTGGCTTGCCTTCGCCAAACAAAAGCTGGCCGAAGTCTCCGCCCTCACCCTGGCCATGCAAAAGGGCCGCAGCGCCGCCAAACCCGCCTTCCATGCCAGCGCCACCGCCGTCGCCGCGCACAAGGCCTCAACCCGCATCCATAAGCCCGCGGTCAAAGCCCGCGCCGCCGCCAAAATTGCCCTCGGTCGCGGCGGCGTCTTCTCGACCCGCCGCGCCTTGCAGCGCCAGCGCTACAACTTGCCCGCATTCCCCACCACAACCATTGGCTCCTTCCCCCAAACCGCCGAAGTCCGCGAACAGCGCGCCGCCTTCAAAAAAGGCCAGATCGACCAGAGGACCTACGACGCCTTCCTCGAAGCCGAAACCAAACGCGCCGTCCGCATCCAGGAGCGCATCGGCCTCGACGTGCTGGTGCATGGCGAATTCGAGCGCAACGACATGGTGGAATACTTTGGCGAACAGCTCGACGGCTTCGCCTTCACCCGCAATGGCTGGGTCCAGTCCTATGGCTCCCGCTGCGTCAAGCCGCCAGTGATCTATGGCGATGTCAGCCGCCCTGCCCCCATGACCGTCCGCTGGTCCGCCTACGCCGCCTCACTCACCGACCGCCCGATGAAGGGCATGCTCACCGGCCCGGTGACCATCCTGCAATGGAGCTTCGTGCGCGTCGACCAGCCCCGCTCGGAAACCTGCCGCCAGATCGCCCTCGCCATCCGCGACGAGGTCATCGATCTGGAGACAGCCCGCATCGGCATCATCCAGATCGACGAGCCTGCCCTGCGCGAGGGCCTGCCGCTCCGCCACAGCGATTGGGACACCTACCTCCGCTGGGCCGTCGACTGCTTCCGCGCCTCCGCTTCCGGGGTCTCCGACGCCACCCAGATCCACACCCATATGTGCTATGCCGAGTTCAACGACATCATGCCCGCCATCGCCGAGATGGACGCCGATGTCATCTCCATCGAAACCTCGCGCTCCGATATGGAACTGCTCGAAGCCTTCCGCGATTTCAAATATCCCAACGAGATCGGGCCCGGCGTCTGGGACATTCACTCCCCGCGCGTCCCCAGCCAGGCCGATATGGAAGCCCTGATGCGCAAGGCAGCCGAAGGCATCCCCGCCGACCAACTTTGGGTCAATCCGGATTGCGGCTTGAAAACCCGCGGCTGGCCCGAAGTCGAGGCGGCGCTGGAAAACCTCGTCGTGACTGCCAAAGCCCTGCGCCGTTAGTCGCTAGCGCCGCGCATAGTCTGTGACGATACCATAGGCTTTGCGCGGCCCGCTCACATCGTGGGCAATGCGAAACCCAACGGGCAGATCGAACCGGTACGTGGAGGCATAGACATCGGGGGCACAATTGTGAAAGCCGCCGCCGATCAATGCGCCACCACTCAGGTCAAGATCGACATCCTGAAACAGCCGCGGCGGCTTTTCGTCAAACATCACGCGAAAGCCGCCGCCGCGCAGCTCGTAGATATAGCGCCGCTCGAACGCATAATCCTTGCCATCCGCCAGGGTCAGCGTCCCCGTCTCGGCATAGTTCAGGCAATTATCGCCGACCCGACCGAACGTCGCCTGCCCCGTCATGATCGATCCGCCCGTCACCGATCGCCTGAACGACCAGTCGCCGACCAGGCCCCGTAAATCGCCCGCCTGCACGTCGCGATCAGTCGACGCCAACCATGACGTCGGAGGCTTTGACGATCGCATAAGCGCTCTGCCCTACCTTCAGGCCCAGCTCATCCACCGCCTCATTGGTGATCGACGCCGTGACGATCGAGCCGCCAACATCGATCCGCACATGGGCCGTGGTCGCGCCCTTGACGACTTCGGTGACGACGCCCTTGAGGCGGTTTCTGGCGCTGATCTTCATGAGCTTCTTCCTTCGCTTGCGATAATGCCGACACTAGCATGAGCTGCGTCAGCTTTGCATGGTGCCGTTCAAAAGCATGTCAACCGCGCTTTCCATCGATCCCGCCAGCGTCACTGTCCCCGCATTAACGAAGAAAATCGCGTCTGCATTGTCGATGGTGTTGAGTCTGTGCGCGATGATCACCTTGGTCGTGCTCGCCGGCAGGCGTTTGAGAATATCCTCCAGCAATTGCTCGGTCACCGTATCGATATTGGCCGTCGCCTCATCGAGGATCAGCAATTCCGGATTGCGCAACGCCGCCCGGATAAAAGCGATCAGCTGCTTCTGCCCCAAGCTCATCGCATCGCCGCTCGAGGACACCGAGGTATCGAGCCCACCTTCGAAGCGCGACAGCAGGCTGTTCAGCCCGGCGCTTTCCAGCGTTGCCATCAGCACCTCGTCCGGCTTTCCGATATAGGCCGGATTGCCATAGATAATGTTGTCGCGCACCGTTCCGGTGAACAGGAATGGCTCCTGCAGGATAAAGCCGATCTTGGCCGCGCGCTCCTCTGGCGTATAGGCGCGAATATCCTTGCCATCGAGCCGCACCGTGCCCGAACTCGGATCATAGAGCCGCGCCATCAATGACGCCGTCGTGGTCTTGCCACCGCCGGTCGGCCCAATCAGGGCATAAGTCTTGCCGCGTTCCAGCGCGAAATTGATCCCGCTCAGCACATCCTTGCCATCGGGATAGCGGAACGACACGTTCTCGAACGCCATCACCGCATCCGACACGACCGCATCCGAAGGCACCACCACCATGTCCGATTGCAGCGCCAGCACTTCGGAAATGCGGTCCAACCCCGCCAGCGCCAATTGCAGCGACGACCAGATCGACGCCAACTGCCGCAGCGGATTGTAGAAATTGGTGACGTAGAGCAAAAACCCGATCAGCAGGCCTGTGGTCATATCGCCCGCATCGATCAAAATGATGCCGTAACCCAGCACGATCAGCGTGCCCAGCGTCGCCGCCAGGCCATACAGCGGCAGGAACACGTTGCTCGCCACCCCCGCGCTGACAGAGGCCGAATAGTTGACCTCATTGGCAACGGCGAACTTCTCGCGGAAGTAATCCAGCCGGTTGAACGCCACGATCACCTTGAAATTGGCTAGGCTCTCCTGCACTTCCCCGCTCAACCCGCCCAGCGTTTGCAAGCTCTTAAAGCTGGCGCGCTTGACCCAGGGGGACAGCAATTGCGTGGCGATCAGCACCAGCACCGCCGGCACCAGCGCCGCCGCGCCCAGCTTGATATTGAGCACCAGCAGCAGGATGCCCGCGCCGACGATCAAGAACGCATTGCCCAGAAACTGCATCAGCGCCTGGGCGAAAAACTGGTTCAGCTTGTCGGTATCATTGTTGATGCGCGAGATCAGGTCGCCCGAACGGTTCTGGTTGAAGAACGCAACCGGCAACTCCTGCAGCTTGGTGAAAATCGCATTGCGCAGGTTGAACAGGATACGCCGCCCCACCCCACCCATCGTCCGCGTCTGCGTATAGCTCGACACCAACTGCACTAGGAACACCGCCAGCAACAGCCCCGACCAGGTGAGCACGCCCGTATAGTCGCCCTTGGAAATGAACTGATCCACGATGTGACCGATGATGAACGGCGATGTCAGCGTCATCGCCGAGGTTATCGCGATCGCCGAAAAAGCGACCCCGATATTGCGCCATTCATCGGCCATGAGCGGGAGCAGCCGGGCCAGACCGGTCCAGATCGACTCTTTGCTCTCGCTGGCGTCCTTGGTGTTAAGCTTGTAGTTCATAGTCTTCGGTGCTTTGCTGAGAGCTATAAATCTGCACGTATTCGGGCGAGCGGTGCATCAGTTGCGCATGCGTGCCCTCGGCCAGCACCTTGCCCTCCATCAGCAGCACGATCTGGTCATAGTCCTCCACCGGCCCGATCTTCTGCGTCACCGAGATCAGCGTGATGCCCGGATAATTGGCGCTCACATTAGCCAGGATCTTCTTCTCCGTTCGCGCATCCACCCGCGCCGTGAAATCGTCCAGCAACAGCACCTTGGGATTGAGCGCCAGCGCCCGCGCCAGCATGATGCGCTGCTTCTGCCCACCCGACAGGCTGGTGCCGCGCTCCGAAATCACCGTATCCAGCCCCGCCGGCAGCGTGCCGATGAAATCCTCCAGCTCCGCCGTCTCCACCGCCTTGGCCAAGCTCGCATCATCCACCACGGCGCTGAACGCGATATTCTCGCGCACCGACAGGTTGAACGTCACGCTGTCCTGAAACACCAGCCCGACCTGCCGATGCAGCGCCTGCTTGTCATAATCGGTCAGCTTGCGCCCATCGACTTTGATGCTCCCGCTATCGGGCACGATCAACCCGCTGATCGCAAACAGCAATTGCGTCTTGCCCGCCGCCGTCGGCCCGATCACCGCCGTGCGCGTCCCAGCCTTCACCACCAGGCTGACATCGTCCAGCGCATCACGCTGTCCATAGCGCACTGTCAGGTGCTCGACAGCGATATCGCCGCGCAATTCCGCGGTCACATTGCCCCACGGCTTGGGCGCCTGGCTCACCAGAACCTTGGCGATGCGCTCATAGGATGCCGAGGCCTGCGCCACCACATTGCTCATGAAACCGATGATGATAATGGGGAAAATCAGGATGCCCAGATAGCTGTTGAACGCGGTGAAATCACCCAGCGTCATGGTGCCCGAAATCACCAGATGCCCACCGAACGCCACGATCACCAGCGTCGCCAGATTGGTGCAGAACGTGATGACCGGGATCAGCGTCGAGAACATGCGCAAAATGCTCATGCCGATCGATTTGGCCTCGCTATTGGCCTCCAGAAACTTAGTATATTCGCTGGCCTGCGAGTTCAGCAGCCGGATCAGCGAAGAGCCCAGGATGCTCTCGTTGATCACCTTGTTCAGCCAGTCGATCGCCTCCTGCGACTTGCGGAACAGTTTTCGCACCCGGCTCAGCACATAATAGAAGCTGAACCCGATGACCGGCACCACGGTCAGCACCGCCACCGCCAGTTGCCAGTCGATCAGCAGCAGCAGCACGCTGGCACCGATGATCAGGAAAAACGAAGACACGATGGACGAAATCGCCTGCGACACGAACGATTTGACCGCATCGACGTCGGACGTCAGATTGGTCAGCAGCCGCGACGGCGTCACCGTCTGCACATAGGCAAAGTCCTGCCGCGAAATCGTATCCACCAGCCGCGCCCGCAAATCGCGCGCCACCCGCTCGGCCGCCACAGTCTGCACGATCGACTGCCCATAGGTCAGCACGAACACGCCCGCCGCCAGCGTCAGGAACTCTTCAATCAGCGTCGTCAGCGAATAATCTGCCCCGCCAACGCTGTCGATTGCCCGCGCGATCAGTTGCGGTCCAACCAGGTTCAGCGCATTGCTGGCGATGGTCAGCGCCACCAGCAGCGCGATCCATGGCCAATAGGGGATCAATAGCGGCAACAGGCCGCCGGAACTGGGCTTGCCCTTGCGCCCTTCTTGAACAGACATGCGGCGCCTTTTCCCGGCCAATGCGACTCGCCAGACTGCAGATGCAAAATCCGGTCGGCTCTCCTATATCATGGTGGCTGGATTGAGGAACAAGCCATGCGCTCATCGCGCCAGGATACGGAGAAGCACCGCGAAGCCATTATCGACGCCGCCGCAAGGCTGGCGCGCGAGAAGGGTCTCGATGCCGTCAGCATACCCGAACTGATGGCCGAAATCGGCATGACCCATGGCGGCTTCTACAAGCATTTCGCCTCCAAGGAGGCGCTGGCCCCCGTCGCATTCGAGCGCGCCTTTGGCGCGGTCGATGGCCTGCTGGAGGCTTCCGCGACCAATCACCCAAACGACCCCACCGGCGCCCAGCGCGAATTCTTGGCCACCTACCTGTCACCCGCCCACCGCGACAATCCCGGCACCGGCTGTGCCACCTCGGCGCTGGCCGGCGACGTCGCGCGCGCCGATTGCGGCTGCGTCGCGCAACAGGCCTATGTCACTGGCGTCGAGCAAATGGTCAGCGAATTGCAGGCGGCGCAGGGCGATACCAGCCCCGACGCGCATCAGCAGGCGCTGGTCAAACTCTCCACCATGGTTGGCGCGCTGTTGCTGTCGCGCGCCACGCGCGGCAATGCCATTTCCGACGATCTGCTGACCGCCGCCTTGGGCGTGGTTTCCCCCAAGCCCGAATAGACCAAAAAATATCCGGCCCAGCCCCTTGCCGATTTAGATGACGATCATAATCTAATTGGAGCCGGACGAACCGTTCGGTATTGCGCCGCTCCTGCTGGCGCTGGGCTTAACGGAGAATTTCCATGTCCAACTCATCCCTCGGCACCGCCCTGATCACCGGCGCGTCCTCCGGTATCGGCGAAGTCTATGCCGACCGCCTCGCCAAGCGCGGTTATGACCTGATCCTGGTCGCCCGCAATGTCGACCGCCTCGGCGCCCTCGCCACGCGCCTCTCCACCGAAACCGGCCGCAACATCGAAACCATCAGCGCCGAACTCGGCAATGCCGCCGACCGCAATAAGGTCGAGGCCCGCCTCCGCGACGACGCCGCCATCACGCTCTTCGTCAACAATGCCGGCATCTATGCCGGCGGCCCGCTGGCTGAGGCTAATCTCGACGACATCGAGACCATGCTCGACGTCAACGTCACCGCCCTCACCCGCCTCGCCAGCGCCGCATCGGCCAATTTCGTCAAGCAAGGCCGCGGCACTCTGGTCAATGTTGCTTCGGTTCTGGCCCTGCTGGATACCCCGCAGACCGCATCCTATGGCGCCACCAAGGCCTACGTCCTCAGCTTTACCCACTCGCTTGATCTCGAACTGTCCCCGCTCGGCATCCAGGTCCAGGCCGTGCTGCCCGGCTACACCCGCACCCCGATGATCGGCAACGGCGCCGGCATTCCTCCGGAACTGGTGATGGAAGTTGATGACCTGGTCGACGCCGCCCTCGCCGGTCTCGACCGCAAGGAACTCGTCACCATCCCGTCCCAGCACAATGACGGTGACTACGCCCGCCTGATCGAAGCCCGCACGAGCCTGCTCACCGGCCTCGTCGGCAACCGCCCCGCTCCGCGCTACGCCGCCTGATCGAAACCGGCCGAAACACCCGGCCTAGTCTCCCAGCCGAATTCGGTGCTAAGATAAGTCTCGCCCGCCGCTCCTCCAGCCGCGCGCGAGACTCATTCAGATCGGAATTCGCAATGCGATACAAACCTTTAGGCGGGACGGGCTTGCTCGTTTCCGAAATCTGCCTTGGCACGATGACCTTTGGCGGCACCGGCGGCGGCATCTGGAGCAATATCGGCCAGCTCGATCAGCAGACCGCCGATGGCATCGTGACCCGCGCCCTCGATGCCGGCGTCAATTTCATCGATACCGCCGATGTTTATTCCCAAGGCATCTCCGAAGAAATCACCGGCAAGGCCATGGTCAACTCCGGCCGCAAGCGCACCGATATCGTGCTCGCCACCAAGATGACCGGCGCCATGGGCCAGGGCCCCAACGATCGCGGTTCCTCGCGCGGCCACATCATGGATGCGGTCAAGGCCAGCCTCAAGCGGCTCAACACCGATTACATCGATCTCTACCAGATCCACTCGCAGGATGCCCTGACCCCGGTCGAGGAAACCGTCCGCGCGCTCGATGACCTGGTCCGCCAGGGCCATGTGCGTTACGTTGGCGTCTCCAATTGGGCCGCCTGGCGCATCATGAAGGCGCTCGGCCTGTCCGACAAACACGGCTGGGCCCGCTTTGAAACGCTGCAGGCCTATTACACCATTGCTGGCCGCGATCTCGAACGCGATATCGTGCCCCTGATCGACGACCAGAAAATCGGCCTCATGGTGTGGAGCCCTCTCGCCGGCGGCCTGCTCAGCGGCAAATACAACCGCGACGGCAGCGGTCCCGATGGCGCACGTCGCGCCAATTTCGATTTCCCGCCCGTCAACCGCGACCGCGCCTTCAACGCCGTCGATGTCATGCGCGAGATCGGCGACGCCAAGGGCGTTTCGGTGGCCCGCATTGCCCTCGCCTGGGTGCTGCACCAGAAGCACGTCATGTCGGTCATCATCGGCGCCAAGACCATCGAGCAGCTCGATGACAACCTGGCCGCCACCGAGGTCAAGCTGACCGAGGACGAGCTCAAGCGTCTCGACGCCGTCAGCGCCCTGCCTCCGGAATATCCCGGCTGGATGGTCGAACGCCAGCTCGCCGGCCGCATTCCCGGCCAATAATCGCCCAGCCCTTGCGACGCGACTCAGATCAATCCGATCAGCCGCGCCGCCAGGGCAAACAGCGCCACTGCAACCACCCAGACCAGCCACTGCCCCGGCGCGCCGCGCACCAGCACTGCCCGCTCAGGCGATTTCGGATCGTAGTAGACATCGACGCTATCGCCGGGAACGAAGCGCTCGGCCTCCCGCTTCGCCAGCAGCGTAAAGCTGGCGTAGGTCTGCGCCCCATAGCTGGCGCGATCGCTTTTGTACTCAACCCCGTTGACGCGGTAGTCGTAGACCGTCCGCGACCGGAACAGATACCAGTAATAGGTGATCCCGTTGCCGCGCAGATAGTAGCTGCGCACCTTATCGACCCCCGACGTTGCGACCACGCCCTCCACCTTTGGCCAGGTAAACGTCGCCTGCCCGCGCTGATAGATGGCGTTGGCAAACAGCGCCATGAAACCGGCCATCACCGTCACGAAAATCCCGCCCGAGGTGCGCCCGTTCTGCGGCACATACTGGGCGACAATCGCCCCCACATCCTCGGTCAGCAGCATGGCCAGCACGGCCACCGCCGCAACCAGCGCGCCGATCAGAAACGTGATCTCAAACCCGCGCATCGACATCTCGCGCTCAAGCACGTTGTCGTTGGGCTTGTTGCGATCGTAAAACACCGTCACCTTGGCGCCGACGGGATACTTCGCCAGCTTCTCGGCCACCTGATAGTTCCCCACGTCATGGGCAATGCTGATCCGATTGCCGGTCTGCTTCCGGCCATCGGCATGAAACTCATAGGCCACCGTCGCAAAATTGCGAATTTCGGTGTCCACAACCCGGTCGCGGCCACTCCCCGAGCTCTTGTCGACCGTGCGCGCCTCCGAGCGCGATGCGGTGACCCTGCCCGGCACCGCCGCCCAGATACTGGCGCGCTTGACCTCGATATATTTCGTCACCGCGGCCACCATGACCAACCCGTCCATGGCCATCAGGATGGCGAACAAAAACCATTTCAGTTCCATTTACGGGCACCCGGTCAGCGTAAAGACGTCAAAGGACCACTTGTCCGGATTGGCTTCGATAAACGGCACGTGGTCGTGCAGCGCCCGGCCGAAATCGACGAGAAGAATGCTTTCTGGCGCAGCCATCTCGCTGTCGTCGACCAGACCGACCTTGCCCTTGTCGATTGCGTAGGCAGTGCTCACAGGCAGACCCTCGATACTGGGGTCCGGCCGCGCATTATTGCCGGCATTCCAGGTGATATCACCAGGGTATGAGCCGGCAACATTGGGCAGAGTGATGTCAAACATCGCCACGTTCAGCGGGCTGTCATCTGGCGACCTGGCATGAAACTGCATGGTCGCGCCCGATACCGGCTCGACATAGTGCGCCTGGTCGAGCCGGCACTCCGCCCCATTGGCAGCAATTGCGACACTCGCAAAAGCCAGAATGCACGCTGAACGGAAAATCATGAAAGCCCCCTGCACCGGCTCAAGGTGTTCGAGCGGCGCCGTCCCTATAGTGGGGCGAAGCTGTCGCGCCCCCCAATGGGCCGTTCAGTCTGGCTTCACATCCATAAGGGCATTGCTCGCCAATCAACTTGTAGCGCTGCCGATGCGCCATCCCCGGAAACCTCATGTTCCCCATCCGCCGCGCCTGGACCACCCTGCTCGCACTGACCCTCAGCACCATTGCGGCCTTCGGCGCCGAGACCGCGCCACCGCCATTCACCTATACGGATATCAACACCGTTGTGCCGGGCCATCCCGAGCTTCGCTATTCCGACTTGTTACGCCAACTGGTCCCCGACCTCCGCCTCAACGAGACCATCGCGACCGGCACCGCCCCGACCCAGCCCATCCCCCACGTCATGGGCAAGCCCTTCGTCGCCCATTTCGACACCACCGTCAGCTTCGCCTCATTCGAGACCCGAACCATCCAATCCGAGGGCGCCAACCGCCTGCTGATCCTGACGGCCGTCGGCCTGCGCACCAACCCGGATGATCCGGTGCTGCTGCTCGCCTTCAGCGACGATGCCAGCCCAAAACTGCTCGACGTCATGGATGTCAGCATGGGCGACACCGTCACCATCGGCCAGCCCTTCCGCATTGGCGCCCATGATCAAGCCATCGTCACGAGCAGCGATTATGCCAACGAGGGCCAGACCCAAAGCGCCGACGCAGTGCTGTTCATGCGCAACGGCAAGTTCAGCAGCGTCGGCGGCTTCTTCCGCACCGGCACCCTCCTTTGCGGCTTTGAGCGCACGCAAACCCTCGACCTGACGACACAGAAGCCGCTCGCCGCCGCCCCCTATGACGATATCAAGGTGACCATCAACGACATCGGCCGCCCCCTCAAGGACGGCTGCGCCCAACCCCTCGGCTTGGCCCCCTACGCCGATCAATATTCCGCGCTGTACCAATGGAACGCCGCCACCGGCTTTTTCGATGGCGACACCGCCGAAATCGATAAGCTCAAAGACCTCAACGACACCCGCCAATAGGCGCTCCCCAACATCGCTGGAACCCACCATGACCAAATCCACCCTCCCCGCCTTCGCGCTGCTGGCGCTGACCGTCCTGCTCAGCGCCCCCGCCTCCGCCCAGACCGGCCAACCCCCGCGCCCCGCCGATGACGGTTGCGCCTGGGAAAAGCTTTCCGACGCCAAAGTCGGCCTCGCCGCCTGGGTTGAACGCTGCGATTTCGGCGACCGCAAGATCGACCTGCACTTCGAAGGCAACACCGTGGTGCAAAAGTACTCCGACGGCGGCGACGCCGAACCGGTGATCCAGATTTTCGATCTCAAAGACGGCGAAACCGAAGAAGCGGGCCTGAACCGCATCTACGCCGAGCACACCGATCCTGCGACCGCCGCCCGTTGCGTCGCCGAAGACGCCGATTTCGGCCCCTTACCCGCCGGCACCCGCCGATATAGCTTCGTCCCAAATGCCGAATATGCCGCCGAACTGGAAAAGTCGGCTTCCCCCGACGAAGTTCCCGAACCGCCATGCGGTGACCTCGGCGATTGGCCCGACGGTATCCAGTATTTCGAGGCGCATGATAACGCGCATAAGATTCTGTTCGTCATCGCCGGCCAGGACGCACCCCTGTTCGATGAACAGACTTTGGAGCTGATTTCGCCCTAAATATCGTGAATCAAGAAATCCAGCATGCTGGCTGCCTGCGTGCTGGACGGCGTTGATTCAATCACAAATTCTGATACAGAATTGGTATCAACTCGTCATATGTGAAGTCATCCCCATGAGCCGCAATTTTCTCGTCGTCGACCCCGAAGAGGATTTCGAGGTTCTCCGGGGTCTGGCCTCGACGATCCGCATCCGGATCTTGAAGCTGCTACACGTCCATGGGCCGATGAATGGCAATGACATCGCCGAGAAACTGGAGCTGCCGCAGTCGACGGTCTCCACCAATATCCAGATTCTGGAAGAGGCCGGCCTGATCCGCACCGAGACGCAGAAGGCCCGCAAGGGCAATCAGAAAATCTGCCATTCCACCTTCGACGAGGTGCTGGTAATGTTTAAGGAGGACATCTCCCAGCAGCGCTCCAACGGCATCGAAGTCTCGATGCCGCTTGGGCTTTACACCAGTTGCGAAGTCTCGGCACCCTGCGGCCTGTGCTCCAGCGAGGGCATTATCGGGCTGCTCGACGTGCCCGATACCTTCCTCGATCCCGAGCGGATGAAGACCGGTCTGATCTGGTTTACGCGGGGATACGTGGAATACCAGTTCCCCAATAATGCCAAGCTGGCGCAAAACAAAATCGAGTCCATGGAATTCTCGATGGAACTGTCCTCCGAAGTGCCCGGCACCTCCGCCGACTGGCCCTCGGACATTACACTCTCAGTCAATGGCACCGAAATCGGCACCTGGATGTCGCCGGGTGATTTCGGGGACAAACGCGGCGTTTACACACCCGATTGGTGGAAATTGAAGGGCAGCCAGTACGGCAAGCTCAAGTCCTGGCGCGTCACCCATGACGGCAGCTTTGTCGATGGGATGAAGATTTCCCCGATCTCGCTGGTCGACCTTGACCTGGAAAACCACCACTCGATCCGTCTGCGCATTGCCGTCAAGGCCGATGCTAAACACCCGGGCGGCATCAATATTTTCGGCAAGGGCTTTGGCAATTACGATCAGGACATCGTCCTGCGCCTGCAAACCGAACGCTGAACCATCGTCGATAATTTCTCCCGCGCAGACGCTTGCGCGTCCCCGTTCCGTCACGTACAAACGGCACAACTGATATAAATCAGATAAACGGGACTACTGGGAGGATAAGATGAAGGCGACGGTAACGGCGCATCGGGATTACACGATCTCCAAAATCGACGATCGTGTCTATGGGGCCTTCCTCGAGCACCTCGGTCGCGCCATCTATACTGGCATTTATGAACCCGATCACCCGACCGCCGATGCCAATGGCATGCGAGGCGACGTGGCCAAGCTGGTCAAGGATCTCAACGTGCCGGTGGTCCGCTACCCCGGGGGTAACTTTGTTTCCGCCTATAACTGGGAAGACGGCATCGGGCCGCGCGATCAGCGCCCCACGCGGCTGGACCTCGCCTGGCACACCTCTGACAGCAACGCCGTGGGCGTGCACGAGTTTGCCGATTGGTGCGAAACCGTCGGCACCGAAATGATGCTTGCAGTCAACCTTGGCTCGCGCGGCGTCGATGAAGCCCGCAGCTTCCTTGAATATGTGAACCACCCCGGCGGCAGCTATTGGAGCGATCTGCGCATCAAGAACGGCCGCAAGGAGCCGTGGAACGTCAAGATGTGGTGCCTCGGCAACGAGATGGACGGCCCCTGGCAGGTCGGCCACAAGGATGCCGCCGAATACGGCAAGCTGGCCGCCAACACCGCGCGCGCCATGCGCATGTTCGATAGCAAGCTCGAACTGATCGTCTGCGGCTCATCCAACTCCGACATGGTCAGCTATCCCGATTGGGAGCGCATCGTGCTCGAACACACCTATGATCACGTCGATCATATTTCGCTGCACATGTACTTTGCCAACCGCGACAAGAACACCGCTAACTATCTGGCATTGAACCATAAACTGGATACTTACATCCAGACGGTCGCCTCCACGATCCTGCAGGTCAAGGCCAAGCGAAAGAGCAAGCGCGAGGTCTTCATCTCGTTCGACGAGTGGAATGTCTGGTATCATTCCAACAAGCAGGATCGCGAAATCCTCGACGGCAACAGCGGCTGGCCGCATGCGCCGGGCCTGCTCGAAGACATCTACAATTTCGAAGACGTGTTGATGGTCGGCCTGATCCTCAACACCTTCATCCGCCGTTCGGACGTGGTGAAGATTGCCTGCATCGCCCAGTTGGTGAACGTCATCGCCCCGATCATGACGGAAAAGGGCGGCCCGGCCTGGGCGCAGACCATCTACTACCCATACTACTTCGCCTCGATCTTCGGTCGCGGTACGGCGCTGAATCTGCTGGTCAATTCGCCCGGCTATGACAGCACTCATGCCGACAACACGCCCTATGTCGACGTGTCCGGCGTGCACAACGAAGAAGACGGCACCCTCGCCTTCTTCCTCGTCAACCGCCACGCCAGCGAAACGATCTCGGTCGATGTCAGCCTGCAAGGCTTCACCGCCGGCGCGGTCATCGATCACCAGATCATGACCCACAACAACCTCGAAGCCGTCAACGTCGCCCGCGACGAGAACGCCGTCGCTCCCCGCAAAGGCAGCGGCGCCACCATCGATAATGGCACCCTCACGGTCAGCCTGCCCCCCTACTCCTACCAGATGCTCCGCGTAAAAGTCTGACGCAACGGAGCATTCACCGACCTGACAATGGGCGCACCGGCAAAGGTGCGCCCATTCGTATTGTTCATCATGGTTTCGGGTTCATATCACATAACACGTTGACTTACTCGCCTTATGCGCTAGCATGACCCCACAGTGCTGGAGGGCACTTTCGACCGGAGAAGCCGAATGGCGCTCCGCCCAGGGAGGATGAGATGGATAGACGTGGCTTCATGGTGGGCACCGCCGTCGGTGCGCTTATGCTTGCGGCAAAAGGCCTGGCCTACGGGCAGGACGAGGCAGCGGCGCCGTCGCTGACCGATTTTCCGCGCAACGAAACGCTGATCATCAACAATCCGGAAAACCCCTCGGTCAATCCGAGCAACTTCAACCTGTGGGTTGCGGGCAACGGCGTGTCCAATTCCAACGGCACGCATCAGCTGGTGCTCGACACCCTGTGGTTCATCGATCCGGACAACGGCCTCAAGGGCTCGATGTACAACGAGCTGGCCAGCGAGCCGTGGCAGTACAACGCCGAATTCACCGAGATGACTGCCAAGCTACGCAAGGGTGTGCTGTGGAGCGACGGCGTCGAATTCACCGCCGCCGACGTCAAGTACACGGTGGAAACCCAGATTGCCAATCCGGGCATGACCTGGAGCGCGCCTTTCGCCGACGCCATCGACACCGTCGAGACACCGGACGATTACACCGTCGTCTTCAAGCTGAAGAAGGCCAATGCCCGCTTCCATGCTCTGTTCACCGTTCGCTGGAACGGCGCGTGGATCATGCCCAAGCACATCTTCGAGAAGCAGGCCGACGTCAAGGCGTACGACTTCAACCCGCCGGTGGGCCTTGGCCCTTATACGCTCAACTCGTTCGATCCGAACGGCGCCTGGTATATCTGGGAAAAGCGCGCGGATTGGGACAAGACCGCGATGGCCGAATGGGGTGAACCCGGGCCGAAATACGTCATCTATCGCTCGATCCCGAACAACGACAAGCGCCTGATCGAGATGGTCAACGGCGATCTGGACATGATCCACGATCTGTCGCCGGAAGGCATGTTCTCGCTGGCCAAGCAGGATTCCACTGCCCGCGGCTGGTTCCCGGGCTTCCCCTATGCGCATCCCGATCCGACCCTGCCAATGGCGATCTTCAACAATCAGAACCCGATGTTCCAGGACAAGCGCGTCCGCTGGGCACTGACCCTGATGCTCGATCCGATGGAAATGTCGATGGCGTCCTATCGCGGCGCGGCGACCCTGTCGGCCATCGCCATGCCGCCGACCGGCACCCACACCGACGACTACCACGGCCCCCTGCAGGACTATCTGGTGGCCTACGAACTCGACACCGGCAAGCAGAAGATCAAGCCATACGACGCCACCGTCGGCAACCGCATCGCCGAAATGGTTCGTCCGCAGTTTGGCGACGCCGTGCCGACCGACGAAAAGGCTATCCACAAGTCCTTCGGCTTCGGCTGGTGGAAAAAGGATCTGGCGGCTGCGGGCGAACTGCTTGAGGCCGCTGGCCTCACCAAGCAGGGCGATCAGTGGATGCTCGCGGACGGCACGCCGTTCAAGTTCACCGTCAAGACCTTCCCCGATGGGGTGATCAATCGTCTCGGCACCGACATCGCCCAGCAATGGTCGCAGGCCGGCGTGCAGGCGACGGCGGAAACCGTACCGAACATCTTCGGTAACGAGCTTCCCTTGGGTGACTATGAAGTCGCCATGGGCTGGTCGATCGAGACCTGGGGTGGCAATCCCGACCTCTCGTTCTTCCTCGACAGCTGGCACTCGTCCTATGTCGCCAAGCCTGGCGAACGTCAGACGCAGCGCAACTGGCAGCGTTGGACCAATCCGGGCCTCGACCCGATCATCGAAAAGATGCGCGTCACCGAGTTCACCGATCACGACGCCAACGTGGCGCTCGGCAACGAGTTCATCAAGCTGATGATCGACGAAATGCCGGTGATCCCGATCATGTCGTTCAACGTGTTCTCGGCCTACAGCACCCGTTACTGGACGGGCTTCCCGGCCGCCGAGTCCAATCCTTACGCCAACATCGTCAACAACTGGTCGAACTCCAAGTTCATCCTGACCCAGTTGAAGCCGACCGGCGCATAGAGCCTTTAGGAACTGTGCGTCGCGGTCTTCCGCCTCGGAAACGCGACGCACCAAGGACCTAACCGCCCTCCCACGCCCCAGGCGCTCGGCTTTGCCGGGCGCCTGACCAGAGGACCTTGCCGACGATGAAGGCCTATCTTCTTTTCGCCCTCAAGCGATTCATCCAACTGCTTGCCGTTATCTTTGCCGGATGCTCGATCGCCTTCGTGGTATCGCATCTGTCCCCCATCAGCCCGGTCGAATCCATCATCGGGCGGGTGAGCGGACAATCCAGCTACAGCCCCGAGGCCATCAAGTCGCTGCGCGATACGCTGACCGAATTGTTCGGCCTCAACGTGCCGCTGCATGAACAATATTTCAATTTCCTGCGCCGCCTGCTGGCGTTCGATTTTGGCCCCTCGCTGATGGCCTTTCCCCGTCCCGCCATGGAACTGGTCATGCTTGCCATGCCCTGGACTTTCGGCCTGCTGATGGTCTCAACGGTCCTGACCTGGCTGATAGGCAATGTCACCGGGGGCCTCGCTGGCTATTACCAGAATTCCAAGATCCTCAAGACGCTGGGTATTCTGGCCATCGCCGTGCAGCCGATCCCCTACTACATCGTGGCATTCCTGCTGGTCATCATCTTCGGCTTCTTCTGGCCGGTACTGCCGATCAGCGGCGGCTTTGCCATGAATGTGCGCCCCGCCTGGACGCCTGAATTCATTCTGTCGGTGCTGCACTATTCGATCCTGCCCGCCGCTTCGCTCGTCATCGTGGGCATCGGCACCTGGTTTTTGGGCATGCGAGCCCTCGTGTCCAATATCGTCACCGAAGACTACGTGACCTTTGCCGAACTCGGTGGCGTCAGGCGCAATCGCATCGTCTTCAGCTACGTCATCCGCAACGCAATGGTGCCGCAATTGACCTCGCTGGCCATGACGCTGGGCGGCATCTTTTCGGGCACCATCATCACCGAACAGGTGTTCGGCTATCCGGGGCTCGGCAGCCTGTTGGTCACTGCGGTCAATGCCGGCGACTCCGCCACCACGCTGGCGGTGTCCTGCATCGCCGTGATCGCCGTCGCCAGTGCCATCTTCATCATCGATCTGGTGCACCCCCTGATCGACCCGCGCGTTCGGGCGGAGTAAATCCATGTTTGCAGTCCTGCGCGACCTCGTCCGCTACAATATCGAATTCACCATCGGCGCCATCCTGGTCGCGCTGATCGTCACCTTCGCCTGCCTGAGCTTCTTCTCGCCGGTCGATCCGACCCAGGTTTATCTCGCCATTCCCGACCAGCCGCCCGGCGCCCAATACTGGTTCGGCAGCAATTCGCGCGGCCAGGACATGTTCTGGCAACTCAGCTTCGCCTTCCGCAACACCCTGACTTTCGGGCTGACCGTGGCGCTGCTCTCGCGCATCCTCTCGATCGGCGTGGGCCTGGCGGCAGGCTATCTGGGCGGCTGGGTCGACCGCGTGCTGATGTTCATCAACGACATCTTCGTCGCCATCCCGATCTTCCCAATCCTGATCCTGTTCTACTTCGTCATGCGCAGCAATCTGAACGGCTTCACGCTGGCGCTCGTGATGGCCTGCTTCGGCTGGCCCTATGACGCCCGCTTGATCCGTTCGGTGACTCTGGGACTGCGCCATCGCGAATTCACCCGGCAAGCGGTGTTCGCTGGCATGTCGCCGGTCAAGATTATGCTGCAGGAACACCTGCCCTATGTGATGCCGATTATCTTCGCCACCACCATGGCCAACATGATCTGGTCGATCGGGCTGGAAGTAACGCTCGCCGTGCTCGGCTTCACCAATATCAATATCCCCACTGTCGGCACCACGCTCTACTGGGCCAACAATCACTCAGCCATGGTGGTGGGCGTGTGGTGGTGGATCCTGATCCCGGTGATCATCGTCGTGTTGCTGTTCATCGGGCTGTTCCTGCTGGCCGTGTCGCTCAACGAATATATCGACCCGCGCAGCCGCCTGCGCCGCATGGGAGCATGACCTTGGCCCAGGACAACAAACCCCGCGATATCCTGACGGTGGAGGGCCTCAAGGCCTATTACCAGATGAGCTATTTCGGCGTGGACCGCGAAGTGCGCGCCGTCGACGACATCACCATGACGGTGCGCCGCAACGAGATCTACGGCATTGCCGGAGAAAGCTCTTCTGGCAAAACCTCATTCATCAAGGTGCTGGCGGCGGCCCTTCGGCCACCCTTCCGAGTCGTCGCCGGCTCGGTGAAATACGACTTCGCCAGCGGTCCAGTCGACGTCGCCAACGCCACCGACGCGCAGATCGAGGCGATCCGCTGGCGGCATCTGAGCTACATCATGCAGGGCTCGATGAGCGTGCTCAATCCGGTGCGGCGCATCGGACGCACCTTCGAGGACTTTGCTGCACGACCGCTCGGGTTGAGGGGGAAGGCGTTCGAGGACCGCGTGGTTTCTCATCTCGAAAAGCTCAAGCTGCCCGCCGACGTCTTGCGGGCCTATCCGCATGAACTGAGCGGCGGCATGCGCCAGCGCGTCACCATCGGGCTAGCGACCGTCTGCCGCCCCGAATTCATCATCGCCGACGAGCCGACCACTGCGCTCGACGTGGTGGTGCAAAAGGAGGTGCTGTCGCTGATCCGCGACGTGCAGCAGGAAATGGGCTCCTCCGTCGTGTTCGTCACCCACGACATGAGCGTGCACGCCAACATGGCCGACCGCGTCGGCATCATCTATGCCGGCCGCCTAGTCGAAGAAGGCCCCACGCGGCAGATGTTCTTCGCGCCCAAGCACCCCTACACCGCCCACCTCGTGGCCAGCCTGCCCCGCATCGGAGACACTACGCAGCGCCCCGCCCTTGAGGGCCGCCCGCCGAGCCTGGCCTCCCCACCCAGTGGCTGCCGCTTTCATCCACGCTGCCCGCTCGCAATCGACAAATGCAAGACCGACGTGCCGCCGCTCGAAACCGTGGCGCCCGATCATCGCACCGCCTGCTGGCGCTGGCAGGACGTCAAGCCGCTGGTCGCGCCGCACGCCGCCCATGGAGTGCCAGCATGACCACGTTGCTCAACGTCGACAACGTCTCCAAGACCTTCGCCATGGGCGGGGTATTGTCGCGCAAGACCACGGCTGCCGTTCAGGACGCCAGCTTTTCGCTGGCCGCTGAAAAGCCAGAGATTTTCACCATCATCGGCGAAAGCGGATCGGGTAAGACGACGCTGGCCCGCATGATCCTGGGGCTGGAAACGCCGACGACCGGCTCCATTACCTTTCGCGGCAAGCCTGTGGGCGGCGCCACCAAGGCTGAACGCATGGCGTTCATGTCGGCCGTCCAACCAGTGTTCCAGAATCCGTTCGAGGCCTTCAACCCGCTCAAGCAGATCGACCGCTATCTGGAATCCACTGCGCGGACGTTTTTAGGCCTGAAGGATCGGACTGCCGTCGACGCGGCAATGGATGGAGCCTTGCAAAAGGTCGGCCTGAGCCTGGCCGAAGTGAAGGGCCGCTATCCGCACGAAATGAGCGGCGGGCAATTGCAGCGCGCGGCGATCGCCCGGGCGCTGATCCCCAATCCGCCGCTACTGATCGCCGACGAGCCGGTGTCGATGGTCGACGCCTCGCTGCGCATGTCCATCGTCAACCTGCTCAAGGCTTTACGCGATGATTTCGGGGTGTCGGTGATCTACATTACCCACGATCTCGCGACTGCCTACTACATCTCCAACCGGCTCATCATCATGCAGCGCGGCCGGATCGTCGAAATGGGCGATGCGCGCACAGTGCTGGAAAACCCCGAACACCCCTATTCGCGCCTGCTCAAGGCCTCGGTGCTCTCCACCGAGGATGCCGGCGACGGCAAGCTGGCGACCAATCCGGATATGGTGGCGCTGGCCACGCGGCTGGCGACGGCGCCCGGCGGGCAACTGGTCAGCCGCCCCGATGGTCGACTGGTGCGGGTGTATGAGGGCGCAGCCTAAGCGTAGTCCTCCGCAATCATTGCGGCGGCCTTGGAGCCGATCGCCATGGCGGGGGCATTGGTATTGCCCGAGGGGATGAACGGGATGATCGAGCAGTCGATCACCCGCAGTCCTTCGACCCCGCGCACACGCAGCCGCTGATCGACCACGGCCATCGGATCACTGTCAGGCCCCATCCGCAATGAGCCCGACGGATGGTAATTGGTCTTGACGGTCTGGCCAGCGAACTTGGTCAGGCTCTCTTCGTCCTGCACGGCCCTGCCCGGCAAAAGTTCCTCGGCGATCTTGGATTTGAATGGCTCCGTCTCCAGCAATTGCCGCGCCACTTTCAGCGACGCCAAAGTCAGCCGCAGATCGTCCGGATGGCCAAAGAAGTTGCAATCCACCAGTGGCTGGTCATCGGGATTGGCCGACCGCAGTTTGACGCTGCCGCGCGCTTTGGGCCGCAATAGGCAGGACGTGAACGTCACCCCATAGGTCGGCTTGGCCGACGACACGTCGCGGTCGAGATAGACGATGGGCGCGCAATACAGCTGGATTGTCGGCCGCTCACCGCCATCGGGATCGTAAAACAGGCAGGCCTCGATACCTGTCGTGGTCACCGGCCCCGAATTGAACAACAGGTACTGCAGGCCGTTGCGAACCATCGGCCAGCCCTTGTCCTCGCCGAAATATCCGGATTTGGCCTTGGTGGTGGCGATCACCGGAACTTCGTGATGATCCTGCAGATTGGCGCCCACTCCGGCGATATCGGCCACCACATCCACCCCATGCTCGCGCAGGTGATCGGCAGGCCCCAAGCCCGACAGCATCAGCAGCTTGGCGCTGTTATAGGTCCCCGCCCCCACCAGAACTTCGCGATCGGCATGAACGGTCTGGCTCACGCCGTCCTTGGTGTAGCTTACCCCCACGGCACGCCCATTCTCGATAACGATCCTGTCCACCCGCGCGCCGGTGATGATGCTCAGCCGGCCATCATCAGCCAGCGGATCTAGGAACGCCTTCTTGGCATCCGAGCGCTCCTTGTAGCGGCCCCATTGCCCGTAGGTGTGCTGCATGATTCCGACGCCGTTCTGCCGCGCGCCGTTGAAATCGGGGTTGTAGGCGTGGCCCAAGCCCTGCGCGGCAAGAAGGAAATCCTGCGTGGTATCGCTGATATGGCCGGGTTCCGAGACCCGTAGATTGCCGCCTATGCCGTGGAATTCATTGTTGAAACGGCTATTGGCCTCGATGCTTTTGAAGTGCGGCAGCATGTCCGCGTAGGACCATTCGGTTTCGTTGCCCAAATGGGCGGCCCAGCCGTCATAATCCTCGCGCTGGCCACGCATGTAGACCATCGCATTGACCGCACTGCCGCCGCCCAAGGCTTTGGCCACCGGCACGATCGGCCCGCGCCCGCCTAGTTGCGGCTGCGGCACGGTGTGGTGCATTTCGAGGAAATCCTCGCGCGCCAGGTACTTCATGTAGCCGGCGGGATAGGCCATCAGCTTGGTCGTCTCGCGCGGGCCGCGCTCGAGGATCAGCACCGAAAAGCCGAACTCGCGCACCAGCCGCATCGCCGCGACCGATGCCGCCGAACCGCCACCGGCGATGATGAAGTCGTAGCTCTTGGCCATCACGCACCAATCTCCGCAAGCCGCCGCGCCTGTCGCGCCAACAGCAATTCCACGTCCGCCACATCCAGCGCCGACATCACCGGCCGCGGCTTGCGCAGCGCCCCCGATTTGATGACGCCGCGCTTGGCCAGCACGTATTTGCGCGCCGCCAGCCCGATGCCCTGCTGCTGCTCGTAGCGTGCCAACGGCAGGTAGGCGTCGAAGATATCATGCGCCCGCTCGACATTGCCCTTGGCGAATTGCTCCACCACGCCCACCATCATCTCCGGATAGCAGAATCCAGTCATCGCCCCATCGGCGCCCCGGCTCATTTCCTCGGGCAGGAATAGCCCGCCATTGCCGCAAAGGATGGAGATCCGCCGCGTTTCGCCCCTGTCGCTGGCAGCGCGGAGAGCAGTGATCTTGGCCAGCCCCGGCCAGTCCTCATGCTTGAGCATCACGCAATTGGGCACTTCGCGAATGATCCGGTCGATTACTTTGGGAGCGATGGTAACATTTGTGGTCAGCGGATAATCCTGCAAGACGAACGGGATATCGCCCAACGCCTCGCCGACCGACTGGTAGAAGGCAAAACTCTGATCGTCTGTCTTTGTGGTCCATGGCGGCGCTACCATGACGCCCGCCGCGCCCTGGTCCATCACCGTCCGTGCCAGCTCTGTCATTGGCGCGAGGCCGGGGGCCGAGACGCCGACCACGACCGGCAGGCGGCCATCGAGCCGCTTGAGCACCCGCTCCACCACCAGCGCCGACTCCGCCGACGTCAGCTTGGGCGCCTCACCCAATTGCCCGAGTACGGTGATACCGCTCACCCCGGCGCTTTGGTAGAAATCCACCATGGAATCCACGCTCGCAAGGTCGAGCGCGCCATCGTCCTCGAACGGGGTCACCGCGATGACATAGACGCCCTTGGCCTGTTCATTGAGGATTGCCATGCGTGATCTCCAGATGTGCCCGAGCGGCGGCCGATGGTTCGGTATCGGCCAGCAGCCGCCGCAGGGCAAGCCGTGCGCAGGCCCCCTGGGCGGGTTTTGCCCGACCAATTCGACCGGCAGCAAAAATCGCTGTAGGATGAGCATCGTTACGTGGAGATGACCTTGGCTGCAGCGACCCAAACCGAACAAATCTCTATCGAGCACGACGATCTCAGCATCGCCCGGGCGCTGGAAGAGGACATCATCTTCGGCCGTCTCGCCCCGGGCACGCGGCTGACCGAGGACACCCTGCTCGCCCGCTTCGCCGTGACGCGCCACTTCGCGCGCCAGGCTCTGGTGCAGCTTGAAGCCATGGGTATCGTGGTGCGCGAACGCAATCGCGGTGCCACCGTACGTTCGCTGACGCCCAAACAGATTCAGGAAATCTACGACGTGCGCGAACTGCTGCAACGGCAGGCCGCGCTGTGGATTCCGCTGCCGGCCCCCCCCGCGTTGATCGCCGAGCTCGAGGCCATCCACCAAGAGCATGGCCTGCATATGGAAGCCGGCTTTCTGCGCGGTGTCCACGAGGCGAATGACCGTTTCCACCTGACCCTGTTCGGCGCCTGCGGCAACGCGCATCTGGTGCAATCGATCGAGCTCTATATGCGGCTCAGCCTGCCGGTGCGCGCTAACACTATGGGCGACAAGGAATCCCTGCGCATCGCCCACCAGCATCATCGCATGATGATCGACATGCTGCAGGGCCACGATAACTGGGTTCTGGCCCAACTCTGCGTCGACCACTTGCAGCCGAGCAAGCAGCGCTATCTGGAGCGGGTGACGTAGGGCGAGCGCAATCCCCCTTAAGCTACCTGCGCGAACCGCTCGTCAAACGCATAACCGGCGCCGCGCACCGTGCGGATGGGATCGCTTTCGCGGCCGCGATTGATGGCGCGGCGGAGACGGCCGATATGGACGTCCACGGTGCGCTCGTCGACGTAAACGTCATTGCCCCAGACGCCGTCGAGCAATTGCTCGCGCGAATAGACCCGGCCCGGATGGCGCATCAGATATTCGAGCAGGCGGTACTCTGTCGGCCCTAGATGCACGTCGCGGGTAGCGCGGCGCACGCGATGGGTGGTGCGGTCCAGTTCCAGATCGCCGACCTTGAGGGCGGCGGTCACCAGGTTCGGATTGGCCCGGCGCAGCAGCGCGTGGATGCGCGCCAGGAGCTCAGGCACCGAGAACGGCTTGACCACATAGTCGTCGGCCCCAGTGGCGAGGCCGCGCACGCGCTCTTCTTCCTCACCGCGGGCGGTGATCATGATGATCGGTACGCGGGCAGTTTCCTCGCGGGCACGCAGACGCCGGCACAGCTCGATGCCGGAGACTTCGGGCAGCATCCAGTCGAGCAGGATCAAGTCCGGCAATTTGTCCTGGATGCGTTCCTGTGCCTGATCGCCGGTTTCGGCGGTCAGGACGCGGAAGCCCTCGGCTTCAAGATTGTAGCGCAGGAGGATCGAGATATCTTCCTCGTCCTCGACGACAAGTATCGTTGCGGGCATTATTGTGCTCCCAAGGTCGCTCGGCCGCAGCCGGCTACGCCTTGATCTGGGTCCGCTGAAGTTCCTGCACGTCGGCCGTCAATTGCTTGCCGGTCTGCAGGTAATAGGCGCGTTCGGCGATATTGGTCGCGTGGTCGCCAATGCGCTCCAAATTCTTGGCGCAGAACAGCAGATGCGTGCACTGCGTGATGTTGCGCGGGTCTTCCATCATATAGGTCAGCAGCTCGCGGAACAGCGAGGTATGCATGGCATCGACCTCGTCGTCGCGATTGCACACTTCAATGGCGGCTTCGGCATCGCGGCTGGCATAGGCATCCAGCGCGTCCTTGATCTGGCGCAGCACCAGATTGGTCATGTTGCGCACGCCATTGTAGAAAGTGGGCTGCAGGCTGAGACCTTCGAGCTTGAGCGAACGGCGGGCCAGTTGCTTGGCCATGTCGCCGACGCGCTCCAGATCGGAGGCGACGTGGATCGAGGTAATGATGGCGCGCAGATCGCTGGCCATCGGCTGGCGGCGCGCAATCATCGACACTGCCATGTCGTCGATGCGGCGCTGCATGTCGTCGATACGCTGATCGGCGATGATGGTGACATCGGCCAGCTCGCGGTCGAGCTTGAGCAGCGCCTTGGTGCCGTTCTCGATGGCGACTTCAACCTGACCGCCCATTTCGGCGATCAGCTGGGCAAGCGTGGTCAATTCGTCAGTGTAGGAGCTGACGATATGTTCTGGGGACGTGGTGGCCATGTCGTAATCCTCTAATGTTGTGGAGGGCACTAGGAGCGTCGAGCTTCTGGTCAGGCCGAGTCGAAAATGGCCGGCATAGCCTGAAGATCGATGCTCCTAGCCGATGCGGCCCATAATGTAGTCTTGCGTCTGCTTGTTGATCGGGTTGGTGAAGATGTCTTCGGTGACACCCTCCTCGATCAGCTTGCCCAGATGGAAGAACGCCGTCTTCTGGCTCACGCGTGCAGCCTGCTGCATCGAGTGGGTCACGATGACGATGGTGTAGTTCTCGCGCAATTCGTCGATCAGCTCTTCGATGATGGCGGTGGCGATCGGATCGAGCGCCGAGCAGGGCTCGTCCATCAGGATGACTTCGGGACCGACCGCGATGGCGCGGGCAATGCAAAGACGCTGCTGCTGGCCACCGGACAGGCCGGTGCCGGGCTCGTTCAGGCGGTCCTTGACCTCTTCGAACAGGCCGGCCTTGCGCAGGGAGGAAATCACGATCTCGTCGAGATCGGTCTTGGTGCGGGCCAGGCCATGGATCTTGGGGCCGTAGGCGACATTCTCATAGATCGACTTGGGGAATGGGTTTGGCTTCTGGAACACCATGCCGATGCGGGCGCGCAGTTCCACCACGTCGAGGGACTGATCGTAAATGTCCTCGCCGTCCAACTCGATCAGCCCGCCGACCTTGGCGCCTTCGATAGTGTCGTTCATGCGGTTGATGCAGCGCAGGAAGGTCGACTTGCCGCAGCCCGAGGGTCCGATGAACGAGGTCACGGCGCGGTCGGGAATATCGATGGAAATGCCGAACAGGGCTTGCTTGGCGCCATAATGGACGGTGACGTCCTTGGCATGCAGGCGGATCGGGCGTTCAAGCATATCTGTCGGGTTCATGGCACTATTCACTGATGTATGCGTCATCTTAACCTTGCCAGCCAGCATGTCCATTTGAGTGTCTCCGGAATTGTTTTGCGTCATGCTCGGCGCTCCAGTCGAGTGCGCAGGAAGATCGCGACGGCGTTGAGCAGGATCATGAAGGCCAGCAGCACCATGATAGCGGCCGAGGTGCGCGACTCGAAGAAGTTGCGGTTTTCATTGCCCTGCCAGAGGAAAATCTGCACCGGCAGCGCTGTCGCCTGATCGAGCGGGGTTGCCGGTACCGAGGCCACGAAGGCGTTCATGCCGATCAGCAGCAGCGGCGCGGTTTCGCCCAGCGCCTGGGCCACGCCGATGATGGTGGCGGTCAGGATCGAGGGGAAGGTCACCGGCAGCACATGGTGAAACACCATCTGCGTCTTGGAGGCGCCCATGCCGAGCGCCGCCTGGCGCAGCGACGGGGACACGCCCTGCAAGGCGCCACGGGTGGCGATGATGATGGTGGGCAGCGTCATCAGCGTCAGCACCAGGCCACCGGCAAGCGGGGCCGAGAGCGGCAGATGGAAGGTGTTGATGAACAGCGCCGCCCCGAGCAGACCGAAGACGATGGAGGGCACGGCCGCCAGATTGTTGATGTTGACCTCGATCAGATCGGTCCAACGCGATTTTGGCGCGAATTCTTCGAGATAGATGGCGCTGGCCACCCCGATCGGCACCGCGAGGATAATGACGATCAGCATCATGAACAGCGAGCCCATGAAGGCGCCGAGCAGACCGGCAGAGGCCGGAGCAGCGCGGCTATCGACATTGGTGAAGATACTCCAGGCGAAGCCGTTGGAGATCGTCCCGTTGTCGACGAACTGATCGATCAGCACACGCGCCGCCGGTGCCAGCTGCTGCTGCGCGTCGGTTGCATCGCGGGAGATATTGCCCTTGATCCAGTTGGCCGCATTGGCCGAGGCCAGCACGTCGATCTCGGTCGTCTTGCCCAGCAGCGAGGGGTCGGCGACAAAGCGTTCGCGGATTGTGTGGCGGCTATCGGTTTCGGCGATGGCCAGCAGGTCCTTGCTGCCGATCTCGTAGCCCGCCGGAGCTTCGGCGCGCAGCGAGGCCTCGACAACCTTGTTCCAGTTCAGCAGCGCGACCTTGCGCTGCCAATCCAGGTTCGCCCGATTGAAGTCGGCGTCCGACTGGCCCGCGACACGAACCGGGGCCGGCTCGATCTTGATGATCGCTGGATCGTAAGTAACCGTCAGATGCAGATTGGCCTGCGTGAAGGCCGGAATGCCTTTGACCAGCACGTCGGCAAACAGGATCGCCACGAAGCCAAGGGCCAGGACAATAGCCCCCAGGCCCGACCACTTGAAGATGGCCTCGGTCGTGTGCCGCTTGCGCAGGCCGTCACGGATCAGTTTGGTGCGGTCGCGCGAGGCCTGTAGGCCAGTCGAGATCGCGGAAGCTGTTGTATTGGCCATGATTATTCGTACTGCTCCCGGAAGCGGCGGACGATGTAGAGCGCGACAATATTGAGCACCAGGGTCATCA